>NZ_JBVILX010000009.1:133243-290902 GCF_055580145.1 Kitasatospora sp. NPDC032121 | reverse complement strand
AGGGGGAAGCGGTTTGACCCCCCCCCCCCTTTCCCCCCCCTTCTTTGGCGCCCCCCCCCCCCCCCCCCGACCACCAGACATCCTTCCTTCTTCTCCCCCCCCCCCCCCCCCAGCCCCGTCCGCGCTCGGCGGCGAGGGGCCCGTGCTCAGGGGCCGGTGGCGCCGAACCAGGTGCGCAGCGGTCATGGCGGATGTCGCCGCCGGCCATCAGCGCGGCGATCCGGCCGAGGTTGTCGGGGTGTGCCGGCAGTTCGCCGAAGAGCCGGAGCACCTGGCCGACCAGGCCGTTGGCCTTCTGCTCGCCCGAGCGGTCCCGCGCCGCCGCCGACGACGTCGTCGTCGGTCATATCCTCGGATGCGGTGGGATTCATGCCTGTGACGGGTCCGGCAGTCCGGCCGCCAGTTGCCGCAGCGCCTCGGTGAACAGCGGCTGGAACGGCACCACCGGGTCGGCGGTCAGGTAGTGCTCGTTGGCGACCTGCAGTGCTGAGAGCGCGGCCGAGGCGACCAGCTTCGGGTAGAGGTCCCGGTCGGCGTCGGTCCCGGTCCGGGCGGCCACCGCCGCCGCCAACTCGGTCCGGACGGCCGCGCCGCCGCGGATCAGTTCGGCCTGGAGCGCGGGCTCGCGTAGAAGAAGCCGTACGGCGGCGGTCCACCGCGGGTCGGGCCCCTCCGGCGCGCCGACGTACGGTGCGACGAGCGAGTGGGTCAGCGCCTCCCACAGCGGTTCCTCCGTCGGGCGGCCCCGCAGCGCCTCGGCGGCCCGCAGGACCCGGTCGCGGTGCCGGGAGACGATCGCCTCGGCCTTGCTGGAGAAGTAGTTGTTGTAGGTGCGCGGGGACACCCCGGCCGCCGCTGCGATGTCCTCCACCCGGACGTTCTCCAGCCCCCGCTCCACCGCCAGGCGCAGGGCCGCCGAGCTGAGTGCCTCCCTCGTCGCGGCTTTCTTCCGTTCCCGTAGTCCGGGCTGACCGTTCGTCATGGGCGCCACCGTTCCGCAGAAGGTGCGCGCTGCGCAATAGTGCGCGGCACGCAAGTTTTTCCCGGCCGTACGGCCTGTGGCGAGCCGCCCGCCACCTGCGGTTTGTCGCTGGTAGTAGTTGCGTGGTCGCGGAGCGATCCGCGTCGGGAGCCCGACCCCGCAGGCTTTCCGGCGGGACGACTCGACAGGACTGGAGGAGCGGTCATGGGTGGCAGACAGCGTCCGCCGAGAGCGCGGACCCCTCGTCAGGGCAGGCCCGCCGGGGCCGGTGCCCGGGTGGACTCCCGGGCGGCGTTCGCCCGCATCGAGGGGTTCCTGGCGTGGGAGGCGGAGGTCGCGGCGGCCGAGCGGGACGCCCGCGCGTTCGCCGCGCAGTTCCCCTGGCTGCCGGCGGCGGAGCGGGAGAGCCTCGAACAGGCTTACACCGCCGACCGGTTGCGCTACGCCGAGGAGGTCGTCGACCGCGCGGTCGAGCGCTGCCGCCGGTTGGCCGCCCGGTACCGCGTCGAGTGCCGCCGGATCTGCGCCCGCTGGGCGGCGCTCTGCCTCTCCGTCACCGTGGCGGCGGCGCTGTTCGCCGTGGTCCCGGCCGTGTTGCGGGGCTGAGCGGGCCCTCGGCCCACGGGCCGGGGCGGACGACGAGGGCCCGCTGTGCCGTTGCCGGCGCAGCGGGCCCTTTCCGGTGTCCGGGGGAGGGGTCAGTGGTGGCCGTGGCCGCTGCTGATCTCCTCGCGCTCCTCGACGGTGGGCTTGGCGATCTGGCTGTGCCTGCCGTAGAAGCCGCGGGAGAACTTGACCCGGGTGCGGGTCCACAGCCCGGCCTTGCGGGGCACCCCGTTCTCGTCCACCTCGGGCGGCAGCTCGGACGGCTGCGGCTGGTCGTGCGAGGTGAGGGTGTAGAGCCGGCCGGGCGGCAGCGGGGCGTGCACCTCGACGAATTCGCCGTGCTGGAGCCGGTTGATGACGCCGGTCTCCCGGCCGTGGAGCACCTTCTCCCTGTCCCGCCGTTGCAGGCCCAGGCACCACCGCTTGGTGATCACGAAGACGACCACCGGCACGGTGAAGAAGCCGATCCGCACGGCGTAGGTGATCGCGTTGATCGAGAGGTGGAAGTGGGTGGCCAGCAGGTCGTTGCCGCCGCCGGCCAGCAGGAGCAGGTAGAGGCCGATCCAGGCCGCGCCGAAGGCGGTGCGGACCGGGGCGTTGCGCGGCCGGTCGGCGATGTGGTGCTCGCCCCGGTCCCCGGTGATCCAGGCCTCCAGGAACGGGTAGCACCAGATGACCAGCAGCACGAGCGGGAAGACCATCAGCGGGATGAACACCCCGAGGTTGAGGGTGTGGCCGCCCCAGACGCTGATCTCCCAGCCGGGCATCACGCGGATCAGGCCCTCGGAGAAGCCCATGTACCAGTCCGGCTGGGCGTCGGTGGAGACCTGGTCCGGGCGGTACGGGCCGTAGGCCCAGATCGGGTTGACCGTGGCGATCGCCGACATCACCGCGACCACGCCGAAGACCAGGAAGAAGAAACCGCCCGCCTTGGCCATGTAGACCGGCATCAGCGGCATGCCCACGACGTTCTGGTTGGTCCGGCCGGGCCCGGCGAACTGGGTGTGCTTGTGGTAGAAGACCAGGATCAGGTGCGCCGCGAGCAGGCCCACCATGATCCCGGGGATCAGCAGCACGTGGACGGTGAACAGCCGGGGGATGATGTCGGTGCCCGGGAACTCGCCGCCGAACATGAAGAACTGCAGGTACGACCCGACGATCGGGACGGCCAGGATGGCGCCCTCCATGAAGCGGATGCCCGTCCCGGAGAGCAGGTCGTCCGGCAGCGAGTAGCCCATGAAGCCGTCGAACATGCCGAGGATCAGCAGCAGCGCGCCGAAGATCCAGTTGATCTCGCGCGGCTTGCGGAACGCGCCCGTGAAGAAGACGCGCATCATGTGGGTCAGCATCGAGGCGACGAAGACGATCGCCGCCCAGTGGTGGATCTGGCGCATCAGCAGGCCGCCGCGCACGTCGAAGCTGATCCTCAGGGTCGAGGAGTAGGCCTCGGACATCGGGATGCCCCGGAGCGGGACGTACGTCCCGTCGTAGACGACCTCGCCCATGCTCGGCGTGAAGAACATGGTCAGCCAGACGCCGGTGAGGATGATGATGACGAAGGTGTAGAGCGCGATCTCGCCCAGCATGAAGGACCAGTGGTCGGGAAAGATCTTGCGCAGATTGGACTTGGCCAGGGAGTAGATGCCGAGCCGGCCGTCGGTCCAGTCGGCCAGCGCCTCGGCCCCGTTGGCGGGGTTGGCGCGCGTGGTGGTCACCGGTCCCGGCTGCGACTGCTGGTCGGTTCTCACGACGGGCTCCCCGGCGTCCTCGGCCTGCCGGGCTGGAGACCCGCCGGCGCGAACCCCGGCCGGCGAAGTGTTGTGATCATGGGACCTCTCGATACGGGCCCGCCGGCCGGACCGGCGCGCGGACCAGGTGTTCCGCTGGACTCGTTGCTCAGGGTGATGGAGCGCTTACTCTGTCATGCTGTCGGCAGGGGGCCGACTGTGCACGTCCATCGGCCCGTCCGGCCGCGCGTGTCGGGCCGGACGGGGGGCCCTGACGCCCGATCGGCTGGCCGCCGCTCGGCCCAACGGGTGCCGATGCTGCGGTCGAGTGCCACTGAAGCGTTTCGGCGCGCGCCGCGCCCGGGGGTCGCACGGTCCGGGGCCTACGCTGCGCCAATGGTGGATCACCGTGAACTCTTCGAGGACGTCACCGAGGCCCTGGCCCGCGCCGGGTTCGACCTCGGACCGGGTCCCTCACCGCTGTGGATCGACCGTCACCCCGAGGGTGTGGTGGTCGGCTGGACTCCGGGCGCGGAGCCGGGCGGGCCGCCCTCCCGGGAGGCGCTGGCGGCGCTGAGCGGCGCGGCCGCGGTCGTGCTGCGCGAGTGCGGATATCTCGTCGCCGGGACGGAGGGGGGCGATCTGCTGGTGCGCTACGCCGAACCGGTGACGGTCCCGGAGTCGTCCGAGCCGGAGCCCGTGCCGGAGCAGTGGTGGGGGTGAGCGGCGGCGGGCCCGGTGTCGTACGCACCGGGCCCGGTGATGCGCGTACCGGGGCCGGTGCTTCGGGCGCCCGGCCCGTACGTGCGCTCAGCCGTCGAGGGTGAAGCCGATCACCGCGCCGCCGCCGTCCCGGTTGGCGGCGAAGGCCGTCCCGCCGTGCGAGCGGGCCACCTCGTCGACGATGGCCAGGCCCAGCCCGGAACCGGGCAGACTGCGGGCGGCGGTGGCCCGGTAGAAGCGGTCGAAGACCCGGTCGAGGTCGGCCGCGTCGATGCCCGGGCCGCGGTCGCGCACCTCCACCCGCGGGCCGCGCACCACCACCTCGATCGGGCCGGTCCCGGCCGGGTCGAACTTGGCGGCGTTGTCCAGCAGGTTGCCCACCGCACGGGCCAGGGCGTCCGGCCGGGCGGTGACGACGGTCCCGTCCGCGTCCACCAGGACCTCGCGGCCGCTGCGCCGCCGGGCCTGGGCGGCGGCCTCCCGGACCAGGTCGGCGAGCATCACCTCGGTCGGCTGCTCGTCCGCCCTGCTGTCCGCCGCGAGCGCCACCAGTTCCTCCACCAGCTGGGTCAACTCCCGTGCCTCCTCGGCCAGATCGGCCATCAGGGCGGAGCGTTCGGCGGGCGGCAGCCGGTCCAGGCTGGGCAGCACCGAGAGGTTGGTGCGCAGGCTGGTCAGGGGGGTGCGCAGCTCGTGTCCGGCGTCCTGGGCCAGTCGGCGCTGGTTCTCCCTGGCGGTGGCCAGCCGGACCAGCATCCGGTCGAAGGCCCGGCCGAGGCGGCCCACCTCGTCCGTTCCGGCGGCGGGCACCGGGACGTCCAACCTCCCGCTGGCGGCGACCAGTTCGGCCGCGTCGGTGAGCCGGACCAGCCGGCCGGTGATCCGCCGCGCCAGCAGCCGGCCGGCCCCGCCGGCGAGCACCGTGACGACCGCCACCAGGGCCACCGTGCGGGTCCGCAGGGTGGCCAGCAGCTCCTCGGCGGGCCCGACCTGCTGGATGATCTGGACCGCGCCGCGCCGGCCGCCGAGCGAGACCACACCGACCCGGTAGCCCTCGTCGTGCTGGTGACGCAGCCCGATCGAGGTGCGGCCCGGCTGGTCGGCGTGGGCGAGTTCCTGGTCGGACGGGCTCGGTGGCAGGTCGAGCCGGGCGGTGCCGGGAAGCACCGCGCCGTCGGGGTCGAGCGACTGGGTGGTGACCCGGATCGGGCGGACCAGGTCGGCGCTCAGGCCGCTCGGTCCGGCGAAGTCGCCGGGGAAGAGGGCCTCGCGCTGGACCTGCCGGCCGACGGAGTCGACGGCGGCGCCGAAGTCGGCGGTCTCGTCGTCCCGGATCAGCCGGGCGGCGGCGTGGTAGCCGAGTGCGCCGATCAGCACCGCGACCAGCGCGGCGATCGCGGCGAAGGCCAGTGCGAGGGTGGTGCGCAGGCCGGGGCGCGGCAGGCGCGGCAGGCGTGGTGGGCGTGGTGGGCCGGGGAGGCGGCGGGCCGGGCCGGTCACGGCTCGCGCAGCGTGTAGCCGACGCCGCGGACGGTGTGGATCAGCGGTGCCAGGCCGGGGCGGTCGAGCTTGCGGCGCAGGTAGCCGATGAACACCGCGAGGTTCTTCGAACCGGGGCCGAAGTCGTAGCCCCAGATCCGCTCGTAGAGGGTGGCCTGGTCGAGGACGGCGCCGGCGTGCCGGGCGAGCAGTTCCAGCAGGTCGAACTCGGTGCGGGAGAGTTCGAGCTCCTGGGCGGCGCGCCAGGCGCGTCGGGCGGGCGGCTCGATCCGCAGGTCGGCGACGGTCAGCACCTCGCCGGTGGGCGCGGGCGGGTGGCGGCGCAGCAGGGCGCGCAGGCGGGCGAACAGCTCGTCCACGTCGAAGGGTTTGACCAGGTAGTCGTCGGCGCCGGCGTCGAGGCCGGCGATCCGGTCCGGCACCTCGACCCGGGCGGTGAGCATCAGCACGGGGGTGCGGTCGCCGGCCGCGCGCAGCCGTCTGCAGACCTCCAGGCCGTCCGGCTCGGGCATCATCACGTCGAGCACCAGGACGTCCGGGCGCTGCTCGGCGAGGACGGCCAGGGTCTGGGTGCCGTCGGCGGCGACCCGCACCCGGTAGCCCTCCAGCATCAGGGCCCGGGCGAGCGAGTCGCGGATGGCCCGGTCGTCCTCGGCGATCAGCACGGTGTGCGTCATGGCGGAGATTCTCCCTGGCGTGTCCACGACGGTTCGCGGCGGGGTCGGGGTGTCCGGGCCCGCTCCTGGCCGGTCCGCGACGGCCGCCGCTTTTCCGTGGTGCTTCGCGGGCGTACGGTGGCCGTACGGTGGCGCGCCGCCGGGTGGGTCGCCGGGTCCGAGTCGGCACGCCCTGCCGGAGGCCGCGATGGCAGACCGGATGGCCCCTTTCACCACCCCGCGCGCGGAGCGGGCGCGGCGGGACGCTCGGGAGCGACTGGGGGACTGGCACGAGGTGTACCGGCCGGGGGCTCTGCTGCCGGTGGTGGGCGGACAGGCGGGGCGGTGCATGGACTGCGGGCTGCCGTTCTGCCACAGCGCCTGTCCGCTGGGGAACCTGGTGCCGGAGTGGAACCGGCTGGTGGCGGAGTCGGGGACGGGTGAGGAACCGGGGGCGGGTGAGGAAGCAGGGGCGGGGGCGGCGGGAGCCGACTGGCGGGCGGCCGCGGCGCGGCTGCTGGCGACCAACAACTTCCCGGAGTTCACCGGCCGGCTCTGCCCCGCGCCCTGCGAGAGCGCCTGCGTCCTGGCCATCGACGGTGCCGCGGTGACGATCAAGAACGTGGAGCTGGCGATCGCCGACCGGGCCTGGGAGGCGGGCTGGGACGCGCCCCGGCTGCCCGAGCGGGCCGGTGGGCGGCGAGTCGCGGTGATCGGCTCCGGCCCGGCCGGGCTGGCCGCCGCCCAGCAGCTCACCAGGGCCGGGCACGCCACCACGGTGTACGAACGGGCCGACCGCGCGGGCGGACTGCTGCGGTACGGCATCCCGTCGTTCCGGCTGGAGAAGCACCGGTTGGAGCGCCGGCTGGACCAGCTGCGGGCCGAGGGCACGGCCTTCCGCACCGGGGTGTGGGTCGGCCGGGACGTCCCGGGCGAGGAGCTGCGGGCCGAGTACGACGCGGTGGTGGTCGCGGTGGGCGCGACGGCCTGCCGGGACCTGCCGGTGCCCGGGCGGGACCTGCCCGGGGTGCACCAGGCCATCGAGTACCTGACCTGGGCGAACCGGGTGGACGAGGGCGACTGCCTGGTCTCGCCGCTGTCCGCCGAGGGGCGGCACGTGGTGATCGTCGGCGGTGGGGACACGGCGGCCGACTGCCTGGGGACGGCGCTGCGCCAGCGGGCCGCCTCGGTCACCCAACTGGACATCAACCCGCGGCCGCCGCAGGGCCGGGCCTCCGGGCAGCCCTGGCCGGTGCACCCCAAGGTGTACCGGGAGACCACCTCGCACGAGGAGTCCGGCGCCGCGGCGGCCGGGCCCCGGGTGTTCGCGGCGGCCACCGTGGCCTTCGAACCCGGCCCGGACGGTCGGCTGGCCGCCGTCCGCATCGCCGAGGCCGAGCCCGCCGACCGCAGCCCGCGGGCGGGCACCGAGCGCAGGCTCCCGGCCCAGCTGGTGCTGCTCGCGCTGGGCTTCACCGGGCCGGAGCCGGACGGGCGGCTGTTCGCCCAACTCGGCCTCGCCACCGGTCCGGAGTCCACCCTGGTCAGGGACGACGGCTTCGCGACGGAGGCGGAGGGCGTGTTCGTCGCGGGGGACGCCGGGCGCGGGCAGTCGCTGATCGTCTGGGCGATCGCCGAGGGGCGGGCGGTGGCGGCGGCGGTGGACCGGTACCTGCGGGGGTGGACGGAGTTGCCGGCGCCGATCCGGGCCTCGGCGCGGGCGCTCACGGCGTGAGGCGGGCGGCGGCCCCGGCGGGGTGGTCGTGCGCTGAGGTGGTCGTGCGCCGAGGTGGTTGTGCACCGGTGATCGGTCCGTCGGCGCGGGCAGGGGAGCGGCAGGCGGTGGAGGCCGAACTCCCCGGCGACCGGCTCGAGGTGAGCCGACCGCAGGGCGTGGCGGTCGGTCAGCGGGCGGGTGCGCGACCGTCGGAGGAGCGCGGACGGGTGAGTCGGGTACGTACGGCCTTTGCTACGATCCGGCGACGTGGGTGTCAGGAGTCGGGCGTACGGGGGTCGGAAGACGTGGGCGTGAGTGAGCGCGAGTGGGCGGTGACGTCGGTCGAGGTCCGTTACACCCCGACGGCCGCCGACTTCCGGGAGGCCTTCGCCGTGCTGGCCCGGCACACGGCGCCCGGGCGCCGGTCGCGGAACGCCAGGCGCACGGTGTCCGCCGGTGCGGCGGCGGGTGCCGGGCTGCTCGCCCTGGTCGGCGGGGCGGCGCTGCTGCCGGCCGCGCTGCTGCTGGTGTGCGCACTGTGGGTGCTGTTCGCACCGAGCCGGAGGCACGCGCGCCGGGTGGTGCGGAGGGTGGCGGACAAGGGTGAGTTCCGGGTCCTGCTGGACGAGTGCGGGGTGGTCGTGAGCCACGAGGCTTCGGACACCCTGCTCGGCTGGCCGGAGCAGCGGTACTTCCTGGAGACGCGCGAGCTGTTCCTGCTGCTGGCCGGTGCGGAGGAGCCCGGGGTGGTGACCGTGCTGCCCAAGCGCGGGGTCGAGGACGTCCGGGCGTTGGAGCAGCTGATCGGCCGGCATGCCGAGGCGCTCGTCCTGGACTGAGCTCGTCCTGGACCGAGTTCCTCCGGGACTGAGCTCGTCCTGGACCGAGCGGCTGTTCGCCGGGTGGCGCGTACGGGCTTGTCACGGGGTCGGCTCCGGCAGGGCGGGTTCGGTGCGGTGCGCTCGCCGGTCGTAGCGCCAGAGGGCCGGGAGCGCGGCGGACAGCGCGGCCGAGCTGCCGAGGCAGAGCAGCCCGCCGGTGCGCAGGGCCGCCCGGATTCCCTGCCGGGCGGCGAGCCCGCCGGCCCGCAGGTCGCCCAGGGCCGGCCCGGCGGAGCCGATCAGCATCTCCAACCCGGCCGCACGGCCCCGGAGTTCGTCCGGAATGGACTGGTTCCAGATGGCGCTGCGGAAGGTGTCGCCGATCCAGTGCGCGCCGCCCGCGACGGTCAGGCAGAGCAGGACGGCCCACAGGCTGGGGGTGAACGCCGCCGCGGCCGTTGCCGCTCCGACCAGGGCGGCGGAGAGCAGCACCAGCCGGCCGTGCCGGTGCACCCGCTCCGCCCACCCGCCGGTCGCGGCCGCGATCAGGGCGCCGACCGCGCCGGCCGAGTAGAGCAGCCCGAGCGCCCAGGTGGCGTCCAGCTCCGCGGCCAGGAACGGGAAGAGCGCGGTGGGCAGGGCGAACACGGTGGCGACGAGATCGGCCAGGTACGTGCCGATCAGGTCGGGCCGTCGGGCCGCGTACCGGGCGCCGTCGAGGAACTCGGCGAGCCGCGGCGCCTCGGCGTCCCGCGCCGAGGGGACCGGCCGGACCTGGGCCAGCAGGGCGATCGAGAGCAGGAAGGTGCCGAGGTCGACCAGGTAGGCCGCGGGGACGCCGGCGGTGGCGATCAGCAGGCCGGCCGCCGCCGGGGCGGCCACGCCGCCGATGCTCCAGCGCAGCGAGAGCAGGGCGCCGGCCGCCACCAGCTGGTCCTGGGGCACCAGCCGGGGGACCATCGCCTCGACCGAGGGCTGCTGGACGCCCTGGAGTGCCGCCGCCAGTCCGGCGGCGACGTAGAGCAGCCAGACGGCGGGAGTGCCGAGCAGCGCGTTGACCAGCAGCAGGGCGCTGAGCGCGGCCAGTGCGACCTCGGTGACCAGTGCGACGGTGCGGCGGTCGGCACGGTCGGCGAGGACGCCGCCGTAGAGGCCGAACAGGACGGTGGGCACGAGCTCGACCGCGCCGACCGCGCCCACGGCCAGGGGTGAGCCGGTGAGGTCGGCGATCTGGAGCGGGATCGCCGTCATGGTGAAGATCGAGCCGAGCAGGGTGACCGTGCCGGAGGTCCAGGTCAGCCGGAAGTCCTTGGAGGATCGCCAGGGTGCGGTGTTCGGCAGCACTCGGGACCAGAAGCGGTCCGTTCCTGGGGTCGGGTCCGTTCCTGGGATCGGGTTCGGTCCGGAGGGCGGGTTCGGTCCGGAGGTCATGGGGGGTGGGATCCCTTCGCGGCCGTCGGCGTCGCGACGGTCGTCCTTATCGCTGATAAATTCCAGCTCGGGAACTTATCGGCGATAAGGTGGCCTGGCAAGCGGATAACCCGGGAGGTCGATCGGATGGCGCTGCAGCGCGACGAGGTGGTGCGCACGGCGCTGCGCCTGCTGAACGAGGAGGGCATCGACGGGCTGACCACCCGCCGGCTCGCCCGCGAACTCGGCGTCCAGTCACCGGCGTTGTACTGGCACTTCAAGAGCAAGCGGGAACTGCTCGACCTGATGGCGGAGGCGATGCTCGCCGAGGCCCTCCCGCCCGACCGCGAACCCGACCCGGCGCACTGGCCCGAGTGGATCGCCGCCGACGCCCGCGCCAAGCGGAACGCCCTGCTCGCCTACCGCGACGGCGCCCGGGTGCACGCCGGCACCCTGCCCACCGAGGATGAACTCCCGGCGGTCGAAGCCCAGTTGGGTGCCCTGTGCGGAGCCGGGCTGCGCCCGCGCACGGCGCTGCGGCTGCTGCTGACCGTCGACCGGTACATCATGGGCTGGGTCACGGAGGAGCAGGCCTGGCGGCAGGACGCCGCGGACCGTGAGCGGCCGCCGTTCCCCGACGAGGCGTTGCGCGAACTCCCGTTGCTGCGTGAGGCGGTCGACGTGCTGCGGATGACCGACCATGACGCCGACTTCGAGTACGGGCTGCGGGTGCTGATCGAGGGGTTCCGGGCGGAGATCGCGCGGGAGGCGGGAGCCTGACGTCCGATGGGCTAGCGTGACGCCCATGACCACCGTTGATCCTCGCAGCACGGCCCTGGTCCTGATCGACCTGATGGACCGGATCGTCTCCAATCCGCTCGCGCCGCGCACCGGTTCGGAGGTGGTGGAGGCCTCGCTGGAGCTGGCCCGGCGGTTCCGGGCGGTCGGCGCGCCCGTGGTCGCGGTGCGGGTCGAGCGGCCGAACGTCACCGAGCAGCCGCCCGGGAGCGGGCTGGTCGCGGAGGTCGCGGCGGCGGCCGACGAGGTCGTGGTGAAGCGCACCATCGGGGCCTTCCAGGGCACCGGCCTGGACGGGCTGCTCCGGGCGAGGGGTGTGGAGACCCTGGTGTTCACCGGGATCGCCACCAACCTCGGCGTGGAGTCGAGCGCCCGCGCGGCCGGCGACCACGGGTACCGGCTGGTGTTCGTCGAGGACGCGATGGCCGCGCTCACGGCGGAGGAGCACCGGGCGTCGGTGGAGCTGGACTTTCCGCGCCTCGGCGAGGTCGTCGCGGCGGCGGACGTGCGGGTGGGGTGAGTCGGCGGACGTGCGGGTGGGGTGAGGTCGCGGTCGGGCGTTAGCGGAGGGCGCTGCTACGGCCGGGCGTGGTGGGAGTGGCGCTGCTACGGCCGGGCGTGGCGGCCGGGGCGCTGCTAGGGCTGGGCGTGGCGGGAGGAGCGCTGCTACGGCCGGGCGTGGCGGAGGGCTTCACGCAGCCGTCCGTCCGAGGCCTTGAGCAGGCGGGCGGCGGTGGGGGCGTCCACGTCCGCGAGCAGGGACAGGATCGCGTCCTTGGCCCGGCCGCCGGTCGCGGTCAGGGCGCGGTCGATCGCGGCCTCGTCGGCACCGGTCGCCTCGGCGACGATCCGTCGGGCGCGGTCGCGTAGCTTGTCGTTGGTGGCGCGGAGGTCGACCATCAGATTTCCGTACGTCCGGCCGAGTCGGACCATCACGGCCGTGGACAGCAGGTTGAGCACCAGCTTCTGCGCCGTGCCCGCCTTGAGCCGGGTCGATCCGGCCAACACCTCGGGGCCGACCTCCACTTCGACGCCCAACTCGGCCGCCGCCGCGAGCGCCGACCCCCGGTTGCACGCCAGCCCGACGGTCAGCGCCCCGGCCGCCCGCGCCGCCCGGACGGCGGCCAGCGGGTAGGGCGTACGGCCCGAGGCGGAGATGCCGACCAGGGTGTCGGCGGGGGTGAGGGCGAGCGCGGCCACGTCGGCCTCGGCGAGGTCCGTGCGGTCCTCGGCGCCCTCGGCGGCCGCCGTGACCGCCGAACTCCCGCCCGCGACCAGACCGACGACCAGTGCCGGATCGGTGCCGAAGGTCGGCGGACACTCGACGGCGTCCAACACGCCGAGCCGCCCGGCCGTCCCCGCGCCGGCATAGACCAGCCGACCGCCACGTGCCATCCCGGCGGCCACGGCGTCGACCACGGCGGCGATCCGCTCCAGCTGCCCGGCGACGGCGACGGGCACCGTGCGGTCCTCGGCGTTCATCAGGCGGAGCAGCTCGACCGTGGGCAGCTGGTCGATCGCGGCCCAGTCGGGGCGGATGGTCTCGGTCGCGGGTACGGCGTCACGGCTCATGCCGATGTTCTTCCCCAGCCTCCGGCCGGGCGTACCCCCGTGCTTCGCCCGCTCATGCGGCGTGCGGGGTCAGGCCATCCAGAAAAAGACCGCCGTCATCCGCCGCTCGGCCAGCTCGGTGCCGTAGTAGCCGGTGGCACTGTGGATCAGGTTGGCGTGGTAGAGGAGCAGTTGGTTGTAGCGGTTGGGGACGCGGACGTCCTCGGTGAAGTGGTCGGCCGGCACCCGGCGGGTGCCGAGCGCCTCGACCAGGTTGTTGTGCGGGGCGTCGACCAGGTTGCCGCCGAGGCGCCCGCCGGGGAACTGCTGGCGGTAGAAGCTGGTGCCGGCGTCCTTGGGGGCGCCGGGGCTGAGGTAGAGGACGGCGGCGTAGCGGCAGAGCGCGCGGGAGTCGGTGTGCGGGCGGGACTCGGACTCGCCGGCGCCGACGACCTGGACGCAGTTGTGGTTGAGCGTGCCGCCGCCCGGGGTGCTCTGCACCCAGAGTCGGGAGGCGCCGGTGGCCTTGCGGACCAGCGACTCGACCCGGGCCAGCTCCTCGGGCTCCAGGCCCGGCATGGTGCGCAGTCCGGGCCAGGTCTCGGGGCGGTGGGGGTAGCCCTCCGTCCAGTCCCCGCGGGCCAGGCAGCGCTCGCGGACGGCGTCCGGGTCGGGCAGCACGTTGTCCAGGACCCAGTAGTCCCGGCCCCGGGTGGGCTTGCGGTAGGGCAGGACCGGCAGGGCGGTGGGCCTGATGGGCTGTGAGGGCATGGGCCGACGATAGAGGCGGCGATCGTCAACCTTCTGCCGTGAGCAGGTCAACCTTTCGTCAAGGGTGCGCCGACCTGGGGCGGTTGGCGTGGTGGTGCGTCTGGTACCGTGGCGCCGCCATTGATTTGAACGTGTTCAATGTGGGGGATCTCGTGGGGGTTGTCGTGGAGGCTTCGAGCGTGCGTCGGCCGGTGCCGCGGGCGGCCCGGATTCTGTCGGTGCTGGCGATGCTGTGCGCCGCACCGGTGCTGGTCTGGGTGTTCACGGCCCGCGGGTCGATCGCCGACGGTCCGCTGGTGTTCGGTGCACTGGTGACGACCGCACCCCTTTTCATACGGGGCGCGAAGGACTTCCGGACGGTCTGCCTGGTGGCCGGCTGGGGGGCGCTCGTGTTCGGGGTCCTGGGCTTCCTCTTCGGACTGTTCGTGCTGATGCCGGCCGGTGTGGTCCTCGTCGCGGCGGGAAGCCGGTCACGTCCCGATGCCGGCCGTCTGTCGCTGATGGTCGGTGGCCTGGTGGCGGCGGTGACCCTCGGTTTCGCGGGCTGGGCGTTCGGAGAGTACGTGGTCGCTCCGCACTTCCGGGAGCCGGACGCCTTCCTCGCCACCGTCCACGAGGGAAGTCCGCTCCTCGGGATCGGTCCGCATCCGGTGGACCTGCGGGCCGACGGCTTCGGTCACGGTGCCACGTTCGTCAGTCTGGGAGAGGTCGGCGGAGTACCCGGCGGCACCCTCACCGTCGTCTTCGACATCCGCACTCCCGCCGCCGAACTCGACCTCCTCCGGCAGAGGATCGCCGACCTGCCGGGCGTCGGCGACGTCAGGCTCTGCAGCCCTTCGAGCGGCAACTGCCGCTGACCGGACCGGACCGGACCGGTGCGGCGGCGGAGGTCCCGGCCCGCCGGGGCGAGCTTCAGGCCTCCCGCACGGCGAAGGCCCCGAGGGCGCCCTCCAGTCGGTCGTAGGCCCGGACCGCGGAGGGGCGCACCGCGGCGGCGATCGCCGACTGCTCCTCGCCTGCCAGGGTGCGGCGGAACACCTCGGCGAACACCGCCCGGTCGACGGCGGCGAGCAGCGCGGCGGCGACCCGGCACTCGAAGCCGACGGGTCTCTCGTGCACCGCCTCGCCCAGTGCCTCGGCGAGTGCCGTCTCGCCCTGCTCGTGCAGCTCGCGCAGTCGGGCGGCCAGTGCCGGGCTGTCGAAGACGGTGCGGGCGAAGTCGGGGCCGGAGAAGCCGAGCCGGGCGTCGTGCCGGTCGAGGCCGGCGAGGCAGTCGCGGCGCAGTGCGGCGAGCGCGGACTCGCCCGGCGCGCGCCCGGCGACGGTTCCGGCGAGCCGGGCGACGAGTTCCTCGTGCAGGTCGAAGAAGAGGTCCTCCTTGCGCGGGAAGTGGTTGGTGACGGTCATCTTGGCGACGCCCGCGGCGGCCGCGACCTCGGCGATGGTCGTACGGTCGAAGCCCCGCTCGATGAAGAGTCTGGTCGCGGCGTGCGAGATCGCCTCGCGGGTGCGGCGCTTGTTGAGCTCGCGCAGGTTCGGCGTGGTCCCGGATTCGGTCATGGGGGGAGCGTAGCGCAGTTCGCTGGGTCGAGCACAGAAATTTGATTTGACCCAATCGATGGGTCCGTCCTAAGTTTTCCTCGGGGCGGCCGGAGGGGCTGCCCGAGTGGGCGTCCGCGTTTCGGGGGCGGCTCGCTCGAGGGCGACCAGGGGAGGGCGCATGAGCACATCCGTCACCGCGAAGGGCCGGCCGGGAGGAGTTCGGGGGGAGGCGCCGGAGCCGATTCCGCCGGGCCTGTGGAAGATGGGCGGGGTGCTCGCGCTGGGGCCGGTGCTCGCGCTGTTGGACAGCACGATCGTCAACGTCGGCATCGACTCCGTCGGCCGTGATCTGCACAGCTCGATCGCGGCGGTGCAGTGGGTGGCCACGGGGTACCTGCTGGCGATCTCGCTGACCATGCCGCTCTCGGGCTGGGCCGCCGGTCGCTTCGGTGGCCGGCGGGCGTGGCTCGCCTCGGTCGTCCTGTTCGTGCTCGGATCGGCGCTGTGCGGCCTGGCCTGGTCGACGGGCAGTCTGATCGCCTTCCGGGTGCTGCAGGGGATCGGCGGCGGGATGATTCAACCGCTCGGCCAGGCGATCATCATACAAGCCGCAGGGCCGTCCAGGGTCGGGCGGGTGATGGGCACGCTGATGCTGCCGATCAGCCTGGCTCCGGTCCTGGGGCCGATCCTCGGCGGGCTGGTGCTGGAGCACTCCGACTGGCGGTGGATGTTCCTGCTGAACGTGCCGGTCGGGCTGGTGATCCTGCTGCTCGCCGCCCGCTGGCTGCCGGCTGACGAGGCGTCGGACGCTCCGAAGCCACAGCTGGACGTGACCGGTCTGGTGCTGCTCTCGCCCGGTCTGACCGGGCTGGTCTACGGGCTCGCGACGATCGGTGACGGTGCGACGGCCGGCAGGGTCGCCCTGGTGGCGGGCGTGGTGCTGGTGGCGCTCTACGGCCGGCACGCGCTGCGGGTGGGTCGCGGCGGTGTCCGGACGCCGCTGATCGACCTGCGGCTGTTCGCCCGGCGCGGCTTCGCCGTGGCGACGGCCAACAGCTTCCTCCAGGGCGCCGCGCTCTACAGCTCGATGTTCCTGGTACCGCTCTACTACCAGCAGGTGAAGCACGCCACCGCGGTGGAGGCCGGCCTGCTGCTGGCGCCGCAGGCCCTCGGCACGGCGGTCACGGCGATGCTCGCCGCCCGGATCACCGACCGCTTCGCGCCGCGTCCACTGATCATGATCGGCATCGCCTGCTCCCTGGTCGGCACGGTCGCGTTCACCCAGCTTGGCAGCGGCTCCGAACCGGCCGACTGGCTGATAGCCGGCTCGCTGGCACTGCGCGGCGCGGGCATGGGGATCATCGCGATCCCGGGCCTGGCGGTGGTGTACGGGAGCGTCGAGAAGGATCAGGTGCCCGCGGCGGCGGGTGCGGTCAACGTGCTGAACCGGGTGGGCGGGGCGCTCGGCACCGCCGTGCTGACGCTGGCGCTCCAGCAGGCGCAGGGCGGGCACCCGGGCCACCCGGGTGCGGCCTTCGGCGAGACCTTCTGGTGGGTGCTGGCCCTGTCCGCGCTCGCCATCGCCCCGGCGCTGCTCTACCCGAACACCCGCCGGGCCGACTGACCGTCGGCCGCGTCCCGATCACCGGCCGGTTCCCGGCCACCGAGACCCTGGAGGCACCCGTGTTCACCCGTCACCCCGACGGCCTGCGCCTGCTGAGCGTGCACGCGCACCCCGACGACGAGTCCAGCAAGGGCGCGGCCACCCTGGCCCGGTACGCGGCCGAGGGGGTGGACGTCCTGGTCGCCACCTGCACCGGCGGCGAGCGCGGCTCGGTGCTCAACCCGGTCATGGACCGGCCGGAGGTCCGGGCCGACCTCGCCCGCGTCCGGCGCGAGGAGATGGCGGCCGCCCGGGAGATCCTCGGTGTGCGCCAGCGGTTCCTCGGGTTCGTCGACTCCGGGATGCCCGGGCCGGACGAACCGCTCCCGGAGGGCTGCTTCGCGGCCGAGCCGGTGGAGCTCGCGGCGGCGCCGCTGGTCGCACTGATCCGGGAGTTCCGCCCACAGGTGGTGATCACCTACGACGAGACCGGCGGCTACCCGCACCCGGACCACGTGATGACCCACCGGGTCACCGTGGCGGCCGTCGAGGCCGCCGCCGGCCCGGAGCTCCACCCCGAGCTGGGCGAGCCCTGGCAGGTGTCCAAGCTCTACTACCACCTGGCGCTCTCCCGGGCCTGGTTCCAGGCCCTGCACGAGGGCATGACGGAACGGGGCGTGCCCTCGGAGATGGGGGAGCTGCTCGCCGGCTGGCCCGACACCCCGGCGGCCCTGGCCACCACCACCCGGATCGCGTGCGCCGAGCAGTTCGCCGTACGGGACGCGGCGCTGCTGGCGCACGCCACCCAGGTCCAGCCGGGCGTGGCCTTCATGGCCCACCCGCGGGACATCGAGCGCGAGGTCTGGCCGACCGAGGACTACCACCTGGCCCGGAGCCTGGTGCCGGAGGCCGGCGCGGCGCGCGGGGCGGCCCGGGCGGGCGGGATCGAGACCGACCTGTTCGCCGGGCTCAGGGTGGGGGCGGAAGCAGGAGCGGGATGAGCCTCATGGCGGGCGTGGCGAGGCGGGCCGTCGCGGCGTTGCTCGGTGGCGCGACGGTTGCCGCCCGTTCAGCACTGACCGTCGGCGATCACGTAGTAGCCCGGGCCGGTCTGCTTCAGGGTGTGGGTGACGAAGGTGTTCCAGAGCCCCATGCTCTGGCCCGAGCCGAGCGCGTAGGTCAGTCCACCGCTCTGGGTGGCGCGGCCGGCCAGGACCTGGTCGTAGTTGCTGGCGGTGAAGCACTGGGGCGTGCCGCCGCCCGGGGTGGTCGCCGTCACCGCCGCCGACCGGGCACCCGCCGCGCCGGACGCGTCGACCGCCGCCACGGTGTAGCTGTACGTGGTGCCGGCCGTGAGCCCGGTGTCGGTGAAGGCCGTACCGCTCGCGTTGCCGACCTGGGTGCCGTTGCGGAAGACCTGGTACGAGGCCGCGCCGCTGACGGCCTGCCAGCCGAGGGCGACCGACCCGGCGCCCGCGGTCGCGGTCAGGCCGGTCGGGGCCGGCAGCCCCGGGTCGGTGGGGCCGGAGCCGCCGTCCAGCCCCCAGAACCGCGCGGTGTGGTAGGAGGAGCAGATCGTGTCGAGGAAGTAGGCGCCGGTCGCCCCGCACTGGTCGGCCCCGGCCCCCGGGTGGACGGCCAGGCCGTGGCCCATCCCGCCGATCGTGAACAGGGCCACGGCGGGCATTCCGCTCGCGTCGGCGTAGAGCTCCTGGGTGGTGCCGCCGGGGAGGCTCCGGGTGCTGCTCGGCTGACGGCCGATGCCCTGGACGTTCGTCCACTGGTCCCGCAGCTCGGTCGCGTTCACCGGCCTGACCACGGTGTCGGCGGTGCCCTGCCAGATCGCCACCCGGGGCCACGGCCCGGTGTAACCCGGGTACGCGGACCGGGCCTTGTCGCCCCACTGGGCCGGGGTGAGCCCCTGGTCGGAGTTCTGGCAGCCGGAGGCGGCGGCCTGGCTGGTGGCGCAGTGGGCGGGCAGTCCGGAATCGATCGCGCCGCCGGCGAACACGTCGGGGTAGTCGGCCAACAGGTCGGCGGCCATCCCGCCGCCGGCCGAGAGCCCGGTGACGAACACCCGGTGGGCGTCCGAGCCGTACAGGGACTCGGCCTTGGTGACCATCTCGACCACCGACCTGGCCTCGCCGGCGCCCCGGGCGGCTTTGCTCGCGTCGAACCAACTGAAGCAGGAGAGGCTGTTGTTGGCGCTGCCGGTCTGCGGGAACACCACCGCGAAGCCGTACTGGTCGGCGAACTTGGTCCAGCCGGAGTTGCGGTAGTAGTCGGTGGCGCTCTGGACGCAGCCGTGCAGCGCGACCACCAGGGGCGCGCCGCTGGGCAGTCCGGCGGGCGTGTAGGTGTACATCGCGAGGTTTCCCGGGTTGGTGCCGAACCCGGTGACCTGCTGGAAGCTGCCGCTCGCGGCGGCGGGCGCGGGAGACGCGGCGGAGGCCGTCACGGGGGCCACGGCGGGGGAGGCCTCGGCCACGCCGGGGGCGGCGGTGCCGAGGGCGAGGGTGGCGGCGGTGAGCAGTGCCGCGGCGGTGGGGCGCAGTGGCATGGGGGCTCCTGGGTGGGGGAGGAGTGGGGGTCGGTCCCGTGCAGAGTGGCGTGCCCGGTGCCCAGGTGCCATGTGACGGTCATCCGGGGTCCGCCGCGCGGGCATGGGGCGGACCGCCATGGTCGCGCCGTCGTGCCGTCCCACCGTCCCACCGGCCCACCGGCCCACCGGCCCGCCGTCGCGCCGCCCTGCCGTCCCGCCGTCGTGCCGTCTCGCCGTCCCGCTGTCCACCGGTCCGGCGCGAGCCCTGGCAGCCGCCCGGGGTCCGTACCGGCCCCACGGCGGACGGCACTTGAAGCGAACGGTCGAAGCGGGCAGGTTGATCCCATGACCACCGATCAGACCGCCCACGAAGGCCCGCGGCCCGCGAACGGCCCGGAGCAGCGCACCCGGACGCACACCTGGACGCCCGGCCTGGCGATCACCGAGTACGCCCACCTGACCGGAGAGGAGATCCTGCTGGAGTGGATCGCCGGACGGATCCCGGAGCCTTCGATCTGCAGCACCATGGACTTCCACCTGACCGAGGTGAAGCCAGGGACGGCGGTGTTCCAGGGCGAGCCCGGAGACCACCTCTACAACCCGATGAACACCGTGCACGGCGGCTACCTCGCCACCCTGCTCGACTCGGCGCTCGGTTGCGCGGTGATGAGCAGGCTGCCGGCCGGGGTGGGCTACACCACCACCCAGCTCAACGTCCACATGCTGCGCCCGCTGTTCGCCGACTCGGGGCCGCTGCGCTGCGAGGGCGTGGTGCTGCACCTGGGCCGGACGATGGCCACGGCCGAGGCCAGGGTGGTGGGCGCGGAGAACGGCAAGCTCTACGCCCACGCCACCACCACCTGCGCGATCCTGACTCCCCGTCCGACCGCCTGACCGGGCCTCGTTCTCTCCGGGTCAGGCCTCGTCCCCACCGGAGCGGCCTCGTCCCCGGAGCGGCCTCGTCCCCGGAGCGGCCTCGTCCCCGGAGCGGGTGGGCCCCGGTCGCCTCGTCCCCGGGGCCCACCCGGCGGGACTCCGCAGGCGTGCCGAGCCAGGGGTCCCGTGGTGGTTCAGAGGGCCGCGAGCACCCCGCAGAGGGCGATGAAGCCGCAGATCCCGAAGTTGACCAGCTTGTGTGAGAGGAAGATCGCGGCGAACTCGCGGATGGTCGCGCTCGGCCAGTAGTACCGGGCGGTGGGTGAGCCGAAGACATGGCCGTTGACGCCGGTCTGACGGGCGAGCAGGGCGGCCCGGAAGGCGTGGAAGTTGTTGGTGACGACGACGCAGTGGTAGCCGGGCTTGGCCTGCTCCATGATGGCCTTGCTGAACAGCAGGTTCTCCTCGGTGGTGCGCGAGCGGTCCTCCCGCTCGATGTGCTCCTCGGGGAAGCCGCGCTCGACCAGGTAGTCGGCCATCGCGTGGGACTCCGGGAGCTTCTCGTCCGGCCCCTGGCCGCCCGAGGTGATCAGCACCGGCGGGTTGCCGCGGGCTGCCTGCTTCTCGTACACCTCACGGCCCCGGTTCAGCCGGCTGGCCAGCAGCGGTGGGACGCGCTCGCCGCCGATCAGCCCGGAGCCGAGCACGACCACGAAGTCCACGTCCCGGCGCGGTCGGTGGCGGCTGTACAGGAAGGCGTAGCCGACGAAGCAGGTGAACAGGAAGGAGACGTAGCCGACCACCAGGACGGCGGTGCCGGCCAGGGCGGCCAGCTGCCGGGAGTGGAAGACGAGGGCCGCGACCAGCAGTCCGATGACCGCGAGGATGCCCAGCCCGGCGAGCAGTGACAGCAGGTTGGCCGGCCGCCTGCCCTCCTTGCGGATCATGGTCAGGCCGTTGGCGAGCAGGAACCAGACCAGGGCCGCCGCGCCGAGGGCGGGGAGGAGGACGATGACCGCCGCCGCGAGCGTGATCACCATGCTGGGGGCCTTGCGGAGTTCGGCGAGCAGGGCGAGGGAGAGCAGGGAGACGGCGATGCCGAGCAGAACGGCATTGCTGAAGCGGCGGCGGTCGCGTAGTACCCCGATTCCGAACAACAGGAAGAACAGGGCGGCTGGGGCATAGGCGATCATGCGTCGTATGGTAGGGCTTACTCGGTCTGGACCATTCGCACGAACGGCCCAACCGTCCGGGGCGGCGCACGGCGGCTCGGCCGGAGCTCGCGGCGGCTCAGCCGAGGCGCGTGGCCGCTCAGGCGAAGCGCTCGATCGCCGCCAGGACCGCCTCCCCCATCCGCGGGCTTCCGGTGTGCCCGGCTTCGTCGATGACCGTCAGTCGGGCGTCCGGCCAGGCCTTGGCCAGCTGCCAGGCGGTGTCGAGCGGGCCGCCGAGGTCCAGCCTGCCGTGGATCAGCTCGCCGGGGATTCCGGCCAGCCGCCCGGCGTCGCGCAGCAGCCGGCCGTCCTCGAGGAAGGCCTGGTGCGAGAAGTAGTGCGCGGTGATCCGGGTGAAGGCCATCAGCGCGTCGGAGGGGCGGTCGGTGTACGCGTTCGGTTTGCCCAGCGTCTCGTGCGAGATGACCGCGTCCTCCCAGGTGGCCCAGGCGTTGGCGGCGGCCCGCCGGACCGACTCGTCGGTGCTGTCGAGCAGCCGGCTGTAGGCCGCGAGCAGTTCGGTGGTGTCCCCGTCGCGGTCGGCGGGCGGAAGGAAGTCCCGGAACGCCTCCCAGGGGCCGGGCAGGAAGCGGCCCACGCCCCGGTAGAGCCAGTCGGTCTCCTCGGGGCGGGTCATGGTGACCCCGCAGATCACGATCGCGGAGACCCGTTCCGGGTGGGCCTGGGCGTACGCGAGGATCAGCGTGGAGCCCCACGAGCCGCCGTACAGCAGCCACTTGTCGATGCCGAGGTGCTCGCGCAGCCGCTCCATGTCGGCGATCAGGTGCGCGGTGGTGTTGTGCTCCAGGCTGGTCGAGGGGTCGGCGGCGGACGGGAGGCTGAGCCCGCAGCCGCGCTGGTCGAACTGGACCAGGCGGTAGCGCTCCGGGTCGAAGTACCGCCGGGAGCCCGGGCTGTGGCCGGAGCCGGGCCCGCCGTGCACCACCACGGCCGGCCTGCCCGCCGGGTTCCCGGAGGTGTTCCAGTGGATCCGCTGCCCGTCGCCGACGTCCAACAGGCCTTGCGCGTACGGCTCGTAGAGGGGGTAGGGCTCGGCCACGGGTGACTCCTCCGTCGTCGTACGGGTGGGTCCGGCGAGCCTACCCCGGCGTCGGGTCAGCGCCGTTCCGGCGGCAGCAGGGCCGCGAGGCCGTCGAGGATCCGCTGGACGCCGAACTCGAAGCGGGCGTCCATGTTCGGGACGGTGAGGTCGTCGGCGAGGTCGACCAGGTTGGGGAAGGTCTCGGCGGGCAGGCCGCGGAACAGGTCTCCGGCGGCGTCGGCGATGTCCCGGCGGCTGCTGCCGAGGACCTCGGAGGCCGAGATCGGGGACTGCTCCTGGAGCACGAAGCCCTGGACGAAGGCGCCCAGCAGGTAGTTGGCCATGGCGGCGTCGGCGTCGGAGAAGCCGGCCGCGCGGAGCCGCTCCAGCTGGTCCTCCATCAGCCCGAGCAGGTTGGGCCCGGGGGCGAGCCGACCGGCGACGACCTTGGCCGCGTCCCGGGTGTCGAGCAGCAGTCGGCGGTAGCGCCGGCAGTACTCGTGGAACTGTTCGCGCCAGCCGCCCTCGCGCGGTGGGGGCTCGGCGCAGCCCATCACCGCGTCGGTGAGCAGGTCGAGCAGCTCCTGCTTGTTGCGGACGTGCCAGTACAGCGAGGCGGCCTTGACGCCGACCTCGGCGGCGACCTTGCGCATGGACAGTCCGGTCAGGCCGTCCCGTTCCAGCACCCGCAGTGCGGCCTGGGCGAGGGCCTCCCTGGTCACGGCGGGTGTCGTGCCGTCGGTTCCGGGTGTGTCGGTGTGGTTCTGCGGCATGGCTGTGCGGACGCCTCCGGCTGTGTGGTGGATTCCCGCGGTGGATTCTCGTTTGCAATCTAACACCGTTAGGTGCACTCTGTGGCTGCCACGTCGACCCCTAACACTGTTAGGGATTCATGACCGGGAGGGAATCCATGGACGAGTCGAGCGCCCGCCGCCGACGGCTCGCGCTGCTCACGCTCTGCGTCACCATGTTCATGTCCATGCTGGACAACGTCATCGTCAACAACGCCCTGCCCCGCATCGGCCGGGACCTGGACGCCGGAATCAGCGGCCTGCAGTGGGTCGCGGAGGGCTACAGCCTGGTCTACGCGGCCTTCGTGCTGACCGGCGGCGCGCTCGGCGACCGGTACGGCCGCACCCGCGTGTTCCGGCTCGGCCTCGCCCTCTTCACGCTCGGTTCGGCCGGGGCCGCGCTCGCCGGGACGATCGGCGTGCTGGTCGGCGCCCGGATGCTCCAGGGCGTCGGCGCCGCGCTGCTCACCCCCGGCAGCCTCGCCCTGCTGCGGCACGTCTTCACCGACGAGCAGGAGCGGGCCAAGGCCATCGCCACCTGGTCCGGGGTCTCCGCGCTCGGCCTCTCGGTCGGCCCGGTGGTCGGCGGCCCGATGGTCGAACACCTCGGCTGGGCCAGCGTGTTCTGGATCAACGTGCCGATCGGCGTCGCCGGACTGCTGCTGGCCGTCCGAGTGCTCCCGGACATCCCGCCGCGCGCCCGCCGGATCGACCTCGGCGGTCTCGCCCTGTCCGCCGCCGGACTGGGCCTGCTGGTCTACGCGCTGATCGAGGGCCCGAACCGGGGCTGGACCGATCCCCGGGTGCTCGGCTGCGGCGTGGCCGCCGTCGCGCTGCTGCTCGCCTTCCTGCTGCTCGAACTGCGCCTCGCCGAACCGATGCTGGAACTGCGGCTGTTCCGTGACGGGATGCTGGGCGGCGCGCTGCTCAGCGGGTTCATGGTCAGCTTCGGGATGTTCGGCGCGCTGTTCTTCCTGCCGCTGATGATGCAGGGCACCCTCGGCTGGTCCCCGGCCGCCGCGGGCTACGCCGGGCTGCCGATGACCGCGATGCTGGTGGTCGCCGCGCCGCTCTCCGGCCGGCTGACCGCCCGCCACGGGCCGCGGCCGCCGCTGGTGCTCGGCCTCGTCCTCTGCGCGGCCGGCCTCGGCGGACTGTCGCTGTACGGCGACCACGCCCGCTACCCCGAGTACCTGTGGACGCTGTTCGCGATGGGCCTCGGGATGGGGCTCCCCTTCACCCCGGTGTCGATCGGGGTGATGCAGCGGGTCGCCCCGGCGCAGACCGGGATGGCCTCGGCGACCATCAACACCCTGCGCGAACTCGGCGGCGTGCTGGGGATCGCGGTGCTGGGCGCCGTCCTGACCAACCGGCTGACCGACTCCCTGACGGCCGCGCTGCACCGGCTCGGCGTCCCACCGGAGGCCGTCGGCCCGGTCGCGAACGCCCCCACCGGTGCGGTGCACGGCGGTGGCGGCGCGGCGGCGGCCCTGCCGGGGCCGCTCCAGGAGGCGGTGGACGGCGCCTTCGTCGACGGCATCCACCTCGCCGCGCGCTGCGGGGCGCTCGCGCTCCTGGCCACAGCCGTCCTGGTCGCCGTCCTGCTCGGCCGGGCCCGTCCGATCGCGCCGTCGGAAGCCGTCCGTCCGCGACCGGCGGAGCCGGCCGGGGCCCGCTCCGCCTGACCTGCCGCCACGCCTTGCCGCCGCGACCTGCCACCGCGCCTTGCCGCCACGCCTTGCCGCCGCGACCTGCCACCGCGCCTTGCCGCCGCGACCTGCCACCGCGCCTTGCCGCCGCGACCTGTCGCCGCGACCGGCGACCGGAACCGGCCGACCACGACCGGCGGTCTCACCGGCGTCCCGTCAGCGGATGCCCTCGATCGCCGCCTGTGCCCTGCGGGCCAGCTCGCGCCGGGCGCCCGCCCGGCCGGGCTGCGGGCCGGGAGGCGGTATCGGCGGCAGGAAGGTCACGTCGGCGACCAGCCCGCGGGCCGCGACCACCCGGGCGAGCGAGGTGAGCAGCCCGTCGTCCCCGATGAACGCGGGCACACTGGTCGGCCGCCCGTCCGCCAGCCGGTAGCGGATCGTCACCGGCTGGACGTCGGCCCCCGCCTCCACCGCCGCCTGGAACAGCGCGGGCCGGAACCGGCCGCTCTCCCGCCCGCACCAGGTCGACCCCTCCGGGAAGACGATCACCGGCTGCCCGGAGCGCAGCACCCCGGCCACCGCCGCCACGGTGTCCGGCAGCGTCCGCAGCCGGTCGCGGTCCAGGAAGACGGTGCCGCAGCGGGCGATCAGCGGGCCGAGCACCGGCCACTGCCGGACCTCGGTCTTGGCCAGCGACCGGCCCGGCTGCCCGGCGGCGAGCAACGGTATGTCCAGCCAGGACACGTGGTTGGCCACCACGAGCACCCCGCCGCCCGAGCCGGGAGCCGACCCGCCGAGACCAGGTCCACCCGAGCCAGGCCCACCCGAGCCAGGCCCACCCGAGCCGGGCCCGCCGGAACCCGGTCCGCCGGGCCCGGCGAGGTGGACGGTCACCCCGAGGCTGCGCAGCACGACCCGCGCCCAGAACCGGACCAGCCGGATCCGGGCGCCGTACGGGACCAGCCGGGCCGGCGGGATGAGCACGATCCCCGCCAGCAGCGCCGCCAGACAGGCCGCCAGCCGCAGCGCCCGCCGGGGGTGGGACACCTCCGGCGAGGCGTCGGCCAGGCAGGTCTCGGGCCGGCAGGTCGCGGTGGGCAGCCAGGCGCTCATGACGAGGTGCCCGAGGCGGGTATGCCGGACAGGAAGTGCCGCAGGTAGCGCGGGTCGGTGCGCTCCAGCGACAGCAGCACGTACAGGTCGGCGCAGTCGAAGTCCGGGTCGTACGCGGGCTCGCCGCAGACCCAGGCGCCCAGTCGCAGGTAGCCGCGGAGCAGGGCCGGCAGCGCGCCCCGCTCGGCGCGCGCCACCCCGGTGGCGTCCCAGCGCCGGTGCGGGGTGACCCGGTACTCCTCGGGCGCCAGGTACTTGGCGCTGACGGTGTCCCAGACGCGGGCCGCGGTGGCGCCGCCGTCCGCCAGCTCGATCGAGCAGCAGCCGCCGACCCAGGTGTTGCCGGTGTCGGCCAGGTAGCGCGCGATGCCGCCCCACATCAGGTTGATGACGGCGCCGTTGCCCCGGTGGTCCGGGTGGATGCAGGAACGCCCGAGTTCGACCAGGCCCGGGCGGACCGGCGCGAGCGCGGAGAGGTCGAACTCGCCGTCGGAGTACAGC
The DNA here is from genome assembly GCF_055580145.1 of Kitasatospora sp. NPDC032121. Classification (NCBI taxonomy): domain Bacteria; kingdom Bacillati; phylum Actinomycetota; class Actinomycetes; order Kitasatosporales; family Streptomycetaceae; genus Kitasatospora; species Kitasatospora sp. NPDC032121. The sequence continues at coordinate 264,767 of NZ_JBVILX010000009.1, read as the reverse complement.
CGGCCGGCCCGGCGGGCGGCCTCGGGCCGCAGCAGCCGGTAGGTGCCGATGACGGTGCCCTGCTCGCCCTCGCGGACCAGCAGGTGGTCGCAGTACTCGTCGAACGGGTCGACGTCCAGGCCGGCGACCGGGCTGTGCAGCACGGCGCCGAGCTCGGCGCCGAAGACCTGGTGGCGCAACCGCTGGGCGGCGCGCACGTCGTCCTCGTCGCGGGCGAGGGAGACGGTGTACGTGGCCGGGGCGGCGGGCTGGGGGCGAGGCGCGGGGACCGCCGGGGCGTCGTGGGTGGTGGCGACTGCGGACGGAGCGTACGTGGGGACGGTGGTCATGGCGGACCCTCCAGGGCAGCACGATCGGCGGTGCCGTGGATCGCCAGGGCACCGTCCCGGTCCGCAGGCGGTTGGGCATGGACGCGAACCGGTCCCCGTATGTCTCTCCGAATCGGTTGGCATTTATGTTGCGGCCCGGCGGAGCGCAGATGTGCACCTGTTGAATGGGAACACCCGTGGCCCGGTGGTCACTTGACCGGCATCGGGCGCTCGCCTGCCGGGGGTGGACAACACCTGCCGCGGGGGCGTACGACCGCACCGTACGCCCCCGCTGTCACGCCTCCGCCGTCACACCTCCGTCGTCACGCCCGGCCGTGACGGCCGGCCTCACGTCGTCGGCATGCCGTGGCCGTCACGGTCGCGACGCGCGGCTCAGAACACCCGCCAGCCCTCCGGGTCGACCCCGCCCGGGACGGCGCCGGCCGGGCCGTACGGCTCGCGGGTGTAGACGAAGGAGCCGACGTCGAGGTGGCTGACGGTGCCGTCGGGGTGGCGGACCACCCGCAGGGTCTCGCCCGCGTAGTAGTTCTCGACACCCGTCCAGGTGCCGTCCGCCTCGGGCCGGAAGCGCGAGCCCCGGCCGGCGCCGGTGAGCGGGGTGAGCTCCAGGACCCGGCCGGGCCGCAGTCGCAGGGCGGCCGGCATGGCGCCCCAGTACCAGGGGCCGGTGAGCTCCAGCAGCTCCGTGTCCACCTCGGCCAGCGGGCGCCACGGCTGGGGCAGCCGGGGTTCGAGTTCGGCCGTGAGCGCGATCAGCTGGGCGGCCAGCGCCGCGGCGCTGGCACCGCTGGTCACGTTGGAGAGGGCGTACGCGGCCAGGCCGTCGGACTCGCTGATCCACAGGCCCGCCGTGAAGCCGGGCATCGAGCCGGTGTGCCCGTACAGCAACCGGCCCTCGTGGCGGCGCAGTTGCAGACCGAGGCCGTAGCCGCCGGTCCACTCGGCGTCGTCCGGGGCGACGGCCGGGCGGCGCATTTCGGCGACGGTGTCGGCGGACAGCACCTTGTCGTCGCCGGCCGACAGGAAGGCCGCCCAGCGGGCCAGGTCGGCGATGGTGGACCAGAGCTGGCCGGCCGGGCCCATCAGTCCGGTGTCGGTGAGCGGCTCGGGCAGCAGGACGTCGGCCCAGGGGTGGACGGCGAAGCCCCCGGCGTGCGGGTGCTCGGGCAGCAGTGTGGTGCGCTCCATCCCGAGCGGCGCGAGCACCTCGCGGCGCAGCACCTCGCCCCAGGGCTCGCCGCGGAGCTTCGCCACCAGCGCGCCGAGCAGCGCGTAGCCGGGGTTGGAGTAGTGGTACACCCGCCCGGCCGGGTGCTTCAGCGGCCGCTCGGCCTCCAGGATGTCGTCGAGGCCGGGCCGCAGGGTGCCGTCGGTCCGCTCCCACCAGGGGCCCGGGGTCTCCGCGGCCAGGCCCGAGGAGTGCGAGAGCAGTTGGGCGATGGTCGCGTCGTCGGCGGGGGTGCCGGGCAGGTGGCGGGAGAGCGGCTCGGCGAGGTCGAGCAGGCCCTCGTCGCGCAGCCGGAGCACCAGCACGGCGACGAAGGTCTTGGTGAGCGAGCCGATCCGGTACTGGACGTCGGGGGTCGGCGCGTGTCCGTCGACCATGCTGCGGGCGCCGCTCCACACCGGCCGTCCGTCGCGCAGCACCCCGGCGACCATCGAGGGTGTGCGCCCCTCGGCCTGGGCGACGGCGAGCCGGTGCAGCAGCGCGCGGCGGGTGGCGGGCAGCAGCTCGGGGGGCAGGTCGGTCATGTGGGCTTCTGGACTCATCGACATGTGTACGGACAGTAGTCCAGCCCGGACGCGGGGCCGAGCGGATTACCCCGGCATGCCCGGCTCCGGCCCCGTTCCACCCACCCCGAGCCCCCTCCCGATCCACGCGCCCCGATCGGCCGCCCCACCGCCCCGATCGGCCGGGACGGTCAGTCCGGCAGCGGCGGCAGTTCCGGCCGCTCCAGCCAGGCCTCGAAGAGCGGGCCGAGCGGGGCGGTGGTGTACCGGGCGGCGTGGGCGCGCAGGTCGTCGGTGGAGACCACGCCGTGCCGGTTGGCGCTCGTCCAGTCCCGCAGCATCGCGAAGAACGCGTCGTCGCCGAGCACCCGCCGCAGCGCGTGCACCACCAGTCCGCCGCGCTGGTACAGCCGGTCGTCGAACATCAGCTTCCGGCTCGGGTCGCCGAGCCGCAGGTCCTGCGGCAGCCCGGCCAGCAGCCGGTGCGCGGCGGCGGCGTGCACGGCCGCGCCCGGGCCGCCGGCGTGCTCGGACCAGAGCCACTCCGCGTACTTGGCGAAGCCCTCGTTGAGCCAGATGTGCCGCCAGTCGGCGATGGTGACGCTGTTGCCGAACCACTGGTGGGCCAGCTCGTGGGCGATCAGCCGCTCACGCTCCCAGCCGCCGCCGAGGTGGTTGGTGCCGAAGGTGGCGACGCCCTGCGCCTCCACCGGGACGTCCAGCTCCTCGTCGGCGACGACCACCGCGTACTCGCCGAACGGGTACGGGCCGAAGACCTCGCCGAAGTAGGCCGCCATCTCCGGCTGCCGGGCGAAGTCCCGGGCGAAGGCGGTGGCCAGCCGCTCCGGCACGTAGCCGGTCTGCGGCACCGCCGGGCGCACCGCCAGCGGCACCGGCCGGTAGTGCCCGATCGACACCGTCACCAGGTACGTCGGGGTGGGCGCGCTCTGCTCGTACACCCAGGTGGTGCTGGACGCCTTGGTGGTGCGGGTCAGCAGCCGGCCGCTCGCCACCACGGTGAACGGGGACGCCGTGGTGATCGCGATCTGGTACGTCGCCTTGTCGGCGGGCCGGTCGTTGCACGGGAACCAGGACGGCGCGCCGACCGGCTGGCTCGCCACCAGCGCGCCCTCGGTCAGCTCCTCCCAGCCCAGGCCGCCCCACGGGCTGCGCACCGGGCGCGGGTTGCCGGTGTAGTGCACCTCGACGGTGAACGCCGCGCCCGGCGCGAGCGCCTTGGCGGGACGGATCCGCAGCTTGCCGCCGCGGTGGGTGTAGCGGGCGGCCCGGCCGTCGACCAGCACCCGGCCGATCCGGAACTCGGCCAGGTCGAGCGCGAACTCCGCCAGTGCCGCGTCCGCGACCGCGCTCAGCCGGGCCGAGCCGGCCAGCCGGTTGGGCCCGGGCCGGTAGTCCAGCGCCAGCTCGTAGCGGTGCACCCGGTAGCGGTGGTCGCCGCTGGTCGGGAAGTACGGGTCCGGGGCACCGGCGGCCGCCGGGACGTGCTTGGGCTTCACGGGGGCGTGCGCTTCCTGCGGGCCGGGACGGGGGACGGGGAAGTGGTCACGGCGCGGTCTGCCACGCCTCGATCGGGTTGCCCAGCCACCGCGTGTCGGCGGGGACGGACTCGGCGCGCATCACCAGCGAGGCCGGGCCCAGCGTGCTGCGCGCGCCCACCGTGCTGCCGGGCAGCACGATGCCGCCCGGGCCCAGGGTGGCGCCCTCGCGGAGGACCACAGTATCCATCCGCATGATCCGGTCGTGGAAGAGGTGCGTCTGCACCACGCAGCCCCGGTTGACGGTGACCCCGTCACCCAGGGTGACCAGGTCCGCCTCGGGCAGCCAGTAGCTCTCGCACCAGACCCCGTGCCCGACGTGCGCGCCGAGCGAGCGCAGCCACAGGTTCAGCACCGGGGTGCCGGGCACCGCACCGACCAGCCACGGCACCGCCAGCATCTCCACGAAGGTGTCCGCCAGCTCGTTGCGCCACACGAAGCCGCTCCACAGCGGGTGCTCCACCGCCCGGAACCGCCCGACCAGCAGCCACTTGGCCGCCACCGCGACCACGCAGGCCAGCACACCGGCCGCCAGCAGCACCAGGCCCGACAGCAGCGCGGCGGTCAGCGGCGAGCCGGCCGCCAGCCAGGACAGCGCCGCCACGGTCAGCATGCCCAGCGCCCCCGAGGCCAGCACCGGCACCAGCCGGCCCACCTCGACCAGCCCGCGCGCCCACAGCAGCCGGGCCGGCGGCTCGTACGTCAGGCTCTGGTCGGCCTGGTCCGCCGAGCGCGGCAGCCGCATCGGCGGCATGCCCAGGTACGAACCGCCCTTCTTCGCCTTCGCCGGCGTCGCGGACAGCACGCCCACCAGGCCGCGCTTGGGCACCGAGCGGCCCGGCGCGGTCATCCCCGAGTTCCCGAGGAACGCCCGCTCGCCGACCTTCGCCTCGCCGAGCCGCACCCAGCCGCCGCCCAGCTCGTACGGGGCGATCAGGGTGTCGTCGGCCAGGAACGCGCCGTCGCCGACCGTGGTCAGACTGGGCAGCGCCAGCACCGTGGACACCTCCGCGCCACGGCCGACCCGCATCCCGAGGGCGCGCAGCCACAGCGGCGTGACCAGCCCGGCGTAGAGCGGGAACAGCACCTCGCGGGCCCGGTCCATCAGCTGGGTGACGGTCCACGCCTGCCAGCCGACCCGGCCGTGCAGCGGGTGCGTCCCGGGGTCCAGGGCGGTGCTCAGCAGCCGGACCAGTGCCACCAGCTGCGCCGCGTACACCGCGCCGAACGCCAGCGTGGCGGGCAGCAGCCCGAGCAGCGCGCCGCCGAGCGCCGGGCCGAGGGCCGCGCCCTGGTCGACGAACCGGGACAGCACGGCCAGCGCGGCGAGTGCGGGCAGCACCGGGAGCAGGCTGAGCACGGCACCGCTGGCGCCGTACAGCGACGCCCAGCCGGCCCGGCGGGCCGGGCGCTCCTTGGGCCAGGCGCGCTCGGCGCGGCCCAGCTTGACGGCGGGCGCGCCGCCCCAGCGCTGGCCGGTCGGCACCTGGCCGGTGACGCTGGAGCCGGCCGCCACCTGGGCGCGCTTGCCGACCCGGGCACCGGGCAGCAGCGTCGAGCGGGTGCCGACCACGGCACCGGAACCGATCTTGACCTGGCCGATCAGCAGCCGGTCGCCGTCCAGCCAGTAGCCGCACAGGTCGACCTCGGCCTCGACCGCGCAGCCGCGGCCCAGCTTCAGCATCCCGGTGACGGGCGGCAGCGAGTGCAGGTCCACCTCGGGCGCGACCTTGGCGCCCAGCGCCCGGGCGTAGCGCACCAGCCAGGCGCCGGACAGCGAGTCCGCGCCGCTCAGCTCGGCGAGCCGCTCGGCGGTCCACAGCCGTAGGTGGACGGAGCCGCCGCGCGGGTGGCTGCCCGGGCGCAGGCCGCGCAGCAGCAGCCGGGCCCCGCCGGCCGCGATGGCCAGCCGCCCCGGCGGGGTGTACAGCGCGAGCGCGCCCGCGCCGACCCACCACCAGGAGGCGGTGGGCGCCCACGGGTAGTCGCCGAGGTGGGTGAGCAGGTTCCCGGCGGCCAGCAGGGCGACCGTCCAGCGCAGGCCGACCACGGTGAACAGCGGGATCAGCAGGAGCAGCTGGAGCAGCTTGGCCCTGGTCGGGACCAGGGCGATCGTCCTGGCCTCGGCGCTGTCGCCGGCGGTGCGCTCCAGGTGCCGCGCGAGCTTGCGCAGCGTCGGGTTCTGGTAGATGTCCAGGACGGCCGCGCTCGGGTAGCGGGTGCGCAGCAGGGTGGTCAGCCGGGCGGCGGCCAGGCTGCCGCCGCCGATCGCGAAGAAGTCGTCGCGCGGGCCGCCGACCTTGATGCCCAGGATCTCCGCCCACTGCTCGGCCAGCCAGGCCTCGGTGCCGTACAGCTCCTCGCCCGGGCCGGCGGTCTCCAGCTCGGGCAGCGGCCAGGGCAGGGCGTTGCGGTCGACCTTGCCGGAGGTCCTGGTGGGCAGGGTCTCGACGGTCGCCAGCAGCGGCACGAGGGCGGCGGGCAGCTCGGCGCGCAGCCGCTCGACGGCCTGCTCGCGGTCGAAGCCGTCCTGGACCACCAGGTAGCCGACCAGCAACTGGTTGCCGCCGCGCGCGGTCCGTACGGCGGCCGCCGCGCCCGCCACGCCGGGCAGGGCCTGCAGGGCCGCGTCGACCTCGCCCAGCTCGATCCGGCGGCCGCCCAGCTTGATCTGCTCGTCGGTGCGGCCGAGGAACAGCAGGCCGGCCGGGTCGGCCTGGACCAGGTCGCCACTGCGGTAGGCGCGCTCCCAGCCCAGCGAGGGCAGCGGGGCGTACTTCTCGGCGTCCTTCTCCGGGTCGAGGTAGCGCGCCAGGCCCACTCCGCCGATCACCAGCTGCCCGGTGCCGCCGGGGGCGACCGGCACACCGGCCTCGTCCACCACGGCGAGGTCCCAGCCGTCCAGCGGCAGGCCGATCCGCACCGGGCCGTCGCCGGTCAGCAGGGCGGCGCAGGCGACGACGGTGGCCTCGGTGGGGCCGTAGGTGTTCCACACCTCGCGGCCCTCGGTGACCAGGCGCTGCACCAGCTCGGGCGGGCAGGCCTCGCCGCCGAAGATCAGCAGCCGCACCTCGTTGAGTGCCTCGGCCGGCCACAGCGCGGCCAGGGTCGGGACGGTGGAGACCACGGTGATCTCCTGCTCGGCCAGCCAGGGGCCGAGGTCGGCGCCGCTGCGCACCTGGGAGCGGGGGACCGGCACCAGGCAGGCGCCGTGCCGCCAGGCCAGCCACATCTCCTCGCAGGAGGCGTCGAAGGCCACCGAGAGGCCGGCCATCACCCGGTCGCCGGGGCCGATCGGCTCCTCCTGGAGGAAGAGCGCGGCCTCGGCGTCCACGAAGGCGGCGGCGTTGTGGTGGGTGACGGCCACGCCCTTGGGCTTGCCGGTCGACCCGGAGGTGAAGATGATCCAGGCGTCGTCGGCCGGGGTGGGGCGGCGCTCCAGCGCGGGCGCGCGCTCACCGGTGGTCGCCAGGCCGTGCCCGGCGCCGAGCACGGCGGCGACGGCGGCCTCGCCGAAGACCAGCTCGGCGCGCTCGTCCGGGTCCTCGGCGTCCACCGGGACGTAGGCGGCCCCGGCGGCGAGCACCGCGAGGATCGAGACGTAGAGGTCGTTGGTGCCGGAGGGGACGCGCACGCCGACCCGGTCGCCGGGGCCGATCCCGGCGGCGGCCAGCCGGCGGCGCAGCCGCTCGACCTCGGCGGCCAGCGCGCGGTAGCTGAGCACGGTGTGCCCGTCGTCCAGGGCGGGCTCGTCGGGGTGGGCGCGCACGGTGGCGTCCAGCACGTCGACCAGGGTGCGCGGGGCGGCGGCGGGGCGGCCGGGGAACAGGGCGAGCGCCTGCTCGGGCTGGGCGGGCGCGGCCTGAGGGGCCTGCGGGGCCTGAGGGGCCTGAGGGGCCTGCGGGGCCTGAGGGGCCGGTTCCTGCGGGGCCGGTTCCTGCGCCGTCGGCTGCTGTGGGGCCGGTTCCTTCGCCGTCGGTTCCTGCGGTGGCGTGGCGTACTGCTCCGGGTGGCTCGGTTCAGCTGTCATGGCAGCCGTTCGCTCCTCGTCCTCGCCCCGTTCCGACCGATGCCCGGCCCCTGGGGCGGTGGGAACACCACCTGACCGGGTGATCCCACTCCGGGGCCGGAGCGGACAACCCGACCGATGGTAGCCCTGGCACGGTGGCCGGGCCGGATCGGAAACTCGGGCCAACTGGCGTCGGAACGACCGAATCTGATGACTCATCAGCTGATAACTGAGCCTTCTTGTCATTGATGTGACGCTACGTCAGTCGAATTGACGGATCGTCAGGTCGATTTTTCGACCGTGATCCACACCACAGCGAATGCTGCTCCCTTCGGGTGGCGGCAGCGGCGGGTCGGGCTCTTCCGGGCCGGAAACCCCGGGTTCGGCCCGGCCCGCCACCGTGCCCGACGGTCAGCGGAACCGGTGCAGGTTCTCGCCGAGGAAGGCTTCCAGGGTACGCGGAGCGTGTCCGGCGAGGCGGAGGAAGGTGTCGTCCGGCGTCTCCTTGCGGACCACCGCGAGCTGCTGGATCTCCACCACGTGGGTGGCCAGCCAGTCCGGCATCCCGGCCCGGCCGACCAGGTGGGTGTGCAGCTCGGACGGGCTCAGGTCGAGGTAGCGGACCGGCCGCCCGAGCAGCTCGCCCAGCAGTGCGGCGAGCTCGGGGTGGCTGTAGGCCCGTCCGCCGGTGAGCGGATAGGTGCCGCCCGCCAGCTCGGGGCGGGTGAGCACCTCGGCGGCGGCCTCCCCGATGTCCCGGACGTCCACGTAGTTGCACCGCGCCTGCCCCATCGCGCCGTGCACCACCCCGGCGGCGGCGATGCCGGGCGCCAGGAGCAGCAGCTTCTGCATGAACGCGTACGGCCGCAGGACGGTGGTGGTGATGCCGGAGGACTGCAGTCGCTCCTCGATCAGGTGGTGGCCGCGGGACACGGCGACGGGGGAGCCCGGCTCCGCGGCGGGTGCGGAGACCTTGACGACGTGCTCCACGCCGCAGTCGACCGCCGCCTCGATCGCGTTCAGCTCGTACTGGACCTGCTGCGGGCCGTTGGCCATGGTGAGGAAGAGGTGGTGCGCCCCGCGGAAGGCCGTGCGCAGGGAGTCGGGGTCGGCGGCATCGGCCGGGAGGACGGCGGTCCGGGCGAGCGTGCGCTCGTCGAGGGTGGCGGCCAGTCGGGCGGGGTCGCGGCTGAGGGCGCGGCTCGGTGCGCCGAGGGCGGCGAGGCTGCGCAGGGTGGCGCCGCCGGTGGCGCCGGCGGCGCCCATGATGACGATCATGATGTCTGCCTTTCGGGTCGGGGTGTGGCGGGGAGTCGGTGCTGTGCTGTACGGGTCGGGCGGCTGCCGCGCCAGCGCCAGGTGGTGATGGTGGCGGCGATCGCCGAGGAGACCGGCAGGTCGATCGGCAGTCGCTTCGGCCACGGACTGTCGGCGAGCGCCGGGAGCTGCGGCAGCCAGCGGGCGGCGGCGAGGCCGACCGCCAGGCCGAGCGCGGCGGCGGCCAGGCCGAGGGCGGCGGCCGCGAGCACGCGCGGGGTCCGGGCGGGCCGGGTGCGGACGGGGCGGCGGCGCAGCGTGGCGCCGAGGGTGGCGGCCACCAGTGCGGAGGTGCCGCCGATGGTGGTGAGCGCGGCGGCCACCAGCTGCGGTTGGCCGGTGACGGCTCCGCCGGCCCCGGCGGTGACGGCGGGCATGGCGTAGGCGACCAGGACCTCGCGCCACAGGACGAAGGGCGGGGGAGCGCCGGGGGCCTTCTTGCTCATGGGTCGGTTCTTCCTTTCGCTTGTGCGTAGCTGCGGCCGGCTGTGGCAGCTGTGGCCGGCCGTGCTCGGCAGCCATGGTTAGGTGCCTAAGTATTTGGCGATGATTAGGCACCTAACCATTGGGGCCGAAGAGAGGCGGGCCGCCGGATTGCGGCCCGCCCCGGGGTCGGGTCAGTCCTCGGTGAGTGCGTCCATGCCCGCGACCACCCGGGCCAGCAGGTCCAGGAAGGTGCCGCGCTCCTCGACGGTCAGGCCTCCGACCAGCGCCTGCATCCGGGCGAAGTGCTCGGGTGCCAGCTCCCGCAGGCGGTCGGCGCCGCGCGCGGTGAGGATCACCACGTTGCCGCGGCCGTCCTCGGTGGAGGGCCGCCGGGCCACCAGGCCCTCCCGCTCCAGGCCGTCGACCAGGCCGGTCACGGTCGCCCGGGAGACGCCCAGGCTCGCCGCGAGCTGGGAGGGGGACTTCTCGCCGCCGTGGTCCTCCAGGTCCGCCAGCAGTCGGTAGCGTCCGGTGGAGAGGCCGAAGCGGCCGAAGTGCACCTCGCCGGCCTGGCCGAGACGGGCGCCCGCCGCCATCAGCCGGGCCGCGACCAGGATCGCCTGCGGATCGGCCGTGAGGCCGTAGCGGGCGATCTGGCGGCGCGCCTGGTCGAGGCTGGGGGCGGCCGGGCCGCTCTCAGGGTGCTGGGTCACGAGAAGTAATATGGTGCCTAACCTGATTGCCGGTCAAGTGCGGCCTCGGGCTCGTGCCTAGGCGGCACGGGGAGCGATCCGAGGCGGCGTCCAGTCGGCGTGCCGCAGGACGGTCCGGACCATCGCGCCGGGCGGGGTGAGCCGGATCGCGGCGTTGCGCAGGCCGACCGCCAGGGGGTGGGCGAGCTGCTGGCCCATCCGGCCGGCCCGGCGGGCGTCGCGGGCCACGGTCTGGCTGCGCGGGCGGCGGACCGCGTCGTACCGGGTGAGCGCGCCCTCGACCGTCCGGGTCTCGGTGAGCGCCGCCGCCAGGGTCACCGCGTCCTCCAGGGCCTGACAGGCGCCCTGGCCGAGGTGGGGCGTCATGGCGTGCGCCGCGTCGCCGAGCAGGGCGATCCGGCCCGAGACGTAGGACGGCAGCGGGGTGGCCAGCTCGTTGACGTCGTGGTGCAGGACCGCCTCCGGCCGGGTCGCGGCCAGCAGTGCGGGAATCGGCTCGTGCCAGCGCGCGAAGCGGCGGCGGACCTCGGTCAACGGGTCCGGGTAGCGGACCCCGGCCGGGGCGTTCAGGACCGCGTGCCACTCGGCGGTACCGTCCGGGAAGGCGATGTGGCCGAACTCCGCGCCGTGGCCCCAGGTCAGCTCGAAGTCCGCCTTCAGGCCGTCGATCGGGCGCTCGGTGATCGCGCGCAGCACCGTCGAGCCGCTGTAGGCCGGCCCGGGGTGGTCGGGGAAGAGGTGGCGGCGGAGGCGGCTGTTGATGCCGTCGGCCGCCACCAGGAGGTCTGCCTCCAGGTGGCCCGCCTCCAGATGGCCCGCCTCCGGGGTGGTGCCGCCGAGGTCGACCCGGACCCGGAACGGCTGGGTGGTGTCCACCCCGGTCACCTCGGCGCCGACGACGAGGGACTCGGCGGGCAGCGCCTCGCGCAGGACGCGGTGCAGGGCCGCGCGGGGGATCCCGACGATCGGGGCGCCCAGCTCGCGTTCCAGCGCCGCGCCGTCCATGGCGGCGAGCCTGCGGCCGTCCGGGGTCCGGGTGCCGCCGGTGTACTGGCGGCGGGCGGCCGCCTCGACCGCCTCGCCGACTCCGAGGGCGGCGAGCGCGCGCATCCCGTTGGCGGCCAGGGAGATGCCGGCCCCCGCGTCGTCCAGGACGGCCGCCCGCTCGACCACGGTCACGTCCCACCCCGCCAGCCGGAGCCCGATCGCGGCCGCCAGCCCGCCGATGCCGCCCCCGACCACCACCGCGCTGTTGTTGCTCATGCCCGGTCCCTCCTGTGTCGCCTCACTGCTTTTCTACAGCTGTAGAAGGAGCGTACTACGGGGCCGTCGGCGGGCGAGCGGGGGTGTGCCGGGCTGGGCTCGGCGGTCGGGGGCCGTGGGTCGGTTCCGGCCCGACGGGGTGCGCGACGGGCGCGGCGGGCCCGGTAGAAAGGGGGGATGCGGCGAAACGAGGACGAGAAGCGGGACGATGCGGGGCGGCCGGACCGGCGGACGGTGTTGGCCGACGCCGCGATCGGGGTGCTGGCGGACCTCGGCGTGCGCGGACTCACCCACCGGGCGGTCGACGCGGCGGCCGGGCTGCCGGTCGGAACCACCTCGGCCTACCTGCGGACCAGGCAGGCGCTGCTCACCGCGCTGGTACGGCGGCTGGTGGAGCTGGACCAGGGCGAGCTGCACACCATGGGGGAGCGGGTTCCGGTCCGGTCGGAGGCGGAACTGGCCGAGGGGATCGCCGAGTTGATGCGGCAAAGATTGTCCGGCGACGGTCGGCGGCGCTCGCTCGCCCGGTACGCCTGCGCGGTGGAGAGCGTGCGCGACCCCGAGCTGCGCGAGATCCTCGTTCCGCGCGAGAACGCCGGGCGCGCCGCCGTCCGCGCCTTCCTCGCCGCTCGGGGCGTGAGTGACCCCGACGGGCGGACCACCACGCTGCTGGCCTGCGTCGACGGCCTGGTCTTCGAGCACCTGGTGGGCGGCGGCGGGCCCGGTGCCGACGCGATCCAGGGGCTGGTGGCGGCCGCGGTGCGGGGAGCGCCCGCGAGCTGAGTGCCGGGCGGTATCGGCGCGGCTCGACCGTGAACTCCCGGACGGCCACACAAAAATGGTGCTCCCGGGGGGCGGGGCGCGCGGGGAATCGTCCAGGGCGGCCCGGCCTGCCTTCGTCGACCCCGGACGGTCGACGGCCGATCGGCGACTCGGGATGACCTGGCATCAAGTCAATCAACCGTCAAGTTGGTTCATTCACAGAATGTTTCGTGATGTGGCGCCTCTCGATTAGATGAATTACGCCGCCCGCAGGTCTTCCCACGGAGATCTCCGGCTGACAGGCTGGGGCCGCCCTTTTCAGTACCGAGGAGGTTCCTTGTCCCGCATATCCACGTTGGCCGGAGCGGTCACCTGCGCCCTCGCACTTGTCACCGGCACCGCCGTCGCCGCGTCGGCCGCGCCCTTCGACCAGGCCCCCGGCCTGGCCGAGGCGAAGGTCGACCCCGTCGCCTGGACGCCGTGCAACCCCGACCCGAGCAAGCCGGACCCCGGCATCTACGACTGCGCCGTCTACCCCGTGCCGCTGGACTACGACAACCCCTCGGGTGAGAAGGTCGGCATCGCCATGATGCGGCGGCGGGCGAGCGACCCGTCGAAGCGGATCGGTTCGCTGTTCCTCAACCCCGGTGGCCCGGGCGGCAGTGGCTACCTGTGGGCGACGACCTCCCGCTTCGGCGCCGAGGTGCAGTCCAAGTTCGACCTGGTCGGCTTCGACCCGCGCGGCGTGGCCCGGAGCAACCCGCTCAAGTGCTTCAAGACCCAGGAGGACGCCGACGCGGTCACCAACCGCATGATCGGCGTGCCCGTCACCAAGGCCGAGATCGACGAGACGCTGGACGCGGACCAGGACTACAGCGACGCGTGCAGCAAGAACGCCGGCCCGCTGATCGAGCACATGTCGACCATCAACGTGGTGCGCGACCTCGACCGGATGCGCCGCGCCGTCGGTGACTCCCAGCTCACCTTCGCCGGGTTCTCCTACGGCACCCTGATCGGGTCGACGTACGCCAACATGTACCCGAACAAGGTCCGCGCGATCATCGTCGACGGCAACGTCGACCCGAACCTGCGCCTGCACAACGGCATGGAGTACGACCGCCAGCGGGCGAACGGCTTCGAGATCGCCCTGGACGAGTTCCTCAAGCGTTGCCAGGCCGCCGGCGCCCCGCGCTGCGCCTTCGGCGACGGCGACACCAGGGCCAAGTTCGACCAGCTCCGGGACCACCTGCGGACCAGCCCGATCACGCTGCCGGGCGGCGCCAAGGTGACGCTGAGCAGCTTCACCGGCGAGGTGGCCAGCGCCCTGTACTCGCAGGCCAAGCTGGCCCCGCTGGCCAAGTCGCTCCAGGCGACCTACCAGCAGTTCCAGAAGCCGGCCGCGGCCGCGCTGCTGGCCCCGCAGGCGAACGTCTCGGACGAGGACGCCAAGCTGCTCTCGGTGGAGGTCCCGCGGACGGCGCTGCGGGAGGCCCCGGTGGACTCCGAGTACACCGCGGACGACTCCTACCTGGCCGTCAACTGCCAGGACAAGCCGTACCCCTCCAACGACCGGGTGTTCGCGACCGCGGCCAAGGCGTGGGAGAAGGACATGCCGACCTTCGGCCGCTACCAGGCCTTCGACGCGCCGGCGTGCGCGAGCTGGCCGGCCCCGGCCCGGGACGCCGAGCGCTTCTCCGGCCCGTGGAACAAGAAGACCTCCAACACCGTGATGGTGATCGGCAACCTCTACGACCCGGCCACCCAGTACAAGTTCGCCCAGCGGATGCAGCAGGAGCTGGGCAACGCCGTGCTGGTCAGTGTCGACTCGATCGAGCACTGCGCCGTGGGCCGCAGCAAGGCGCTGAACCAGCTCGTCACCCGCTACCTGGTGGACGGCACCGCGCCGGCCGCCGGCCAGCTGCTGAAGCCGGACGCGGAGATCTTCCCGGCGGTCTGACGGAACGGCCCCCGGTGACCGTGGGGGCGGCTTGACGGTCGTGGTGGTCGGCGGTGCTGCCGGCCACCACGACCTTGCTTTTCCGGCGATTTCCCGGAGGGCGCGGAAGGCCCGCAGAATGCGGTGGTGGATCGTCATCGAACCTCCGGCGGAGCGGATTCCCGTGAGTCGTCGATGACCGTAGCCCATGCCACTGACAATGGGGTTCCGCTGCGGTGTCGAAGGCCAAGACCGCGATCGACCAGTAGGAATGACGTTCGGTCGCACCGAATTTCCATCGATCCGGCCGGGCGTGAGGATCGCACCCCGCATCCCCACGCCCGTGCCCGTGGCCCCGTGACCCGCCGGGGCCGAACTGCCCGCTCCGCTAGGCGGCCTGCTCCGCCCCCTCCTCGACGACCCGTCCGTCCCGGACCTCGATCACCCGGTCGGCGAGCCCCATCAGCGTCGGGTCGTGGGTGGCGACCAGCACCGTGACGCCCTCGCTGCGCACCACCGCGCGCAGCAGCTCCATGATCGCGCGGCCGGTCTCCGAGTCCAGCTGCCCGGTCGGCTCGTCGGCGATGATCAGGCTGGGCTCGTTGGCCAGCGCGCGGGCGATGGCGACGCGCTGCTGCTGGCCGCCGGAGAGTTCGCCGGGGCGCTGGTTGGCGTGGTCGGCCAGGCCGACCAGCGCGAGCAGGGTGTGCGCGCGCTCCTCGCGTTCGGCGGCGGGGGTCTTGCGCAGCCGCATGGGCACGCCGACGTTCTCGGCGGCGGTGAGCATCGGTATCAGCCCGAAGGACTGGAAGACGAAGCCGATCCGCTCCCGCCGCAGGGCGAGCCGGCCGTCCTCGTCCAGCCCGGCGAGGTCGATGCCGTCCAGCGCGATGCTGCCGCCGGTCGGTGTGTCCAGGCCGCCGACCAGATTGAGCAGGGTGGTCTTGCCGGAGCCCGACCGGCCCTTGAGCGCGGTGAGTTCGCCGCGGCCGACGGTGAACGAGACGCCCCGCAGGGCGTGCACGGCCCGCTCGCCGGTGCCGAAGCTCCGGCGGAGGTCGGTCACGGCCACCATCGGCTGGGTGGCGGTGTCGGCGGTGGCGGCCTGGTGGTGCGTCATGCGGCGTCCCCCTGTGGGAGTGGCGGCCCGGTCGCGCCCGGGTCCCGTCCGGTTCTACGGATATGACTGTTCCGGCGTTCACGTTCCGGGCGGCAAATCCGGGAAGCCGGTGTTCCGGGCCGAAGGAGCGCGCCGAGGCCGGATTTGTGAAGTGTGCATGGCATTCATCCGGGGGCATCCCCGGCCGGGATGCTACCAATGAACGGAATTTGCTCACCTCAAACTTGATTCGCGCAAGTCCCTTCCGTTCCTGGATCGAATCTGACAGCATCGTCCGCTATCCGGCGACCCATTGCCGGTGGTCAATGCGCCGGTGTGCTCGCGAAGTGTCCATCTGTGGCCGATTTGTACTCGGACCGGATCGATGGGCGGAGCCCGGAGGTGCAACCGGGGATGTGAATCCGGGGGAGGAACTTGATGCTCGGCTTCGTCGTGCGCCGACTGCGCGGGCGACTGCCGTTGGCTGCCGCCGTCCTGCTGGCGGTGCTGATCACCACGTCCGTGCTGACCGCCTTGGTGGCCTTCAACAGCAGCGTCGGTGAGGCAGGCCTGCGGCAGGCGCTCCAGGGACCCGGTCACGCCCGGACGACGGTGGCGGTCACCGGTGAGCACGGCCTGGACCAGCGGGCGAAGGACGAGGCGGCGCTCGCCGCCTACCGGCAGAAGCTCTTCGGTGACCTGCCCGTGCACACCGACAGCGTGACGCGCAGCCGCTCCTACAGCCTGCCGGCGAACGGCACCCCGGCGAACGGCACCCCGGCGAACAGCTCGGTGGCGAGCGGCGCCGCACCGAGCGGCACCGCCTCCGGCGCCCCCGGCGCCCAGCTCGACCTCACGGTCCTCGCCGACCTCGACCGCGGCCGGGTCCAACTGCTGGCCGGCACCTGGCCGGGCGCCGCGACCGGCCCGGTCCGGTCCACCGCGCCGGAGGTCGCCGTCCCACAGAGCCTGCTGCACCGGTTCGGCCTGGCCGAGCAGGCCCTGCCCGCCGAGGTCCGGCTCGTCGACCGGGCCGACAGCACGCCGCTGACCGTCCGGGTCACCGGCGTCTACCGGGCCACCGACCCGACCGCCCCGTACTGGCGGATCGACCCGGTCGGCGGCCACGAGATCGAGGTCGGCGGCTTCACCACCTACGGCCCGATGATGGTCGACCAGAGCGCCTTCACCACGGCCGGCCTGGTCCAGAGCGGCCGCAGCTGGTCGCTGGACGCCGACTTCTCCGGCATCGACCGGGCCGCCGCGCAGGCCCTCGGCGACCGCGCCCAGAGCCTCGGCGGGGAGCTGCGGACCACCGCCTCCCTCGGCGCGAAGACCGAACTTCCCGACATCATGCACGAGTTGTCCGACAGCATGGTGGTCGCCCGGTCCACCCTGCTGATCGGCGCCCTCCAACTGGCGGTGCTCGCCGCGGCGGCCCTGCTGCTGGTCGTCCACCTGATCTCCGCGCGGCAGGAGTCCGAGAACGAGGTCCTCGCCGCGCGCGGCGCCTCCGCCCTCCGGCTCGGCTCCTTCACCGCCCTGGAGTCGCTGCTGCTGGCCCTGCCCGAGGCCGCGTTCGCGCCGCTGCTCACCCCGGCCCTGGTCCGCGCGCTGGGCGGCCTCGGCAGCTCCCACCAGGTCGCCCTGGACACCGGCATCAGCTGGTCGCTCTGGCCGGTGGCCGCGGCCTGCGCGTTCGCCTGCATCCTGCTGGCCACCGTGCCCAGCGTGGTGCGTGGCGTCGGTGCCGCCCTGCGCCGCCGGGCCGGCCGCCGGCAGGCCGTGGTCTCCGGCGTCGCCCGCAACGGCGGCGACCTCGCCGTGCTGGCCCTGGCCGTTCTCGCCTACCAGCAGCTCGACCAGTACGGTGGCGGGCTGTCCGCCGACTCCAGCGGCCGGCTCGACGTGGACCTGCTGCTGGTCGCCACCCCGACGCTCGCCCTGTGCGCCGGCACCCTCGTGGTGCTGCGGCTGCTCCCGTTCGTCGCCCGGTTCGGCGCCCGCGCGGCGGCCCGGGGCAAGGGCCTCGGCCCCGCCATGGTCGGCTGGCAGCTGGCCCGCCGGCCCGGCCGCGCCACCGGTCCCGTCCTGCTGCTCGTGATGGCCGTGGCCACCGGCGTGCTGGCGCTGGGTCAGCACGCCACCTGGACGGCCTCCCAGCGCGACCAGGCCGTCTTCGCCACGTCGGGCGGACTGCGCATCTCCGGCTCGCACAACGCCCAGATGGGCCAGGGCGGCCGCTACGGCAGCCTGCCCGGCGGCGACCGGCTGGTCCCGGTGGTGCGCGACGAGCAGCCGATGCAGGGCGGCGCCGGCGAGCTGCTGGCCGTGGACTCCGCGGCCTTCGCCTCACGCGTCCCGCTCCGCTCCGACCTGCTCGACGGCCACAGCGGCGCGGAGGTCTTCGGCACGCTCGCCACTCCCGCCCCCGCCCCCGCCATCCCGCTGCCCGGCCACCCGCTGCGGATCGACGCCGACATCGCGGTGAACCAGCAGGACCTGGGGTCCTCCTGGTCCGGCAGCCCGGTCCACCCCGAGGTCCGGCTGCTGCTGCGCGACCGTTTCGGCCTGGTCCACAAGGTCCCGTTCGGCGAGCTCCCGCTGACCGGCCAGGTCCGCGCCTCGATCCCGCTCGGCGCGCTGGTCGACGCCCCGGTGGGCTCGGTCGCCGCCCCGCTGACCGTGGTCGGCGCGACCGTCGGCTTCGGCGACCGCAGCACGGGCGAGGTCACCGTACGGAACCTGGCCGTCTCGGAGACGGCCGACGGACCGTCGACCGCCGTCCCGGTGCCGGCCGGTACCGGGTGGACCCTCAAGCCCCCGGCGCCCCGCCCCGGTGTCAACAGCTCCCCGAAGGCCGAGCTCGCCTCCGAAGCGGCCACCGCCGACAGCCTGTTCACGGTCCGCTACCAGTCCGGCCGCGGCATCGGCGACTCCGTGCGCGCCGTGCTGAGCCCGGCCGGCGCCGCCCTGCCCACCGCCCTCAACGGCGTCGCCACCCGCGACTACCTGAAGGCCCTCGGGGCCTCGGTCGGCGACACCCTCCAGGTCCCGTTCAGCGGGGTCGTCGTCCCGGTCAAGGTGACCGGCGCCGTCGAGGCCGTGCCGGTGGCCGGCCGCCGGGCGCTGGTGCTGGACCTCGACTCGGTCGCCCGGATGCTGTCCGCCCAGGACCGCAACCTGCCGACCCGCACCGAGTGGTGGCTGCCCGCCGCCGGGCCGGGCGACCGCGCCCCGACCGAGGCCGCCGCCGCCCTGCGCGGCGCCCCCGGCAGCCAGGACCTCGCGCTCTACGACGAGGTCTCCGAGGGCCTCCTCGGCGACCCCGTCGGCGCCGCGCCGCAGAGCGCGCTGATGGCCATCGCGATCGCCACCGCCGTGCTCGCCGCGATCGGCTTCGCCGCCGCCGTGGCCGGCTCCGCCCACGAGCGCTCCCGCGACTCCGCGCTGCTGCTCGCCCTGGGTGCCCCGCGCAAGCAGGTCGCCCGCACCGCCGCCATCGAGAACGCGGTGCTGGTCGGCCTCGGCGGCATCGTCGGACTCGCCCTGGGCACCCTGCTCGTCCGGCTGATCGTGCCCTTCGTGGTGCTGACCCCGGCCGCCCGCCGCCCGGTGCCCGAGGCCGTGGTCGAGCTGCCGTACGGTCAGGCGCTGCTGTTCGCGGCCGCGATCGCCGTCGTCCCGCTGCTGTCGGCCTTCCTGATCGGGCGCCGGCGTCGAGACGTGGCCGCCCGGCTGCGCCACGTGGAGGAGATGTGACCACCAAGGCCGGCACCACCGTGCCCACCCCCGCGCCGGCGCCCGCGCCCGCGCGCGCTCCCCGGCCCGCGCCCTGGGTCCGCACCCGGCTGCGCGCGATGCCGCTGGCCGCGCTGCTCACCGCGGCCCTCGCCTTCGTCACCGTCTTCCTGGCGGCCGCGTTCCCGCGCCTCGCGGACCGGGGCGCGGACACCGCGCTCCAGCAGTTCACGCGCAGCCTGGGCGCCAACGTGACCAACCTGGAGGTCACCTCGGGGACGGCCCCCGGCGACACCGCCACCGAGCTGGAGACCCTCCAGCAGAAGCTCGACGCCCAGATCGGACGGCGGTTGCCGCTGAGCCCGGTCGGCCGGGTCTTCGGCACCCGGGTGAAGAACGAGCGCTCGATCTTCAACCCCGGGTACACCCGCTTCTCCCCGAACGCCAACCCGGTGCTCGGCCTGTTCTACCTGCACGGCCTCGCCGACCGGGTGACCCTGACCGCGGGCACCTGGCCGGGCCCCGCCCCGGCCGACGGCCCACTGCCGATCGTGCTGAGCCAGCAGGCCGCCGAGGCCATCGGCATCAAGATCGGCGACGTCATCGAGAGCGGCACCGACGGGCCCGTCCCGCTGCGCAGCACCGTGACCGGCCTCTACCGGGTCAACGACCCCCAGGACCCGTTCTGGGAGGGGCTCGGCTGTCCGGCCAGGGCCTGCCTGGGCCTCAAGGGCGACGAAGCCTGGTACTGGACCAGCGGCTTCGTCGACGGCGGAAGCCTGACCGCGCTGAGCCGCTGGGGTTCGGTCGGCCAGAACTTCTGGCGGCTGCCCGTCGACGCCGGCTCGCTGCGCGCCGACCAGCTCGACCGGACCCGTCAGGCCATCGGCTCGTACACGGCCGGCCCCGGCATGACCAGCCTGATCGACACCACCCTCCGGGCCGACCTGCACGCCACCTCGCTGATGCCGGACGTCCTCTCCCGGGCCACCGACCGCTACCAGGCCGCGGCCCCGCTGGGCGCCATCGGCCCGGCCGGCGTCGCCGGCGTCGCGGTCGTGGTGCTCTGTCTGGCCGCGGCGCTCAGCACCGACCGGCGCACCGCCGAGATCCGGCTGCTCCAGGCCCGCGGCGGCTCGCGCAGCGGAGTGCTGCTGCGGCTGCTCGGCGAGGGCACGGTGACCGTCCTGCCCGCCGCCGTGCTCGGGACGGTCCTCGCGCTGGTGCTGCTGCCGACCCCGCGGTGGGTCGAACCGGTGCTGGTGGCGCTCGCCGTGACCCTGCTCGCGATCCTGGCCTTCCCGGCCCGGGCCGCGCTGCTCTGGCGCCGCCCGCGGGCCGTCGGCGGTCGGCGCCGGATGGTCGGCGAGCTCGCCGTGCTCGCCGTCACCGCCGCGGCCGTGGCCGAGGTCCGCCGTCGCGGTGTCGGTCACCCGGGCGGCGGGGTGGACCCGCTGCTGGTGGCCGCCCCGCTGCTGCTCGCCGTCTCCGGCGGCCTGCTGCTGGCCCGGATCGAGCCGGTCGTGGTCGGCTGGCTGGCCGCACTCGCCGCCCGCGGCCGCGGACTGGTCGGATTCCTCGGCCTGGTCCGGGCCGCCCGCGACGACTCGGGCCGGCGCCGGCCCTCCGTACTGCCCCTGCTCGCCCTGCTGATCGCCGTCACCGCCACCGGGTTCGGCGCCACCGTGCTCGACACGGTGGACCACTCCCGGACGCGTGCCGGGCGGATCGCCACCGGCGGCGACGTGTCCGTCGGCGTCCCGGTCTACGCCAACCTGCCGGAGGCCTTCACCAAGGAGGCCGGCGAACTGCCCGGCGTCCGGGCCGCCACCGGCGCCTGGATCGAGGAGCGGGCCACCTTCATCGGCGGCGACCGGGACACCACCGACGCCATCCTGGTGGTGGTCGAGCCCGGCGCCTACGCGGAGATCTCCCGCACCGTCGGGGTCGGCGGGTACGACCCGGCCAAGCTGGCCGCCGCCCCGGGCGGCAAGGACGCCCCCGTACCCGCGCTGTTCAGCCAGGACCTGGCCAAACGCCTGACGGGGGGCGCGCCCCAGGTGCGCACGCCCAGCGGCAGCCAGATGACCACCACCGTCGCCGGGATCGTCACCGCCACCCCCGCCCTGCCGGACCCCGGCAAGCCCTTCGTGGTGGTGCCGGCCGGCCCCGCCACCGAGCACCTGCCGGAGCTCAAGCGGGCGACCAGGGTGAACAAGTGGTTCGCCGTCGGCGACGTCGACCCGGACCGGGTGCGCGCCCTGCTGCGGGAGCGCGGCATCGGCAGCAGCACCCAGGTGTCGGGCATCGCCAAGCTGGTCAACGACGAGGCCACGGCGGCGGGAAGGACCAGCTCCGGCCTGCCCCCCGGCTACGTGGTGCACAGCAGCCGGGAGAAGACCGCCGAGCTGGCCGACGACCCGGTGCAGCTCGCCGCCGGACGGCTGTTCTGGTACGCGGGCCTCGCCGCCGCCGGGTTCGCCCTGCTGGCCGTGCTGCTGACGCTGCTGCGGGCCGCGCCGGACCGTACGGCGGTGCTCGCCCGGCTGCGCACCATGGGTCTGCGACCCCGGCAGGGCCTGGCGCTGATCATCGCCGAGGCGCTGCCGCAGACCCTGGCGGCGGCCGTCGGCGGCGGCCTGATCGCCGTCGCGGCGGTCGCCCTGCTCGGGGGCGCGTTCGACCTCTCGGCGCTGGTCGGCGCCCCGGTCGGCGAGACCCTGGCCCCGGCGCTGCTGCCGGTGCTGCTGCCCACCGCCGGCCTGACCCTGGTGGTCTGCCTCGGGGTGGTGCTGGAGACGCTGGTCGCCGGCCGGCGCCAGATCGCCTCCGAACTGCGGGCGGGGGAGCGGCAATGAGGCCGGGAACGGCGGCGCGGTCGGGACCGGCGCCGGCCGTCCGGGCAGTGGAGAACGGTGCGATGAAGCGGACAGTCGAGACAGGAGACGAGCGGTGATGAGCACTCCCCAGGAGCGGACGGTCGCCGAGACCCCCAGCCTCCAGGAGCTCCAGCAGCGGGCCCTGGCCGCCGCGGCGCCCAAGGCGCACGGCGAGGGCGCGGCCATCGTCTGCGACCGGCTGGTGCGGATCTTCAGCGCGGAGGGGGTCGAGGTCCAGGCGCTCCAGGGCCTGGAACTGACCATCCGGCAGGGCGACCTGGTCGCCCTGGTCGGCGCTTCGGGCAGCGGCAAGTCCACCCTGCTGACCATCCTCGCCGGCTTGGACGTGCCGACCGCCGGCACCGCCACGGTGGCCGGCTGCGACCTGCTGGAGATGTCCGTCAAGGAGCGGCTGCGCTACCGGCGCGAGGTGGTCGGCTTCATCTGGCAGCAGACCGCCCGCAACCTGCTGCCCTTCCTCACCGCCGCCGAGAACATCGCCCTGCCGATGCAGCTGCGCGGCCGCCGCTCGGGCGCCGGCGGGGCCAGGCAGCAGGCGGCCCGGGTCGCGGAGCTGCTGGAGGCGCTGGAGATCGGGGACCTCGCCCACCGCAGGCCCAACGAACTCTCCGGCGGCCAGCAGCAGCGGGTCGCGATCGCGGTGGCGATGGCCAACAACCCGCCGGTGCTGCTCGCCGACGAGCCCACCGGCGAGCTGGACTCGGAGACCGCGGGGGTGATCTTCGAGTCCTTCCGCACCGTCAACCGGGAGCTCGGCGCCACCGTCGTGATCGTCACCCACGACCCGATGGTCGCGGGCGAGGTCCGCCGCACGGTCGCGATCCGGGACGGGCGGACCGCCAGCGAGGTGCTGCGCCGCACGGTCACGGACGAGCACGGCGAGGAGTCGGTGAACGAGCGCGAGTACGTGATGCTGGACCGCGGCGGCCGGGTGCAGCTGCCGGTCAAGTTCCTGGAGTCGCTCGGCATGGAGCACCGGGTGGCCGTGGACCTCGCGGCCGACCACATCGAGGTCCGGCCGGACGACCTCGCCGGGCACTGAGCCGTACGGGTCAGCGCCCGGGGACGGGTGTCCGGGAGGCGGAGGCCGCCGCCTCCCGGGGTGGTCAGCCGTCGCCGCCCATCCGTTGGAAGAGGCCGCTGCCCTCGGCGTCCGCACGGAGGTCGGGCGGTGCCTCCTGCGCGGCGCGCTCGCCGCGGGAGGTGGCGGTGCAGAGCGCGAAGACGATCAGGGCACTGGCCGCCACGGTGAGGATGCCCAGTGCGGTCAGGACGCGGAGCCAGGTCAAGGAGTGCCTCCCGGGGGATGGTGCGGCCCACACCGACGTGCGCGACGCTGCCGGGGAGGTATCGGCAGGTCGGGCCGCACGGTCGAGTGCCCACGGACGGTTCTTCCCGCCGGGTGGCGCACGAGAGGCCGCACACGTGGGCGCTCGATGCACTCGTAGGGCGCGTCACGCCATGTCGCGCGCCCCAGTGGTGGCGGCCGCCCGTCCCGTCCCGCCGTCCACCCGGGCCCGCAGGGCGTCGAGGTCCGGTTTCCCGAGGCCGTTCAGCGGGATCGCGGGCAGCAGCAGGAGCGTGTCCGGGGCGCTCCGGCCGAAGCCGTGCGCCCGCCCCCACCGGCGCAGCTGCTCGGCCGTCAGCCGCGAGCCGGGCGCCAGCGCGACGGCGGCGTGCACCCGCTCCAGGCGGTCCGGGTCGGTGGTCGTGAACATCACCGCCTCCCGGACCTCGGGGTGGGTGCGCAGCGGCTCCTCGATCTCGCGGGGGAAGACGTGGCGCCCCTCGACGATCGCCATCGGGTCGCGCCGCCCGGCCACCGTCAGATAGCCGGCCGCGTCCAGGCTGCCCAGGTCGCCGGTGTGCAGCCAGCCGTCACTGAGCACCCGCTCGGTCAGCTCCGGGTCGCGCCAGTAGCCGGCCATCGCGGTCGGCGTCCGCACGCAGATCTCCCCGGTGCGGTCCGGCGGCAGCTCGACGCCGTCCTCGTCCAGGATGCGCAGCCCGGTGTCCGGGTACGGGCGGCCGGCGGTGGTCAGCAGACGCGGTGCCAGGTGCTCGTCCGGACTCAGCCGAGTGACCGGCCCGCACTCCGTCAGGCTGTAGGTCTGGTGCAGCACCCGGCCCAGCCGCCGGGTCGCCTCGGCCAGGCGCCGCGGCGCGGGCGCGCAGCCGGTGTAGCCGACCCGGCGCAGGCTCCCGGTGTCGGTCGTGGGCAGCAGCGGGTGGTCCAGCAGCCGGTACAGCAGGTGCGGCGGCAGGAACAACCGGGACACCCGGTGCCGCTCCACCGCGGCCAGCACGGCCCCGGCGTCGAAGCCGTCCTGCATCACCACGGTGCCGCCCGAGGCCAGGGCCAGGTCCGCGGTGGTGCCGCCGCCGTGGCAGAGCGGGGTGCACAGCAGGAACACCGAGCCGGACAGCAGCCGCGGGCGCGGCGGGCGCGCGAAGCGGCGCAGCACCCCCTTCGGGCGCCCGGTGGTGCCGCCGGTGAACTTCACCGCCATCACGTCCTCGGGCCGGTAGCGGGGTTCCAGCGGGGCGGGGGAGCAGGCCGCGGCGAGGTCCAGCAGGTCCGCGCCGAGCCCGAGCGGCGAGGGCCCCAGGGCGAGTAGGACGGCCGAGGGCACGGCCCGCGCGATCCCGTCGGCCGCCGCCGCGCACCGGACCGGGTCGAAGACCAGTGCGGAGGTTCCGACGAACTGCGCCTGCGCCACCTGCTCCGCGACCGGCCAGTCCGGGAACGGCATCGCGACCCGGCAGCCCAGCAGGTTCGCGGCCAGTCGCACCAGCAGCGCCTCCGGCCGGTTCCCGGCCAGCACCGTCACGCCGTCCCCGCGCCCGAGCCCGGCCCGCTCCAGGGCCCGGGCGGCGCGGTGCACCAGGTCCAGGCAGCGCTGCGCGCTCCACACCTCGTCCCCGTAGCGGATCGCCACCCGGGCGGGATCGCCCGCGAGCCCGTCCAGCACCAGCGCGGTGTACGTCGGAGCCGCCTCGGCCATGGCCCCTCCTCCTGTATGACGGGGCGTCAGCCTAGTGGATGCCGGTCCCACGGATGCACTGCGGCGACCGGGGCCCCACCGGCACCGACAGGCGCGCGGGCGGGGGTGAGCGGTGTCGGCGGTTGTTGTTAGGGTTCCCGGTCGGACGTGAACGGGGGCTCGGGCTGGTGGGCGGCGGGGTGGAAGTGGATGCGGTCGTGGCGCCGCGCGGCGTGGTCGATCTGCGGGGCCAGGACGGGGCAGGGTTCGTCACCGTCTACCCGGCCGACGCCGTCGTGGTGGTGTCCGGGCTGCCCGGGGCCGGGAAGAGCACGCTGCTGCGGCGCTGGTCCGGGGTGGCCGTCCGGGCCGTGGACCCACGGACGGTGCACGAGGCCTGCGAGGCCGTGATGCCCGCCGCCCTGCCGTACGCGGTGTACCGGCCCTGGGCCCGGCTGGAGCACTTCCGGCTGCTGCGCTCCTCGGTGCGCGGCGGTGGTCCGCTGCTGGTGCACGACTGCGGCAGCCGTGCCTGGATGCGGCGCTGGCTCGCCCGGGAGGCGGGCCGACGGGGCCGCGAACTGCACCTGGTGCTGCTGGACGTCGGCGCCGCCACCGCGCTGGACGGCCAGCGGGCCCGCGGCCGGCACGCCTCCACCCGGGTCTTCGCCCGCCACCGCCGGGGCCTGGAGCGGCTGCTGGCCGACTTCACCCGGCACGTGCGCTCCGGCGGCCCGATGCCGACGCCCGAGGCCTCGTCCGTGCTGCTGCTGGACGCCGTCTCCCGCTCCCGCGCCGAGGCGGTGCGCTTCGGGCCCGCCGGCTGACCACCGGCCACGGGCGGGGCCGCCACGGGCGAGAACCGGCCTACCCGTGGTCCATGATCGCCGGTTGGCCCCGCGGCGGCGCCCGGCACTGCCAGACTGGGGCCGGCAGAGTTCGACACCGAGAGAGGCCACACCCCGCATGTCCAGCAGCGCCGTCGTCGAGAATCCGTGGTTCCGCAGGTTCAACCCGTCCGACTCCGCGCCCGCCCGGATCGTGATCTTCCCGCACGCGGGCGGCTCGGCCAGCTACTACCTGGAGTACGCCAACGCGCTGGCGCCGCACGCCGACGTGCTCGCGGTCCAGTACCCGGGCCGGCAGAACCGCATCTCCGAGCCGACGATCCCCTCGGTGGCCGGGCTCGCCGAGGAACTCGCCCGGGAGCTGCGGGAGTGGGCGGACCGGCCGCTCGCCTTCTTCGGGCACAGCATGGGCGCGGCCGTGGCCTTCGAGACCGCCCGCTGCTTCGAGCGTGACGGTGTGAAGGGCCCCGACCGGCTGTTCGTCTCGGCCTGCCGCGCGCCCCTGCTGGCCCGGACGAGCAGGATCCACCAGCTCCCGGACGACGAACTGCTCGCCGAGATCTCCGCGCTCGGCGGCACGGACGAGCGGGTCCTCGCCGTCCCCGCCCTACGGGAGTTGATCCTGCCGAGCCTGCGGGCCGACTACACGGCGATCGAGACCTACCACAGCTCCCCGGACGCGACCGTGTCGCTGCCGATCACCGCCCTGGCCGGGGAGTCCGACTCGAACGCCGATGTCCACCAGGTCGGCGAGTGGGAGCGGCACACCACCGGCGCCTTCGATCTGCGGGTCTTCCCAGGCGGGCACTTCTACCTGGCCGACCGGACCGCGGACGTGGTGGAGGTGCTCACCGCGCACCTGCGCGGCTGAGCCGGTCCGGGCGGGCACACCCGGGGCGCTCGGGCGACGGCGGCAGCGGGAGCGGGGGCCGGCAGCGGCCGGCGGTGCGGATCGGACACCGCGCCGGTTCCCGTGCCGGTTCCCGTGCCGGACATCGCTCCGACTTTCGAACCGGTGTGCCCGTACCGGTGACCGGAGCGTGCCCGCTCGACTACTGTGCCTGCTTGACGGGCCATCAGTGGATCACCGGGAGGAAACCGTGCGCCGGATCGCCGTTGTCGGAGCGGGCCAGGCAGGCCTCCAGCTCGCGCTCGGGTTGGTGGCGGACGGGTACCAGGTGACGCTGGTCGCCGAGCGCACCCCGGAGCAGCTGCGCGGCGGCCGGGTGCTGTCCACCCAGGCGATGTTCGGCCCGGCGCTGCGGATCGAGGCGGCGGCCGGGCTGGACCTCTGGGCCGAGCAGGCGCCGGCCGTCTCCTCGGTGCAGGCGGTGCTGGCGGCGCCCCCCGGCGTGCGGGCGCTGGAGTACGCCATGACGCTGGACGAACCCGCCCAGTCGGTGGACCAGCGGCTCAAGCTGGCCGCCTGGCTGGAACTGCTGGCCGAGCGCGGCGGCGAGGTCGAGTACCGCACGCTGGACCGCGCCGGACTGCAGGAACTGGCCCTGCGGCACGAGCTGACCGTGGTCGCGGCCGGGCGCGGCGCCCTGTCCGGGATCTTCGAGCGCGACGCCGTCCGCTCGCCCTTCGACCGGCCGCAGCGGGCACTGTCCTGCCTGTACGCCCACGGCGTCGGCTCGCCGGACCCGGCCGCCGGGCCGAGGGCCCGGATGAACGCCCTGCCCGGCCTCGGCGAGCTGTACCTGCAGCCGGCGCTCACCCTCTCCGGCCCCTGCGACATCCTGCTCTGGGAGGCGCTGCCCGGAAGCCCGCTGGACGCGTTCGGCGACGCCCCGCCGCCGGACGTCCAACTGGCCAGGATCCGCGAGCTGTTGGGCGAGTACCTGCCCTGGGAGGCGGAACTCTGGACGGAAGCCGAGCCGACCGACGCGGGCGCCGGACTGTTCGGCGCGGTCACCCCGGTGGTCCGCCGCCCGGTCGCCGAACTCGGCTCGGGCGTGGACGCCGTCCACGTGCTGGGCCTCGGCGACGCGGTGGTGGTGACCGACCCCATCACCGGACAGGGCGCCAACAACGCCGCCCGCGCGGCCGAGGCCTACCGCCAGGCCGTCGTCGAGCACGGCGACGCCCCCTACACGGCCGACTGGATGTGCCGCACCGCCGAACGGTTCTGGCAGCAACAAGCCCGCCACAGCGTGGAGTTCACAGCCGCGATGCTGACCGTTCCGGCCCACCTCCAGGACGTGTTCGCGGCCGCCGCCGAACACCCGGAAGTCGGCCGCCGGCTCGCCAACACCTACGCCGAACCCAGCGACCACGCCGCCTGGCTGGCCACCCCCGACCTGACCGCCGCCTACCTCGCCACGTTCGGCTAGCACTGCGGATCCCCAGGCCTGCGCCTTCGGGGTCCGGCGGGGCAGCGGCCGTTCTCTCGTGCTTCGTGACTCGACATCTCGAAGCGTGGAGAACGGCCGCCTCCGCTGTCTCGGGAAGAACCGCAGATCAGCAGGTCGGGTGACCTGCGAGGTTAGACGCCAAGCTGAGAGTCGGTCGGCGCGGGGAGCCGGCCTGGCGCTGACGGTCGGTCGGTGCTGACGGCGGGGTGTGCGGGTGGGGCGGCCGAGGCCCGGGTGGGTCGGCGACGCTCGGTGGTCGGAAGGTCTCGATCTGCCAACGAGTGGGGATTCGGTGGACGGTGCGTGTGCGGTTCCTGCTTGAATCGCACGACTCATCCAAACGGAACGGAGCGTTCTCCACCCATGCCTTCACGGATACCCGGTCGCCGCAGGGCCGGCCCGGCCGGATTCGCCGGACTCGTCCTCACCGTCGGCCTGGCGCTGACCGGTTGCGACCCGTCAGCGGCCGACAGCGCCGCCACGGCCTCGGCCACGCCGACCGCGGCCGCCACCACGGCCGCGGCCGCGGTGACCACTCCGCCGGCGGCGCCCGCGGCGCCGGCCCCGGTCAGCACCCCGCCGGCCGAGCCGGCGCCCGCCGCCCCCGTGGCCACGCCCCCGCCCGGTGCCCACTCGCAGGCGCCCGCCACCAAGGCGCCGCAGCCGAAGGTGACCACCGCCCAGCCGCCGACCGACCCCGAGCCCCCCGCGGCGGCCGGGGCCGGCGCCGGGTGCGAGATCCGCTCGAACGCGGGCAACTGCTACGAGGCCGGGCAGTTCTGCCGCAACGCGGACCTGGGCAAGAGCACCCACGAGGCCGGCGGCCGGGTGATCTACTGCCGGATGGTCAGCGGGAAGCCGCACTGGCAGGCCTGAGGCCCCTCGGCCCGGGACGGTCCGCGCTCAGGCGTCGATGACGCCCAGGGTGTCCCAGAACAGGTGCTCGTAGCCCTGGAGCAGCAGCCCGCCGTGTATGGCCGGGGCCACCCCGTTCCACCGGCACTTGGCGGTGGAACGGGGTGGCCCCCGTTCACGGCTACTCGATCGACTCCTGGGCTCACCGGTCCGGGCTAGCTCTTCACGATGCTGTATTTCGGTTGGGCTATGCGTTCGAAGTCGGGGACCGCCGCGAGCGGGATCGCCGTTTCGGTTCCGCCCTTCACGTCGGAGTTGTTGAGGATGGGCACGTTGTACTTGACTTCCGGATGTGCGAGGACAAAGTTCTTGAAGTCCTTGACCTTCACGTCGATCTGGATGATCCCGCGGCCGCCTCCTCTCCTGCCGCCGTCGCTGGCTAGGCCCGCGTAGTAATCGGCCGTCTCCAGCTGCTGGGTCATGTACAGGGCCTCCCCCCTCTCACCTGGTGCCTTCTGCTGGTTCATCGTGAGCCGGCCGAGATCGAGGTGCTGTTCCGCGACGATCTGGTCGGCGTCATAGCTGGTGGTGCCGCGGTAGAACGTGATGGTCGCGTCGTCGTCCGGCTCGTTGGTGGGGGCGGGCGGTGGCGCGGGGACCGTTCCCGGCGTTGCGGCGGTGGTGGGTGCCGGCGGCGTCGTGGTGTTGGTGGGCGGGGTCGCGAGATGTGCGTTGTCGCCGGAGTGGTCGGTGCCCCCGTTCAGCACGCCGACCGTGAACAAAGCGGCGCCCACCGCGATGACGCCCACCACGGCGCCGACAACGGCTCCCGGCGGTCCGCCGAGTGCGGCGCCGGTGCCCGCGGGGACGAGAACCACCCCCACGAGCTTGCCGGTCGGGTCGTTGTAGATCAGGGGGTTGTTGCGTGCGTAGGTGTAGGCGGCCAGGTCGCGGGGCTCGTTGCCGCCGACGCCGTCCAGGTAGTCCGGGAGCATCGGGTCCGTGCTCGCCCACAGTTGGGTGCGCGGGTTGTAATAGCGCGCCCCGTAGTAGTAGAGGCCCGTCTCCGCGTCGAGTTCTTTGCCGGTGAACTGGTACGGGGTGTCGGCGGCGCCGGTGTGTTCCTCGACCCAGGTCTCGCCGTACGGGAAGTACTCCAGGTGCTCCGTCACCTGGCCGTTCTTGTCGGTGACGTAGCCCGAGGAGCCGAGGTGGTCGGAGTGGAAGAACTGCTGCTCGTCCTCGATGCCGGCGGTCTTCACCGTCTGGGTGGTGACGCGGCTGTCGCCGATGAAGATGTGCTTGTAGCCGGTGGTGTCGCGTTCGCTGTAGTAGCGGTTCGGGTAGAGCGACAGGCCCGCGGTGCCGGCCTTGACGACGCGGTCGCCCTTGTCGTCGTACGTGTACGCGACGGTGGCGCCGGCGCAGCCGCCGGGGTCCTGGGTGACGGTGCCCGCCGCGGTGTCCTGGTTGCAGGCGAGGCGGTTCTCCTCGTCCCAGACGTACTGGCGGTGCTTGTCGGCGGCGGCGGTGTTGCGGGTGCCGGTCAGGTTGCCGTTGGCGTCGTAGTCGTTGGCTATCGGGCCGACCGTGCCCGGGCCGTGGGGCTTGCCGGGGCGGTCGTAGGAGTAGGTGTAGTCGTAGGTGGTGCGGTCCTGGACGTCGGGCCCGTTGTTCGGGTCCTCGACCGGTTCGATGGGCCCGGTTCCGCCGCCGGCCGGGAGGGCCGGGGCGCTGCCGCCGATGATCTGGTGGGTCTGGGTCTTGCGGGTGGTGTTGTGGATCGAGTCGTATTCGAGGCTGAGTGTGTAGGAGTTCTTCGCCGCGTTCTTGTCCGTGTAGGTGCCGGACGCCGAGGTGAGTCGGTACAGGTCGTCGTAGCCGTACGTCTGGGTGCTGGGCCCGCCGATGGCGCCGCCCTGGGGCGCGTTGTTGGTGAGCGAGGTGACGTTGCCGGTCTTGTCGTACGTGTAGCCCAGGTCCTGGAAGGCCGTTCCGCCCGACGGCGTGGACTTCAGGGTGGCGAGGCGGCGGTCCTCGGCGTTGTAGGTGTAGGTGGTGCGGACGCCGTTGCCGGCCTGTTGGAGGACCTTCTGGCCGAACTTGTCGTAGGCGATCCGGTCGACATACGGGTAGGTCTCGCCGTTCTTGGTGCCGGTGGCCCGGGTGACCTTGCCACCGGAGTCGTAGCCGTAGGTGAGGGTCTCCCCGTCCGGATAGACCATCGCGAGGACGCGGTTGGTGGCGTCGTAGCGCCAGGAGGTCTCGTAGGTGCGGGGGGCGCCCTGCACCGCGGTGACGGTGCGGGTCTCCTTGGCGACCTCCCCGAGGGCGCCGTAGACGCGCTTCACCGTGCCGGCGGCGTCGCGGACCTCGGTGACGCGGGAGGCGGCGTTGCCGGGGGCCCCCGGGGCTCCGTACTCGTAACTGACGTCGTTCGCGGGGAAGGTCGGGTATCGGATGGCCTTGAGGCGGGAGTACTCGTACTCGTACTCGACGGCCTTGTCGGCGGCACGCAGGTTGGCGGTGATCTTGGAAGTGACGTTCCCGGCGAGGTCGTAGCGGGTCTCGGTGCGGCCCGCGTCGGGGCTGTCGTAGGAGACGCGTCGGCCCAGGCCGTCGTACCCCGCCCTGGTCACGTTGTTCTTGTCGTCGGTGACGGCCGTGATCTGGTTCAGCGGGTCGTGGGCGTAGCTCGTCCACACCGGCTGGGTGTCGTGGAACTCCTTGACGGCGGTGGTCACTTCGCGCGCGTCGGTGTAGGTGACGCGCGTCCTGCCGTTGGCGTCGGTGACGGTGGTCGCGAAGCGGGTGGCGCCGGACCGGTCGGGGCCGAAGCCGTGGGCGGTGCTGGTGGTGGCGCCGTCGGGCTGGACCGTCTTCACCGGCCGGTCGAGGACGTCGAAGGTCTGCTTCGTCGGCGCGACCGTGTCGTAGGCCGGGTTGAAGGTGGTGTTGGCGGCGCCCTTCGGCTCGGTGAGCGGGTAGTACGACGCCACCGTGCGGCCGAGGGCGTCGAAGGTCATGCGGCCGGACACCGTCATGACGTCGCTCGGGTCGGCGCCGGGTGAGGCGGCGACGGAGGCGTCCTTCTTCTCCTGGAGGAGCCGTTGGAGGCCGTCGCTGAAGGTGACCGTGTCGATGGTGTCGTCGCGGACGCCGTCGGCGGCCCGGTCGAGATGCCGCGTGGTGGCGTACGGGACGGGCGCCTCGGGGTGGTACCCGAAGGTGATCGTCGCCTGGCCGGTGCCCTGCTCGTAGGGGCTGGTGACGGTGGCGAGGCGGCCCGCGCTGTCGTACGTCATCGTCACGGACTGGTTGTTCTGGTCCGTGGTCCGGGTGGGGGCTCCGTACCGCAGGTCGTAGGCGGCGGTGGAGCGGTAGCCGAAGTTGTCCTGGACCGACTCGATCTGGACGCCGACGACGGGGTCGTAGGCGTAGGTGAGGGTGGAGCGCTGGCCCGCGGCGTTCGGGGGTTTGGTGACCGTCTTCAGGTTGCCGTCGAGGTGGTAGGCCATGTCGGCGACCGCGGCGGTGGTGCCGTCGAGGTACTCGCGTACCTGGCGTACCTCACCGGTGGCGCAGTCGACGTCGCTCGCGCGGTGGCGGAGCACGTTCCCGGCGGCGTCCTTCTGGGTGATCTCGTCGGCGATGCCGGTGCGGTTCGCCGCGCGGCACTGCGCGTCGGAGGCCGTGTAGGCGTAGGTGGTCTCCAGGTCGTCGGTGGTACCCTCACCGCCGGTGTCGAAGACGCGGGTGACGTTGCCGTAGGCGTCGTAGGCCAGGTGGGTGGTCGTGCCGGACCCGGCGGTGGCCGCGCCTTCGTAGTCCTTCAGTTCGACCTTGGTCAGCTGCGGGAACACGGTGGCGGTGCGGCCGTCCGGCGGGGCGGCCTCGCCGGAGAGGGCGTCGACCAGCGTGTAGGTGTTCAGCGTCTCCTTGTACGGGTGCCCGGCGCCGTCTGCGATGAGGCTGCGGGTGAGGAGTCCTCGGGTGACGAAGCCGTCGGTGCGGAAGTCGTCGGTGCGCACGCGCAGGACGGCGTCGCCGGCGCCCGGGTCGCGCTGTTCGGTGATCACCCGGCCGAAGCCGAGGAATTCGCGTTCGGCGCGGTGGTAGGTGCCCTGCTCGTAGCGGTAGGTGGTCGAGCGGGTGTCCGCGCCGTCGCCCGTGACGCCGTCGAACACGGAGACGCGCGCGAGCACCCAGCGGCTTTCTGGCATGGCCGCGGTGTTGCCGACCCGGGTGTAGTCCAGGTCGATGCGGGCGCCCATCGGGCGCGTCACCGAGCGCAGCAGGTTGGTGCGGCCGGTCTTGTTGACGGCGACCAGGAGTTCGTTGTCCCGGGTGGACCTGACGTGGTCGACGAGGCCGTCGCCGTTGACGTCGCGCAGGCTGGTTTCGGCACGGCTGATGCCGGTGGACGCGTTGGCGCCGGGGTTGAAGACGAAGATGCCGACGGGGGTGGGCAGGCCGACGGTGAAGTACACGCCCGCGCCGAGACTGGCGTTCTTGTCGACGGCGATCTCGGGGAAGCTGCCGCGGAAGGGGGCGGGCGCGGTGAAGCCGGTGCCGGTGTTGAGCGCGACCTTGATCGGGTTGGCGCCGTCGGTGAACACCCGGTCGGTGAGGCCGTCGCCGTTGACGTCGAGCATGCTCGCGTTGGTGTACGAGGTGCCCAGTTCGGCGGACAGCCCGCCCGCGAAGCCGTAGCGGTCGACGTTGAACCCGAGGTTGACGCCGACGTTGCGGGTGGACGCGTCGTTGACCGGTCCGGCCGACCAGGGTTCGCGGGCGGCGAAGGAGTAGCCGAGGTTCAACTGGACGTCGCCGTTGCCGAACACCTTGTCCGGCAGCCCGTCCCCGTTGATGTCGATCAGGTCGACGCGGACGTCGGACTCGCCGCCGCCGAGGCTGCCGCCGATGCCGAGCGAGGGCTGGATCGCGCCGGTTTTGGCGGTGTTGGCGCTGGTGCCCGCGTCGGGCGCGGCCATGCCCAGTGCGCTGGCGATGGTGGCGGTCTCGCTGCCCGCGGAGAGCGACACGTTGCCGGAGACGTTGTCCGCCTCGCGGACGTTGCCGCCGAGGGTGCCGCGCGTGGCGCCGAGCGCGCCGGTCATGTCGGAGAACTGGATCTCCTTGGCGCCCACGACGTCGGGGTAGCGGTCGCCGTTGAGGTCGAGGTAGTCGACCGAACCCGCGGTGATCCCGCCGACCACGGTGCCGCCGAACGGGCCGGCCGCGAGGGTGGTCGACACCTGGCCGGTGACACCGCGGCGCATCACCGCCCGGTCGCCCGCCACGTCGGCGTCGGTGACGATGTCGATGGTGTCCGCGCCGAGGCGGGAACTCGTCGCCATCGCGGCGGTGACCCAGGAGGAATCGTCCTGCGCGGCCCAGCCGCCCTTGGCGGGAACGGGGGCGAACACCGCCAGCCGCGGCATGGTGAGCCGGGGGTTCGCGGCGAAAGGCGCGACGTCCGCTTCCTTGGGCTCCTTGGGAAGTGCGTCCTTGAAGCTCTGGTCCAGCGTGAGTTCGGCCTGCTTGATCGGTTGGGTGGCGCGGTCGCGGTTGCCCTGGTAACCGATCACACCCCAGCCGCGGTAGGGCTGGGCGAAGGCACTCTGCCCGACGGAACCGTGCATGGCGCTGGGCGCCGGGGTGAAGGCCGGCCAGCCGGAGGTCACGTCGTAGGTGACCGACGCGGACTGCTCGACGAGACTGCCGAGCATTCCGGTCTCGGGCGTGGAGTAGTCGATGTAGAGCTCGTCGCCGGCGGTGACCGGCACGGTCAGGTCCAGGTTCCCGTTCAGGCCACCGAAGTAGGTGTCCTTGGCCTGGAAGATCCGTTTGCCGAGCAGTTGCCCGTCGCGCTTCTTCACCGTGAACGCGATCTTGGCCTCACCGAAGAGCCCGAAGTTGAGGGAGATCTTCGGCCGCACCTTCAACTGGCCGGTCTTGGTCGCCTTGTAGGACTGCTGCGGCGCGGTGAGGGTGTCCGCCGGGAACATGTCCATGTCGTACGGCGGGGTGATCACCAGCGTGGGGTCGCCCTTGGCGTCGACGACCGACTCGACCCCCTGCGCGGCCGTGTAGTGCGCCTTCGGTACCCAGCTCACCGCCGAGGCGTCGATCGGGGAGTCGGTCTTCAGCTTCCACGACATCTTCTCGAACATGCTGACCGGAATGCTCACGTCGATCGCGGTGGTGCCGGTCGACGCGGCGGGCAGGACCTTGCGGAACACCTCCGCGCCGGGGTGGACGCCGTTGCCCTTCTCGATCACGACGGTCACGTCGTCGGAGGTCGCCTTGGACTTGACCACGTCACCGGTCAGCCTCAACGTGCCGTTCACCGGCACGGTCACCAAAGACGGCCTGCCGCCGAAGGTGAAGTCGGCCGACGCGCGGAAGACGGTGTTCGCCAGCCCGTTGACGTCCGTACCGGCCGGCAGGTCGGTGTAGGTGACCTGCGGATCCCACGCCACGGTGTCGTACTTGCCGTCCAGAATGGACTGTGTGCGGAAGTAGAGCGCGTCTCCCTTCTTCACCGGAATCGACGCCACATTGCCCGGGGTGAACGCGGTGTGGTCGTCGGGGCCGATCCGCTGCGCCCAGAGTTCGGCGTCCTTGTGCTGGATGGTGACCCGCACGCCGTCGGCCTTGGTGTAGGCCGCCCGCGCCGGGGAGGGGTCCTGGGTCAGCTGTACGGGGCCGTCCACCCGGACGTTGCCGTCGAACGGCGCGACCCAGCGGCGCACCGTGTCCAGCAGCGGCGAGTTGTCCACCTGCTGGTTGAACTGCGCGGTCTGGTCGCCGACGATCTCGCCCGTCACCGCGCCGGCCCCGATCGGCGCCGGGGTGCGGGTGGAGTCCGCGCTGTAGGCGGGCTGCCCGTTGGCGTCCAGGTAGCCGAACAGCACGCCGCCGTTGTTCACCAGGTCGGCGATGCCGTCGCCGTTGACGTCGGTGAAGAACCGGTCCGAGGTGGTCGTGGTGCCCACGAAGTCGAGTTGGGCCGAGGTGGTGAGGATGTACGACTCGATGCCGATCGTGCCGGACAGTGTGCGCTCGGTCGAGATGCCGGGGAGGCCAGTGAGCTTGACCGGCGTGTCGCCGAACTTCGGTTCACCGCCCGGTTTGGCCAGGTTGGGCCGGTAGTACACGTCGTTGCCCTTGCGGAACACCTTGTCCGGCAGGTTGTCGCCGTTCACGTCGGCGAGCGTCGACAGGCCGTCGGACTGGCTTGCGCTGAACCCGACCTTGAGCCCGACGGAACCCTCCTTGGTCGGCAGGCCCTGCACGTTGTAGCCGGCGTACAGGTGCGCGCCGAAGCCGGCCGAGGTGTTCGCCGAAATCGTGCTGGCCTCGCCTTCGCGGATGTTCACCCCGAGGTGGTCGTCCGGCACTGACCACGCCGCCGGGTCGGCGAAGGCGTTGTAGTTCCCCGACGGGTCGCGGATGTCGTCGTAGTAGTCGAAGACGTGGGTGTTGAACACGCGGTTGTCGTCGCCGAACTGTGCCACCCCGGTCAGCAGCGTCTTGGCGAACGCGCCGGTCCGGTAGTTCAGTTCGTAGGCGCGGATCAGCTGGTCATCGAGCTTGACCTCGATCCGGCGCAGCAGGTCGGCGGTCACCCGCTTGAGGCCGAACCGGGCGTCGATCTGCACGTCCGACCGGCGCGGCTCGTTGCGCTCCCGGTCCCGGATGAAGGTCACCGAGTAGCGGCCCTCGGTGTCGCCCTGGCCGGTGTACGTAATGCGCTGCGGGTAGAGGTTGGTGCCCGGCACCGTCGAGTTCGCGCTGCCGCCGTCGCTGACGCGGGCATAGCGGTAGCGCATGACGTTGTCGTGGCCGTCGCGGACCTCACGCGCCGCCCACACGGCCGTGTTGCCCGCGGCGTCGGCCAACGTGGTGTCCGGCGCGCCGCCGAACAGCACACGGGTGCCCTGCTTGTCGGTCACCTCCCACCAGTAGTTGGCGGGCTTGTCGCCGTGCCGCACGACCCGGTCGAACCGGCCCTCGACCCGGGTGTGGAAGACCTTCTCGGCGGTGCGCGGCTGAACCGGTCCGCCGTGCGCCACCGGGGTCAGCTGCTCGCCGTTCAGCAGGTAGGTCTCGGTCTCCAACCCCGGGTCGTACCGCGGCACACCCCACCGGGTGTCCACCGTGATCGACGGGATGCCCAGGTCCCACCCGACGCCGAGCCACCCGTTCGCGGCCTGCGAGTTGTACGCCAGCGCCAACTGCGGCTCCACGCCGGCCCGCCCCTTGGGCAGTTCCAGCGGATACGACAGACGCGCGTCACCGGCGCTGTTCGCCGACGGCGCCTCGACGAGGTTCACCTTGGAGCCGGGGGCGGCCGCCTTGATATCCTTGATCTGGTTCGGGTTGAAGGACGTCCCCTCGGGCCCCTCCGGCCTGGTGACCGCCGACCCCGCGTCCGGCCCCGCCGTGGCGGCTCTGGCCAAGGCTTCGGGCGAGCCGGCCCCGGACAGGACGAGCGCCATGATCAGGACGAAGATCACGCCCGTCCGGCCACGGAGCGCGCGCTGGACAGTCATCTAGGAGCCCCCATACCGCCGGGTGTTCTCGAGCACGAGTCATCCGACGACCCCCGCCCCCCGTTCCACCGAACGGTATTTCGCAGGCGGGTTCATGCGTACACGCTTTCCGGTCAAGGTCGGCCCAACATGGATACAATCCGACAACGGGGTTCTGGAGGTGCCGCTTCTGGTTCTCGTTCATGCAGGTCAGGCATATGCCGGTATCCACGAATGGCGCCCTCTGGACGCACGTTTCCGCGAAGGTGCAGACACCGGATCTCGTCGGAGCCGGTGATCATTCAGGGCACGGATCGTCGCGGCACACCTGGTCGAGCGTTCGGTGTGGCCGGTATTCGGCGTAGTGCCGGAACAGCTGTGCCGGCGACGCCCGGTCCGCCGGTGACGCACGGCGGCCGCGACGACGCGCGTGGAAAGACGGTGAGGGACCAGGGCGCCTGGCCGTGCTTCGCGGACGAGGCCGGCCAGACGCTCCGCCCGCCCGAGGCGCTCACCTGGTCCCGGCGGGGCGACCCTCCCGTGGTGAAGGTCTGCGGCAAGGGCTCCGGGCGGATCTCCCTCGCCGGGATGGTCTGCGCCAAGGCCGGCGAGCGGACCCGGCTGATCTTCCGCGGCGCACCCACCGCGGACGCAAGGGCGACCTCAAGGGCTTCCGCGAGAAGGACTTCGCCCGCCTGCTCGACGACGCGCACCAGCAGCTCGGCCGGCCGGTCGTGCCGGTCTGGGACAACTACACCCACCACGTCGATGCCGCGATGCGCGAGCTGATCGCCGCCCGCTCTTGGCTCACCGTCTCGACCAGCGACTCGTCGTCATCGAACGAGACCTCACCGTGGAGACCCGCGTCCGGGAAGCGGCCGAGGCGTCGGCGGTCGCTGGTCGGCGGTGGCTGGTCGGCGCGTTCCTAGCACTACTGGTCGCGGCCACGATGCAGCTGTGGCTGCTCTCCAGGAGCGCGCACGCGTAGGCATCTGGCGCCGAGTTACACCACCACCTGGTGCGCGGGGGAGAAACGCGAACCACATTTTGGCAATGCCTCTGAGCTTGTCGTTTAACGTCCAGCTTCGACCAAGCGGCTCCGGTGATCACTCGTCCGGGTGTTCCCGGGACGACGGTGCGGCGTTCGCGTAATCCTGAACTCGACTAAGAGGTACAGGACTGATACGAAGGCCGCAGTGATGAGTGTGGTGCAGCAGGGTGTGCAGGGCGAGCCGTTCGCGGAACTGTCACGCTTCCGGGGGTCTTCTACGACTGCCTGACCGGGCGGCGCGACGCGCTGTTCGATGCGCGTGTCGGCAGGTGGATTTGCCAGCAGAGGGGCAGCGTCTTGTTGTGCCGCCGGGGAGAGCGCTACCGCGGAAAACCGGGTGCCCGTGCCGTGTCCGCCGGGCACAATCGTCGCCGATGCCTCAGCTGATTGCCGACCGGTTGCTCGCTGCCGTCGAACCACTGCCCCATTCGCTCCGGCTGCGCGAGGTGGCCCGCACCGCCGCGGCCCTCGCCTCGTCCGACCTGCTGGCCCTGCTCGCCGAACTGGACGGCCGTGGCCTGTATGAACGTCGGCTCGCCGCGCTGGCCGCCTTCGCCGGACGGCAGGCTCGCTATTTGGTCGACCGGATCGATGACCCCGACCCGGTGGTGCGTCGCTACGCGCACCGGGGGATCGGGGAGCTGCCCTTCCCGGGCGACGACCTCGAGTTCACGATGCTCACCGCTTCGAAGGCGGTCCGCGACGAGGTGGCCCGCGCCATCCTGCGGGCCGGGCGCACAGCGGTGGCCGAGCGGTTGATGCCCGTCATCCGCAGACGCTGGGGCGCCGCCGAGGCGGCCCGGCTGCTGCCGGTCTGCTCGGCCGAGGTCGTCGCCGCCGAACTGCCGATGATGGCGCACGCGATCACCTTCTCTACCTCGCTCGGACGCCGCCGCCCGGGCGCCGTGCTGGACGAGGCCGAGCGCCAACTCGCCGATCTGCCGTACGGGTTGCGGCAGGCTTTCTGGGAGTGGCACGCCCTCGGACTGGCAGCTGCCGCCACCCGCGAACCGGCCCGGGTGCTGGAGCTGCTGGAGCGCCACCCCGTGCGCACCCTGCCCGGTCCGCTGCGCGACCGGCTCGCTGACCTCGCCGCCGTCTGCGCCGAGCGGACCGTCCGCCTGCTGCTCGCGCTCGACCGGCACCGCTACGACCCACCGCTGCGGGCCAACGTGGCCCGCCAACTGGTCGAGGCCCGGCCGGACGGCCTCGCCGCGCTCGCGCACCGCCACCACAAGGACCACCTGGCGCTGCTGCGGCAGATGCCCCCGGCCCGGCGGGCCGCCTTCTACGACGAGGTGGCGGCGCTGCCCGGCCCGTACCGCTCCTGGTACTCCGTCGAGGTCCTCACCGTGCTGCCCGCGAAGGAGCGGCATGTGCGGACGCGGG
The DNA here is from genome assembly GCF_055580145.1 of Kitasatospora sp. NPDC032121. Taxonomy (NCBI): domain Bacteria; kingdom Bacillati; phylum Actinomycetota; class Actinomycetes; order Kitasatosporales; family Streptomycetaceae; genus Kitasatospora; species Kitasatospora sp. NPDC032121. The sequence goes on along the minus strand of NZ_JBVILX010000009.1, from coordinate 224,961 downwards.
CCCGGCTGGCAGCGGACAGCCAGGACCTGCTTCCACTCGCGCTGCTGCGGGTCGCCGAGGCACGGCCGAGGCTGCTGGCCGAAACCCGCGAGGCCGATGCCTGGGACCGCGGCTGGGCCTGGGCACAGCTGGTCCGCCAAGCCGAACTGTCCGGGGAGCCAGGTGCCCTGCTCGAAGCGCTCGAGCTGCTCACGCGACTGCGCAACGAGCAGGACCCGGTCCGCCGTGAGGCGCTGGACGCGGTCGCGGCGGTGTCGCCGGGGCTATTCGACGACGCCACCGCAGAGCCGCTCGAGCGGCTCACCAAGGACGCTCTGGCGGCCCGGGACTGTTCGGTCGGCACTCGCGCCGCGCTCGTCCGCCTCGCCGGGGCGGTCCTCGGCGAGCACGCGGGCGGGCCGGCCCGCGAACTGCTCGCCTGGGCCATCCGCACCATGGAACGGACCGACGGCGCCGGCCTCACCCTCCCGCCATGTCGCGAAAGCGCGGCGGTCGATGAGCTGCGGCCCGCCCTGGAACGCTCGGCACGGTCCCGGGACGCCGCACTTCTGCTCGCGCTGGCCGAGACACTCGGCACCCGGGCACGACGAGCCCCCGCCCTCGCCGAGCTCCTGGAGCGCGTCCTGCACTCGGGTGGCGACAGCGCCGTCGAACGGGCCGCCGCCCAGCTGCTGTGCGACCCCGTCACCAGCCCCGAACGCGTGGCCAGGCTGCTCGCGCTGAGGCCGTCGACCATCAACCTGGCGCCGGTGCGGGCCGTACTGACCCGGGTCCGCACCGATTTGCTCGGCCCCCTGCTCACCACGGCCTTGACCGCGGCCGACCTCGTCCATGCCGACCGCTGGCTCCCCGCGCAACAGCGCGCGGCCGTCGAACAGCTCGCCCGTACGGTCGGCGACCCCGCACGTGCGCTGGACGAGCGCGCCGCTGCCCTGCGCGCCGCCGCCGGGATCCCCGTCCACGGCGAGGCTCTGCTGCGCCGGTACGCGGACTCGGCCGAGACCGTCCTCGCCGAGGCCGCGCTCTCCGCGCTGCCCTGGACCGAGCGCCCTGCCGGGGCAACGCCCGAGTTGCTCTCTCACGCTGCCGACGACCGAGCCCGAGTCGCCCTGTACGCGGCGGGCCGCGCCGCCCGTTTCACGCCGAGCGCCGAACTCGGCCCGGAGCTGCGCCGGATCGCGCTCGATCCGCGGGCGAAGGTGACCAGCCGCAAGCAGGCCGTCCGGCTCGCCGCCGAGTACCTGGTCCTGGCCGACGCGGCCGTCCTGCTGCGCGAGGCGTACACCGCGCCCGAACAGCACCAGGACGTCCGCGCCGCCGTGCTGGCGACGGTCGGCGAACGGATCGCCGACCTGCCGCTGTGGGACGTGCTCACCGACGCGGCCGACGGACCGCAGGGGCTGCGGACCATGCTCGTCCAGCACCTGCGCGCGCACGAGGTACCCACTGAGCACCGCCCCGCGTTCGCCGGTCTGATGGCCCGACTGGCGATTGACGACGACCTCCTTGTCGCCGCACCCGCGCGCGGGCAACTCGTCGCCTGGGGCCGGCACGTGCCGGAGGCGGTGCGGGCACTCGTCCCGCTGGCGACCGACCTCGCCGAGCGGGACCGGGGGGAGGGAGCGGCCCGGGTTCTGGCCGGGGTGGCGCTGTCGGACGCCCCGCACCCACTCGGCGGCTGTGCGCCGGGCAGTGTCCTGGCGGACGCCCTGACCGCGCTGATCGAGACCGTGCACGCCGGGGAACCGGCTCTCCCCGGTCGTGATCAGCCGGCCCGGCGGCGGATCGCCCTGCTCACCGGCTCGATCTGGAGCCCGGACGCCTCTGCAGAAGCCGTCCGGGCCACTCAGCGCGCGGTTGCCGTACTCCTGCTGACCGAACCCGTGCTGCTGCCGGAGGCCACCCGCCGACTGGTCCCCGTTCTCGACCTGGACGCCCCCGACCTGGGCGACCGCCTTACCGAGCTGGCCGTCCTGGTCGCCGACCGTCCGGCGCTGGCGGTGGCCACCGTCGAGCTGCTGCGCCAGTACGCCAGGGGACAACGGGAGGCTCCCGAACACGCCTTGGCGGCCGCCCGCCGACTGGCCGCCGACGATGGGCTCGCTCCCGGCCTGTTCGCCGTCGTACTGACGACGGCCGGGGAGCAGATCGGCTGGCCCACCGCCTGGCGGGAGGTGCTGCACACGCTGCGTCGTCATCCACTGCCGGACGTCCGTGACGCCGCGCTGGCGGTATTCACCGATCCAGCGTGAGAGGACCCTACGGGGGCTTACGGCTCGGCTCGGACGCGCTCGGGGTCGAGTCGAAGGTCCTGGTAGGTCCAGCAGTCGGCGACCAGCGTGGCAACCTCCGCGCCGCACGGGCAGATGCGGTTGCTGCCGCTCATGCCGTCGGGTCCGCAGCAGCCGACGTGGCGGCGTGGGTCAGGATGGGGGAGCAGACCGATGGTGTCTTCGGGGTGGAGTACGAACGTGCCACAAGGACCACCGGGGACGCGGATGTTCGCCGGCGCGTCGGAGGCGGGGGCGGTCGGCGCGACGTAGGGTGCGCCGAAGGGCTCGGGATCGACGGCGTAGGTGCCATGGGCCAGGGTGACACCCGGCTCGTCGCCCACGTCCCGATCCGCGTAGCGCTGCTCGGGCAGTTCGTCGAGCCTCCGCAGCAGCCCGGTGAAGGGGCGGCCGCACGTGCGGCAGAGGAAGACGGTCACCTGTGCACCCTGGGACTCGCCGGTCCCCGCTGACGACGGCTTTCTGCAGCGCTCGAGCTGGGGTGCCTCGCAGCGAACAGTTGGACCGCGTCTGACCAGTGCACGCGGTCAGAACCGGCGCAGGGCCTCGGCGAGGTCGGTGCCCAGGCGCTCCAGAAGGATGATTTCTCGGGTGTCCCGCAGCAGGTCTCCCACGTACCAGGTCGCGTCGGCTGCCGAGCGCACGTAGCAGTACGTGGCGACCTGGATGGCGTGGGTGGGAGCGATCTCGGCCGGGCACCCGTCCTGGGGCGGCGCCAGGACGGCCCAGTCGAGCGTCAGGGCCCGTGCGGTGGGGCAGCCGGTGGCCGCGCGGAGCCGGGCGTGCGTCCAGCCTTCGGGGAGGAGGTGGTCCGCAGGGTGCGGCTTGGTGGGGAGGAGTTCGGTGACCGCATGGGCGAGACGGGGTCGGAGGTAGTCACCGTCGCGCTCGATGCCGACGATGCCCGCCACGAACTGCATTTCGCGTACGCCGTCAGGACGGGTCCATCGGAAGGGGACCTTGGCGACGTGGGAGGGGAAGGCGTTCTCCAGGTAGCTCTCGCCGCGGCGCCAGCGGAAGGACTCCTTGGGCTTCGGCCCCGCGGGGGTCTGCGTGTGGGCGAAGAGCATCGTGATCCAGCCGGACACGTAGTCGCCGCCGGAGCGTGACTCCCACTTGTAGAGAGACCGCCAGAAGTCCTCGTCCACCTGGCCTCCGGCGGCGGTCGCCGCGATCTCGTCGAGCACCGGGCAGAGCGCGTCGAACCAGGTACGCAGTCCGTCGAACCAGGGCGCGAGCTCGCGGACCCGCTTGGACAGGAGCCTCCAGTCGTCGGCCGCGCCTTCCAGGCGGATGCGCGGGATCCCGCACAGTGAGAGCCATTCGAAGCGGTAGTAGGGGCTGACCACGGACATCAGCGCGACGAGCGCCGAGGAGATGTCATCGGCTGAGGTGGTGCTGAAGCGGGGCAGGAACAGGTCGGTGACATCGGGGCCCAGCTTCTCGCGGAGCGGTTCGAGTACGAGCCGGATGGAGCGGCTCCAGTCCGGCTCCGGGTCGAGCAGGCTGTCGTCGCGGACCTGGATCTCCTGGCGGTGCCCGGGGGTGTCGGTGAAGAGACCGGCGTAGAGGTCGGCGTTGAGCCGTACATGGACGGCGACTTCGTGCACCACCGTGAACCACAGCACGTCGGGTGAGAGGCTCAGCGGCAGGTGGGCGGCGAAGCTGAGATGGACGGCGCGCAGCAGCAGGCTCCAGGTCGGCTCGGCCGCCGGCGCGGACGCGCCTTGCTCCGGACCGGACACCAGCGTGGCGGTGCTGCGGTGGTGCAACCGCACCGGCAGCCCGGAAACGGCCTGCAGGAACGGTTCGTTGTCCACCGTTCGCAGGATGCGAGCCAGCGCCTCGGCGGACTCATCGTCCGGCACCGCGAGATCGATCACCGCCGCAGCCGAGTGGTGAGCCCTGGCGTCCACCGGGCCGACGTTCCGCTGCGCTGGCAGTACCCGGCCGCAGACGGCGCAGGTGAAGTCCCCGTCCTTGACCACATTGTTCTGCCCGCAATCGGGGCAGCACCGGAAGACGAACGCGTGCGTGAATCCGTCGGGCCGCTCGATCCCGGCCCGGTCGAGCGCCTGCGCGACGGCGGGCCAGCAGCCGGAGTCCGGACAGTACCCGGTCGACAGGTTGCTGACCTCGCTCACCCGCCAGCCGCCATCCGGCCGGCGAGCGAGGCCGATCTCGCCGGCCGCGAGTACGTCCGCCCCACCGGCGCACGCCACGTGCTCACTGCGGCGCGGTGCCAACAGCAGCACGCCTTCCAGGCAAACCACATAGGTGAACGGCTCGTCGAGTTCGGCCGGGCGCTGCGTCGCCATCCAGCGGTCCAGGTCGTGGGGCGTGCGGATGCCACATCCCGGGACCCCGCTGTTCGCGACCTCCGCGGCCAGATCCGGCGGCCCGACATATCTGAACGGCGCAAGGGTTCCAGTCATCCCGACAAGGTAGGGCTCACCCGACGGAAAGTCACCAGAGATTCCAGCAGGTCACGCTCGGGTTCTCGGCACGCCGGGGGCCGGATCAAGGAGCACCCGGGAGCCTCCGGGCCTTGCCGTAACACTGCCGCCGCCGACCCCTCCCTCCCCACTGGCGCGATGAGCGCGATCCTGCCCTGAGCCGCAGACAGCTCGTGCTCGTCCGGTTGTCAGCGGTGGCCTGTTGAATGTCCGCCATGAACGTTCACGACCTGGTGTCCGCGTTGGCCGATCCCGATGTCCTGCGTGCCCGGTGTCGGGCGCTGACGCTGCTCGACGTCGTGCTCGACGGCTTCGCCCCGAAGCACGGCTACTTTCCGGGCTGGCGTGAGGGCGTGGACCTGGCCACGATGGAGAATGGTTCCGGTGATCTGTACGGGATCGTCTTCGATCCGGCCGGGGTCTTTCTCTACGGCTTCGACCACGAATGCGACGCCACGCCGTGGCGGGAGTGGCCCAGGGCACACTGGCCCGGGCTGCTGGAGGGCATGCCCGCCATGCTGGCGCACTACCCAGCTGATCCGGAGCTGCAGTTCGAGGGCTTCTTCGACGCGACGGTGTGTGCCTGGCGCGAGACGGGCGCGACCTCGTGGCAGTGCGGTCCTGTGGTATTCGAGCCGGGGGAGTCCGATGGAGCCGGGTGGCTCTTCGGGGTGCTGACCGATGGAAGTGCCGAGGCCGTCTGCAGTGACGCGGAGGACTACTATGAACGGCCCGTCGACCGGCAGGCTGTCGCCGCCCTCCTGGCGGGCGCCCCGCTGAACCCTCGGACGGTCGGCGCGCTCAATCCGGCGGCGGACTTCGAGGCGATAGCCGAGCGCGCCCGCCTACTTGGCTACGCGGTGGCAGACGCCTGAACGAGCGGACGGCTGTGCCTCCGCTTGTTGGTGCTCGTGAGTAGGGTGCGACCGCAACGTGGCCATCGCTGTAGGGAGGACCCTTGGGAGCCAAGACGGTCTGCTTGTGTACGCCGACGGAGACGTGCCGTGCCGCCTGAAGCAGGTGGGTGAGGCGGACCTGAGGCAAACGACCGCCATGATGCGGCGCCTCTACCCGGGCTGGGTGATCGAGGCGGCTGGCGGCTCGACCTTGTGGGACGGGTTGTACCCTCCGGACGGTCTGGCCTACGCGGAAAGCTGGCCGGGCGTGGAATTGGTCTGCGATCGGTGTGTGATGGTTGATCTGCCGTCGCGACTCCCGGGCGAGCTGGTGGCGGCGAGCGCGGGCCGGCGGATGGTGCTGCACGCGATGCACAGCGTGGTCGACTGGTTGGCCTTCGGTGTTTGGGAGGACGGGCGTCTCATCCGCTCGCTGAGTCTGTCCCCGGACAGCGGGATCGTCGAGAACATCGGCGAGCTGCTTCCCTTCGAACTGCCCTACTGGTCCGGGGAGCGCCCGGCCCGGGTCATTCCGTGGCCGGACGGGGACGACGAGCCGTACGCGCTGCCGTTCCACCCGCTGGAGATGGGCGAGGACGCACTGCGTGCGCCATGCGGGTTCATCGTGGAAGGCCGCCCGGACCCTGGCGACGTGGATGCGGACGCCATCGGGCTTCACGGTTACCTTGTGCGGGACGCGGACGCTCCGGATCCCGCCGTGAAGGAGGCCGCGCTCAGAGCGGCCGTGGCGTCCACGGGCCCGCCGAGTGCCTATGTGCTGGGCGCTGACGGCACGTTGATCAAGCGGGACGCTCTCTGACCCATGGCTCCACCGTGACGGTGGCACCAGCTGCGCGCAGATCCTCGGCATGCCGTCGCGCGGCCTTCTCCTCGATCCCTTCGAAGAGCAGGACCGGGGCCCTGACCTGCGCGATTCGGACTGGTGAACATCAGCCAGACGCCCGTTCGACCGCTGGGGGTCAAGTGGTTCTCGGAGAGAGCAGTTTCCGATCCGCTTCGGTGTTTCGGTCTGTGAGACCGGGGCCCTGCGGCCGGAGCCGGCCGGTCAGTCGTCCGAGTCCATGCTACGAGGTCCGGGCCCTCGCGGGGCCAGGCCCTGGGGTGAGGGTGTTTTCGTTGGCGCGGCCGGTGGCGTAGTCGTCGATGTTGCGGGTGGCGTCGATGAGCTGGCTGACGGCGGTGTGGGTTCTTCGTAGACGTCGAGGCCGACGCCGGAGAGGCGTCCGGCGCGCCGGGCCTCGGCCGGGGCGGTGCTGTCGATGAGGCCGCCGCGGCTTGAGTTAATGAGGATGGCGCCGTCCTTCATCGGGGCCGGCGGGGCGAGGTCGATGAGGTGGTGGGTGGTCGGGAGTAGGGGGACGTGCAGGCTCACCAGGTCGGCGCGGGTGAGGAGTTCAGGTCGTTCGGTGTAGTGCATGCTGAGTTCGAGGAAGGTGGGGCTGGGCGCGAACTCCGGTGCGAACCCCCAGCCGAGGAGTTCGGTGCCGAAACCGGCCGCGATCCGGCTGGAGCACTGGCCGATCCTGCCGGTGTCGATCACGCCGACGGTCATCCTGTGGATGTCGTGGCCGAGCAGGCCGTCGAGGCGGAACTCGAACTTCCGGGTGCTGGTGGCGGCGCGGGTGAGTTGGCGGTTGACGTCAACCCGCCTGGGACGCCGGTCCCACCGAGATCGACAGCAATCTGGGCGGGGACCCCGGGTGGAGCCTCAATGCGGAGCAGGACGAATTCGGGCTTCGGCAACTGCGGCAGGGGCTGGCTCACGGGAGGACCTTCTCCCGATGGACCGCCTGGCAACCCCCGTAGGCCCGCGAGACGGGCGACTCATGTCGGGCGGCCGGTCCTGACATCCCCCAATCAGGTTCAGTGGCGCCGGGCTTGTCGACGACGGGCATGTCGCTCAGCTCTTGATCAGCGGGGCGTAGGGCTCATCGTCTGGCGTGAAGATCAGGATGAAGTCCTTGCCCGCCTCGGTCGCGACCTCGCGCAGGCGTGCCAGGACGTCGGCCTCAGTGGGAAGGTCGAAGTCGGCGCTGTCGCCGGAATCGTGACCGTTTACCAGGCCCAGAGCGACGATGCGGCCTCCGTGCTCCAGTGACAGCCTGAGCCGCTCCCGGGCCCGTCGTCGTGGACGGGCCCGGGAGCGTGCCGGTCGGTGCGGAACGGATCGGGTGTCGGATCAGGTCAAGTCAGGTCAGGTCAACTTGACCGACGCGTCGTCGACCAGGAACGCGGTCTTCCCGCTCGTCGAGTGCGCGACCAGCTTGATGCCGACCGTCGAGCCGAACTCGGCTGCCACGTATGGCGTCAGGTCGAAGGACTGGATTCGGTAGCCGTTGGTCGCGTCCAGGTTGGTCCACGTCTTCACGGTCGCCAGGTAGTTGCCGCTCCACTGGTCGTACAGCTCCAGCGAGAGCGTGTCCGCCGGCGGGCCTCCGGGTGCGGAGGACCCCTCGGTGCTGCCGGTGATGTTCAGCCAGAAGGAGAGGTGCTCCCTGGTATACCCGGGGGTGGTTTCCACCCACTGGGTGATGGAGTCGTCGTTGGCGGTGTTCTGGCCGAGCCACGCGTACGTCGAGCCGCTGTGCGCCTGGTGCGCGGTGGACGGCGTGATGATGTTGTACCCGGACGGGTTCCAGACGCCGTGGTCGGCGGTGTGGTTCTCGAAGCCTGGGTCGTTGAGCTGTTCGATCGGGGTGCAGCCGCTCTGCGGGCCGTGGAAGAAACCGGCCTTGAAGGTCTGGCTCTGGGTGTTGCCCTGGTCGTCGCGGCCGGTCACGGTGATGGTCTTCCAGCCGGTCGCGCGCGTCGTGCCGGGTCCCGCGGCAACCGCGCCTACCTGCGTAGACGCCGGATCAAGGCGGTCATCCCGGAGAAGAGAGACCAGGCCGCCAGCAGGAAGAGGAAGGGCAGTAGGGGTGGCCGGCCGGTCGGCCACGACGCGGATCTCTACAAGGAGCGCAACACCGTCGAGCGCCTGATCAACAGGCTGAAGGCCTGGCGAGGCATCGCCACCCGCTGCGACAAGAAGCCCGAAAGCTACCTCGCCGGCCTCCACCTCCGCGCCTCGATGATCTGGGTCGACGACCTCCTGCGAGACGCCGACTGATCGCAACCTCACACAGGCTCCTAGCAGCCGGCGCAGCTCCTCCGGCTCCAGGGCCTCGACCTGGTGTCGAGCGACAACACCACCGGACAATCCGTCAATTTGGACATTGCGGCCAAATTGTCAAATGTCTGTATTTCCCTGATACTGCGCTTGTGGATCCCCGAGTCGAGGATGACGCTGGATGTAGAAGTACATCGAAAGAAGGTGTGACCATGTCATTCCTCGCAAGTATCCGTTCCTTCGTGCGCGACGGTGGAGACTACGGCGGTCGCGGCGGTTACGGTTTCGACGACTTCGCGCGCGACGGTGGAGACTACGGCGGTCGCGGCGGTTACGGCTACGACGACTTCACACGCGACGGTGGTGGTCGCGGCGGCTATGGCGGCTATGGCGGGTACGGCGACTGGGGCGGCGGGGGCGACTGGAACGACTAGTTGCCCTTAGTAGTTGCACGAATCCATTGTGAGAGCGGGCCGGGCAACTGTGCCCGGCCTTGCCGCTGGGTCGGGGGCCGGGGCGGGGCGAGCGGGAAGACCGTGAGATGACCAGGAAACGCTACCTGCGGTTCGTGCTGCGACGGTTTCTCACGGTCGCCGAGACCGCCGACCCAGCTATGGTCCCCACCGCACCACCGGTTCCACTCCGGGAGGTCTTCCAGCGTTTCTGGCCGTATACCAGGGGCGGCCGCCGCTGGCTGGTGGTGCTGCTGGCGCTGGTCGCGGTGGCTCCGGCGATCGAGGTGGCGGAGATCTGGCTTTTCAAGATCGTGATCGACGACATGCTCGTTCCGCACCGGCTGAGCCTGTTCCTCCCGATCGCCCTCGCGTACGCCGTGCTCGCCCTGCTCTCCGGAGTACTGGGATTCGCCGACCGGGTGACCTCCACCTGGGTCAGCGAGCGGTTCCTGCTCATCCTGCGGTCGGACGTCTTTCGGCACCTCCAGGGCCTGTCACTGGGGTTCTTCGAACGGCGGCGGCTCGGCGACGTGCTGTCCCGGGTGACCGGCGACATCGACGCGGTCGAGACCTTTCTGCTCTCCGGGCTCGTCAGCGCGGTCAGCCAGGCGATGCGGCTGGGCATCTATGTCGGCGTACTGCTGGTGCTGCGCTGGGAGCTGACACTGACCGCACTGGTCGCCGCACCGCTGTTCTTCCTCGCCGCCCGCCGCTTCGCGAAGCTGATCCGGGCGGCCTCGCGCGAGCGCCGCAGGCGCGCCGGTTCGATCAGCGCCGTCACCGAGGAGTCGCTCGGCAATATCGCGCTCGTCCAGGCGTACAACCGTCAGGACTGGGAGCATGCCAGGTTCCAGCGCGAGAGCGTCGGTCGGTACCACGCGGCGATGGCCTCCACCCGGATCGGAGCGCTCTACGGGCCGACGGTCGACTTCATCGAACTGCTTGGTGGCATGGTGGTGATGGGGCTCGGGGCCTGGGAGCTGGTGCACGGACGGCTCACGCTCGGCGGGCTGATGGTCTTCCTCGCCCTGCTGAGCAGGCTCTACGGCCCGATCCAGCGCATGTCCGGACTCGGCGCCACCTTCTACGCGGCCTCCGCCGCGGCCGAGCGGATCATCGAACTGCTCGACCAGCGCGCGCAGGTGAGCGAGGCGGCCGCCCCCCGGGCGATCGGCCGCACCCAGGGCGAGATCGAGTTTGACGACGTCACCTTCCGCTATCCGGATACGGAAGCCCCCGCGCTGTCGGGCGTGTCGTTCAAGGTGGCGCCTGGGGAGATGCTGGCCCTGGTCGGCGCCAGCGGCGCGGGCAAGTCCACCGTCGCCAAGTTGCTGCTGCGCTTCTACGACCCGGACGGCGGCACGGTCCGGCTGGACGGCCTCGACCTGCGCGAACTGGCCCTCACCGAGCTGCGCGAGAACGTCGCGGTGGTGCTCCAGGAGACCCTGGTCTTCCACGGCACCGTCCGGGAGAACATCGCCTACGGACGCCCGGAGGCGAGCGAGGACGAGATCCGGGCGGCCGCCCGGGCTGCAGACGCCCACGGGTTCATCAGCCTGCTTCCGGACGGCTACGACACCGTGGTGGGCCAACGCGGCCGGCTGCTCTCCGGCGGCCAGCGCCAGCGTCTGGCCATAGCCCGCGCGATGATCCGGGACGCGCCCGTCCTCGTCCTGGACGAGCCGACCACGGGCCTGGACGCCGAGTCGACCCGGCGGATCATGGGCCCGCTGCGTCTGCTGATGGCTGGCCGCACGACGGTCATCATCTCGCACAACCTGCTCACCGTCCGAGACGCTGACCAGATCGTTCTGCTCGAACAGGGCCGGCTCGCCGCCCACGGCTCGCACGACGAACTCATCGCCCGCAGCTCCGCCTACGCCGCCCTCCACCGGCTGCACCACCCGCCGGACGCCCCCGTCAGGTCCGTCTCCTGAGCCCTCCCGTGGCTTGAAGGTGGCACACCCCGGTGGCCAGCGCAGAGTCGGCACCGCGCCGCACGCCACCAGGCCGACCGCCACGCCGGACAGGTCGCCGAGCCACCCCTCGGCGATCTCGGCGAGCCGTGCCGGGACCGGCGCCGTGCGGCCGAGACCGATCGCGAGGCGGCACACCGCCGGACCGGCCCCGAACCGACCTCCCGCGCGCCGGGCAGCATGGCCATCGACCGTTCTTCTCGCTCTGAGGTCCACCGGCGCCGACCGCCCCCGTGAGGTGCCGCAGCTCGTGGCGCAGCCGGAAGCCGTGGACGACCTCGGTCACCCCGATCGCGATCAGCATGATTCCGGTGACCAGGGTGAGTACGGTGAGGGAGGAAAACGGCGAGACGATCAATACCACGCCGGCGAGTAGGCTGATGATGCCCAGGAAGATCTGCCAGCCCCGTGCGGGCACGACCTCGACCGACACCGCCGAAGCAATGATCATGATGCCGCGCAGCAGCCAGCCGAACCCGATCCACAGGGCCAGGAGGAGGATCGGTTCCGCCGCGCCACGGAGGCAGACCAGGCCCAGCAGCACCAGCAACGCGCCCGATACGAAGTGCAGGGCCCGAAGGTGTCCCGGGACGTGGCCGCCGAAGGTGGCGGCGAGATGGAACGCGCCGGTAGCCAGCAGGTAGATGCCGAACACCACGCCGACCACGCGCAGCGTGGCACCCGGCCACGCCAGCACCACCACGCCGAGCACTACCGCGGCAACCGCGGTGGCGATCAGCAGCTGCCAGGCCGCATCAGCGAGGGCCCTGATCGCGCCGCCGTATGGCAGGGTGTCATGGGCTCCCGTATTCGGCTCGGTGGTCGAACGCGGCCCATCAGAAGAGCGACTCATCGTCACCCTCCTCTCATGGTGTGAGACCGCGTTTGAGATCTGCCGTGTCGTAGGGCTGGCGGGGTCGTTGAGCTCTGTGGGAGTGGTTCTGGGGGTGGGTACCCGTCGGACCTGACGGACGAGCAGTGGGTTTTGGTGGAGCCGCTGCTCCCGCCGGCGAGGGTGGGGCCGAAGGGTGGTCGGCGGGAGAAGCACCCGCGGCGGCGGGATCGTGGACGCGATCTTCTACGTGATCCGCACCGGGTGCGCCTGGCGGCAGCTGCCGAAGGACTTCGCTCCGTGGCCGACGGTGTACTGGTACTTCACCTGGTGGCACGACGACGGCACCGTCGAGCGCATGCACGACGCCCTGCGCGGCCAGGTCCGTGAAGCCTACGGCCGCGACGCCGAGCCGAGCGTCGGGCTGATCGACTCGCAGTCCGTCCGCACCGCCGACACCGTCCCCGCAGCCACCAGGGGATTCGCTACCGTCCGGCGGTGCCCGTGCGGCGGCGACAGGCCGGGCCCGGGGCAGGGACGCGCCCTCGGCCGGGCGGTGCGCCCGGCCGGGAGCCGGTCGAGTGGGCGGCGGGTCAGTCGGTGGCGGCGGGTGGGTGGCGGCGGGTGCTTCGGTTCGTCAGGAGTCCGCGCAGGCCTTGCCGATGTCGCCGGCGGCGTCGGTGATCGGCTTGAAGTCGGGCTGCTTGCCCTTGGAGACCCGGTCGATGGCGTCGTTGACGGCCTTGGAGAGCCGGTCGGCGGCCGCGTCGGCCTTGCCCCCGTTGTCCTGGCGGATCTTCTTCGCATCGTCGGCGACCTTCTTCAGGGCCTCGACGGTGTGGGTGCGGCGGCTGTCGTCGGTGATCTGCCCGACGTTGACCGCCGAATCCGCGAGGTCCTGGACGTCGCCGGTGAGGCTGATCGCCCGCTTTCCGCAGTCCAGGGCCTGGTCGGCGTCGCATGCGGTGAACAGCGGGGCCGCGAGGAGCAGCGCGAGCGTGGTGGCGGCCAGGCGGTACGGCTTCCTTGTCATGTCTGTATCCCTCCCACTGGGTCAACGCCGGTATGCCGTGTGGCGGTTCCGGGTGGCTGTGTGAACTGTTGGGAAAGTCCTTGCTCTCGGGGGAGGTGGTGCCCCGTCGGTTGGTCCGGGTAGGGCGGGGCAAGGGCGGGGCAGGGCAGAGCAGGACGGGGCGGGCGGCAGGGCGGGCGGGGCAGGGTGCCGGGTGTTCACCCCGGGGAGACGTCCGTGGGGTGAACACCCGGGCCGGTCCTACCGGTCGGCGGAGTCGGACAGGTCGCGCACCAGGCCGGCGATGGTCGGGACGGCCACCGCGTGCGCGTCGGCCGCCCGCAGCACGGCGCCGCCGATGGCGTCCAGCTCGGTCGGCCGGCCGGCCTCCACGTCGCGCTGCATCGAGGACTTCATCGCCTCGGGGAGGCGGTCGAAGGAGGCGAGCAGGGTCTGGGCGTCCGCCGGCGCGCCGACCGCCCGGGTGACGGCGGCGATCTCGTCCAGCACGGCGAGGAGTTCGGCCCGGTGCTCGGTGCGCACGGTGCCGATCCCGCTCGCGTGACGGGTGGTGAGCAGGGCGAACGGGGCGAGGAAGGAGAGCTTGCTCCACAGCATCGCCGTCTCGTCCTCGCGCAGCACGACGTCCAGCCCGCTGTGCCGCAGCTGCTCGGCGAACTCGGCCACGGGGGAGCCGGGTTCGGTGGTCGCGCCGAGCTCGACGGTGGCGAACGGGCTGGTGTGCTCGATCCGCCCGGGCGCCGTCCGGGTGGCCTCGACCCGGATGGTGCCGGCCACCACCCGTCCGGCCGGGTAGCGCTCGCGCAGCAGCGCCATGTGGTCCAGGCCGTTGAGCAGCGGCACCATGATCCCGGTGCCGAGCACCTGCGCGGGCATCCGGTCGAGCGCGGCGGCCAGCGCCGTCTCCTTGACCGTCACGAAGGCCGCGTCGACCGGCTCGCGCAGTTCGGTCGCGGCCTCCACCCGGGCGGTGAACTCGCCGAACCGAGCGCTGCGGACGTGCAGTCCGTCCCGCTCGATGGCGGCTGCGGTCGCCTCGCCGGCCAGGCAGACGACCCGGTGGCCGTCGCGGGCGAGCAGCCCGCCGATCAGTCCGCCGACTCCGCCCGGTCCGAGGACGGCGACGGTCAGGGGGGTGGTGGTCATGGTGGCTCCCGTGGATGGATGGATGGGGGCGGGTGGATGGAGGATGGGGGGATGGGAGTGGCGGAGGACGGGCGCGGCTACGGGGCCTCCCAGAAGAACCGGCCCTCAAGACCGTCCGGGCTGAGGAAGCCGAAGCCGTCGCCGTAACCGAAGTTGAGGAAGTACGGGTCGCCCTCGTCAGGGGCGTCCGAGAGGGAGAAGAGGTACCGCCAGGGCGCCGCGACCCGGGCCCGGCCGGCCGGGTAGGACGGGTCCCCACCGAGGTGGTCGTGCACGTGGTCGCCGTCCGGGAAGGGGACCTCGGGGCCCTCGTTGCGCAGGTAGCGCTGGAAGTCGGCCCGTCGGTCCATCGCCCGGTCGACGCCGTCCGGCAGCGGCACCACGTCCAGGTGGTACTCGACCGGGGTCCGCTCGCCGTCGGGTTCGCAGCGCCAGAGCGTACGGCCCCGGGTGCCGGGTGGCCCGATCACCGCGAACGGCGGTATGCGCCCGCCGGGTTGGACCAGCAGCAGGCCGTCGCCCCGCTCCGGGTCGAGGCCGCCCATGAGCTCGTCCTCCTCCTCCAGGAAGAGGTACGCCAGCCGGCCCGGCTCGCCCGGGACGGGGAACTGCCCGATGAACACCAGGGGTTCACCGGTGGTGGGGGAGAGCGGCCAGGTGGGCTCGGCCAACCAGCAGGGCTGGCCGCCGAGTTTGGGGACAGGTGCGGTGATCGGCCGCTCGGCCGGGCGCGGGGACAGCTGCCTGCGAGGGAGGAAGGCGGCGTCGTGCGGACCGGTGGCGGTACCGGTCGGGTGGGGGATCATTCGGCGGCCTCGGTGGGGGCATGGTGCCCGGTGGGTGCTCCGTGCTGTGCGGGTGCTTCGTGTCCGGTGGGTGCGTCCTGCTCGGCGGGGGCGGACAGGGAGGCGTAGTCGAAGGCGAACGGCTTCTCGCGGCGCGGCTTGCGGCCCGGGGCGGGCGGTAGGCGCCGGGGGCCGGGCGCCCGGTGGAGGAAGAGCGCTCCATGGCGGAGGTTGCCGCCGCCGGGATCGGGCACCGGCAGGCCCTCGTCGCGCAGCGCCTCGACCAGCTCGTGCGCCGGCCGGCCCAGCAGGTCGATCCCGTGGTAGCCGACCGGGCAGGCGGGGCGGTCGTCGCTCGGGTTCCGGCCGACCGTGACGGAGTGGAGGCGGTCGTGGTCGTCGGCGCCGAGGGTGACGCTCACCCCGGGCAGCTCGAAGGCCAGCGCCCAGGAGCAGCCGCAGACGAAGGTGCTCCGCACTCCGTCGGGCAGCAGGCCGGCGTGCGGGGCCAGCAGCGCGCGCACCTCCGCCTCGGTGAGGCCGAAGCGGAGCTCGGGCAGCGGGGCGGGCAGGCCGACGCCGCGACCGGGCAGCAGGTCGATGGTCACCTGATCATGATCGCCCGTCGGGTGGTCGGTCGAGGAGCCGGGGGGTAGAAGAGCCGGGGGGTGGAAGAGGCGGTCAGATCGCGTTCGACTGCTGACGGTGTCCGGAAATGACCGCAGGCAGGCTCTCGCCGGGTCAGATGACCTCGGCCTGCCCCGGGGTGACGCAGTAGGAGTACTCGCCGACCTCCACGGTGTAGCCCTTCGGTGGTTCCAGGGATGTCGTCCACCAGATCCCGGTGATCTCCCCGACGGCCGTCGTCTCGCCCGGGGAGTCCGACTCGATGCGGATTCGGACGCGGGTTCCTTCGGGCAGGTCGCTGCGATAACGGGGCGGCATTCCGGGATGAAGCCCTCCCCGGGAGACAAGGAACTCTGGCCGTAGCCCCCAGGGCCTGCCGTCCTCGGTCTCCACCGAGTAGAACGGTCCGACGTAGCCGTCGCGCTCGTCCTGCTCGATAACACACCCGATGATCACACCGCGACTGCCCACGATCTCCGGCCCAAGCCAGCCCAGCTCCTGCATGGGTGGATTCGGCGTCGTCAGTTCCACCAACTCGCCGTAGGCCAGAGTGGCCCGCTCGGGCCAGGGAGTCTCGTCCAACAGCCACCGTTGCTCGACCGTCATGGGCGCCTCTTGTTCCTGGCCTCGGTTGACCCACTGCAGTCTAACGGCGAAGCGGTTGGCCGAAGTGGCCTGGTCAGCCCTCCAGCCGCGTGCTCAGAAGACTTCGCCCACGTGTGCCGGTCAGGGAGGACCACGCGGACGTCGAACAGGTCTCCCTCGGCGGGCTGACCGTCCGTGCCGGACACGGGGCCGTGCTGACCGAACTGGAGTGGAGGTTCCGCGTCCTCACCCCCGTCGACGAACTGGTGGCCCGGGCCGTCCGGCACCGGGACGGGCTCCACGTCGGGCGGTCCGCCTGCCTGTTCGTGCTCGGGGAACGCCGCAGCCGGCAGGCGCCTGGTCGGCGCTGATGGCCCACCACCGGCACCCGGACCCCGCCGCTTCGTCGCCGGCTTCCTGCTCGACGCCCCGTTCCTGCGGCCGGGCGGGCCGGTCGAGTACGAGGGGGAGGAGACGGAGCTGATCGCCGCCTGGACGTCGACCGAACCGGACGACGAGGTGCTCGCCACGCTCCTCGGAGCCCTGGACGGCCGGGAGCACCCCGACGCGGAGCCCATCGGACTGCGCCACGCCGGACACCCCGGTCCCCGGGTGCGCCGCACGGTGCCGAACCTCCTCGGCGCCCCGCTGACCGGGGCGGCGCACGACTGCGTCCTCCGGCTGACCCGGGACCCGGACGCATCGGTCCGGTCCGCCGCCGCCGGATCGCTCGGCGACGCACGGCGCACCCCGGAGACCAGGGCCGCGCTGCTCGCCCTGACCGGGGACGAATCGCCGGACGTCCAGGGCGCCGCCGTCTCCGTCCTCGCCGGCTCCGCGGACCGGACGCCCGAGCTCGCCGACGCCCTGGCCGCACTGCTGGGCGCGGACGACCGGCAGGTGCGCCTGGAGGCCGGCTATGGACTCGCCCTGCGGGACGACCCGCGCACGGCGGCCGCGGTCGGACTGCTGGGGCCGCTGACCGGGCCCGAGTTCGAGCACGACCACCGGGTGAGCACGCTCCGGGCGTGGGCCCGGCGGCGTCGCGATGTGTCCCGCGATGTCTCCCGCGACGTCTCCGAGGGGGTTTAGCACCACCTGTGGGGTTCGGTTTCCCGAACCCCGGATTCGGGTGCCAGCACAATCGATCTCCCGGCCCCGGACGCCCACGATGGAGGGCATGAACGGGATGACGACAGCCGCCGCCACGTTGGCGCACGACGGAGTGACGGGCTCCGCCCTGAGCGCGGCCGGGCTGCACCGGGAGTACGGGCGCGGCGCGGCGGCGGTACGGGCGCTGCGCGGGGTCTCGGTGGCCTTCGCACCGGGGACGTTCACGGCGGTGATGGGGCCGTCGGGCTCCGGCAAGACCACCCTGCTGCACTGCCTGGCCGGCATGGACCGCCCCACCAGGGGCGCCGTGCGGTGGGGCGACACCGAGGTGTCCGGGCTGCCCGAGCGGCGGCTGGCGGAGCTGCGCCGCACCCGGGTGGGGTTCGTGTTCCAGGCCTTCAACCTGATGTCCGCGATGACGGTCGCGCAGAACGTCGAACTGCCGGGGCGGCTGGCCGGACGGCCGCCGGAGCGGGCCCGGGTGCGCGAGGCGCTGGCCCGGGTCGGGCTGGCCGGGCGCGAGCGGCAGCGGCCCGGGCAGCTGTCGGGCGGTCAGCAGCAGCGGGTGGCGATAGCCAGGGCGTTGGTCTCCCGGCCGGAGGTGCTGTTCGCCGACGAGCCGACCGGCGCGCTGGACCGTGCCACCGGGCAGGAGGTCCTGGCCCTGCTGCGAGCGGGCGTCGACGCCGACGGGCAGACGTGCGTGATGGTCACCCACGACCCGGTCGCCGCCGGGTACGCGGACCGGGTGCTGCTGCTGGCCGACGGCCTGCTGATGGACGAGCTGGCCAGGCCGACGGCCGCACAGGTCGGCGAGCGGCTGAGCCGGTTGGGAGGGTGAGCGCGATGAACAGTCCCGTACTGAGTCTCTCGGCGGGGCAGATCCGTCGCCGCCCGGCCTCCTTCGCCGGGCTGGGGACGGCACTGTTCCTGGCGGTGGCGGCGGTGACACTGTTCGGGTCGCTGGTCGCCGCACAGGTCACGGCGCCGGATGCGGCGAAGCGGGCGGCGGTCCCCGGGCCGGGGCTGGTGCTGATCGCCGGGGCGTTCGGCGAGATCGCCGTCCTGGTCGCGCTGTTCGTCGTCGTCAACGCGCTCGGCTTCACCCTGCGCCAGCAGCACCGCGACCTCGCGCTGCTGCGCACCGTCGCGGCGACACCCCGGCAGGTGCGCAGGGTGGTCCGCGCGCAGGTGGCGGTGACGGTCCTGCTGGTGGCCGCGCCCGGCGGCCTGGTGGGATTCCTCGCCGCCCGGGCGTTCCTCGCCGCACTCCAGGAGCGCGGCATGGCCGCACCAGGGCTGCGGATACCCGGGGCGCCGGTGCCGGCGCTGATCGGGACCGGGGTGGCGCTGCTGGTCGGCCTGGCGGCCACCGCCGTGGCGGCCCGCCGGATCACCGGGCCGTCCCCGGCCGTCGCGCTGGCCGAGGGCGGCGGCGGGCCCCGGCGGACGGGACTGCCGCGGCTGCTCGCCGGGGTGGCGGTGCTCGCGGGCGGTGGGCTGCTGCTGCGACTGGCGGCGAGCCGACCGGCCGGAGAGCTGGACAAGGCGGGGCAGGCCTCGTTGCTCGGCTCGCTGGTGCTGCTGGTCGCGGTCGGACTGCTGGCGCCGGTCGCGGCGCGGGGCCTGGTAGCCGTGCTCGGCGCCCCGGTGCGGATGCTGGCGCCCAGGACCGGCTGGCTGGCGGACGCCAACCTGCGCGGCTACGCGGCCCGGCTCTCCTCGGCGGTGGTGCCGGTCGCGCTGCTGGTCGGGCTCTCCGGCACCGTGCTGGTGCTCACCAGCACGGCCGAGCGCGTCGCCCGGGAGACGGGTGCCGCGACCAGCGTCACCAAGGCGAGCGACATCTGGCTGCGTGAGATGGAACTCGGGCTGCTGGTCTGCTTCGCGGCGGTCTCCACGGTCAACACCCTGGTGGCGCTCACCGCCGACCGGCGCCGTGAGTTCGCGCTGCTGCGCCTGGTCGGGGCGACGAGGCGGCAGCTGCTGCGGATGCTCTCCGTGGAGGCGGTCCTGACCACGGCGATCGGTGTGCTGCTGGGGGCGGCGGTGGCGGCCGCGGCCTCGGGGGCGTTCAGCCTGGCGGTGACGGGCTCGGCGGCGCCGGTCGTACCGGGAGCGGCGTGCGCCCGGGTGGTGCTGGGGGCGGCCGTGCTCACGGTTCCGGGGATCGTCGGCACGGGGCTGTGGGCGGTCGGCGGCTCGGCGGTGGAGGCGACGGGCGGGGAACGGGGGTGAGGCGGGGGAGGTAGCGGGCGGTGTCGACGGCGGGCCGGGGCGGTGGGCCTGGCACGGTGTCGGTGGACCGGCTGTCCGGTGGGTCGTGAGCGAGGAAGGGCAGGTGAGTGGGTGGTTCCCGTGGTTCCTGGTGGATGCTGGGGGCCGGTCGGCGGGTGAGTGGTGAGGTGGATGGTGGCTGAGCGGCAGCGGTACCGGTCGGTGCGCGGCGGTGAACTGGCCTTCGCGGTGCTCGGGTTACCGCTCGGGGTGCTCGGCGGGGTGTACGCGGTCGCCGTCCTCTACGCCGGTGCGCTGCTCTCGCTCACTGTACTGGGCCTGCCCTTCGTGGTCGCCGCGCTGCTCGGGGCGACGCGGCTCGGCGGGCTGCACCGGTGGCTGGTCGGGCGGCTGCTCGGGGAGGAGGTGCCCGCACCGCCGCCGCTGCCGCGTCCGTCCGGGGCGTTCGCCCGGGGCCGGGCGGTGCTGACCGATCCGGCGGCCTGGCGGACGCTGCTCTACCTGCTCCTGCGGCTGCCGCTGGGCATGCTCGGCTTCCTCGCCGTGGTCGGACTGCCGCTCGGCAGCGTCTGGCTGGTGGGCTTCCCGCTCTGGGCGCGGATGATGGAGCCGGGCCCGAGGTCGATCGGTCTGCTGGACCTCAGCGCGATCCCGGCCGGCCTCGCGGTGCTGGCCGTCGTCCCCGCCGTGGTGCGAACGCTCGCCGGGGCGGACCGTACGCTGGCCCGCACCCTGCTCGGGCCGGTGCGCTCGCAGCAGCGGGTGCGTCAGCTGGAGGAGGCCCGGGCCACCCTGCTGGCCGACAGCACCGATCGGCTGCGCCGCCTGGAACGCGACCTGCACGACGGCACCCAGGCGCAACTGGTCGCGCTCGCCATCACACTGTCCCTGGCCGACGACGCGCTGGGGGACGGCCCGGTGGGCGAGACAGCGGTGGGTGAGGCCGCGGCGGGCCAGGCCGCGGTGGGTGAGGGGGCGGCGGGCCGGGTCGGCCCCGTGAGGAGCGGTCCGCTCGGCGCGGCCGGGCCCGACCTCGGGCGGCTGCGCACCCTGCTCGACCGGGCTCGCGGGCAGACCGACGACACCATCACCGGCCTGCGCCGGCTGACCCGGGGCATCCATCCGGTGGCGCTGGACGGCGGACTGGCCGAGGCGCTGCCGGGTCTGACCGCCACCTCGCCGGTGCCGGTCGACGTCCGGCTGGACCTGCGGGAGCGTCCCGAGGAGGTGATCGAGCGGGCCGTCTACTTCTGCGCGGCCGAGTTGCTGACCAACGTGGCCAAGCACAGCGGCGCGCGGTCGGCGGAGCTGAGCGTGACGGTGGCCGACGGGAGGGTCCGGCTGACCGTGCGCGACGACGGACACGGCGGGGCCGCGATCGGGACGGGCACCGGGCTGGCCGGCCTGGCCGAGCGGCTCGCTGCCGTGGACGGAACGCTGCGGGTGGACAGCCCGGCCGGCGGGCCGACGGCAGTCAGCGCCGAACTGCCCGGCCGGCTCTGACGTGCGGTCACGGGCCCGAGCCCTCGGGGCCGCGTCCGATTCAGGCGCCGCTCTCCGCGAGGTAGGCGAGCACGGCCTTGACCCGCCGGTTGTCCGCGTCGGTCGCGGGCAGCTCGAACTTACCGAACACGGCGGCGACGTGTTTCTCCACCGCCCGTTCCGAGACCACCAGCAGCGCGGCGATCGAGCGGTTGGAGTGCCCCTGCGCCATCAACTCCAGCACCTCCCGCTCGCGCGGGGTGAGCGCGTCCACCCGGTTGCGCCGCCCGCCGTGCATCAGGCCGTCGACGATCTCCGGGTCGAGGGCCGTGCCGCCCGCGGCGACCCGGTGCAGGGCGTCCACGAACTCGGAGGTGCGGGCCACGCGTTCCTTGAGCAGGTAGCCGATGCCGGCGGCGCCGTCGGCCAGCAGCCGGGCCGCCCAGGCGGTCTCGACGTGCTGGGAGAAGACCAGGATGCCGACCTCGGGCAGCGCGGCCCGGATCTCCACCGCGGCCCGGATGCCCTCGTCGGTGTGGGTGGGCGGCATCCGGATGTCCACCACGGCCACGTCGGGCCGGTGCCCGGTGACGGCGGCGATCAGCTCGGGCGCCGTCCCGGCGGTGGCGACCACGGCGCATCCCCGGGCGGTGAGGAGCTCGACCATGCCGTCCCGGAGGATCACCGAGTCCTCGGCGAGGACGACGCGGAGCTGCTTGTCGATCATGCCGTCATTATCCGGTCCGGGGCTCCGGGCGCTCCGGGGCTCTGGCGCTCCGGGCCCTCCGGGCGCTCCGGGCAGGCCGGGTTTCGGGCGGTCCGGGGTTCCGGGAAATCCTTCAGTCCAGACTGGACAGTCCAGCCTGATGAAACTACCGTGGAGTCGTGACCGAGAAGCGAACCGCCCGCGCCGCCACCGCGGCCCGCAACGCCCCGCCCGAGTCCGTCGCGTCCGCCGAGACCGCCGGGCCTGCCGGGCCCGCCGAGTCCGCCGAGACCGCTGAGTTCACGGGATCCGCCGAGCCCGCGGAGGTCGCCCGGGCCGGCGCCTCCGTGGTTCCCGACACCGCGGCGTCGGCCGCCCGTGAGCTGCGCGCCGTGTTCAGCCGGTTGCGCCGCACCCTCCGGGAGACCGGCGGCTCCAGCGACCTGACCCCGTCCCAGACCGCCGTGCTCAGTCGGCTGATCGGTGACGGTCCGGCCTCCGCCAGTGCGCTGGCCGCCGCCGAGCGGGTCCGTCCGCAGTCGATGGCCGCCACCCTCGCCGCGCTCGAACAGCACGGGCTGGTCGGACGGCGCCCCGACCCCCAGGACGGGCGCCGTCAGCTGGTCAGCCTCACCGAGGTCGGCCTGGCGTACGTCGCGGACAGCCGCCAGGCCCGCCAGGAGTGGCTGACCCTGGCCATGGCGGAGCACTACACCGAGGCCGAGCGTGCCACCATGCTGGAGGCGCTGGCCCTGATGGACCGGTTGAACCGGCGATGACCGGCCCGGCCGCTCTGCTGGCCCGGCTCCTTCCCCGCCGTCAGCAGCCAGCTCCGGACGGCGGGTTCGACCGCCGACTGATCGCACCGATGGTGCTCGGCTCGGTGCTCAACCCGATCAACTCGTCGATGATCGCGGTGGCCCTGGTGCCCGTGGGCGCCGCCTTCGGTGCGCCGCCCGCCGAGACCGCCTGGCTGGTCACCGCGCTCTACCTGGCCACCGCCGTCGGTCAGCCGGTGATCGGGCGCCTGGTGGACACCCACGGCCCGCGCCGGCTCTACCTCGCCGGGACGGCGCTGGTCGGCCTCGCCGGGCTGCTCGGCGCGCTCGCCCCGTCGCTCGGGCTGCTGATCGCCGCCCGGGTGCTGCTCGGGCTGGGCACCTCCGCGGCCTACCCCGCCGCGATGCACCTGACCCGTGGCGAGGCCGAGCGGACCGGGCGGTCCAGCCCCACCGGGGTGCTGACGGTCCTGGCCGTCGCCAACCAGACCGTCGCCGTGGTCGGCCCCACACTCGGCGGGTTGCTGATCGGCGCGGGCGGCTGGCGGACGGTCTTCGCCGTCAACGTCCCGCTGTCGCTGGCCTGTCTGGCGCTCGGTGCCGCCCGGCTGCCCGTCACCGAGCGCCACCCCGACGGCGGCAACGGCTCCCGTCCCGACCGTCCCGACCGTCCCGATGGCCCTGAAGGCCCCGACCGCCCAGACGGCCCGGAGCGCCCCGCCCGTCCGGAGCGCCCAGACGGCCCGGAGCGCCCCGCCCGTCCGGAGCGCCCCGACGGCCCGGAGCGCCCCGACGGCCCCGCCCGCCCGGAGCGCCTCGACCACGCCGGGATCGCACTGTTCGCCGTCCTCCTGCTCGCCCTGATGCTGTTCCTGATGAAGCCCGACCCGGTGCGCTGGTACCTGCCGGCGCTCGCCGTCCTGGCGGCCGTCGCCTTCACCGTCCGCGAGCGGCGGGCCCGTACCCCCTTCATCGACCTGCGGGCGCTCGCCGCCAACCGCCCGCTGATCGCCACCTACCTGCGCCAGGTCCTCGGCTACACCGCCGTCTACGCCTTCCTCTACGGCTACACCCAGTGGCTGGAGGAGGGGCGCGGCCTGTCGGCCGCCACCACCGGACTGGTGCTGCTGCCGCTCTCGCTGACCGCCCTCACGGCCGCCGGCCTCAGCGGCCGCAGCCCGGGCGTGCGCGGCAAGCTGCTGGTCGGTTCCGCCTGCCAGATCGTCTCCTGCGCCGCCCTGTTGCTGGTGCACGCGAGCAGCCCGGGCGCCCTGCTGATCGCGGTCGGGGTACTGGCGGGCGTCTCCCAGGGGCTGATCGGGCTCGGCACCCAGACCGCTCTCTACCACCAGGCCGACCCGGCCGCCATCGCCTCGGCGGCCGGGCTGCTGCGCACCTTCATGTACCTCGGGGCCATGGCGGCCTCGGCCGCGAACGCCGCCTTCTTCCCGCACGGCGCCACCACGGGCGGGCTGCACCACCTCGCGCTGTTCATGCTCGGTGGAGCGGCTCTGCTCTTTCTCCTCACGGTGCCGGACCGTTCCCTCGGCCGATTGGGAAAGCCGCCGACGGAACAGTGACGATGGATCGGCTGGACCTGGTCACGAGGCCTGGCGGCAGGTGCACACCACTTCGGGAGGCGCCTCGCCCGGGCCGTGGTCGATGCTCATGAGAACGGGAGGCACCTCGTGGACCCTTCTGCCGGACTGCCAGGGCCAGGCGTCGAATCGGCTGCGCGCCGATGTCAGCGGCCCCCTAGGGTGGTCTGATGTTCGATCATTTGGAGATCGGGGTGTTGCCGCCGGGACCCCGGTTCGCTGCCCAGGTGCGGTTCCGGGTCAACGGCGAGGACGTGGTCGGTGAGGCGGTTCGAGAAGGCGGCCGCGGACCGTATGCGGCCGATGTGCTGCCAGCCGGCCGTGCCGGCTCTCTTCGGGCGACCGATGAACCGCGCCGCCTGGAACTGGGGGAACCGGAGTGCACCGGTGGCTGTTGTGGCTTCCTGACCGTGGTCGTGCAGCGGTTCGGGGAGATCGTGCAGTGGTCGGACTGGGAGATGCCGCGGGCGTCTCCACTCGACCCCGATCCCTACCCTCTGCCAGAGTTCCAGTTTGACGCGACTCAGTACGACGCCGAACTGGCTCGGGCTGAGGCGGACCGTTCGTGGCGGGTGCGACCGTAGCCCAGCACTGCGCGACTCCCGGGTGAGTTCGAGCAGCGTGCGCCGATCGTTTGACCCGTGCTCCTCGTCCAGCGTTCCTCGTCCAGCCGGTCGCGTACCGGGCGAGCCGTCGGCATGTGGACGGCCCGCCGGACCGGGAGGGTCGGGCGGGCCGTTCGGGCGGTGCGGCGGTGGTGGCGGGGTCGGTGGTGGTCCGGGTCAGTGGTGGTCCGGGTGGTCGGTGAGCACGGTGGTGAAGATCGGCTCGCCGTGCTGGTGGCCGGTCACCGTGATGGTGACGGCGTCCGGGGTCTCACCGGGGATGTGCCGGGCGGTGATCGTGGTGGGGGCGTCGTGTTCGGCGTACCGGTGGAAGGTGGTGGCCGCGGCGGCCGGGGTGATGGTGGCCGGGCTGATCAGCGCGTTGGCCGCCTGTCGGGCCGCCTCCAGCAGCACCATGCCGGGCATGTGGTCGTTGGCGTGGTCGAAGAGGGTCGGGTGCCGGAAGTCGGGGGTGAGGTGCCAGCTTCCGGGGGCGTCCGCCGGGGTCAGTACGACGTCGCACGGGCGGAGTCGGCCGACCCGGGCCGGCGGGAGCGGTTCGGCGGTCACGAGCGGTGTCGACGGGTGCTCGGCGTCGTGGCGTCCCTGGCGCAGCCGCTGGTAGGTGGAGTCCGGGACGGTGGTGAAGCGGGTGTGCCCGGTGGCGGCGAGCTGCGGGCCCCGTCGGACGACGGTTTCCAGCGTGAAGTCGACCGCGGTGCCGGAGCGGCGCGGCCGGGCGAGGAGCTGGACGTCCAGGGTGAGGTCGGTCGGCGTGGCACCGATCAGCAGCTGGTGCGGGCGGGTGGTGTAGTCGAGGTTCCACATCATGAACTTGTGGTCGAGCGGTACGCCGAACCGCGTGTGGGCGAGGTAGAGCCCGGCTTGGCGAATCGTTTCAGCAGCTTGGAGCGGGTCGTGCCGGGTGCCGTCCGGGGTGCTGAAGAAGGTGTGGGCGCGCGGCCACCGCGCGGTGACGGTGAAGGCGGTGTCCGTCAGCTGCTCGCTGCCGGTGAGGAAGACCTCGGCGCCGCAGACCCGGTGGACGTACTCCTTGGCGACGGTACTGGTCGGGCAGGGCGCCGGGGTTGTTGGTGCGGCCGGGTCGAGGAGGGGTGCGGAGTCCGTTTCGATGGCGAGGGCGGGCGTGGGCGTGCGGGAGGCAAGCAGAGTCATGGGGAGCACTCCGAGGGACCGGTGACGGGCGGGGTGGGCTGCTCAGGGCTCGTAAGATACGTACCTACCGGTTTGGTTTTCAAGGAGACAGAACAATCGTTCGGCGGCCCGGTGTGATCGTACGGGCACGGTGAGTGGGTGGCTGGGGTCTGAGCCGAACTGGCCCAGCGGATCCCGGGAGTCCTGGACGAGATCACAGGCGTGGGATCAGCTGGCGGGCAGGTCCGACGGGTCGAGGTTCCCCTTGACGATGGTGTGGGGGATCGGCGGGCGGTCCCAGAGGGCGAGGAGGTCGTTGACCACGCTCACGACGGCCACCGGGTGCTCGTTTCCGTGCGCCTCGATGTCGGCGGCGGAGAGTCCGCGGGGGACCGCCCCGTTGTTGAGGAGGACGCGCCACTCGCCGGGTCCGAGGGAGAGGAATTCCAGCCCGGGCAGCCCGGTGATCTCCAGCGGCTCGGCGAGCGTGCCGGGGCGTGCGGTGAGTGTGCGGACCCGGGGCAGCCCGACGATGGGGGCGAGACTGAGGGGCGCGCCGCTGCGGTCGGAGATCTGCACCACTTCCAGCTCGGGGTGCGCGGCGGACTCGAGGTCGACCAGGTCGTGGTGGTCGCCGACCCGGGCGATGGCCGGCGACCGCCGCTCCGGGCGGCGGGCCGGGACGCTGCTCTCGAAGCCGTTGAGGACCAGTTCCGTCAGGGATTCGCCGTACGGTTCGGCGCCGATGCTCTGCTCGTGGTCGATGAGGATGACCTGTCCGAGGTGGCCGCGCGGGCCGGGCGTCAGGTCGACGGCGAACAGGTCACCGCCGTTGCTGCCGAAGACGATCCAGCCGGGCGAGCCGACCAGGCCCTGGACGGCGGAGTCGGGCGGGGTGACGACCGCCTTCGTCGCCGCGAACTGCCACGGGCAGGGCCGCCGGTCCGCGTCCAGGGCGAACAGGTCTTCCAGGGAGGAGAGTTCGCAGCCGACGGCGGATTCGGCGGCCTGCTGTTCCGCGAAGTCGGCCGCCCAGTCGCCGGATCCGTCCGGACCGGCCGGGCACACCCTGGTCGCCCGGTAGAGCGCCTTGAGCTCCTCGGGCAGTGCGACGCCGAGCCGCTCCTCGGTGGCGGCGATCTCCTCCTCGGTCGCACCGACGGCGTCGGGGAGCCTCTCGCGCAGCGTCCGCTCCAGCAGGGCCGGGTCCGCGGACGGCGCCGGCACCGCCCCGGGCATCGGGTCGGGCAGGCGGCGCCAGGGTTCGGGGACGGCGTCCTCGACCAGGACGAGCGTGCCCGGGCTCGGGTTCCGGAGGCCGTACTCCACGGCTGGGCTGGTGCCGAACACGTGCAGGACCGCCTGCCCGTCCGGCGAGACGTCCGCCACGAACAGCGCCTCGTGGCTGCCGGCCTCCACGAGTGCGCGCTGCACCGGCGCCACGGCCCGGCCGAGGGATCGCTGCTCGCTCAGGGGCAGACTCCACCCCGTCCGGCTGATGCTTCCCACCACGGGGCGGGTGCGGTCGGGACGCACGGCCCGGAGGAGCGTCAGCAGCGGCTCCCAGGTGGCGAAGTCGTGGAGCGCGGGCACAGGTGTCCTCCGAACGGTACGGCGGGTCTTGGTTGGTGGGTGGTGGGTGGTGACGCGAAGGACCCTACCGACCGTCACCGACACCGGTGGCTCCGGATTGCTCCGGGGTGGAACGGGGCGAGGAGGGTTCCCGGTCCCCGCCACGGCTGGGCGGGTTCGACGGCGGCACGACCCGCTCGACGGCGAGGACGGAGGTCAACCCCGTCAGGGCGTCTCGGGGCGCAGCCTCAGGTAGTCGTCGAGGCGGGCCGAGGCGGTGAGCATCGCCAGGCCCCGGGTGGTGAGGCGCTGCTGCCAGCCGTCGAGGGCGGCGGCCGGCTCGCCGGTGCCACCCGCCGTGCGGATCTGCCGCAGTACGGCGGCGATGCGGTCCAACAGGTAGCCGCCCCGGCGGAGCAGGTGGGCGAGTTCGGCGTCGCGGACGTCGGACGGGAGGTAGCGGCGGTGGCCGGTGGCGCGGTCCCGGGCGGGGGCGAGGATGCCGGCGGCCTCCCAGGCCCGCAGGGTCGCGGGGGTGACACCGAGCCGGTGGGCGACCTCGCCGACGGAGCGCGGGCCGGGCAGCGCGGGCAGTCCGGTTCCGGCGGTGGTGCCGCCGGTCAGGTGGGTGCCGCTGGCCGGGCGGGTGCCGCCGGTCAGGTGGCCGACGGCCTCGCGGACGGTGGCGAGGGTCTCCCGGTCACGCAGCAACTGGGCGTGGCCCCGGTCGAGTTCGGTGAGGGCGTCGCCGATCCGGTCGGCATGGACGGCGGTCATCACCGCGGCGGCGGCCGCGCGTCCGTACGCCGGGACGAGGGCGAGGTAGGCGCGTAGGGCGGCCGCGTGCTGCTCGGTGTAGATCCGGTATCCGGTGGGCGTGCGTTCGGCGGGCGGGAGGCAGCCGTCGCGCTCGTAGTTGCGGATCGCCTGGGTCGAGATGCCGTGCTCGCGCGCGAGGTCGGCGGGTCGCATGGTCGTCTCCCGTTCCGGGCCGGTTGGGCGTGCGGGGCCGATCGATCGTTCGGGGCCGTTTGAGGCTTTCTGTCGTCGCTGAGCGCCGGTGACGGAAAAAGTCTCAACCGTTCCTTCAAGGATACGCTTGAGGTCCATGAACCAGGACATGCATGACTTCGTCACCCCGGCGTGCGAGCTTCTGGGCCTCGGTGAGCCGACCCACCAGGAGCCGGCGTTCGGGCTGGTCCGCAACGAGCTGTTCGCCCGACTGGTCGACCGGGGCTTCCGTTCGATCGCCCTGGAGACCGACCGGGTCGCCGCCTTCGCCGTGGACGCCTACGTCCGGGAGGGCGTCGGCACCCTCGACTCGGCGATGCGGGACGGCTTCACCCATGGCTTCGGGGACCTCGAACCCAACCGCCGACTCGTCGCCTGGATGAGGGAGTTCAACCGGGAACGGCCGGCCGGCGAGCGACTGGCCCTGCACGGCTTCGACATCCCGACCGAGACCACCAGCGCACCCAGCCCGCGCCGCTACCTCGAACACGCCTGCGACTACCTCGGGCTCGGCCTCGACCTCGGCCTCGAAATCGCCCGTCTGGTGGGTGAGGACGAGCGCTGGAGCCGCACGGAGGCGGTGATGGACCCGGAACAGTCGCCCGGCGGCACCGCCGAGGCGGCGCGGCTGCGCTGCCTCGCCGACGACCTCCTCCTCCGACTCGACATGCGGGCGCCGGAACTGATCGCGGCGACCTCGTCCGCGGAGTGGTGCGCGGCCCGCACCCGGCTGACCGCCGGGATCGGACTGCTGCGCTACCACGCGCAGTCGGCGGTCCCGGGCCTCACGGCGAGCGACCGGATCAGCGCCCTGTCCGGCGTGCGGGACGCGCTGATGGCGCGGAACCTGCTCGACATCCGCACGGTCGAGGCCCGGCGCGGACCGACCCTGGTCTTCTCCCACAACCTGCACCTGCAACGGAACCCGAGCGCCTGGTCGTTCGGCGAGCTGGACTGCCGGTGGTCGGGGGCGGGCCGCACCGTGGCCGCGCTGCTGGGCGAGCGGTACGCCTTCGTCGCCGGGAGCCTGGGGCGCAGCGAGGCGATCGGGCTGGCCGAGCCGGCACCGGGGACGTACGAGTCCCACCTGCAAGCGCGCGGTACGGTCTGGGAGTTGACGGACACCGCACTGCCGGTCGAAGCCCGTACGCGCACCGACACCGTCCCGCGGCAGGGCTACTTCCCGCTCGACCGGGAGGTGCTCGACGGCGCGGACGCGCTGCTGCACGTCGCCGACGGCGCGGCGGTGCAGCCCGCCACCGGCGGAGCGGCGGTGCCGGCCGGAGGCTGAGCGGCGGCAGGCCCGGGGTAGGCCTGCCGCAGGTGGGCCACCAGGGCGGCGGTCGGCGGTGAGGCGGGCTGCCCGGTCGACCAGGCCAGCGCGATCCGGACCCGGGGGACGGGGTCGGTCAGCGGGCGCACCCGCAGACCCGGCACCGGGCCCGGGTCCGGTACGACGGCCACCCCCAGGCCGTGCGCGGCGAGTTCGGCCAACTGCGGTGGCGCGGCCGCCTCGACGCCGACCGCCGGTTCGACACCGGCCTCGGCCAGGGCGCTCTCCAGCGCGGTGCGCAGACCGGTGCCGCGCGGGGTGCTCAGCAGGGCGTGCCCGGCGAGCGCGGCGACCGGCAGCGAGCGCCAGCCGGGCGCGGAGCCGACGGAGCCGCCGGCGGGGCCGGGGCCCGATACCGCGCCCGAGGCGTCGGCAGGGCCAGGGCTGGGTCCGGGGCCAGGACCGGGACCAGGACCAGGGCCGGGGCCAGGACCGGGACCAGGACCGGGATCAGGACCCGGGCCTCCCACGAGCGGGTGCCCCACCGCACAGGCCGCGACCAGCGGGATCTCCAGCACCGTGTGCAGGGCGAGCCCGGTCAGCGCCGACCAGCCGTCGTCGCCCTCCCGCCCGCTCGCGGGGGCGGGCAGGCCGACGACGGCGAGGTCCAGCCGGCCCTCGCGCAGGGCGGTGAGCATCCGTGCGGTGGTGTCCTCGGCGAGCGAGAAGTCGATGCCGGGGTGTTCCTGGCGGAACGCCGCGAGCGTGGTGGCGAGCCCGGGGAAGGTCCCCAGCCCGGACGGCGGGGTCAGGGCAGCCCCGGCGACCATGCCCAGTCGTACGTGCCCGCGCCGCAGCCCGCCGAACTCCTGGGCCGCGCGGTGGGCCGCCGCCGCGGAGGCGAGGGCCGCCCGGGCGTGCGGCAGCACCGCCTCGCCGGCCGGGGTGAGCCGCACGGTGCGGCCCGAGCGGTCGAGCAGTCGGTGGCCCAGCTCCCGTTCCAGCTGCCGGATCTGGGAGCTCACCCCGGGCTGGGTCAGGTGCAGCAGCTGCGCGGCCCGGGTGAAGCTGCCGTGCTGGGCGACGGTGACGAAGTACCGGAGCTGCCGCAGTTCCATAACTCCCGATCATAAGTGCCAGAACTTCCCGCTCTTGGACGGGCGTACGGTTCCGGCCGCAGGCTGGACGCATGGAAACCGTGCCGCGCAACGAGGACACCGGACAGCTCCACTGGATCCGCGAGCAGATCGCGGCCGAGCGCCGTGAACTCGCCCGGGTGTTCGCCGCCTTCACCCCCGAGCAGTGGAACTCGCCCTCGCTGTGCGCGGGTTGGCGGGTTCGCGAGGTGGCGGCGCACATGAGCACCGGCTTCCGGTACTCGACGGCGCGCACGGCCGTCGAACTCGCCCGCTCCGGCGGCAACCTGCACCGCATGGCCGACCGGATCGCCCGCCGCGACGCGGCCGCCATGAGCGAGCGCGAACTCGCCGCCGCCCTGGCCGATCACGCCGATCACCCCTGGCGTCCGCCCGTCGGCGGCCGGATCGCCGCCCTCGCCCACGACGCCGTCCACGGGCTCGACATCACCGTGGCGCTCGGTCTGCCCGGCCGCCTCCCGCTGCCCCGGGCGGCCGCCCTGCTGTCCGCCCTCACCCCACGCGGCCTGCGGTTCTTCGGGGCCCGACTGGACGGAGTCCGACTGGTGGCGACGGACACCGGCTGGTCGCACGGCGAGGGGCCGCTGACCGTGGAGGGGCGGGCGGAGCACCTGCTGCTGGTGGCCTACGGACGCCGGGTCCCGGAGGGCCTGCTGACGGGGCCCGGTGCGGGGCGGTTCGTCGCCGGCGGGTGAGCGCGCGTCCTCACCTGTGCCGGGTCCGGAGCCACTCGGTGAGGGTGGCGTGCAACAGCTCGGCCTGGGCGCGGTCCAGGATCACCGTCGCCGCGGAGCCCGGGCCCTGCGAGCCGTCCTCCGGTGGCCGGCCGAGGCCGAGCCGGAGGTGCTCCACCGGGACGGGCCGACCGCCCTCGGGTTCCGGAAGGCCGCTGAACCGCACGTCGGGATGGCAGCGGTCGGGGATCACGCCGAGCTCCAGCCAGCCCCCGCGGGGGTCGTCGTCGGCGGGGCTGACGTGTGAGCCCTGGTAGGACCCTCGGGGCGGGCGCGTTGCCGTGGCTGTCGTCGCCGAGGTACAGCCAGGTGGCGAAGACGGACGTCGGGTCCTCCTCGGGGAACCGGATCGTTCACCGGCGTGCTGCACACCTGGGGCGTCGCCCTCCACCTGGTCGGCAACGACAGCTACCAGGACAACGTCCTGCCCAGCGGGCTACCCGCCGGCTCTCCGGAAGGGGCCCTCGACTGCGCGGGTGACCTCTACCTCACCGCACCGGCCGTCCGACCAACGCCCCTCTACGAAACCGGCCGACCGGCATCACCTAGTCTTCACGGAAGCCCGATCGCACGAAGCTCCGAGCCATGACAGGGACGGCCATGCAACTGCCCGATGAGGTCCATGCCGAGATCACCGAGCTGTGTCAGGAGGGTGATGCCCTGGTCGGAATGGGAGAGCTCGACGAGGCCGTGCTGCGCTACATCGAAGCCCTCCGGCTGCTGCCGGGCGATCCCCGGGACTGGGCGGCCTCGACCTGGATCTACGTCGCGATCGGAGACGTGCACTTCCGACGCGGTGTTCACGACAAGGCCCACAAGTGCTTCCACAACGCCGCTCAGTGCCCTGACGGACTCGGCAATCCATACATCCACCTTCGGTTGGGCCAGACCACCTTCGAGCTGGGCGACCACGACCGAGCTGCGGATGAGCTGATCAGGGCCTATATGGGTGGCGGACCCGAAATCTTCGAAGAGGACGACCCCAAGTATCTCGAGTTCCTGCGGACCCGTGTGGACCTGAACCACTCCGGCAGCGCAGGCTCCTGACGGCTCACCGTCGACGAGCCGCCGGGGCCAACGCGGGCCACCCGGCGGCAACCATGAGGGACGCCTGGAATTCGGCCTCTACCCCGACACCCCGCCGGCCTGACCCCTCCGCGCCTGTTCGAGGAGAGGCCCTGGAGCGGGGCCAGGGCGGCCGTCCTGCGGGTTTCGTGGGGCCGTGACTACGATCGGAAGAAGTCCTTCCGGATGGTGGTGAGACGGAAGCCAGGTCGCCGATGGCCCCGAGGTCCGCGCAGTGGCCGCCGTACGTGCGGGTCGCGCCGTGGTTGCTGACCGCCGGCGGGCTGGTGTGGAACGCGCTGGAACCGACCGACTACTGGGGCGACCCACTGCTCGCGGCGGCGGCCGTGCTGGCGGGGGCGCTGCTGGCGCTGGGGGACACCGTCGCGGTGGGGGCGGCCAACGTCCTGGGCATCCTGGTGCTGTTCACCCAGGACGGATCGCTCGGGACCGGCGCCGGCTACCTGGAGCTGGCGAACACGGCGTTCGCGGCGCTGCTCGGGATCTGGGTGAACCGCGTGGTGGCCCGGCACGGCCGGCAGTTGGCGCGGGTGCGGTCGGTGGCCGAGGCGGCGCAGCGGGCCGTGCTGCCGGAGCCGCCCGCGCGGGTCGGGCGACTGTCGGTCGCGGCCTGCTACCGCGCCGCCCAGGACGAGGCGCTGATCGGCGGGGACGCGTACGCGCTGCAGGTCACCCCGTACGGCGTGCGCGGGCTGATCGCCGATGTGCGGGGCAAGGGGCTGCACGCGGTCGGGGCGGTCTCGGTGCTGCTGGGCGCCTTCCGGGAGGACTCGCACCGGCTGCCGGACCTGTCCGCGCTCGCCGACGCGCTGGAGGACTCGCTGCTGCGGGAGAGCGAGCGGATGAGCGAGGAGGTGCGGCTGGAGGGGTTCATCACCGCCCTGCTGGTCGAGTTCCCGCCGGGGGAGGAGAGCGTGCGCACGCTCGACTGCGGGCACCCCGGCCCGTACCTGCTGGGCCCGTACCCGTCGGGCGGGCCCGCGCCGCCGGTGCGCCGGCTGGACGCGGCGGACCCGGGGCTGCCGCTGGGGATGGGCGGGCTGGGCGGGGCGCGTCCGGCGCCGGAGAGCCGGCCGTTTCCGGCCGGGTGCACGCTGCTGCTGGTGACCGACGGGGTCACCGAGGCCCGGGACGCGGCGGGGGAGTTCTACGACCCGGTGCTCGGCCTGGCCCCGCTGGGGCCGTTCGCCGGGCCGGGGGAGGTGCTGGACGCGCTGGTGGTGGACGTCGGGCGGTGGACCGGCGGGCCCAGGGACGACGACATGGCGCTGCTGGCGATCACCCGCCGGGCGGCGCGGGCGTCGGAACAGGGACCGGCACCGGCACGGACGCAGGCGCGGATGCGGGCGTGGGCCGAGACGGACGGGTAGTCGAAGCGTGCGGCGGCGCGGCCCCGAGCCGGGCGGCCCGTTTCGGTGGCGGCCCGTTTCGAGGGTGGCCCGTTTCGGGGGCGGCTCGTAACCCGCCCGGTGATCCCCTTCTACGGCTCGCTTCGGTCACGCCGGTATCACGATGAGGTGTCGCTGGGGATGCACTCCATGGAATCCGGCCAAGTTGAAGGCCGCCGTCCGGTGGCTGGAAAGCCTGCGTCCGAATATCGGACAAGAAAATGGACGGATGGGCCCGGGGGTGATCGGAGTGCCCGTCGGCCGGTGCCGCCTAGGCCGACGGGCGCCGCGGGCGGCGCGGCAGCACGGGAGGCCGCCGTAAGGAGCGCGCAAGGGCCGGTCGGGGGAGTGGCGGGATTCGGCCGACCTGCGGTCCGTCCGGAAACGAACCTGGTGCTTGCCCCGTGTCGAAGAGGTGACCGAGAGTCGCACCGATGAACGAGAAGCCCAGCTCCCGCCAGGCCCGTCTGCTCGGCCACCGCGATTTCCGACTCCTGTTGACCGGAGCCGCGGCGGCCCAGACGGGCAGTCAGGTCACCCTGGTCGCCCTTCCGTTGGTGGCGGTGATGGTGCTCGACGCCACGCCGTTCCAGGTCGGCCTGCTGACCGCCGCCGAGACCGCCGCCTTCCTGCTCGTCGGCCTCCCGGCAGGCGCCTGGCTGGACCGGATGCGCAAGCTGCCGGTGCTGATCCGGGCCGACGTGGTGCGCTGCCTGGCCGTGGGGTCGATCCCTCCGGCCGCCGCGTTCGGGGTGCTGACCATGCCGCAGCTCTACGTCGTGGCGCTGGTCACCGGGGTGGCGACGGTGTTCTTCGACGTCGCCCACCAGTCCTTCCTGCCCGCCGTCCTGCCGCGCGAGCAGCTGGTCGGCGGCAACGGGGCGCTGGAGACGGTCCGCTCCTCGGCGCAGATCGCCGGTCCAGGCCTCGGCGGCGGACTGGTCCAGCTGCTCGGGGCGCCGCTCGCCATCGTGGCCGACGCCTGCGGCTACCTGGCTTCCGCGCTGCTGCTCGTCCGGATCAAGGCCGAGGAGCCGCGACCGGAACCCGCGCCGGGGCGCTCGCTGCGCGCCGAGGTCGGGGAGGGCGTGCGCTTCGTGCTCGGCCACCCGCTGCTGCGGGCGATCGCGACCGCCACCGCCACGTCGAACCTGTTCTCCGCGGTGCTGACCGCCGTGCAGACGGTGTTCTGGGTGCGGGTGCTCGACCTGTCGCCGGGCGCCATCGGCGTACTGCTGTCGGTCTCCGCCGTCGGCGGACTGGCCGGTGCGCTGTGCGCAGGGCAGCTCGCCCGGTGGATCGGCCAGGCCCGGCTGATCTGGGTGTCCACCGTGGTGACGGCGCCGTTCGCGCTGCTGTGGCCGCTGTCCGGCAGCGGCGCGGGCGTGGTGCTCTTCGGTCTGGCCTCCGGGGTGGTGCTGTTCGGCGCCGTGGCCTACAACGTCGCCCAGGTGAGCTTCCGCCAGAGCGTCTGCCCGCCGGAGCTGCTCGGCCGGATGAACGCCACCATGCGCTTCCTGGTGTGGGGCACCCTGCCGATCGGCGCCCTGGTCGGCGGCGTGGTCGCCGACGCGGCCGGGCCGCGCACCGCACTCTGGCTCTGCGCCGCGGGCTTCCTGCTGGTGCCGCTGCCGCTGCTGCTCTCGCCGCTGCGCCGGATGCGCGAGCTGCCGGGCCCCGACCGCACGGGCGGCCAGGCCCCGGGCAAGGACGCTGCCGAGGGCGCCACCGAGGACGTCACCGCGGGCGCCACCAAGGGCGCCACCGACGAGGAGAGTGCCGTGAGCCCCAGCGCGCCCTGACCGTCGGCCCGCCCGTACCACCCGGACCTGAGCAACGCCCCGGCCGAATCCCAACCGAACCCCCTGACCGACTTCCCCGGCCGAATCCCCCCGACCGATCCCCGACCCGAGCCGCGACCGGAAACCGGAGACCGTTCCCGTGCACGCCAGCATCACCGCCGCCTACCTCGCCCGGTACCGCTCAGCCGCCGCCGAATCCCCGGTGGAGCTGCTCCCGCTGACCGGCGCCCAGCGGCGCTTCCTGATCACCCGCCGGCTCACGCCGCAGAGCCGCACCGACATCGTCCCGCTGCTGTTCGCCTACCCGCGCGGCACCCTCGACCTGGACCGACTGGTCCGCGCCGCGGCCGCGGTGGCCGCCCACCACCCGGCGCTGTGCGGCGGCTTCGCGACCGTGCGCGGCACACCCGTGCTGCGCGCCGGCGGCCCCTCGGCCGAGGCCGCCCGGATCGCCGTCGCCCCCGGCGGCACCGCCCGCGCGGCGCTGCGCTCGGCCCTGCTGGACTGGCCCGCCGACGGACCCGCGCTGCGCCTGCTGGTCGCCGCGGACCCGGACGGGGACGAGGAACTGCTCGCCCTCGCACTCGACCACGCCGCCTGCGACGAGCAGTCGCTCGGCGTGCTCACCGCCGAGCTCAGTGCCGCCTACGAGCAGGACGAGTCGCCGGCCGACGGGCCCGCCCCCCAGGCGCTGGCCGACTTCCGGCAGGCCGTCGAACTGCAGCTCGCCGCCGAGGACGCCGCCGGCGGCCCCGCCGCGCGGGCCCACTGGGGCCGGCGGCTGGGCGGCGTGACCGGGGCGGGCGGCAGCGCCGCCACGTCCACCGGCATGCTCACCGAGCGGCTGCCCGCCGCCGAGGGCGCCGCCCGCGGCGCCGTCTTCCCCGCGCTGCTGGACGCGGTCGGCTCGGCCCTGCACCGGGCCCACCGGGCGGCGGGGGCGGACCGGACGGAGGCCGGGGGAGGGCGGCTCGCACTCGGCTACCCGTGGGGCGGCCGACCGGTGGGTGCGCCCACCGTGCTCGGCTGCTTCCTCAACACCCTGGTGCACCCGGCGACTTCGGAGCGGTCCACGGACCTGGACGCCCTCGCGGACGCCTGGTGGGACGACCTGGACCACGCCGGCACCCCCTTCGACGAGGTGGTCCGCGCCGCCCGCACCGCCGGGGCCCCGTGGTCGGGCGCCCTGGACGCCCTGCTCACCATGGAGGACACGCACCGCCGCCCGCCGCTGGTGCTCGGCGGCGCCGCCGGCCGGGAGGTCCACCTGGAGGGGCGCCCGCTCGCCGCGCCACTGGCCGTCTCCGCCTCGAACGGCGACGACCTGCTGATCCGACTGGCCTGGGACCGCGACCGCTTCCCCGAGGCCGACGCCCACGCGGCCTTCGGTGAACTACTCGCCGTGCTGCGTCACCACCTGCACGCCCGGCCGTCCCCGGTCCCGCAGGCCTGAACGGGCCTGCCCGAAGACGGCAGGCGTGAACGGGCCTGCCCGAACACGCCCCGCCCTCCGGGGCCCGCCCGAACACGCCCCGCTGCTCGGGCGGCCCGCACCTGCCCCGCCCTCCCGGGCCCGCCCCTTCGAACCCACGCGTTCCGAACCAGCCCGCCTCGTACGCCCGCGCCCGCACGCCCCAGGCTGTCGGCCCACCCCGCGGGCCCCGAACTCCCACACCGGACCCACCACATCGGATCCACCACGCCCGCCCGCGCGCGTCCTGCACGCCGCCGGACGGGATCCCCGGGC
Organism: Kitasatospora sp. NPDC032121; assembly: GCF_055580145.1. Taxonomy (NCBI): domain Bacteria; kingdom Bacillati; phylum Actinomycetota; class Actinomycetes; order Kitasatosporales; family Streptomycetaceae; genus Kitasatospora; species Kitasatospora sp. NPDC032121. The sequence continues at coordinate 187,303 of NZ_JBVILX010000009.1, read as the reverse complement.
CCCGGGCCGCACCTCACCCAGGTGCGGCCCGGCCCACCGGCCGACGCGGGAACACCCCACGCCCGCTTCCGGCCACAGCAGTGCCGACACGCCCACCACACAAGGGAATCGACCATGTTCGCACTCACGCCGTCGCAAGAGATCGTCTGGCTGCACGAACAGATGCTGCCGGGCAGCCGCGCCTACAACTTCACCGCCGTCCTCGACCTGTGGGGCACCCTCGACCGGGACGCGCTGCACACCGGCCTCGCCGCCGTGCTGGCCCAGCACCCCGGCCTGCGGCTGGAGTTGGTGCCCAGCCCGGAGGGCCTGCCCGGCCAGCGGGTCGCCGAGGACTGTGAACCGGAGCTGCGCCAGAGCGACTTCGGCACCGAGCAGGACCCGGAGGCCGCCTTCCGCCGGCTGCTCGCCGCCGAGGCCGAGGAGCCGTTGGACACCGGGCGGGCACCGGTGCTGCGCTGGCACCTGGTCCGGCTCGCCGAGGACCACCACCGGCTGATCCACGTCGAGCACCACCTCGTCCACGACGGCCACTCCTTCGCGATCCTGCTGCGCGACCTGTTCACCGTCTACCGCGCCACCGTCCTCGGCGAGCCGTACGAGCTGCCCGTCGCCCCCTCGTACGAGGACCACGCCCGCGCCGCCGCCGACCTCCCCCGCGACCGCGGACTCGACTTCTGGACCAGGGAGCTGGCCGACGCGCCGCGCGAGGTCACGCTGCCCGGGCTGGCCCGGCCGCGCGCCGAACGGCGCCACCGCGGCGGCCAGTTGCGCCAGTCGATCGGCGCCGACCTGGCCGAGCGGCTGCGCGAGCGCAGCAAGGCGGACGGCCACACCCCGTTCAGCACCCTGCTCGCCCTGTTCGCCGAACTGCTGCGCCGGCACAGCGGCCACCGCGAGCTGGTGATCGGCACCGCCGTCGGCAACCGGCCGGAGGGCTTCGAGGGCACCGTCGGCATGTTCGTCAACACCGTCCCGCTGCGCCTGCGGCTGGACCCGACGGCCCCCGGCACCGAGGCCGTCGACGAGGTGACCGACGTCCTGCTGCGCGCGCTGCCGTACCAGGACCTTCCGGTCCAGGAGCTGACCCGCCGGCTCGGACTGCACACCACCGGCGCCGACAACCCGCTGTTCAACGTGATGTTCAGCGCGCACGACGCGGCCCTGCCCGACGTCCAGGCACCCGGCCTGGAGGTCTCGCTGTACGAGGGCTTCAACACCGGTACCACCCGCTTCGACCTCGACCTGGTGCTGCTGCCCGACGACCGCCGGGTGGTCGGCGAGAAGCACGGCGCCGCCGGGATGACCCTGGTCTGGGACTACGACGCCGACCTGTTCCGCGAGTCCGACGCGGTGCTGCTCTCCGAGCGACTGCTGGAGCTGCTGCGCTGCTACCTGGACCGCCCGCAGGCGCCGATCGCCGACCTGGACCCCGCGCCCGAGGCCGCGCAGGCCACCCCGGTCGCCCCGATCGCCCTGGCCGCCCTCGACCCGGCTTCCGCTCACGACCCGGCCTCGCTCGCCCTGATGGCCGGCACCGAGCGGATCAGCTACGGCGAACTCGACCGAAGGGTCGCCGAGTTGGTCGAGCGGCTGCGCGCCGCCGGGGTCGCGCCGGGCCAGCCGGTGGCCGCCGTGCTGCCGCGCGGCGCCGACAGCGTGGTCGCCCTGCTCGCCTGCCTGCGCCACGGCGCCGTCTACGCGCCGCTGTCCACCGAGGACCCGGCCGCCCGGCTCGGCCTGCTGCTGGAGCGGCTGAACCCGGCACTCGTCCTCGCCACCCGGCAGAGCGCGCTCGCGCTGCCCGCCGAGGGCTTCACCCCGGCGCTGCTGGACGGCCCGGCGTTCCCGAAGGCCGAGCCCGCCGCCGTCCTGGACGGCGCCGCCTACCTGATCCACACCTCCGGCTCCACCGGCGTGCCCAAGCCCGTCCAGGTCGGCCGCGGGGCCCTCGCCGGGTACGTCGCCGCGATCGTCGACCGCTACGAACTCACCTCCGCCGACCGGGTGCTGCTGTTCGCCCGGCCGTCCTTCGACGTGGCCCTGGAGGAGGTGCTGCCCGCCCTCGCGGCCGGCGCCGCCCTCGTCGTGCCGCAGCGCGAGGTGCCCACCGGCCCCGAGCTGGTGGCCGTACTGGCCGCCCGCGGCGTCACCGTCGCCAACCTGCCGACCAGCTACCTGCTCGCCGTCCGCGAGGACCTGCGCGAGGCGCTGGGCGACGGCCGCTGGACGCCCCGGCTGCTGGTGCTCGGCGGCGAGCGGCTGCCCGCCCGGGCCCTGGCCGGTCTGACCGAGGCCACCACCGTGCTGAACGCCTACGGCGTCACCGAGGCCACCGTCACCTCCACCGTGTACGAGGTCACCGCCGCCGACGTCGCCGAGGACGGTGAGATCCCGCTCGGGGCCGAACTCGGCGGCGTGCTGGTCCACGTCCTGGACGACACCCTGCGCCCGCTCGCCCCCGGCTGCGTCGGCGAACTCGTCGTCGGCGGCGCCATGGTGGCAGACGGCTACCTGGGCCTGCCGGAGCCGACCGCGGCCCGCTTCGTGACCGTCCCCGCGCTCGGCGACGCCCGCGTCTACCGCACCGGCGACCGCGGCTTCCGCGACCTGGACGGCCGGCTGCGCTTCCTCGGCCGCGCCGACAACCAGGTCAAGCTGCGCGGCCACCGGATCGAGCTGGAGGAGATCGAGGCCGCCGCCTCCGCCGAACTCGGCGGCCGCTCCTGCGCGGTGCTGCTGCACACCGACCCGCGGACCGGCCCCCGCCTGGTCGGCTTCCTGGAGGGCTCCGACCGCCCCGACCAGGCCGCCCTGCACGAGGCGCTGGCCCGCCGGCTGCCCGGCGGACTCGTCCCGGCGAGCTGGACGGCCGTCGCCGCGATGCCGACCCTGCCCGGCGGCAAGCCCGACCGGGCCGCCCTCGCCCGACTGGCGGACGAGGCCCAGGACGCCCCCGAGGCGGGGGACAGCGCGCCGAGCGAGTTCACCGACCCCGGCCAGCGGCTGATCGCCGCCGCCTGGCGCGAGGTGCTCGGCCACGACCGCTTCACCGCGGACTCGCACTTCTTCGAGGTCGGCGGCCACTCGCTGCTCGCCGCCCAGCTCGCCGCCCAGCTGGAGCCGCACCTCGGCAGCCGCCCGCCGTTGCGCACCCTGTTCCGCCACGCCGTGCTGGCCGACCAGGCCAAGGCCCTCACCGGAGGTGTCAAGTGAGCTCCCCCTCCGCCGTCCTGGAAGACGGCCACCGCGAACTCGTCGAGGCCTTCGAGAGCTTCGTGCGCCGCGAACTCGTCCCGCTGGCCGCCGAGTTGCCCGAGACCGCCGACCAGGTCCCGGCCGACCTGCGGAGCTACGTCCGCAAGCGCTCCGCCGCCCTCGGCTTCTACGCGGGCGACTACCCCGAGGAACTCGGCGGCGCCGGCATGCCGTTCACCGCCGTCGTCCTGCTGCACCACGCCGCCGGGCGCAGCGGCTGCGTGCTCGCCCCGTACGCGCTGGCCGGCGCCGACGGGCCCAGCCCGCTGCTGCGGCACGGCACCCCCGAACAGGTCGAGCGCCACCTGGTCCCGCTGGTGCGCGGCGAGCAGACCCGCTGCCTCGCCCTCACCGAGCCGAACGCCGGCTCCGACGCGTTCCGCCTCGCCACCACCGCCGTGCGCACCGGCGACGGCTGGGTGCTCAACGGCCGCAAGACCTTCGTCAGCAACGCCGAGCACGCCGGGATCGCGCTGGTCGTCGCCGCCACCGACCTCGGGGACGGCGCCGGGCCCACGAGCGGCGCCACCGCCTTCGTGCTGCCGATGGACCAGCCCGGACTGCGGCTCGGCCAGCGGTACGAGGGCATGTCCGGCGAGCCGCTGTCCGAGCTGCTGCTGGACGGGGTCACCGTCGGCCCGGAGGCCGTCATCGGCGGCGAGGAGGGCGTCGGCGCGGCCACCGCCCTCGCCATCGACAGCCTCTCGCGCGGTCGGCTGGTGGTCGCCGCGATGTGCAACGGCATCGCCGAGCACGCGCTGCGGATCGGTGTCGAGTACGCCAAGGACCGGCGCGCGTTCGGCCGGGTGATCGGCGAGTACCAGCACGTCCAGGAGCACCTGGTCGCCACCCGGGCCGAGGTCGAGGCCTCCAAGCTGCTCACCCTCGCCTGCGCCCGGCTGGTCGACGAGGGCACCGAGTCGCCCGAGAACGCGGCACTCGCCAAGCTCACCGCCTCCGAGACCGCCGTGCGCGCGGTGGACCGCTCGCTCCAGGTGCACGGGGCCACCGGCTGGGTGCGCGGGCACCCGCTGGAGTTCCTGTACCGCTACGTCCGGATGACCACGATCATCGAGGGGACCTCGGAGGTCCAGAAGGTGATCATCGCCCGCTCGATGGGCCTGAACTGACGACTCGTCACCTACGTTGCGTCACCTTCCTGGAGATGATGATGGAACACCTTGACACCACCGAGGCCCCGAGCACCAAGGCCCCGAGCACCGAGGGCCCGAGCACCGAGGGCCTGAGCATCGCCTACGGCCGTCCGCACCAGGACGGCGCGGTGCTCGACCTGTTCACCACCTGGGTGCACCGCACCCCCGACGCCCCCGCCCTGATCGACGGCGAGCAGGTCCACAGCTACGCCGAACTCGACCGCCTCGCCGACACCGTGGCCGAGGCGCTGCGCGGCAGGGTCGGCCCGGGCGACCTGCTCGGCGTCTGCCTCGGCCACTCGGTCTCGCTGGTCGCCGTCACCCTGGCCGCCGCCAAGCTCGGCGCCGTCCACCTGCCGCTCGGCCCGCGCCCCGGCGAGCGCCGGCTTCGCGCCGTCGCCGAGCAGCTCCGCCCGGCCTGCCTGGTCGGCGAGCCGGACCTGCTGCCGCCCGGCGGCGAGCGGCTGCCGCTGGACCTGCCCACCCCCGGTGTGGTGGCCGCCCTGAACTCCGGCGAGCAGGTACGCGTCCCGGGTGGCACCCACTACGCGGTGCTCACCTCCGGCTCCACCGGAACCCCGAAGGCCGTCGCCGTCACCGAGCCCGCGCTCGGCGCGCTGCTCCAGTGGTACCGCGGGCTGACCGGCCTCGGCCCCGGGGAGCGGCACAGCCTGCTGATCGGCGTCGCCTTCGACCCGCACGTGCAGGAACTGTGGGCCGGCCTCACCTCCGGCGCGGCCCTGGTCGTCGCCCCCGAGGCGGTCCGCTGGGACACCGGCGCGCTCACCGACTGGTGGCGCGAGGCCGGCGTCACCGCGTCCATCCTGCCCACCCCGCTGGCCGAGCCCGTCCTCGGCCGGCCCTGGCCCGCCGGCCTGGCGCTGCGCCACCTGGTGATCGGCGGCGACCGGCTGCGCCTGGCCCCCGGGCCGGACGTCACCGCGACCGTCCACAACGCCTACGGGCCCGCCGAGGCCACCGTCACCACCACCACCCACACCATGGCCCCCGGCGGCGACCACGGCGCCGGCGCCCCGCCGATCGGCCTGCCGATCGACGGCGCCGTCCTCCTGGTCACCGACGAGGACGGCCGGCCGGTGCCGCGCGGCACGGCCGGCGAGCTGCGGATCGGCGGCCGAGGCCTGGCCGCCGGGTACCTCGACCCCGAGCTGACCGCCCGCCGCTTCGTCGACGCGCCCGCCGGCGTGGTCGGCACCGACCGGGTCTACCGCACCGGTGACCGGGTGGTCATGCGACCGGACGGCGTGCTGGAGTTCCACGGCCGCCTGGACGACCAGGTCAAGGTCAGCGGCGTGCGGATCGAACCCGCCGAGGTCGAGGCCGCCTTCGAACGCGACCCGAAGGTGCGGCGGGCGGTCGTCGCCGCCGAGCAGGCGCCGACCGGCGGGGCGCGGCTGCTCGCCTTCGTCCAGGCCGAGGACGGCGCCGACCCCGCGGCGCTGCTCGACGCCGTCCGCCCCTGGCTGCCCGAGCAAGCCGTGCCCTCCGCCGTCCGGCTGGTGGAGCGCTTCCCGCTGGACGCCAACGGCAAGGTGGACCGCCAGGCCCTGCTGGCCGACGCGCCGGCGGCGGGCCGGGACGAGACGGCCCCGAGCGAGGAGGGGAGCACCCCGGTCGAGCGCACCGTGCTCAAGCTCTGCCGCGAGCTGATCGGCCGTGGCGACCTCGGACCGCAGGACAACTTCCTGGCCGCGGGCGGCAACTCGCTCGCCGCGGCGAGACTGCTGGAGGCCCTGGAGAACGAGTACGGCGTCCGGCTGCGCGCCCCCCTGGTGCTGCGCCAGCCGGACCTGCGGGCCGTCGCCCGACTGGTCGAGGAGCGGGTGGCCGAGCTGACCACCACCGCCTGACCCGCCCGAACCTCCTCAGCGCGGCGCCCCGGCCCACCCGGCCGGGGCGCCCGGAAGGGAACCACCACCCATGACCACCACGACCTCGCCCGCCTCGGCCTCGGCCCCCGCGAACCCGTCCGGCCTGAGCGCCGCGACCCTGCCCGCGCTGCCCGTGCCCGCACTGATCGCCCGGCAGGCCGGACTGCGGCCCGACGCGCTCGCCGTGACCGACGGCTCCACCGTCCTGACCTACCGCGAACTCGTCGACGCCGCAGGCCGGTTGGCCGCCGTCCTGGCCGCCCGGGGGATCGGCCCCGGCAGCGCCGTCGGCCTGCTGTGCGCCCACTCGACCCGGCTCGTCGTCGCCCAGCTCGCCGTCTGGCGGGCCGGCGCGCTCGTCGTCCCGATCGACCCCTCCTACCCGCGCCCCCGGATCGCCGAGATGACCGCCGACGCGGACGTCCGGCTCGTCCTCGGAGACAAGGCCCTGCTCGCCGAGGCCGGGCTCCCCGAGGAGCGCACCCTCGTGCTGACCGAGCGCGGCACCGAGGCCACCGACGGCACGGCACCCGACGCCGCCGACCCGGCCGCGCCCGCCCTGCTCTACTACACCTCCGGCTCCACCGGCCGCCCCAAGGGCGTCCTCGTCCCGCACGGCGCCGTCACCGACCTGGTCACCGCCGAGGACACCGTCGCCCTCGGCCCGCGCGACCGGATGCTCCTCCACTCCACCGTCTCCTTCGACGCCGCCACCTTCGAGCTGTGGACCCCGCTCGCCCGCGGCGCCGCCGTGGCCGTCTCCCCGACCGAGCGGCCCAGCGCCGAGGACCTCGTCCGCGACGTCGAGCGCTTCGGCGTCACCGCCGTCTTCCTCACCACCGCGCTCTTCCACCATCTGGCCGCCCGGCGGTCCCGCGTCTTCGGCGTGCTGCGCACCGTCGTCGTCGGCGGCGAGGCGATCTCCGCCGAGCACGCGGGCGCCGTGCTGCGGGCCTTCCCCTGGCTCGAACTGGTCAACGGGTACGGGCCGACCGAGGCCACCACCTTCACCACCCTGCACTGGATCACCCGCGCCGACTGCGCCGGCTCCGTCCCGATCGGCCGGACCTTCGGCGGCGCCCGCGCCCACGTCCTGGACGAGCAGCTCGCGCCGGTGGCGCCGGGCGCCGTCGGCGAGCTGTGGATCGCCGGCGACCGGCTGGCCCTCGGCTACCTCGACCGGCCGGAGCTGACCGCCGAGCGCTTCCGCGAACTGCCGGGCATCGGACGCGCCTACCGCAGCGGCGACCGGGTCCGCCGACTGCCGGACGGCTCCCTGGAGTACCACGGGCGCACCGACGACCAGGTCAAGGTGCGCGGCTTCCGGATCGAACCCGGCGAGGTCGAGCACGCGCTGCTCCAGCTGCCCGAGGTCGCCGAGGCGGCCGTCGTGGTCCGCCGGGCCGGGCAGGCCGACGCCGCGCTCACCGCCTGCCTGGTGCTCGCCGAGGGCGCCCGCCCGGCCGTCGAGACGCTGCGCGCCCGCCTCGCCGAGCAGCTGCCCGCCCACCTGGTGCCCACCGCCTGGACCGTACTCGCCGCGCTGCCGCTGACCGGCAGCGGAAAGGTGGACCGGCGGGCGCTGGCCGCCGACGGTCCGGCCGAGGCGCAGCCGTCCGCCGGGGCCGAACTCGGCCCGATCCAGCAGGTCGTCGCCGAGGCGTGGAGCCGGGCCCTGGAACGCCCGATCACCGACCCGGCCGCCGACTTCCTCGCCGAGGGCGGGCACTCGCTGCTCGCCATGTGGGTGGTGGACGACCTGCGCGAGGACCTCGGGGTCGAGCTGTCGCTCGCCGACTTCCTCGCCCATCCGACCGTCGCCGCCCAGGCCGAGCTGCTGGAACGCGCCCTGCTGGCCGCCGACGACACCCCCGGAGCCGACCGATGAGCACCGTCGACCAGACCGACCTGCTGCGCCGTGCCCGCGGCCGCCGCGCCGCCGCCACGCCCGCCGCCGCGCCCGCCCGCCCCGTCGCGGCCGGTGACCAGGCCCCCCTCTCACACGCCCAGCAGCGGATGTGGCTGATGGACCACCTCGGCCAGGGCGGCGCCCTCTACAACGTGCCGGTCGCCACCCGGCTGCGCGGCCCGCTCGACCGGGCGGCCCTCGCCACCGCGCTCACCGGCCTGACCGAGCGGCACGCCGTGCTGCGCACCCGCTACCCGCGCCGGGGCGACCAGCCGTACCAGCAGGTCGACCCGGTCACCCCGGTGCCGCTTCCGGTGCTGGACGCCACCGGACCGGAGCAGCTCGCCGCCGAGGCCGCCCGGCCGTTCGACCTCGCCACCGGGCCCGTGCTGCGCGCCGTGCTCCTGCGGCACGGGCCCGAGGACCACACGCTCCTACTGACGATCCATCACATCGCCATCGACGGTGGAGCGTTGCGGTTCGTCGCGGAGGACCTCGCCGAGCTGTACCGTGCCGCGCGCGACGGCGTGCCGGACCGGCTTGCGGCCCCGGCCCCGTCGTACGCCGACTACGCCCGCCAGGAGCGCGCCCGGGACGCCGAGTTGACGGCCGCCGCCGACACCCTCGCGGCCGGGCTGTCCGGGGCGCGCCCCCTGTCGCTGCTGCGGCCCGTCCCGCCCGGCGCCCGCGAGCGCCGCGCCGTGCTGCACACCGCGCCGCTGGAGCCGGCGGTGGTGGAGGAGCTGCGCGTCCTCGGCGCGCGGCACGGCGCCACGCTGTTCACCGTCGTGCTGGCCGCCGCGTTCGCCGCACTGCACATCGCCTCCGGGCAGGACGACCTCGTCCTCGGCTGCGCCAGCGGCCACCGCGGGCGGCCCGAGTTCCGCCGGACCGTCGGACTCGCGGTCAACACCCTCGCCGTGCGGGCGGATCCGTCCGGGGACCCGTCGTTCGCCGAACTGCTCGGCCTGGTCCGCGCCGCCCTGCTCGACGCGCAGCAGCACCACGAGGTGCCCCTCGACCTGGTGGTCGAGCGGCTCGGCGCGGCCGCGCGCGGCGCGGACGGCACCCCGCTGCTCTCGGTCAGCTGCGACCTCGTCCAGGGCGTCGACCCGCTGGTGCTGCCCGGCCTCGACGCCGAGAACGTGGAACTCGACCTGGGGCTGGCCAAGTTCGGCCTCACCCTGCTGGTGGAGGACGGCCCGGAGCCGCGCTGCCTGCTGCAGCACGACGGGGACGCGCTGGACCAGGACACCGCCGCCCGGCTGCTCGACGCCTTCGCGGCGCTGCTCACCGCCGTGGCCGGTGACCCGCGGCGGCGGCTGTCCGAGCTGCCCGGAGAGCGGTTGACGGTCGCCGAACACCCGGTCGTGGAAGCCCTGTCGGCCCATCCCGCGGTGGTCGAGGCGGCCGTGGTCGACAACCCCGACGGCCCGCCGCTCGCCTACGCGGTGGTGCGCGGTCCGGTCGTCCCGAGCGGGACCGACCTGCGGGCCGCCCTGCGCGGACGCCTCCCGGCCGGCGAACTGCCGCTCGCCGTCACCCTGGTGGACCGGTTGCCCCGCCACCCCGACGGCACCCCCGACCGCGACCGGCTGCCCGGCGCCGCGCCGCTGCCCGACCCGGCTGCGCCGTCCGACCAGGCTCCGCCGCAGGAAGGCCCGCTGGACGTCGTACGGCAGGCGTTCGGCGAACTCCTCGGCACCACCGCGCCCGCCGACGGCGACTTCTTCGCCCTCGGCGGCCACTCCCTGGTCGCCGTCCAGCTCGCCGAACGCCTGCGCACCCGCACCGGGCTGCCGCTCACCGGCCTCGACATCCTGGAACAGCGCACCCCCCGTGCCCTCGCCGCCCTGCTCGCCACCCGCGCCGACGAGCGCAGCGCCGCCCTCGCCCGGGCCGGCGCCCGCCCGCGGACCACCGGCGCCCGCACCGGCACCGTCCTGCTCACCGGCGCCACCGGCGGGGTCGGCGCGGCCGTGCTCCAGGAACTGATGGCCCAGGGCCGGCCGGTCCGGGTGCTGGTCCGGCCCGAGTCCGCGCACCTGCCCGCACTGAACGGCGCCGAGGTGGCGGAGGGCGACCTCGGGGACCTCGACAGCCTGCGCCGGGCCGTCGAGGGCGTGGACGCCGTCATCCACTCCGCCTGCACCTTCACCGAGCACGCCACCGACCTCGCCGCGATGCGCGCCCTGGTGGACGGCTGGCGGGGCGGCCCGTTCGTCTTCGTCAGCAGCATCGACGCGTACGGCCGCCCGGCGGGCACCGAAGTCGCCGAGGGCGGACCGAGCGGCGCTCCCGTCACCCCGTACGGGCAGGCCAAGCTGGACTGCGAGCGGATCCTCTTCGAGGCCGCCGCCACCGGCCGCGGCCAGGCCACCGCCGTCCGCGCGCCGATCGTCTGGGGCCCGCACCACCGCCTGCGCGACCAGCTCCGCTGGGGTGCCACCGGTCCGCTCTACCAGGCCGCCCTGGCCGGCCTGCCGATCGCGGTGCCGCCCGCCGACGCGTGGTACGGCGCCTCGTGGGTGCACTCCGCCGCCCTGGCCCGCGCCCTCACCGCCTGCCTCACCCCGGACCACCCCGCCGCCGGCCGGGTCGTCAACGCGGTGAGCGGGCACGTCTCCTGGGCCGACTTCACCACCGAACTGGTCCGCCTGCTCGGCTCCGACAGCCCCGTCGCCGCCACCCCCAGCGCCGAGGAGGAACTCCACCGCCCCTGGCACTACCGGGCGGACACCCTGGCCGGCCCCCTCGCCCCCGAGCCCGGCGAGGACTGGCGCGACGTTCTGGCGGCCATGGTCCGCTGAGCGCCCGCCCCGGGCGGAGGGGCCGGCGGCCGGCCCCTCCGCCCATCGCCGGCCTCTCCGCCCGCGGTTGGTCCCTCCGGCGGCAACGCCCGCTACCGGCGGCGCCGCAGGCGGGAGGCCGCGATGTTGCGGGTGCGCCGGGTACGGCCGCGCTCGGCGAGGAGGCCCAGGACCCGCCGGGACGAGGACTCCTCGGCGAGGCGCGCCTGGAGCCAGGTGTCCGCCTCGGACACCTGCTCCTCCTCCCACGGCTCGTCCAGGGTGATCGCCCGCAGCAGCGCCCAGTCCCGCAGGCGCCGGACGGCGAAGGGGTCGGCCGCCGTGGCGTCGGCCAACTCCCGTTGCCAGGCCGGGAAGCCCGGTTCCGTCAGCAGCTCCGCCGCCCGCCGGTCCAGGTACTCGCAGACCGTGCAGCTCGCCATCGAGCGCTCCGGGTCGGTCAGCACCCGGGCCGCGAGGCCGGCCGCGTCCTCGGGCGCCACCTCCGCGAAGGCCCTGCGGTACCGCGCGAACCGTACGTGCTCGTCCGGCTCGAAGCCTTCCGCGCCGGCCGCCGCCGTCGGCGTCACCGAGCTGTCCCCTTCCGTCGCCGCCCCGGCCAGGGGCCCATGTCCGTCACCTGCCCGATCCTCGCACGGCCGCGACCGGACGCTCGCTCAGCCGATGGTCACCACCCGCGCCCACTGCGGTGGAGCGCTCGGCCGGTACTCCGCCCGGTTCTCGTTGTACCGGATCGGCCTCGGGAAGAGCCCGACCACCGTGCGGCAGGCCGGGGCGGCGAAGGGCCACGGGGTCTGGCCGTCGGTCAGGACCACCAACACGTCCGGGCGGGGATGACCGCGCAGGGCGGCGTCGAAGCCGGTGCGCAGGTCGGTGCCGCCCCCGCCGATCAGCGGGATGCCCTCGGCCCGGCAGAGCTGGTGGACGGCCTGGGCGGCCGCGTCGCAGGGGACGACGGTGACCTGGTCGCGGCGGCCGCCGACGGCCCGGCCGATCGCCGCGACCTCCAGCAGCGCGCTGCCCAGTTCGTCGTCCGAGACCGAGCCGGAGGTGTCGATGATCACCGAGACCCGGGGCGGGCGCCGCCGCAGGCTCGGCAGCAGCACGCCCGGCACCCCGGCCGAGCGGCGGGCGGGGCGGCCGTAGCTGTAGTCCTCGCCCGCTCCCGCGCCGGACACCGCCGAGCGCACCGCCGCGCCCAGCAGCTGCCGCCACGGCTGCGGCGGGTGGAACGCCTCCTCGGCCCAGCGCTTCCAGCCCGCCGGGGCGGTGCCGGGGCGGCCCCGGATGCCCTCGGCGACCCGGAAGCGCACCGCGTCGCGCTCCTGGGCGGTGAGCCCGTGACCGCCGTCGGGGCCGAGGTCCCACGGGCGGTCCAGGCCGTCGGCGCCACTGCCGCACTCCAGCCAGGCCGCCTCCAGGTGGCCCGGGTGGGAGCGGTACCGGCGTACGTACTCCTCCATGAGCAGCCCCTCCGGCAGCTGGAGCATCTCCGCCCTGATGGCGCCGGCCGGACTGGTCAGACCCTCGCCGTACACGTCGTCGTTGATCTCGCAGTCGGCGGCGATGTTCATCCGCAGCCGGGCGGCCGGGCCCTCCAGGCCGAGTTCCCGGGCGAGCCGGTCGCCGCGCCCGTGGTGGTCGCGCAGCAGGTGCGAGACCTCGTGCACCCAGACGCCGGCCAGCTGGTCCACCGGGGTGCGGGCGACGAAGGCCGGCGAGGCGTAGCAGCGCCAGTACCGGTCCACGGCCATGGTCGGCACCTGCCGGGACTCCACCAGGTGGAGGGCGAACAGCGCCGTCGCCAGGTAGGGGCGGACCCTGGCGGCGTACAGCCGGGCGGCGTACAGCTTCTCCAGGTCCAGCGGCGGGGACGGCGCGTTCGCGGTGCCGCCGGGGCTTTTCGTCGCAGCGCTCATCGGCGCGCCGCCCGTCGTGCGGTTCGTCGGCCCGCCGCCTGCCGTGTGGCTCGTCGGCCCGCCGCTCGCCGTGCCGCTCATCGCCCCGCCGCCCGCGCCTGCCCGATGCCGACGAGGTCGGCCCGGCGGGAGACCGCGAGCGCCGGGGTGAGCCGCTCGATCGCCGCCGGCACGTCCCAGTCCTCCCGGCGCAGCGAGGCCAGCGTGGTCGCCGGGACGACCAGCAGGTCCGGCGCGCCCGTCTCCAGGGCCCGGACCAGCAGCGCCCAGGCCGCGTCCCAGCGCGCCCGGTCCGGCCGGTTGCGGACCGCCGCGACCACCCCGTCCAGCACCGCCTGGCGCAGGTCCCCGCGTTCGGGCAGCACCGCGCCGGCCGGGTCGGCGAGCAGGTCCTCCGGATCCGGCAGGTCCATCCGGTCCATGTACGCCATCAGCTCCAGCCCCGGGCCGTCCCCGACCGCACCTCGCACCAGCAGCGAGAGCACCTCCCGGGAGGACCCGGCCGCGGTCGCGAAGGCGATCAGCCGCAGCGTCATGTCCCAGCTGCGCGGGGAAGGCCAGGCGCCGCCGCGCCGGGTCTCGGTGGTGGGCAGCCGGTGCACCAGCTCGGGGCGGGCCGCCAGCAGCCCGCACACCGCGCGCCGGGCCAGTGCGACGGCGGCCGGCAGCGCCTGCGGGTCGAGCCGGGGCAGGGTGGCCACCGGCCAGACACCGCCGAGGCCGCGCACCACCACCTCGTGGTCGTGCGCCCACTGGAGGTGGACGAAGCGGTTGGCCAGCGGCGGACTCAGCTCCCAGCCGTCGGCCGCCGAGGAACGCGGGTTGGCGGCGGCCACGATCCGTACGCCGGGCGGGAGTTCGAGCGTGCCGATGCGCCGCTCCAGGACCAGCCGGAGCAGTGCGGCCTGGACGGCGGGTGGCGCGGTGGACAGCTCGTCCAGGAACAGCAGACCGTGGCCGGCCCGCACCAGCCGCACCGCCCAGTCCGGCGGGGCCATCGGGACGCCCTGCTGCGCCGGGTCGTCGCCGACGATGGGCAGGCCGGAGAAGTCGGAGGGCTCGTGGACGCTGGCGATCACCGTGGTCAGCGGCAGTTCCAGGGCCTCGGCGAGCTGGTTGAGCGCGGCGGTCTTGCCGATGCCGGGCTCGCCCCAGAGCAGCACGGGCAGGTCGGCGGCGACGGCCAGGGTGAGCGCCTCCAGTTGGGTGTCGGCGCGGGGTTCGGTGGTGGTGTCGGCCAGCAGGTCGAGTAGCTGCCGGGCGACATCGAGGCGGGCGACGTCGAGGCGGGCGGCTTCGGGAGTGCGGACGGGCATGGGTGATCACCTCAAGTTGTCTGGTGCGTAAGGGTGTTCAGAGCGGGGAGGTCGGCGGTCGGCGGTCGGCGGTCGGCGGTCGGCGGTCGGCGCCGTGGGCTTCGGCTTCCGCGTCGGCGTGGGCGTCGTCGGCGTCGGCGTCAGCTTCGGCGTCAGCGGAGCGAGGCGTGGCGCGGGCGTGGGCGGAAGGCCGCGCCGCCAGGGCGGGTGCTGTGGCGTACGCGTGGCGACGGGTAGGTGACGAGAACGGGCCCGGTGAGGCCCGCCCGGTAGAGGCCGTAGGCGATCCGCCGCTCGGCCGCCGCCGCCAGCTCGTCGCGCAGCGGTCCGTCGCGCAGCACCGCTTCCGGTCCGAGCAGGGCCTCGACCACGGCCAGTGCCCCGGCGGTGTCGCCGTGGTCCAACCGCTCGCGCACACCGGTCAGTTGGGCAGGCCGGCGGTGCGCGAGGTCGATCGCCCGCAGACAGGGCAGCGGGGTGCCGGACAGGGCGGCCAGCAGCTCCTCGCGGCGCAGCTCGGCCGGCTCGTGGTCGAGCGGGACGAGCGCCCCGTCGACCAGCCCGATCCGGTGCCGCGCCCCTCGGCAGTCCACCAGCCGGTGGGGCTCGGGCCCTGTCGCCGCCCGCGCCAGGGGTGCCTGCCCGGGCGCCAGCGCGGCCGCTACCAGGGGGTGCAGCCGCTCGGCCTCGATCGCCCCGCTGCGGAGCAGGTCGAGGTCGGGTGGCACCCAGGTCGCGGCATCGGGCAGCAGCGGTAGTCCCGAGACGTTGCCGAGGGCCTCCGTCGTCGACCCGTCCGGTCCGAGCAGCAGCCGCCGACGACTTCCGAGCCGTACCACCACGGGGCCGGGCGGCAGCCCGTCGGCGCGCAGCAGCAACTCGGCCTCGGCGGCCCAGCGGTCGGCGGCCCAGCGTCGGGACTGATCGCCAAGTTCCGTAGTGGTCGGACCCGTTGGCGGATCCCCGGTTCCGGCCCGGACGGTCAGCTCCGCGCTGCGCCCGGCGTCCCAGAGGTGCCGGTGCAGGTCGTAGCGGAACCGTCGGCTGGGACGCGGGTGCGGGTGCGGCGACCGGCCGTCGTCAGCGAGCCCGTCCCAGAGCGCCAGGCTGATCCGTTGCCCGTACTCCGCCCAGGCGGGCGGCGTGCGAACCACGAGGAAGACCGGCGGCTCGCCGGGGTAGCGGGTCAGCGGCACGGTGAGCCCGGGCCGCAGCAGCCCGTCGGGAGCGGACCTCGGTAGGTGCCAGCGCAGCAACTCCGGTGCCAGGCAGCGGAGATCGGCCCGTAACCGGTCGGCGAGCTCCCGTCCGTGGATGCGGGTGACGTCCCGCAGGCGGAAGTCGACCTCGACGTTGGCGGCGGCGCAGGCCCCGGCCCAGTCGCCGACCAGGCGGCGGGCGGTGGCGGTTTCGATCATGGAGGGCGGCACGGCGTACTCGCGTACGCGCCGCCAGAAGGAGAGGCGGGAGTCGTTCCCGTGTGCGGGGTGAGTGGGCATCAGCACTCACTCTTCGCGGACGGGACCCCCATTCTGTGAGCAGCGTGAGTGGTCATCGCGGGGGAGCATAGCCTCCCCGCACCGTTGTTCGCCACACCGTTCCGAGTCGCCGGGTGTTCCGCGGCCCCGGTGCGGCGGGGCCTGCCCCCGGCCTCCGCCGTGCGACTGGCCGATTCCGTTCGTCGGCGACCGGTGAGGGCTCGCGGCGGACGGCCCGCCGCGAGCAGACTGGCCGAGGCACGGGAGTTCCGACCCCAGGGGGCAGGCATGTCCGTACGACCCGGCAGGCGCAAGGCAGTCGGCAGGCTCCGGACCGCGATCGGCGCCCTCGTCGTCGCCCTGGCGGCGGGAGCCGCGGTGGCCCTGCCCGTCGCGGACGCGGAGGCGGCCGGCAGCAAGGGCGGCAAGGTGGTCTACCTGACCTTCGACGACGGCCCCAGCCCCGCGTACACGCCCAAGGTCCTGGCGACGCTCGCCCGGTACGGGGTGCGCGCGACCTTCTTCGAGATCGGGCAGAACGTCGCCGCCCACCCCTCGGTGACCGCGCAGGTCGCCAGGCAGGGCCACAGCGTGCAGAACCACTCCTGGTCGCACCCGGACCTGCGCAAGCTCTCCGCCGCCGCGCTCAACGCCCAGGTGGCCGACACCGACAAGGCCATCCGGGCGCAGACCGGCCGCACCCCGAGCTGCCTGCGCCCGCCGTACGGCGCGGTCAACGGCACGGTGCGCTCGAAGGCCTCGGCGCTCGGCAAGCAGGTCGTGCTCTGGTCCGTGGACCCGGCGGACTGGTCCCGCCCCGGCACGGCCGCGATCAGGTCCCGGGTGCTGAACAACGTCCGCCCCGGCTCGGTGATCCTGCTGCACGACGGCGGCGGCGACCGCAGCCAGACGGTGGCCGCCCTGCCGGAGATCATCTCCACGCTCAAGGCGCGCGGGTACGGCTTCGCCACCCTCTGCGGCTGAGTCCGCCCGTCGAACGGCAGCGAGCCCGGTCAGCTGCGGCCGTTGAGCACGAGTGCCCAGGCGAGGCAAGCCAGGGCGACGGTCGGTGCCGGCGCGGTGAGGGCCCCCGGCCGGTTGGTGGGTGGGTGAAGGCCCGCCCCCTCAGCCCTTGGTCCCGCCCCCGGGGCGGGGGTGGGTCGCGGGGTGTGGGGGCGGGCCTTCGTGGTACGCAAAAAAGGGGTGGCGCCCGTCGGATGGGGTGCGGGGTGGGTCAGTTGAGGGCGGCGAGTGCGGCGTCGTAGTTCGGCTCGTCGGCGATCTCCGCGACCAGCTCGGTGTGGAGGACGGTGTCGTTCTCGTCGAGGACGACGACGGCGCGGGCGGTGAGGCCGGCGAGGGGGCCGTCGGCGATGGCGACGCCGTAGGTGTCGTGGAAGTCGCGGGCGCGCAGGGTGGAGAGGGTCTTGACGTTGTCGAGGCCTTCGGCGCCGCAGAAGCGGGCCTGGGCGAAGGGGAGGTCGGCGGAGATGCACAGCACGACGGTGTTGTCGAGCGAGCCGGCCTTGGCGTTGAACGCGCGCACCGAGTTCGCGCAGGTCGGGGTGTCGATGCTGGGGAAGATGTTGAGGACCTTGCGCTTGCCGGCGAAGTCCTTCAGGGACACGTCGGCGAGTCCTTCGCCGACGAGGGTGAATGCGGGGGCCTGGGTGCCGGTGGCGGGCAGTGCGCCGCCGACCTGTACCGGGTTGCCCTTCAGCGTGACCTGAGCCATGAAAAGTCTCCTACCAGCGGTATGCGGGATGCAACGCGCCGATCCTACTGCCCGTCCCTGTTCCCGCCAGGGGGCGACCACCGATCCGGCTGCCCCGAGGTTCCCCCGAGGTGCGGAGGGTCGCCGGAGACGGGAGCCGTCACCGGAGAGGGACTCGCCCCGACGCGGCCGAGGCACCTCGACTCCCTGCCGGAGCACCGTCTCCACCCCGCGTTCCACAGCCGCCGGACGGCCGCCTTGGACCACGAGGTCGTGGGCGCCTTCATCCGGAGCACGGAGCGCAACGGCGTCAGGCGGCGCAACCGCTGTGCGGTTCAAGCCAAGTCGGGGTGCCGACGGCGGCCGGTGGGCGGCTCCGCTTCCACGCGCCGGAGCGCGCGCCTTGGTCCTCGGGCTGCTCCCGAAGCCGCGACTCGACGCCATCGCCGCCGAACCCTGCTCCAGCAGGCACGTCCACCTCGCCTGGTGTGAACATCGCCGCGCCGAACAGCGCGTTCTGTCAGCGGTTCTTGCCCGTGGGCTGGGTCTTCTGGTTGTAGATCTCCTTGCCGTCCGCGTTGTAGGCGTGGACGTAGGGGGCCGGGGGGAAGGAGTTCGCGTTGTGGCCGGTGGAGATGGCGGCCGTGTGGACGAACGCGCCGTCCGCCATGACGGCCGGGTACTGCGTCGGGTCGTCGCCGTAGCTGATGGTGACCTTGGCGACATCGGGCGTGTAGTGCCCGGCGCCCAGCGAGAGGAACTGTCCGGCACCGGTCGGCGCGTTGAAGCTGTCGAAGAACTCGACCAGGTGACCGGCGCCCCACAGGCGGTCGTTGATGAACGTCGCGGGGACGGACATGCTGCTGCCCTTGCTGCCCTTCGACTCGCACTGCACGTACTGGTCGGCGGAGTTGACGGCGATGACCACGCCGTCGGTGTCCGACGAGGCGACGGGAGTACGGACCGCGATCACCGCGTGGTACTGCGACGCCTCGGAGCCCAGGCAGGAGGCCAGGATCTGGGCGGCGGTCCCGGCGTCGATCGGGGCCGTCGCCGTGCTGGTGACGGTGAAAGCGGCCGGGGGGCGGGGGGAGGCCGGCACGGAGGGGGCGTCCGTGGCGGCTGCTCCTTGTTGTGGTCCCGGTGAGTGCTGTGGCCCCGGCGAGTGTTGTGGTCCCGATGAGTGTTGTGGTCCCGGTGAGTGCAGCACGGACGGGAGAACCAGGCACAGGGCTGCCGCGGTGCAGGCCGCGGTCGCGCCCAGGGCGTGCCGGAGGTGGCGGCGCCGGTCGGCGCGTCGGCGGATCTCCGCAGCGGGCAGGGCCGGTGCGGGCATCTGCGTGCCGAGCAGCCGCAGCCGGTCGGCGAGGGGGTCGTGGATGGGCTCAGACACGGAGCTTTCCTTCCTCGCTGGTGGGGGTCTGGTCAGCGAGTCTGGCCGCGAGCGCGGTCCGGCCGCGGGCGAGGCGGCTCTTGACGGCGCTGACGCTGGCGCCGGTCTCGGCCGCGACCTGCTCGACGGAGAGGTCGCACATGTGGTGCAGGACCAGGGCGTCTCGCTGTGCCTCGGGCAGGTCGCGGAGCGCGGCGACCAGCATCAGGTGCTCCTCGGAGGGCGGCTCGACGGTGGGGGGTTCTTGGCGGTGGTGGCGTCCGGCCAAGTGCAGGCCCCGGGCGAGACGCCGCCAGCGGGAGTGTGCCAGCCGCCGGGCCGTGGTCCGGATCCATGCCTCCGGGGCCTCGTCCGGGTCGAACGTGCGCCTTCGGTCCCACGCGCGGATGAAGGCCTCCTGGACCACGTCCTGTGCTTCGGACCAGTTGCCGGTTAACGCGTACAGCTGCCCGGTCAGGCGGGAGAAGGACGCGGCGTAGAACGCGTCGAACTCCTGTGGCGTCATCAAGGGCCTCTCTTCTGGGACTGTCCGTCAGTTCACGGCACAGGCGGCTCGCGAGGAAGCGCTCCTCGGCCGCGGCGGTGGAGCCGTGCGTCCTGGGCGGAGCCTCCCGCCCTGTACGCACGAGCGCCGCCCCGGGGTCGCACCGACGGCCTATGACCTGGATCACGTGTGCGGGGTGCGACCTGCCGGGCGTCGGGAGGCGTACAGGGGTGCCGGCGTCAACCGGACGCCCGCAGGAAAGGACACGGATTCATGCGCATCCGCCCGGTCATGCTCATCGCCGCCACCGCCACCGCCGCGGCCATCGCGACCGCGGGGGGAATGGCCACTGCCGCGCCCGGCACCCCCACGGCCACCCCCACGGCCCACGGCAAGCCCGCCGAGGCGCCCGCCGCCACGGCCCACGGCGCCGGCTCGGCCGACGCCCCGGTGGTCTCCGGCAGCGGCTCGTCCGCCACCCCTGTGACTGCCGCCCCGGCCGCTTTCACCGTCACCAGCACGGCGACGGCCCCGATCGACGCCGGGACCGCCGCCCAGATCCTGGCCTCCTGCCTGGGCTCCGAGGCGTCGCAGTACCACGCGGTGATCGCGGTCCGTACTCCCGTCGCCTCGTCGGACACCGACGGCGTGGTCGTCGCCGTCAACTCCGCCGGCCAGTACGTGCAGTGCGAGTCGAAGGGCAGCAAGGGCAGCAGCATGTCCGTCCCCGCGACGTTCATCAACGACCGCCTGTGGGGCGCCGGTCACCTGGTCGAGTTCTTCGACAGCTTCAGCGCGCCGACCGGTGCCGGACAGTTCCTCTCGCTGGGCGCCGGGCACTACACGCCCGATGTCGCCAAGGTCACCATCAGCTACGGCGACGACCCGACGCAGTACCCGGCCGTCATGGCGGGCGGCGCGTTCGTCCACACGGCCGCCATCTCCACCGGCCACAACGCGAACTCCTTCCCCCCGGCCCCCTACGTCCACGCCTACAACGCGGACGGCAAGGAGATCTACAACCAGAAGACCCAGCCCAATGTCAAGGGCGCCCACCAGTAGGCGTTACTTCAGGGCTTGGTGGTGGGGCGGTCATCCCGGCGGTAGCGCGGGGTCGCGCGGCGGATGAGCACACGCAGTGTGACGACGAGTGGATCCGCTCCACCACCCGCCTCTTGTCGGCCCGGACCGGGCGGGTACGCACAGGGGCGTCCGTGCGGTTGACGCAGAGAGTCGCGTTCACGATCCCTAGCAGGGCACGTCGCCGCGGCAGCGCCACAGGGTCTCGCGGTCCGGGTGGACGTGGGCGTTCGGAGAGAGCATGTGGCCGACCCACTGCTGCCCGTTCCCGGCGGCGACGAAGGCCTCCGCCTGGTAGGCGAGCGGTGTGCCGCGGCGGGGGGTGACGCACTCCTCCGGATCGCTGGTGAAGGTGGCCCCGGGGGCGACGGTGGTGTGCACGACGGAGCGCCCGGGGTCACAGGAGTGCAGGACACCCGACCAGAAGCCGGCCACCTTCGCGGTCACCTCGACCGGCGCGTCCGTCGGATTGTCGACCCGGACCGCGAACAACACCTGGCGGGGCTGCACCATCGCACAGGCGCGCAGCCAGGTGCCGGACGGCCCGGCCTTCGGCGCCGAGCAGCGGCTGTCCCCGCCGAGCGCGCCGACCTCCACCGCCTGGGCGAGGCCCTCGGCCGACTCCGCCGACTCTGCCGCCGCCTCCGCCGACTCCGTCGCCGGCCCCCGCCGGGCCGCGCCCGCGGACGGCGCCGTCACCACCGAGGCGGTGTCGTCGGGCCCGCCGTTCCCCGCCCACAGCGTCCCGCCGGCCACGACCACGGCCACGGCCACGAGCGCCAGGGCCCCGGACGCCGCACCCCGCCGACGCCGCCACTGCCGCGCGACCCGCCACACCGCCGGCCGGGCGTCCGGTGACCCGTCAGCGACCTCCGGACGCACCGGGACCGGTACGGCGGCGGCCGCGGCGGTGGGGACGGCAGCGGCGGTCCGGCGCGCCGCGCGGCGGTCGCGCTGCCCGTGGTCCGCCGCCAGCCGGGCCTGCCGGTGCCAGCGTTGCCAGCGGGCCAGCTCCGCCGGGTCCGTGCCGAAGATCCGGGCGAGTTCGGCGAGGACGGCGAGGTCGGGCAGCTCGGTGCGGCTCGGGTCGAGGTAGCGGCTGATCGAGGAGGTGCTCAGCCCCCGGACGTTGGAGCCGCTGAGCCGGTCCCGCAGTCGGGCCGCCACCCGGTCCAGGGACAGGCCGCACGCGCCGAGCCCGTCGTTCAGTGCGCGGACGAGCAGGACCCTGGGGCGCTCCCGCTCCTCCGCCGTGGCCCCCGCGGTCTCGTCCGACGGTTCGTCATGCATGCGCTGTTGTCCCAATCGCTGTCCCGGTGGGCATCGTTTCCGCACGTCGGAGCGGTGGGACGGGAAGTGGGCGAGCTCTGGGACGCCACGCTGGCCGAGGGGCCTGGTGACGGCCCGGGAGCGTCCGCAGGATGGTCCCACGACGTCGCACCGACTCGTCGCCTCGTCGCCTCGTCGACTCGCCGACTCCCGCCGCGCCACCGCCTCCCGGTCCCCGTGTGCCTCCGGCACGCCCGCCGACTGTAGGGGAGGCGCCCGGGCGACGGGCAGGACCGGTTCACCCCAATGGAGGAGCTCTCATGAAGCTGTACAGGCGCATCTCGACCGCCGCCGCGCTGGCCGCTCTCACCCTGCTGCCGGTGCTCGGCACGGCGACCGCCGCTCCGGCGGTGTCCGCCGCCCCCGTGCGGGACCGCGTCGTCTCGGTGGCCCGGGGGGAGGTCACCCCCGACGGCGCCTCGCCGGAGAAGACCGGTTCCTGCGACAAGTACTTCGCCTACCACAGGAACGGCGGATCCTGCGCGAAGACTCCGTGGTGCGCGGCCTTCGCCGAGTGGACGTGGCACCAGGCCGGGATCGAGGAGACGCCCGACGTCCTCGCCGCGCGCGGCATCGGCAAGTGGGGCAGGGAGAAGGGACTGTTCCACACCCGCGGCGCGTACACCCCGAAGCCGGGCGACCTGGTGATCTACGGCGAGCCGGACGGCGGCACACCCGGCCACGTCGGCGTGGTCGCCGCCGTCCACCGCGACGGGACCCTCGACACCGTCGACGGCAACCTCGGCGACGCGGTCGCCCTCCGCACCCGCCTCGACCCCTCGAAGGTGAGCACCAACCACCAGCCCGTCTCGGGCTACGTCAGCCCGCCCGGCGCCTGAACCCCCTCGCACCGCCCGCACCCCCGAACCGGAAGGACCATCGTCATGGAACGCTCCGCCCGTCAGGGCCTCGGCCTGATCGCCTCGCTCGCCGCAGCCGCGGCCGCCCTGCTCGCCGCCCCGCAGCCCGCCCACGCCGGCCTGGACCCGTGGTCGTGCGTGGAGGGACGCGTCTGCGCCTACAGCGGCCCCAACGGGACGGGACAGGTCTGCGCCTGGCCCTACGACGACCCGGACTGGCAGGCCGGGGACACCTGCAGCTGGTCCGCCACCACCAAGGTCCGCTCGGTCTACAACCATGGCACCTCCGGCAGGCCCGTCGGCTTCTACACCGGTGCCGACTACACCGGCCAGCGAGTGGTGTGCACGGCGGCCGGCGCCAAGGGCAACTTCTCGCAGAACGGCGGCACCGGCGTCCACCTCCGCTCCCACCGCTGGAGCTGCTAGCGCCCTCCTGAAGGTGTCCCGGCCCCCGCCCGGCGGGGACCGGGACACTCTGCCGCCGCCACGGCCTCGTCAACTCCGGCGGTGTGGTGGCCGGAAGCGTGCGCGACGTCCACGTCCACGGTGCCGCAACCGCGGCCCCGGTCTGGCCCGTACAGATCGGTGCGCTGCCCGCCGTCGCCGACTGCTACCGCCACCGCCCGTCCCCGGACGGCACTCTGCGGGCCGGCGGCGCCGTGGTCCTGAGCGGGCCGGCGGGCCTCGGCAAGACCCAGGCCTGCGCCCACCGCGCCCACACGGCACTGCGGACGGGCGCCGTGGGCCTGGTCCTGTGGATCGACGCGTCGACCACAGCGCCGCCGGGAACCACACCCTCGCCAGGGACCTCACCATCCGCCTCCACGCGGTACACCGGCGCTTGTTCGGCGCCGCCCACCCCTTCACCCTCGCCTGCGCCGCCAACCTCGCCCTCTACCTGCGCCTCGGCGGCGACCCCCGCCCAGCTGTCACCCACGGCCAAGCGGCGGTCGCGGCGCTGGACGAATCCCTGGGCCCACTCCACCCCTTCACCCTCAAGGCGACGATCAACCTCCCCCGGTACGCGACCTGTCGCCCTCGAACGGAACCTGGAACGCTGTCGTGTACGGATCCCGGGAAGGGAGCACACATGGCGGGTTGGTACCGACGCAGGGCGGAGCTGGCCCGAGTGGGCGGGGAGGTCAGGGCCCAGCAGTTGCTGTCCGATCTCGCCCGCGCGGCCCGGGCCGCCGACCTGCCGGACCGGGCCGCTGCGAACATACGGATCACCGCCCGGGTCATCGGCCACACCAAAGCCTTCGAAGCAGCTGGCAGGGACCTCCACACCGCCCTGCTTGGCCTGTGCTCCACGGCATTCGCCGTCATGGCAGTGAACACCCGGCTATTGGAGCCCCTTTGGCTCCAGGCGGTACTCTCCGGTCTCGCCGTGGCCGCCGTGCTCATGACGAAGGCCCGGTGGTCGGTCTTCGCTACCGGCCTGCGTCGGCTGGGCGGCACATGGTCGGTTCCCGCACGTGCCGTTCTCGCCGCCGCCGCCCTCGGCCCCCACGCAGCCAGCCCGAACCGCAGACGCCGCGCCGCGACCCGAAAGGTCAGCTCCCGCCTCCGCGACCTGGAACGAGCCCTCCTCGCCCGGGAAAGAGGTGTCGGCCGGCCGCGACGCCACCAGATCCGGATCCACCGCCGACTCGTCGTCGCCGCCCTGCGCCAAGCCGAACTCCGCCTCGACACCCAGCACCGCAACGACCTGCTCGAAACGTTGTTGACCATCAGCACCAACCACACCAGGGGCCACTACGCGGCCCTCCTGCCCGCCGAGCAGCTCGAAGGCCTGGAACCCGTCAAGGACCGCACCCTGCTGTGGGCCTCGCTGCGCACCGGGGCCGGGGTGGCGGCCGTCACGGCCACGGTCTGGGCGGGAGAGTGGTTCGGCCTGTCCAACCCGGTTCTGATGCTGGGCGCGCTCGCGGTGTTCAGCTTGGCGTTCCGCCGCCACGCCGAAAGGGTGCCCGACGCCGTCCTGGCGAGGCTGTCCGGCTGAAAGGCCAAGCAAGGCCGCTGAGTGACGGGTGACTGCGCCTCAGAGGGGTCTGGAAACCGATTGGCCAGCCGCCGGCGAGCTGCGATGATGCCACCGTTTCCCAGACGGAGGACATTTGTTCGTTTTCGTGTGTGCGGGGTGCGGCGCTGAGCTGACCACTCCGCTGTCCCGGGTCGCCCTGCCGGTCCACGCCCATCAGACGTACGGGAACGGGATTCAGCTTCCGGTACTCATGGAGTCGGGCACCTTCGCCGTGGACCCGGAGCCCTGGGGGCCGCCGTGGCGGACGTGGGAGGAGATCCATCCGGACGAGGCGGCCGCCCGCGGTGTCTACGCGCCGGTCTACGCCCTGTCCGACGGCGCGCCGGGCGCGATCGTCATCGCGCCCGGTGACACCCGCGGAACCGTGCTGATCCCGGACAATCGCGGAGGCGGCTACTGTTGCGGCCTTGACGGGGCCGACGGCCCCAACGTGGCCTGCGTGGAGTGCGCCTTGCCCGTGGCGAGCCGGATCGACGACTGCTCGCTCTGGCAGGCCATGTGGCTCGCCCCGAACGCCGTGCGCCGCCTCCCCGTTGAAGGCGCCGACGTGGCACCGCTCACCTGGGCGGAGCTGATGGCGGAAGGGAAGCGCACGCCCCCGTTCGAGCCGATCGCCACATGGGGGTCGCGGATGGGGGTGGGCCACTGGTCGAACCACTGGTGGTCGTGGAGCCCGCAGTGGGAGGCGGCGGCCGGGCGGGCGCTCGCCCACTTGCTGGTGGCTTCGGAGGGCTGGCCGGTGATCCTGCCGGACGGTTTGGTCGGAGAGGTGTTCCAACGCGCGCTCGACGCCCTGCTGCCCGCGGGTCCGCCGGCGCGGCGCGCAGTCCTGGCCGGACCGGGACGGCCGACTCCCGGCAGGGACGCCGACATCCTCCTCGTGCCATCCCATCCGCAGACGGGGGAAGTCTGGACCCCGGCCGACACGGCGGCGTACCCGGTGCCGTTGCCGTTCGGGGTGTGGTTGTGGCTGGTCCTCCCCGAGCGGGACCTGCCCGTCCCCGCGTCGGGCGGCCTACCCGACGGCGTCCTCCGCGACGACTTCGACCCGCCCGCGCCGCGCCCCCGTCACCTGTTCCGGGCCGACTCGGAAACGTTCCGACACACCCTGGTTCGACTGCCGGACGTCCGCAGCCCGTGGCTGCGCGAGATCCTCGACGGCCTCATGCGGTACAGTCCCGCCGGCTTCTTCTAGCCCACGCCACGGTCACTGGTCGGCCGGGCCAACCCCTACCGAGTCGAGCCGTGGCCGGTTCTGGCCCAAGCCCTCTCAGCGAGGCGACTCGGCGTCAGAGGAGAAGAACACGTTTGCGTACCCGTGCGGATGTGGCGGGAGTAGGAGGCGATGGTGGCTCCATGAGCGGTGGTCATCGCGTCGCGCCGGCCGCCCCACCCAAGGCCGGCCGCTCCCGGCGCGGTCGGGTGATTCTGTGGCCCTGACGGGCTCTCACACTACGGTGCACGGAGTTGGACCGTAGGGCGGGTGGAGGCTGATGCAGCCGGCAGCAGAGTTCGTCTATCTGATCACCACTGGGAGCAGTGGCACGGCGACGATTGGACGCAGCACCGCGCCCCGTCCGCTTCACCTCCCACCCGAACCTGGACGGCAGCGGGTCGGTCGGTGCCGGCGTTGGCTCGATGCGGGCAGCCGCACCCGCGCGGATCCTCGGGACTCACGCCTACAGGCCGCTGCCAAGCCCTGCCCGGAGCGGAACCGGATGTGGTCGGCGGGCCGACCGTTCACCCGTTGAGGAGGACGACGGGCGACGCCGGCTGTCACGCCTCACCCCAGCCGTTCGGTGTCGCACTGGTGTTGGCTTGGTCAGGGTGAGCGGACTCCCCGGAATCGGACGTATGCGCTGCGCAGCTGATGGGTACGATCGAACGGTCTTTCGTTGGGGGAGGGCTGGTTTCGATCAGCCGTAGGGGGTGGGGCGGTCCATGTCTGATCGCGTGACCGAGTTCGACCGCATGATGAACCCGTGGGCATACGACGCGAACGGCAATCTGACCGCGAAAGCCAGAGGCCAGGAGGCTGCCCGGACGCAGATCAACTCGGCAGGCGCGGCGGCCGGCGGCTTCTCGGTCGACCTGGCGTCGCTCGACAGCGCTGCCGCGACTGCCGACCAGATCAACTGCCGTCTGGGAGGCGAGTGCGAGAGCGCTGACGACGAGATGGCCGCGGTCGCGGGCGGGCTCGCCGGCTTCGGCATCGGCGCGGCGTGCAAGGAAGCGTCGGCGACTTGGGACAAGCAGATTCAGTCGCTTTCGAAGGTCATCGGCGGGCTCGCGCAGAACGTGCGGTTGACGGCCAAGAACTATCGCGATGCCAATGCGGCTATCGCGGGTACCTTCCAGCCCAACGGGGGTTGATGCGTCGTGGTGGGTTTTCATGACCTGACGAACGCGAAGGTGGACTGCCTGGGGACGGCTGCGGGTGCCTGGGACGAGGTCGCCGCGAAGCTGAAGGCGCTGGACGGCGAGTGGAACAGCGGCGTCGTCGTCAAGGTGAACGGTTCCGGGTGGAGCGGCAAGAGCGCCGAGTCGGCGAAGCCGGCTCTCCAGCGCGGTAACGATCAGCTGGACGCGGCCGCGGTGGAAGCGGCCGCGCTGGCGTCCGTGCTGCGGCAGGCGGCGACCGAGATCCAGGCCGCCAAGGACACGGCGAACGCGCTGGTCACCGAAGCGGTCGCGGCGGGACTCACCGTCAGTGCCGACGGTACGGTCAGCTGGCCGGATCCCGACAAGGCGATCCGGCAGGATCCACAGGCGGCGGCCGCGTACCACGAGAAGTACCGGTCGAAGGCCGGCGATATCCGAGCCAGGATGGACGCGGTTCTTCGCGACGCCTCGGAGGCGGACGAGCGGGCCTGTTTCGCCCTGCGCGCCGACGCCTCCACGGACAAGGACGGATCCTTCAACGCACAGGCCGTCGGCGGCGGCGCGGAAGCGGACGCCAAGCGGGCGGTCCAGCTGGCCGCCAAGGGAAACAAGCTGTCGGACGCGGAACTCGTCGAGCTCAACAGCCTGCTGCACGCGCACGCGGCCGACGCGCAGTTCACGACCAGGTTCTACCAGGACATCGGCCCCAAGGGGCTCCTGGTGTTCTGGAACAGCATGGTCGGCGACGACAACAGTGTCGCGGGCGCGAGCGACGCCCGCTGGAAGCAGTACCAGGAGTTGCAGAAGAACCTCGGGACCGCGCTGGCCACCGCCACACGCAGTTCCAACCAGCCACACCTGTCGGACCAGTGGGCGGCCGACCTGCGCAAGGCCGGAGCCGAGCCGCTCTGGGAGACACCGGAGACAACGGCAGGCAAGCCATGGGTCCCACGGGGCTACCAGGTGCTGGCCGGGATCCTGCGCACCGGGAACTACGATCCGCACTTCCTGAACCCGATCGCCGAGCACGTCCTCCAGCTCGACTCCAAGGACACACACCCGACCATGCGGTTCTGGAGTCCGGCGCTCCTGAGTAAGAGCCCCGAACGGCTGGGCTTCAACATCCTCGGGCAGGACGGCGGAGCCGGATTCGAGCCGGTGACGGGAATCATGGAAGCGCTGGCCCACAGCCCGGAGGCGGCCACCAAGTTCTTCCACGACAAGCCCACCGCCTACAACACCGACGGCACGGTCAACCCCGGCGGCAGCCCCAAACCCGCCGACTACCTGCACTACCTGGCCCACGACAAGGAATTCAGAGGAGACACCGTCTCCCAGAACAAGGACATCGTGGCCGGCGCCCTGGCCAGCGGACCCACCGCGTTCGGGCACGCTCTGGAGGCCGCGACAAGCGGGCACCCGTACGACGACCTGCCCTCCACACCGACGAAGCACACCGTCGACCAGGCGGACGTCATGAGCAAGGTCATGAAGGAGTTCGGACGGGACGAGGGTGGCAGCCTCGCCCGCATCACCGACAAGTCCGGTGCCGGCGCACCCGTGGCGGCCCTACGACCGAGCCTGGGGAACATGACCGCCGACTACATGGGTGACATCCAGCGCGCGATGTCACCGTGGGACCACACACTGCCAGTGAACGGCGAACCTGCAAGGCTCAGCACATCTGACGTCCGTTCCGTGCTGAACGTCATCGGTCGTGACCCGGGGGCCTACGGCAGCGTCATCAACGCCCAGCAGGCCTACACCACGGCTTTGATCCACGGGACCTTCGCCGGTGGTGAGACCGACACCGCGAAGCTCGCCATCCCGGTGGAGAACGCCGCCAACGCCGGAGGAGCGGTGGCCGGCGTACTCAACGAAGCCCGGGCCGATGCGGTGTTCAAGCAGCACGCCGCCTCGGACAAGGAGTTCAACGACGCGGTTCAGAACGGCTCATTCTGGGCCAAGACAGCTTTCAGCACGACCCTGGGTGGCATCACCGGAGGTGTCGCCAGTGCGGCCGGTGCATCCGAAGCATCGGACTTCATCGTCGACCAGATCCTGCAAGGGGTCACGGCGAGCGTCCAGCAGGACACCACGGCGGCCGCCCAGGCGGAAGCCGGCCAGCAGTCGGACGGGGGCCGGAACTCCAACGCGATCAGTGCGGCCCAGGCGGTCCGGGACGCCGCGAAGGGCTCATCCCTGACACAGGCGCAGATCGAGGACCTCGCGGCACGGGTCGGCGGTCAGGCCGCGCAGGGCGGCGCGGTGGGCGCCGGGGCGAACAGCACCGCCAACGGAAAGAAGTGACACCCACATGTCGCGGTTCCGGGTCGACGGCAGCGGGAAGCGCGCCGACCCGGCACCGGAAATCGCAGCCGGCGAGAACACCGGCTGCCGTGAAAGGAGAAGCGTACGGGTGAAGGTCCGTCGATCACGGCTGGCCACAGCCGCCCTACTTGTCGTCGTGGCCGGCGGCCTGTTCCTGTGGCAGCGGACCCAGGACCCGGGCACCGCTCAACAACCGGCAGCTCGAATCCCGCTCGGCGAGTGCCAGGGCACCCTTGACGACAAACGATTCAGCGAGATCCTGCACTCCACCTCGACGGCCACGGTGCAGGCGACGTTCACACCGCCTACAGAGTCCACACCGGCCTACCTGTCGTGCACGGTGATCGGCAACAACCAGCAGAGGCTGGTCGTTACCGCCGTCGGCGCCGCCACCGAGGCGGCACGCATCCACAACGAAGGACAGCAGGTAGCGAAGGACTTCCTGCCGTTCTCCGACGGCGAAGCCGGTCAGCGCTCCTCCGTGGTGCGCTTCCCCTGCGTGGTCAGGACGACGCCCGATGGTCCGGACCGCACCTGGTACTACACGGCGGCCCTCGAACTCCGGACATCGGCGGGCTCATCCAATCCGCCGCCCGGACGGCAGAAGATGGCCGATCTCTCCGTGGCGTTCGCCCGCCAGGCGATCGACAAGGCACCACTGGGGTGTACGAACACCATCCAACTGCCGAACGGGCCGGTCGTCTTCAGCTGACCCAGGCGGGCGGCACCGGAGCGGCGTCCTGTCGGTCGCGCCGCTGCTGCGCAGCACGGCGGAGTCATAGGCCGACCTGGCGCTCGGGCCGGGGTGAGCCAGGCGCAGGCAGCTCGAACTCGAACCTGCCCCACGCCTCACCGAACCGTTCCCCCCTCGCCCCCTCGACACCGCGCGGCTGCGCCGGTAGGCCGGCGCGCAACCACGGCGGCCGGGCGGCGGCCATGGCCTGGCCCGGCCGGCCGCCCGGTCAGTGGGTGGCTTCGGCGGCGACGCCGACGAGCTGGAGGATGGCGTGGCCCCAGGAGGTGGCGGCGATCAGGACGCCGAAGGTGACGGCGGTGAAGACGGTGAGCGCCTCGTCGGCGCGGCTGCGGGCCTCGGTGCGGCGCCGGAGCCGCAGGACGATGATGATCGCCAGGAATGCCGTCGCGCTGATCGTGTACTGCACTGCTCCACCCCGACCCGGTATTTGCTCTGTGTGAGGCCCCGGTTACCCGGGGCCTACTGCATTCGGGTGAGCATGCCAGAGCCGTTCCCCGTCCGAGGCCGGTTCGGGAAAACGCGGTGGGTGCGAACGGCCCCGCGCCGCGTTGTTGGACAACTCCTGTCCCGCGGCAGGCGATCTTGATCGTTTGCCACACAATCTTGATCGGCATCAGCCGGGCTGGTGGCAGTCGAGGAGCGGCACCCCGTTGCCGGGCCGTTCGGGTCGAGGTTGGTGCGCACCTCTCTGGCAAGGACCCCTGACGGGCGGAAGCGCAGCGGGGCCGTACCGACTGGGCGGGCCGACGACGGTGGCGCCGTTGCCGGCATTGGCGGGGTGTGGCCGCGCTCACAGTGACGGCCCGGTCGGCGGTGACTCAGGGTGGTGGCCGTGGGGCGGTCGGTGCTGCCGTCGGGCCCGGGGCGGTGAGTGCGCTCACATGCGGATGAGGGGCACGACGACGGCTAGGAATGTCCGTTTTGCCCGTTTTTACTGGGGGTGGGTGGTGTTTGCGCAGGTCAGGGAGGGTGGATCGCTCCGGACGGGCCGTTCCTTCGAATCGGAGCCGCTCTCCTCGCTACGACGGCGCATCGTAGCCGGGGGGTCTTGGCGGGCCCGGTTCCGGTCTGGCAACTTGGCATTCGTCGCCAGCCACACCGGCACCTGTCCCGCCGGATGCGGCTTACCGCCAAGCCACGCCCCGCGACCGTTACGGCCCCTGTCCGGCCACGGTCCAAAAACGGGGAGTGACTCGGCCCAACCCGATTGAGGTCTTGCTCTACATGCCCGCTTTCAAGCTCCGTATGCGTACCTCTGCCGCGATCCTCGCCGGCGCCGCCGGTGTGACCGCCCTGGGCGCCGCCGTGGTCCCCGCGGTCGCTTCGGCCGCGGACGCCTCCCCGCAGGCCCTCGCCGCCCAGATCGTGCCGGCGGACCAGCTGGCCTCGTTCAGCCAGATCATCTCCCACGAGTCGGGCTGGAACGTGACGGCGACCAACCCGAGCTCGGGCTCGTACGGACTGGGCCAGGCACTGCCGGCCTCCAAGATGGCCTCCGCCGGCGCCGACTGGAAGACCAACCCGTCCACCCAGATCAAGTGGGCGCTGGACTACATGAACACCCGCTACGGCAGCCCGAACGCCGCCTGGAACTTCTGGCAGTCCCACCACTGGTACTAAGCCGACCCATCGGCTTCCCCTCACCCCGGGGGCCGGACAGGGACCACCGGAGTGACCCACGAGGGCCTGTGCCCGCGCGAAAGCGCGGCCACAGGCCCTCGTGCCGTTCCCCGAACGTCCGGGACGCAGCCGTCCGGGCGCGTCATGCTCTGCTGCCGGCATTCGCCGACCGCCGGCGAACCGGTGGCCGGCTCGCAGCATCCCCGCCGGCTGCCGCAAGCGCCCCGCCCGGGGCGCCGGGATGCCATGACATCAAAACGTAACGCTTCCGTGAAAAGTCGTCAGGCGTAAAGTCTTCCCCAACTCCTGTTCAATCTGGCATGTTTCCTTCAAATCCCGCGCGATCCCCCTCACGCACGGGCCGAATCGGAGGACACGTGTCACCCCTGATATCCCGGCGGCTCGGCCGCCCGGCCGCGGCCCTCGCCGTACTCTCGGCCATGGCGCTCGCCACCCCCACCGCGTTCGCTACCGCCGCCACCGCGACCACCACCCCCACCGTCCCCGGCGCGGTCTCCGCACACGCCGCCCAAGCGTCCGCCGCCCAGGCCCCCGGCGCCCAGGCCCCCGCCGTCGCGGGCACCGCGGCCGGTTGGGCCGCCGGCACCCGCGCCTACCTGGTGATCAGCGCCCCGGCCGACGTCGCCGCCGCCAAGGCCGCCGTCGCGGCCAAGGGCGGTACGGTCTTCTCGAGTTACGACCAGATCGGCGTCATCGTCGCCCACTCCACCAGCACCGGCTTCGCCGCCGCGCTGCGGACCGTCACCGGCATCCAGCAGGTCGGCGCGACCCGTACCTCCGACGTGCCGGCCGATGCCTACAGCCCGGCCCTGCCCGCCAACCCCGCCCAGGCGGTCACCACGCTCACCGAGTCCAACCGCTGGGACATGACCCAGATCAAGGCCGACCAGGCCTGGAACGTCACCACCGGCTCGCCGTCCGTCAAGGTCGGCGTGCTCGACACCGGCGTGGACGACCAGCACCAGGACCTCGCGCCGAACTTCGACGCCGCCGACTCGGTCTCCTGCGCCTACGGCAAGCCCGACACCCGCAGCGGCGCCTGGCGCGACGTGGACACCCACGGCACCCACGTCGCCGGCACCATCGCGGCCGCGAAGAACGGCAAGGGCGTCATCGGCGTCGCGCCGGGCGTGAAGATCGCCTCGGTCCGGATCGCCGAGCCGACCAGCACCCTCTTCTTCGCCGAGAACACCGTCTGCGGCTTCGTCTGGGCCGGTGACCACGGCTTCAAGGTCACCAACAACAGCTACTACACCGACCCGTGGCAGTTCAACTGCCCGAACGACCTCGACCAGGCGGCCCTCATCGAGGGCGTCAAGCGCGCCCAGGAGTACGCCGAGGGCAAGGGCTCGCTGCAGGTCGCGGCGGCCGGCAACTCCAACTACGACCTGGCCAACAAGACCACCGACACCGCGAGCCCGAACGACTCCACCCCGACCACCCGGACCATCAGCAACGCCTGCCTCGACATCCCCACCGAACTCCCCGGCGTGGTGACCGTCGCTGCCACGGGCAGCGGCAGCGGCAAGGCCTCCTACTCCAACTTCGGCCGGGGCGTCATCGACGTCGCTGCGCCCGGCGGCGACGGCGCCACCGGCGTCTACTCGACCCTGCCCGGCGGCAAGTACGGTACCAAGAGCGGCACTTCGATGGCCTCCCCGCACGTCACCGGCGTCGCCGCGCTGATCGCGAGCGCCGACCCGACGCTCACCCCGGCCGACATCCGGACCCGCCTCGCGAGCCAGGCCAACGACCTGGCCTGCCCCGCCTCCGACAGCCGCTGCACCGGCACCAATGCCAACAACAGCTTCTTCGGCGAGGGCCAGGTCGACGCGCTGAAGGCCGTCGGCGGCGCCACCCCGCCCACCGGCACGTACTTCGAGAACACCGCCGACGTGGCGATCCCCGACAACACCACGGTGGAGAGCCCGATCACCGTCACCGGCGTCACCGGCAACGCGCCCGCGACGCTCAAGGTCGGCGTGGACATCAAGCACACCTACCGCGGTGACCTCGTCCTCTCCCTCGTCGCCCCGAACGGCACGGTCTACCTCCTGGAGGACCTCGCCGACAGCGACAGCACCGACAACGTCGCCAAGACCTACACCGTCAACGCCGCCGCGAGCGCGGCGAACGGCACCTGGAAGCTCCGGGTGAAGGACGGCGCCGCCGGCGACACCGGCACGATCGACGCCTGGAACCTCACCTTCTGAACCGTCTGAACCGCCTGAACCTTCTGAACCGTGCGAACCGTCCCGGCCGCCCGACGCCCCACGGCGTCGGGCGGCCGGTCTTGCGAGCCGGCAGCGAGCGGGACGCCGACGGCCACCGGGGTGGCGTACCCGGCGACGCCGCGTCGAATCAGCGCGTTTCAGCGCGTCCCCACGTCCAGCGTCCAGTAGTGCTGGAACTCGGTGCTGCCCGTCGGCCGGGCCTGGTGGTAGTAGCCCACGCCGGCTTCCAGGGCCGCGCAGTTGAGGATGAGGTTGCGGTGCGCCCAGTGCCATGTCGAGTCCCGCTGCATCCAGTACTCCACGGCCTGAGCGGGACTGGGGGCGGGCTCGGGCTGCCCCTGCTGGAAGTAGACGTTCTCCCCGCGGTAGGTGTGGTAGCCCGCGAGGTCCATGGGTTCGCCGTCGTCCCACACCAGTTTCCCGTCGGGCCCCCGATGCATGTTCGTGTCCAGCTGGACCTGGGCGCTGGGAACGGTGGACAGGTAACTGCTGTGGTCGTACGCGGTGTTCCTGAGCTGCGGGGAGAACTGGAAGGGGCTGGGGCAGGCGCTCATCTTCGCCTCTCCCTGCGGGTCCGGTTCGAGAAGGGGGTACAACTCCGGGTGCGTCCGTGCCCGGTTGACGAGGTCGAAGAGCTCCTGTTCCAGCGGATCCGGCGCGGGACCGGCGCCCGAGGTGATCTGTCCGATCATGCCGCTGAAGTACTCGGCGAACCACAGGTTCCCGTCCGGTCCGGACGCGATGGCGTACGGGTGGCCGTCCGCGGTGGGCAGCGGGTACTCGGTGACGGATCCCGTCGACGTGATGCGCCCGATCCGGTTGCCCGTGGACTCGGTGAACCACATGTTTCCGTCGGAGCCGAACGCGATGGCGTACGGGGAACTGCCCGGGTTGGGCAGTGGGTGTTCGGTGACGGACCCCTTCGATGTGATCCGCCCGATCCGGTCGGCCCTGGACTCGGTGAACCACAGGCTTCCGTCCGGGGCGGCCGCGATGCCGGTCGGTCCGCTGTCGGGGGTCGGCAGGGAGAATTCGGTGACGGATCCCGTCGGGGTGATCTGCCCGATCGTGCCACTCCAGTAGTCGGTGAACCAGAGGTTTCCGCCCGGTCCCGCCACGATCCCCAGCGGGCGACCGCCCTCGGTGGGCAGGGTGAATTCGGCGATGTCCCCGGCCGGGGTGATGCGCCCGATCGTGCCGTCCCAGTACTCGGTGAACCAGAGATTGCCGTCGGGCCCGGCCGTGATGCCGAACGGGAAGGCATCCGAACGGGGCACGCGGAACTCGGCGATGTCCCCGGCCGGGGTGATCCGCCCGACCGCACCGCCGAAGTACTCGGTGAACCACAGGTTGCCGTCGGGCCCGGCCGTGATGCCGAACGGGAGGCTGACCGGGGTGGGCAGCGGGAACTCGGTGACGGATCCCGTCGAAGTGATCCGTCCGATGCGGCTGCCAGTGGACTCGGTGAACCACAGGTTGCCGTCCGGCCCGGCCGCGATCCCGAGCGGATGGCTGTTCTGTACGGGCAAGGGGTATTCGGTGATGGACCCGCCCGGGGTGATCTGCCCGATCACACCGTTGTCGTATTCGCTGAACCACAGGTTGCCGTCCGGCCCCACGACGATCCCGGTCGGCCCGCTGTCCGCGGGGGGCAGGTGGAATTCGGTGACGGACCCGTCCGGGGTGATCCGCCCGATCTTGCCGCTGAGGTACTCGGTGAACCACAGGTTCCCGTCCGGCCCCGCCACGATCCCCGAGGGCTGGCCGCCCGCGGTGAGCACGGGGTGCTCGGCGATGTCCCCGCCCAGGGTGATCCGTCCGATCCGATTCCCGGCGCCCTCGACGAACCACAGGTTGCCGTCCGGCCCGGCCGTGATGTCCCACGGGGAGCTGTCCGAGGTGGGGACGGGGTGTTCCGTGATGGTCCCGCTGGTGGTGATCCGTCCGATCCGGTTGCCGGTGGACTCGGTGAACCACAGGCTGCCGTCCGGACCGGCCGTGATGCCCGTCGGGCCGCTGCCCGCGTCGGTCAGCGGGTGTTCGGTGATGGACCCGTCCGGGGCGATCTACCCGATCACACCCTTGTTGTACTCCGTGAACCACAGGTTGCCGTCCGGCCCGGCCGTGATGCCCCACGGGAAGCTGTTCGGGCTGGGGACGCGGTACTCGGTGACGGCGCCGGCCGGGGTGATCCGCCCGATCATGCCGCTGTCGTACTCGGTGAACCACAGGTTCCCGTCCGGGCCGGCGGTGATCCCCGTCGGCCCGCCGTTCGCGGTGGGCAGGGGATACTCGGTGACGGCCCCACCCGGGGTGATCCGTCCGACCAACCCCCGGTCGTACTCGGTGAACCACAAGTTGCCGTCCGGCCCGACCGTCAGGTCCCAGGGGTAGGGGGAGCTACCCGGGGTGGACAGGGCGTACTCGGTGACGACCCCGGGGAGAGCCGTGGCCGGCGCGCCCGCCCGGAAGGAATGCGGCAGACGCCCTCGACGAAGGCCGCGCAGGGTGAAGGGTGTGGGTGTGGGCATGGGAAAACCTCATCCGCGTCCACCGCGGCACCGGCCCCGGTACGGGGGCGTCGTCGCGGCGCAAGCGGCCGGGTGGCCGGGTAACCGAGTGGCCGAGTAGGCGAGTGGTCGAGCAACCGAGCAACCGAGTAACCGGGTAACCGAGTGGCCGAGCCGGGCTCGGTGCCGAACGGCGGGGCCGATCCGGGACGAGCCGTTCGTGGTCGCATCCCCGGCCCGCACCGCGTGCCCCCTGCCCGCACCGTGTGCGGCGAGCACGGCGGGGATCGACACCCGTCCTGCTTCCGCTTTCAGCCTGTTGCCCCGTGTGGGTGATCGCAACTTGCGCGTTCCCGGGGCCGCTGAACGGAGCCCCGAGCGCACTCGATGAGGAAGCCGACGTGCCGCGGCGAGCGGGTCCGGTCGCCACCGGCGCGTCGTGCGGCATCCGCCGCCCCGGGTGGTGAACGTGATCTGTCGAGGCCGACCTGGAGGTGGCGATGAGAGTCGTGTTCGTGCACGGGGCGTGCGTTCGGGACGGGTCGTGGTGGTGGCACCGCACCGCCGAGCTGCTGCGGGAACGGGGGGTGCCCAGTGCGGCCCCGGCGCTGCCCAGCTGCGGCGAGACGGGCGTGCCCGGCGGCCTCGGCGGGCCGGGTCTCCCGGAGGACGTCGCCGCGGTGCGGGAGATGCTGAGGGCGAGCGACGAGCCGACCGTCGTGGTCGCCCACAGCTACGGCGGTATCGTCACCGCCGAAGCCGCCGCGGGAGTCGGGTCGGTGCGCCACCTGCTGCTGGTCTCCAGCTACCTGCCCGAGGTCGGGCAGAGCCTGTCGCAGTTCGGCGACGGCCGCCCCGCCCCCTTCCTCGACGTCGACCCCGACAGCGGCACGTTCGGGGTCCGCCCGGAGTCGCTCGCGGGCACCTTCCTGCAGGACTGCGACCCGGAGGTCCAGGCGCAGGCGGCCGACCACCTCGCCCGGCAGAGTCTCCAGGTGACGGGGCAGCAGGTCGGCGCGGCCGCATGGCGGCAACTGCCCTCCACCTACCTCGTCTGCGCTCAGGACCGGGGCACCCCGCCGCGGCTGCAACGCGAGTTCGCCCGCCGCGCCGGCCTCGTCGTCGAGCTCGATGCCGGCCACCACCCGTTCCTGTCCCAGCCCGCGGCGGTCCGGGACCTGCTGCTGAGCCTGTGACGACAGCCGTGGGGGAGAACCGGGCCGGCGATCGGAGGAAGAAACCGGAGGAGGCCTGCCGGGACGTCGTGGACCGCGGACCGGTGGGTCGCCACGAGCCGGGGCAGTTGGCGAACGCGTATTCGTCCGCGATGTCGAACACGTCGGCACAGTGCGGGCATTGGGCGTCGCCGAAGAGGTAGGTGCTTTCGCAGGCAAGATCCTCCTGCCCGTCCCGGACGGCCGTCTCGGGCCGATGACGGTGGCCGGGTGCGGGCGGAGGGTGCCGGACCTGGAGCGGGCCGTCGTCTCCTTCGGCTGGCTGTTGGAGGCCCTGGGCTACACGCTCTTCCAGAGCTGGGGCAACGGCCGCAGTTGGAAGCTCGGAGCGACGTACCTGGTCTTCGAGCAGTCTCCCGCCCTCACCGCCGGCCGGCACGACCGGTGCCGGCCCGGGCTGAACCATCTGGCGTTCCACGTCGAAGACCACCACACCGTGGAGGCACTGGCCGCCGAGGCGCCGCGGCACGGCTGGAACCTGATGTTCCCCGACCGCCACCCGCACGCCGGCGGCGAACAGAGCTACGCCGCCTACCTGGAGAACACCGACGGCTTCGAGGTCGAACTCGTCGCCGTCAACCTTCCCGAACCGGACTGACGACGATCACCCCGGCCACAGGTCCGGACGACAGGTCCCACCCCGGGCCGGCTCTCCTACCCGGTCCCCGTCCGGGGGCTTGCCCGCGCGGCCGGAGGCGGCGCCTGGTACACGGTTTCGAAGGACGGAACCACGGTGCAGTTGTGGGAGCCTGCGACACCGGGACGAGCCACTACACCGGCTCCGCACGCCCGGCAGCGGTCGTCCACGGCTCGCGGCCGTTCTTGACGAAGCCGCACGCGTGGCGGGCCTGCTCCCCTATCGTCGGGTGGCATGGGGAGCTTGGGGGACGGCGGGTTCGGCGGTGCGGTGCCCTACTCGGGCGTGCCGCCGGTGTTCGAGGACCGGACGCCGGACGCGTGTGTCGTGGTGCCGGGCATCATGGGCAGCGTCCTGGAGGACGCTGCGACGGGCCGCCCGCTGTGGGGTGTGGACCTCGGGATGCTGACGGGTGCGTCGGCCGGTGAGGGGCTGTTCGGTGCGCTGCGGGCGGACGCGTCGGAGCGGGCCGCCGACGCGGACACCTTCCGGCGGGCGCCGCTGACCCGCGTTCGGGCGACCGGGCTGCTGGCGAAGCCGTGGTGGCTGCCCGTCCTGGAGGGCCTGGACCCCTACGGCGAGGCGGTCAAGAGCCTGCGGGAGGTCACGCTGGCGCCGGAGGCGGTGGCGCCGTTCCCGTACGACTGGCGCCTCGCCGTCGCCTACAACGGGGCGTTGCTCGCCCGCGCGGCCCGCGCGCACCTGACCGGCTGGCGGGAGCGGGTCGCCGCCCGGCCCGAGTGGCGGGCCGCCGGTGGGCGGCAGCCGCGGCTGCTGTTCGCCGCGCACTCGATGGGCGGGCTGGTGGTGCGGGCCGCGTTGGAGCAGGACCCCGAACTCGCGGCCGACACCAGGGCGGTGGTCACCGTCGGGACCCCGTTCCTCGGCTCCGTGAAGTCCGTCCTCACCCTCAACCTCCTGCATGCCGGGGCGAAACCGGCCAGGCTGCTGCGACAGGTGCAGGCGATGGCGGCGACCCTGCCGGGCGTCCACGACCTGCTGCCCGACTACCGCTGCCTGGACCGCGGACTGGACGTCGACCGCCTCACCCCCTCCGATGTCGCCCGGCTCGGCGGCGACGAACACCTGGCCGCCCGCTCGCTCGACGAGCACACCCGCCGCTGGGAGCACCCGTTCGCGATGCCCGGGCACCGCGCGATCGTCGGCGAGGCGCAGGCCACCGTGCAGACCCTCGACGAACAGCAGCGCGCCGGGCAGGCGGTCGCCGTCGGACGGCACCACTCCTTCGACGCCGGCGAGGACGGCGAACTCGTCCGCGACCCGGCCACCGGCATCCCCGCCCGCCGCGACTCCCGCGGCGACGGCACCGTCCACACGCCGTCCGCCCAGGCCGGCGGCACCGAGGCACGCACCTACGTCTTCGGCCAGCACGGCACCCTGATGCGCCACGACGACGTCCTGCGCCAGCTCCGCAACATCGCGCTGGAACGCCCCCAGGGGCCTCGCCTCTCCGGTACCAGCGCCGGGCCGGGCCTGGAGACCCCGCAGCTCGGCGGGACGTTCGGGCAGCCGCTCACCCTCCACGCGACCGGCCTCGACACCCCGGCCAGGGGGAGCCTCACCGTCCGCAGCGCCACCACCGGCCGCATCGGCCACCCCCTCACCCTCCGCCGCGACCCCGACCGCACGGACGGCGCCCTCGCCGCCCGCTTCACCGCGGACGCGCCCGACCTGTACCGCGTGACCCTGGACGTCGAGGACCACGTACCGATCACCCAGCTCGTCCTCGTCAGCCCACCCGACGCCTGAGCCGCAAACCCCGCCCGACGCCTGAGCCGGAAACGCCGCCCCGACCGCGCCCGACGCCTGAGCCGCAAACCCCGCCCGACGCCTGACCCCGCCCGACGCCTGAATCGGAATCCCGCCTTGGCCACACCCGTCGGCACCGACCGGAACCCGACCGAACCGCCTCCCGAGGGCGGCGGGATCGAGCTGTTCCCGGTGAACTTCACCGCCTACCGGCAGCACCCCGCCCTGGACACCGAGGCCCACGTCCGCGTGATCGCCGACCTGCTCGCCCCCTACGGTCCGCGCGTCAACAGCTGGACCACCCCCGAGGACGAACGGGACCGGCAGGCCGTCGAGGACCGGCTCGGCGAGTGGAAGCGGCCCGCCGCCTCCCGCGGCGGCAACACGGTGCTCTACTGGGTCGGCCACGGCAGCGCCGAACACCTCGCCCACCACCGCACCCCGGCTCCCATCGACGACGGGATCTCCCCGGAGGAGGTCGCCCGCGCCATCGGCAGCCGCCAGATCCACCCCGACAACGAGGACAGTTGGGCGATCGTCGTCATCGACGCCTGCTTCTCCCGGGACTTCGCCCAGGAGGTGCACCGGATCCTCCTCGACAGGAAGTACCGCGACGCCGGCCGCTACCTGCTGCTGTCCACCGCGGCCGAGGGCTACACCGAACTCGGCGCCTTCACCGGCGCCCTCCGCCGCGTCCTGACCGTCACCTTCCGCGGGAAGCCCGACATCGGCCTCGCCGAACTGGGCGTCGAACTCAACCGCGAACTCCGCGGCGGCTACCGCGGCGACCGGGCCGTGCCCGGCGACCGGCTCGTGCGGCTCACCCCCGATGCCGCCACCTCCGTGTCCGCGCCGCTGGACCAGCTCGCCGAACTCCAGGCCGTCATCGACCGGTTGCCCACCGACGAGCAGCGCCACTTCCTCCCCAAGGCGTCCGGTGCCGAACTCGGCGAACTCGCCTGGTACTTCCACGGCCGCACCGAGGAACGCGACCACATCCTGCGCTGGTTGGCCACCGCGACCCGTGGCGCCCTCGTCGTCACCGGCCCCGCCGGCTCCGGCAAGTCGGCCCTCCTCGGCCACGTCCTGCTGCACACCCGTACCCGGCTGCGCGACGTCCTCGTCCGCCACGGCCACCTGACCGCGCTGCCCGCCGAAGTGCCGTGCCCGGACGACCCGTTCGACCTCGTCGCCCACCTCTCCGGCCTCAGCCTCGCCCGCGCCGTCCGGCTCCTCGCCGAAGCCGCCGGCCTGCCCGACCTCGCCCGGCAGGCCGACGACGGCCGGCCACCCGCCGTCCTCGCCGCCCGACTCGTCGCCCGGCTGCGCGCCCGGCCGACCCGGCTGACGCTGCTGTTCGACGCCCTCGACGAAGCCGAGCAGCCGCTGCTCATCGCCGGCCTCCTCCTGCGCCCCCTCGCCGCCCTGCCCGCCGTCCGGGTCGTCATCGGCACCCGCGGCTCCACCCAGGAAGGCCCCGACCAGCCCGCCCCCACCGACACCGACATCCTCGACGCGCTCCGCCCCCGGTCGGACCGCCCCCGGCCGACCCGTCGCGAGGCCGGACCGTGGGCCGACGTCGAACCGTGGGCCGACGTCGAACACGTCGAGGTGAAGCAGGACCCGAAGGCCCTCGCCGGATACCTGCGCGCCAAGCTCGCCGCCGCCAGACAGCGCGGCGCTCTCGACGCCGACGACACGACCATCGAGGACGTCGTCCACCGGCTCGTCACCGACCACCGGCAACACGGCGCCGAACCACAGCAGTTCCTCTACGTCCGCCTTGCCGCCCACGAACTCCTCAACGACCCGGGCCTCCTCACCGACCCCACCCCCCTGATCGGCCGCACCCACCGCCACCTGTTCACCCGCGCCCTCCAGCGGCTCCATCGCACCAACCCGGACTACGCCCCGCTCCTGCGCGCCCTCGGTCTCGCCCAGGGCCGCGGCCTGCCCGCCCAGGACGGCATCTGGGCCCTTGCCGCCGACGCCCTTGCCGCCGACGCCCTCGCCGCCGACGCCCTCGACAGCCGTACCGACACCGGCGCCGGCATCCCCGAGCTGCTGCGGGACGCCGCTCCGTACCTCACCCTCGACCACGAACACGAGCGGAGCGTCTACCGCCTCGCCCACCGCACCTTCACCGAACACTTCACCGCGGCCCCGGACACGGCTCGTGGCCATGCCCTCCTCACCGCCGCCCTCGCCCGGCACGGCCGGCAGAGCCTGGGCGCGCAGGAGGACGCCACCGCCCCGCCGGCCGCGGTCGTCAGCCCTTACATCCACCACCACCTCGCCGCCCACGCCCGCCTGGGCCACGCCGCCGGGGCACTCCACACCCTCGCCGGCCACACCGAGGTCCTGGACGCCCTCGACCTCACCAGCATCACCGCCGCGGCCTTCGACCACGGCCTGCCCTCCCACGAACTGCCCCCGGCCATCGCCGGAACCGTCCTGCTCCAGCACCACGCCCGCGACACCGCCGCCACCGAGCAGTCGGCGGGCAGTACGGCCGGCTGGCGGCGTTGGTGGCGCCGGCTCGGCACCAGCTACATCCAAGGCGCCCCGCCCCCGCCCGAAGCACCTCTCCGCAACCCGCGCGGATGGCCTCCGGAACTGACCGTCGGCGAAGTCCGGCAACGTCAACTCCACCTGCAACTCACCGGCCACACCGACAAGGTGACCTCGGTGGCGGTGTTCACCGCGCCCGACGGCACTCCGCGGCTGGCCTCGGCCGGCGCGGACCGGACGGTGCGGATCTGGGACCCGGCGACCCGCGCCCAGGACGGCCCCTCCCTCACCGGCCACACCGACAAGGTGCGTGCGGTGGCCGCGTTCACCGCGCACGACGGCACCGTGCGGCTGGCCTCGGGCGGCGACGACGGGGCGGTGCGGATCTGGGACCCGACCATCGGAACCCAGGACGGAGTACCCCTCACCGGCCACACCGACGAGGTGACCTCGGTGGCGGTGTTCACCGCGCCGGACGGCACCGCGCGGCTGGCCTCGGGCGGCGCGGACCGGACGGTGCGGATCTGGGACCCGGCGACCCGCGCCCAGGAGGGCCGAACCCTCACCGGCCACACCGACGAGGTGAACGCGGTGGCGGTGTTCACCGCGCCCGACGGCACCGTGCGGCTGGCCACGGGCAGCGACGACAAGACGGTGCGGATCTGGAACCCCGCCACCGGCACCCAGGACGGCCGAACCCTCACCGGCCACACCGGCGTCGTGCTCGCCGTGGTGGCGTTCACCGCGGCCGACGGCACCGCGCGCGTGGCCACGAGCGGCGGCGACGGGACGGTGCGGATCTGGAACCCCGCCACCGGCGCCCAGGAGGGCGACACCCTCACCGGCCACAGCTTCGGAGTGGCGGCGATGACGGTGCTCACCGCGGCCGACGGCACGCCGCGCGTGGCCACCGGCAGCTACGACGGGGCGGTGCGGGTCTGGAACCCGGCCACCGGCGCCCTGGAAGCCGTACCCGTCACCAGCGACGACCACTGGGTGAGCGCGGTGGTCCGGTTCACCGCGGCCGACGGCACTCCGCGCCTGGCCACCGGCGGCGAGGACCACTCGGTGCGGATCTGGAACCCGGCCGCCCGCCCCCAGGACGGCGAACCCGTCGACGACGGCATCTACGGAGTGATGGCGGTGGCGGTGTTCACCGCGCCCGACGGTACCCCGCGTTTGGCCACCGGCAGCCACGACAAGACGGTGCGGTTCTGGAACCTGACGACCGGTAGGCAGGAAGGCGCGCCCCTCACCGGCCACACCGGCTGGCTGCGTGCGATGGCGGTGTTCACCGCGCCCGACGGCACGCCGCGCCTGGCCGCCGGCGACGGCGACGGGACGGTGCGGATCTGGAACCCCGCCACCCGCGCCCAGGAGGGCGTGCCCCTCACCGGGAACGGCAGGGGGGTGGATTCGCTGATGGTGGTCACCCCGGCCGACGGCACGCCGCGCCTGGCCGTCGACGACGGCGACGGGAACGTGCGGATCTGGAACCCGGTCACCTGCGCCCAGGAGCGCGGCCCGCTCACCGGGAGCACCAGCGGGGCGCGGAAAGCGGCGGTGTTCGCCGCGGCCGACGGCACTGCGCGCCTGGCCGTCGGCGGCGGTGACGGGACGGTGCGGGTCTGGAACCCGGCCACCGGCGCCCTGGAAGGCGCACCCCTCACCTGCCACGACCACTGGGTGAGCGCGGTGGTGGCGTTCGACGCGCCCGACGGCACGGCGCGGGTGGCCAGCTGCAGCATCGACAAGACGGTGCGGATCTGGGACCCGAACACCCGGACCGGGCAGACGCTGTCCCTGGCGGACGGAGTCGAGGCACTGGCGGTGGGCCACGGGCTGCTCATCGCGGGCACCCCGTCGGGCTACCTCGCGATCGACATCTCGTCCCTGCCCACCGACCCCGCCGGCACCGGCACCCCGGACGCGCCGCTGTGACCA
Source organism: Kitasatospora sp. NPDC032121 (assembly GCF_055580145.1). NCBI lineage: Bacteria > Bacillati > Actinomycetota > Actinomycetes > Kitasatosporales > Streptomycetaceae > Kitasatospora > Kitasatospora sp. NPDC032121. The sequence continues at coordinate 142,711 of NZ_JBVILX010000009.1, read as the reverse complement.
TCTCCGACCTCCCGCACGCCCCGTCCCCTCCCGTCACCTGCCCCACCAGGGTGGTCCGCCGTCGGCGGGGAAGGGCGGTTCAAGGCACCGCTCGTAGGGGCCGGGTCTGTCGGTGGGACTTCGTACGGTCGACGCATGATCGATCGCGAATCCTTCTCCCCGTTGCTGTTCTTCGAGTTCGACCACAAGCCGGGCACGTTCTGCCTGATTCTGGGTGACAGCGACCTGGTCGCCGCCGAGGACGTGTTCGCCGAGTGCGGGCAGCACAGCAACGGCTACGGCTGGGAGGACGTGGCCAGGTCGGCCCTGTCGGCCCGCGCTCCGCAACCGGCCGGCCGACTCGACGGCGGCCTCGAGTTCGACTCCGAGGCCGGCATGTTCTGCGCCTTCGGCGAGGACGCCGATGCCCTCAAGGTCCTGGGGACGCTCTTGCAGGAGGCATGGCGGGACCGGTCCGTGCTCAGGGAGTACCTCGGCTGAAAGCGCGTTCGGCCGCGCGGGTGTGTTCGGCGTGTGGCGCGGCGCCGAGGATTCGCCCGGGAATGGTCGGTCGGTGTGGCTCCGGGCCGGATTCCGTGGCCGGCAGGACGTGTGTGGTGCGGTTCACGTCGCCGGATCCGGTGCGGTCGCCGCCCGGGTATCGGGCCTGGCCGGAGCCCGGCTGCGGGGGACGGGCGGGCTCCGGACGCGCTAGCGCAAAGTTGATTGTTCATCACCGCAGGTAAGGGTTAACAGCCTTACTAAGGTTATTATCGGCTCTGATCGGACATGGCCGGCTCCACCGGTGAGCCGCAGCCGACCGAATCACGTCTATCACTCGGGGGCGGGGATGCAGGGTTTCGGGGATGGGAGACGTCATGGGCGTGCACAGCGCCATGGGGCGGGGAACCGGGGAACGCGGGATCGATCGGGCCGGTGAACTGGCGCGGCTGCTCGAACTGGCGGACCAGGTGCGCGGGGGCGCAGCACGGGCGGTCCTGGTCCGCGGACCCGCCGGTATCGGGCGCACCGGGCTGCTGGACGCGGTGGCCCGGCGGGTGTCGGCCGGTGGCATGACGGTGCGCCGCTCGACGGGCCGGGCACCGGGGATCAAGGGGGAGGAAGACGGGCACGGTTACCGGTCCGTTCGCGAACTATTCGGCGTGGAGCCGGAATTCACCCGGACCGGAACCTCGACGGCGGCCTTCGTCGCCCAGCGCGAGGTCTACGCGCACGCGGTGGACCTGCTGGCCGCCGGCCCGCTGGCGCTCGTCCTGGACGACGCGCAGTGGTGCGACGATGAGTCGCTGCGGTGCGTGCACTTCCTGTTGCGCCGCGCGGCCTCGCGCCCGCTGCTGGTGCTGCTGTCCCAGCGCACCGCGTGCGAGGGCCCGGGCACGACGATGCTCACCGAGATCCTGGCCCAGGGCCGCTGCTCCGTCATGGAGCTCGGGCCCCTGACCGAGGCCGAGACCGGTCAGGCGGTGGCCCGCGCCCTGGGCGGCCCGCCGGACGGGCGGTTCGTGCGGCGCTGCCGGTCGCTCTCCGGGGGGAACCCGCTGCTCCTGGGGCGGCTGCTCACCAGGCTCGGCGCGGCCTCGGTGCGGCCCGACGGGGGCGGGCTGCACCGCCTGCGGACGCTGGGCGAGGCGGTCGACGCCGAATCGGTCCGTACGGCGCTGGCCGGCGCGCCGTACCAGGTGCGCCAGGTGGCCTCGGCGGTGGCCGTCCTCGGCCGCGCCGACCCCGAGCTGCTCGGGGCGCTCTGCGGGGTCGGCGGCACCCGACTGCCCCTGGCGCTGGAGGAGTTACGACGCGTCGAGCTGATCGGTTCCGGCGCCGGGGCACCGATGGCGGAGGCGGTGCGGGCGGCGGTGCTGGCCGACCTGCCGGCCCCTGAGCTGGAGCGGCTGCGACTGCGGGCGGCCCGGGTGCTCAACGACGCCGGGTGCCCGGTGACCGAAGTGGCGGACCAGCTGGCCCTGTTGCCCGAGCTGACGGAGCCGTGGATGCTCACCGTGCTGCGCGAGGCGGCTGTCCAGGCGCCCGACGGGGCGACCGCGCGGGCGGCGGCGCAGTACCTGTGCCGGGCACTGGACGCCGAGCTCAGCGGGGCCGAGCGCAGGAACGTGCGGATCGAACTGGCCAGGGCCTCGGCCCGGGTGGCACCGACCGTCGCCCGGGAGCAGCTGCGGCAGGCCCTGCGGGAGAGCGACGCCGTGCGGGAACGGGCGTCGATCGCCATCGAGTACGGGCAGGCCGCCCTCGGTTCACGCGACCTCCCCCACGCGGTCCGGGTGCTCGGTGAGACGCTCGCCGACCTGCGGCGGCAGCTGGGCGGGGACCCGGCCCCGGCCGACCGGGAGCTGTGCACCTCGCTGGAGTCCGCCCTGCTGCTGGCCGCTGTGAACGGGAAGTCGACCATGGCACAGGTCGGCACGCTGGTCAGGCGCTGGCCGGTGCCCCGGGGCGACAGCCCGGCCGAGCGCCAACTGCTCTCCGGCATGAGCGTGTTCGCCGCGCTGGACGGCCGCTCGGCCCGGCAGGCCGCGGCGCTGGCCCGGCAGGCGATGCGGGTGGAGGAGACCACGCCCGCCGGATGGGAGGTGCTCGCCTCCTCGATGGTCCTCGGCCTGGCGGACGAGGTCGACGAGGCCCTCGCGGGGCTGACCCGGCCGCTGTCCGACGGCATCGTCACGTACGAGCCCTGGATGCGCCTGTCCGCACTGGCCCAGCGTTCCGACATCCTGCACAGCGTCGGCGATCTCGCCGGGGCGCACGCCGACGCCCGCGCGGCCGTCGCCCTCGGGTCGCAGGACGGCCGGGCCGCGACCTGGGCGATGCCCGCCGTCGTGCTGGGCAGCGTGCTGCTCTCGCGGGGCGAGGTGGGCAAGGCCACCACCGTGCTCGACCGGATCAGCCCCGTCGGCCTGGAACGGCAGATCTGGGAGTGGCACCACTACCTGTACGTCAGGGGCAGGCTCCGGCGCGCGATCGGCGACCTCGACGGTGCGGTGGAGCTGTGGCTGCGGTGCGGCCGGAGCCTGGCGGAAGCCGGGGTGGCCAATCCGCTGCTGGCGCCGTGGTGGCTGGCCGCCGCCACCACGTTGGCCGGCCAGGGCCGTGCCGCGGCGGCGGCCGGCATCGTGGCGCAGGCCCAGGAGGCGGTGGCCGGCTGGGACACCGCGCGCGCCCGCGGGCTCGGCCTGGTGGCCGCGGGGGCGATCGCCGAGGGGGGCGCGGCGCGCACCGACCTGCTCGCCGAGGCGGTGGAGGTGCTCGCGCACTCCCCGGCCCGGCTCGCCCAGGCCGAGGCGCGTTACCGGCTCGGCCGGGAGCTGCTGCTGCGCGGCGACCTGCCGGGCGCGCGCCGGCACCTGCGGCAGGTGATCGAGACGGCCACCCGGTGCGGCTACCACCTGCTCAGCGCCGCCGCGCGCCGGCTGCTCGCCGCCGCGGGCGGCCGGATGCCGCAGATCGCCGCCTCGCCGCTCGACTCCCTCACCCGCAGCGAGCGCCGGATCGCCACCCTCGCCGGGACGGGGGTCAGCAACCGGGAGATCGCCGAGACGCTGTTCATCACCTCCCGGACGGTGGAGATGCACCTGACCAACGTCTACCGGAAGCTCGACGTCCGGGGACGTACGGACCTGGTACCGGCGCTCGGGTCCGACGGCGCTGCCCCGAGACGGAGCCCGAGGAGTGAAACGGGGAACATCCGCGTACCGAGTCGCTAGGGGCTGGCAGTGGCAGTGGCCAAGGGGAAGACCGAGGAAGCGGCGCACCGGATGCCGGCCGATGCGGGCCGGCCGGGTGGGCGCCTCGTCGAGCGGGACCGGGAGGAGCGGCTGCTGCGCGACCTGCTCGCCGGGCTGCGGTCAGGCCGTTCGGCACTGGTCGAGGTGCGGGGCGAACCCGGTGCCGGACGCAGTGCGCTGCTGCGCCGGGCCGAGGAGTTCGCCGCCGGGGCCGGGGTGCGGGTCGCCTGCGCACAGGCGTCCTGGGAGGAGACGGGGGTCCGCCACACGGTGGCGGCCCGGCTGCACGCGGCGATCGCGCCGCGGGCCTCGCCGCTGGCACGGGAACTGCTGGGCCACGACACGGCGGAGGGTGCCACCCTGTCAGGGCGGCTGTGCCGGGCCTTCCTCGCGGCGGCCCGCACCCAGCCGCTGCTGGTCGTGGTCGACGACGTCCAGTGGGCCGACCAGGAGTCGCTGCGCTTCCTCCAGGCGCTGGCACGCCGTCTGGCCGACGCCCCGCTGCTGCTGCTGACCTCGCGCAGCGACGCCCTGCCTCCGGCGCTCGGCGAGCGGATCGAGCTGTGTCCCCTGGCCGATCCGGACGCCGTCGCCGACCACACCCTCCACCTCGCCCCGCTGTCCGCGGCCGGGGTGGGCGAGGTGCTGGCCGAAGCCCTCGGGGAGCCGGTCGAGCCGGAGTTCGCCGTGGCCGCGGCGATCGCGGTGGACGGCAACCCCGGCGTGCTGCGCGCGGTGGCCGACGACCTCGCCCGACCCGGCCGGCCGGAGGCGCCCGAACGGGCGGCGAGGATGCGCGCGTGCGCGGCGGAAGCGGTCCGGGAACGGGCCGTCCGCACCCTGGCCGTCCTGCCCCCGGTACTGCTGGACGTGCTGCGGGTGGTCGCGGCGTGCGGGCCGGACGGCTCCTTGGACATGATCGCCGCACTGGCCCCGCCGCGGGCGGTGGGTGCGGCGCAGGCCCTGGAACTCCTTTCCGGGACAGGCCTGTTGACGCCGGGGGAGCGGCCGGCGTTCCGGGCCGCGCGGGCCGCGGAGGCCGCCCTGGCGGGCCTCGGCGCAGAGCGGCGCGAGGAACTGTTCGCCCGCGCGGCCGAGTGGGCGAACCGGGCGGGGCTCCCCGACGGCGCGGTGGTCAGGATGCTGCTCGGGGCCAGGGGGATCGGTGCGCCCTGGGCGGTCGCGGTGCTGCGCCGGGAGGCGGAGCGCCTGCGGGTCCTCGGCGACGCGGCGGCCTCGATGCGGCTGCTGCAGCGCGCGCTGCGCGAACCGGTGGGCGCCCGGCCGCGGGTGGAGATCCTCACCGAGCTGAGCGTGCTGGCGCTCCCCGGTTCGCCGGAGGGCAGTGACCGCTTCCTGCGCCAGGCACTGCTCGCCCCGGCGGGGGCGAGCGCCGGGTCCGCCTGGGTGCGCGCCGCCGACCTGCTGGTGGCGCGGGGCGACTTCACCTCGGCGGTGCCGCTCATCGCCGGTCTGTGCGACCGCCCGGAGCTCGGCGAGCGGGACCGCGCCGCGCTCCGGGCGCTGTACTGGCTCGCCAAGCACGGCCAGGACGGGGCGGTGCAGGAGCCGCACCGGCCGGCGGTGGCGGCCCTTCCCCGGCGGCCCGTCGAACCCGCCGAGGCGGGGGCCGCCGCCTGGCGGGCGGCCCTGCGCGGGCAGGACATCGCCCGGACCCGGGAGTGCGCCCGCGTCGCACTCTCGCCCGCGGCCCTGGACGGGACGTCGCTGACCGCGCAGGTGGCGGCCTGCCACGCGCTCGTCCTCACCGAGGACGTGGCCGAGGCGCACCTGGGCCTGGACGCCGTCCTGGTACGCGCGCACCGCGCCAACGCCCGCGCCGTCGCCGCCCTGGCACTGCTGATCAAGGCACTGGCGCTGCTGGGCGAGGGACACGCCGAGGAGGCCGCGGTCCAGTTGGAGCGGGCCGAGGAGGAACTGCCGGTGCGGGGCTGGCATCCGCTGATGGCCCCGGGACTGGTCGCCCTGAAGACGATGGTGTGCCTGGAGCGGGGCGACCTGGCCGGGGCGGAGCGCTCCGCCGCGGTGGCGCGGCCGGAGGAGGCCGAGGGCAGCATGGCCCGGGCCTACCTGGCCTACGCCCGTGGCCGGGTGCGGCTGGCTCGCGGCGACGCCGCCGGGGCGCTGGGCGACCTGCGCGAGTGCGGACGGCTGCTGCTCGCCCGACAGGTGGCCAACCCCGGCCTGCTGCCCTGGCGTTCGGCGGCCGCACAGGCCCACGCGCTGGCCGGGGACGACGCCGGGGCCGCCGAACTGGTCGCCGAGGAGCGCCGCCTCGCGTTGGTCTGGGGCGCGCCGCGCGCGCTCGCGCGGGCCCTGCTCGCCGCGGGAGCCGCCGAGCGGGAGCCGGGGCCGGCGGTGCCCGTCCTGCTGCCCGGTCCTGATTCCGGTGCCGGGCGACTCGGCGCGGGTGAACCCGCGAGCTGGCAGTACCGGCAGGCGCTGGTCGCGGTGGGCACGGCGGCGGTGTCAGGACCGGGGGCCGTCGACCGGCTGCTGAGGATCGGGATCGCCCCGGGCGCCGGCCCGCGGCGCCGGGCGGCTCCGGCTGCCGGACCGGCACCCGCGCCCGGGGCCGCGGAGCCACCGCCGGCAGGCAGAGCGCGACCGCCGGCGGGCCCGGCGTACGGGCCGGCCCCACACGGCCTGACCTCCGCCGAGCGGCGCGTCGCCGCGCTCGCCGCCGAAGGCCTGGCCAACCGCACCATCGCGGCCGAACTCTCGGTGACCCTGCGCACCGTCGAGCTGCATCTGACCAAGGCGTACCGCAAGTTGGGCATCTCCGGGCGTCCGGAGCTGGCCCAGGCGCTGGGGCGCGACGAAAGGAACGAAAATGGCGCGCCTGCTCGGCCGGCGGCGTGAGTTCGACGCACTCACCGCGGCGATGGAGGCGGCCACGGGGAGCCGTGGCTCGCTGCTCGTCGTCACCGGGGGGATCGGGACCGGCCGGACCGCTCTGCTGCGGGCGCTGCCCCCGCTCGCGCGGCAGCGCGGACTGCGGGTGCTCAGCGCCAGCGGGGCCCTGCTGGAACGGGACCTGGACCTCGGGGTGGTGGACCAGCTGCTGGAGCCGCTGCTGCCCGGGGCGGCCCTCGATCCGTCCCACGGCGCCCGGCTCTTCGAGGAACTCCTGTGTTCGGTCGCCGATTTCAGCGCCCGCGAGCCGCTGCTCATCCTGGTGGACGACCTCCAGTGGGCGGACGCCGCCTCGCTGCGGTGGCTCGGCCGGCTGACGCAGCGGCTGGCGAACCTGCGCATCGCGCTCGTCGTCGCCGTCCGGGAGGGGGATCCGCGGGCGGAGGAGCCGTGGATCCACGGGATGTCCGACCGCGCCTCGCGGGTGCTGCGGCTGGAGCCGCTCTCCCCGGCGGGCACGGCGGCGCTGGTGGCCGCGCGGCTCGACGGGCCCGCGGACCCCGCCCTGGCGGCGGCCTGCCACGAGGCCTGCGCCGGCAACCCGATGCTCGTGACCGCGATGCTGGCCGAACTGGTCAAGGCGGGCGGGGCGTCCGCCGACCCGGCCGGGACGGTGGCCGGACTGCGGCTGTCGGCCGTGCGCGAGCGGCTGCTCGTCGCGCTGGGATCCCAGCCCGCACCCGTCAGGTCCCTGGCGAAGGCGCTCGCCGTGCTCGGCGAGGACGCGGACCCGGAGCTGGTGGGGCGGCTGGCGGGGCTCGACGAGACCGGCCGGTCCGAAGCGGTCCGGGTACTGCGCCGCCTCGGACTGCTGACCGGCGGCCCGGCGGTGCGCTTCGTCCACCGGTGCGTACGCGACACGGTCGAGGAGTCGATGACGCCGGTGGAGCAGGAGCACGGCCGCCGTCGCGCCGCCGTCCTGCTCCACGACGGCGGCTACCCGGCCGAGCAGGCGGCGGCGCAACTGCTGGCCACGACCTCGTGCCAGGACGACTGGGCGACCGAGGTCCTGCGCTCCGCCGCGACGGCGGCGGTGCGTCGCGCCGCGCCGCAGGACGCCGCGCGGTACCTGCGGCGCGTGCTGCTGGACGGCCCGCCGACCGGCCCGGAGCGGGCGGCCCTGCTGCTGGACCTGGCCGCCATCGAGCGCGCCTTCGACCCCGCGGCCGCCATGCGCCACGTCGTCCAGGCGCTGCTGCTGCTCCCGTCGGCCGAGCAGCGGGCCCTGGCGGTGCGGTGGATCCCTCCCGCGCTGCTCGGCGGCAGCCCGCCGTCCAGCCTCGAACTGGTCGCGACGGCGGCCGAGGAGCTGGCCGGGGACCGGCCGCGCGCCGGCGCCGACCCCGAACCGGCGCTGTGGGCCGAGACACGGCTGCGGCACGCGACGGTGGCCGGCCCCGGGCTGCTCGCCGGGTCCGTCGAGCGGCTGCGCGCCCTCGGTCCCACGCCACCGCTGCAGACCGCGGCCGAGCGCGAGCTGGTCACCGTCCTGCTGCACGGTGCCACCGTGGCGCAGCGGTCCTCGGCGGCGGAGGTCGCGCCGCTGGCGAACCGGATCCTGGGCTACGAGCCGGCCTCGCCGGCCCATGTGCACACCGCCCTGCCGCTGTTGACCGACACGCTGGTCGCGGCGGAGTCGATCGAGATCCTCGGCCCCTGGCTGGAGGCCGCCGGGGAGGCGGCCCGCCACGAGCGGGCTCCGGTGCCGCGGGCGCTGATCGGCCTCGAACTCACGCAGCTGCTGCTGGCCCGGGGCCTGTTCGCGCGGGCCCGGGCGCAGGCCCGCGAGGTGCTGGACCTGGGGGCGGCACGCTGGGCACCGATCCAGTCGATGGCCGCCGTGGTCCGGGCCGCCGTCGAGACCGGCGACGGCGAGCTGGCGGACCGTCTGCTGGCCTCCTACGGCGAGAGCGTCGACCACGGCCACAGCCCCTCGATGCTGCAACTGGTGCGGGCCTCGGGCGCGGTGGCCCGCGGCGACCTGCCGACCGCGCTGGAGTACGTGCTGGACTGGGGGCGCTCGGTCGAACGGGCCGACTGGCGCAACCCCGCGGTCGTCCCCTGGCGGACCTGGGCCGCGGACCTGCACCTGAAGACGGGCCAGGGCGCGCGGGCCCACGACCTCGTCGACGAGGAACTGGCGCGGGCGCTGGCCTGGGGTGCGCCCGGGCCGATCGGACGCGCCCAGCGGGTCAAGGGCGAACTGACCGGGGGCGAGGGCGGCATCGCCCTGCTGCGCGCCTCGCTGGCCACCCTGGAGGGGGCGGTCAACGGCATGGAGCGGGCCAGGACCTCCGTGCTGCTCGGCCGGCGGCTGCGGGCCCAGGGACACGCGGAGGCCGAGGCGCACCTGCGCCGGGGCCGGGAACAGGCGCTGGCCTGCGGAGCTTCCCGGCTGGCGGACCGGGCCGCACGTGAACTGCTGGAGCTGGCCCAGTCCCTGGGGCCGGCCGCGCTGACCCGGGCCGAGCGGAGGGTCGCCGCGCTCGCCGCGCAGGGGGTGTCCAACAAGGAGATCGCCACCAGGCTGGAGGTGAGCACGCGGGCGGTCGAGAAGCACCTCACCCAGGCCTACCGCAAGCTGGACGTCGGGGGGCGGGCCGAACTCGTCGGCGTGGCACATCTGTTGCCGAGCGAGGCGGAACCGCTCGACTGAGCCGGCGCGGCCCCGGGCCGCCCGGGGCCGGGGGGGGGGGGGGGGGGGGGGGGGGGGGAGGGGGGGGGCGGGGGGGGGGGGGGGGGGGAGGGGGGGGGGGGGACGGGTCGTGAGGGGAGGGGGGTTCTGGGCATACCG
>NZ_JBVILX010000009.1:6411-133233 GCF_055580145.1 Kitasatospora sp. NPDC032121 | reverse complement strand
CTTTTGGTCGGATCCTCTTTTTCACAGACGAAGCCGACCCCCCTCACCCACCCCCCCCCCCCCCCGCCCCCCCCCCCCCCCCCCCGGACCGCGCTCGACCGAACCGGAACGCGTCGAGCACGGTCCGGCGCCGGCCGTACCGAAGCAGGCCCGTGTGCACCGGCGGGCCGACCGAACCGGGGCCGACCGTGCGTACGCGGCGGGCCGACCGTACCGAAGCCCGCCCGCGCGCAGCGGTGGGCCGACCGAACCGAACCGAACCGAAGTTCCGGCCGGACCCGGGCCGACCGAACCCCTGCCCCGCCCCCACAGGGTTAGTGCCGCGGGTATTGGGTTTCGTTGACAGTGTTCGTTTTGGCTTCGTAGTGTCATTTTCGCGACCGACACGGCGCATTGCGCTTCGGGGGAGGCGGCCCCTGTAGCCCGTGCAGGATTTTGCGGGAACTCCTGGAAGGCGAATCATGACCGCGGTACAGCTCGCGAATTTCACCACGGTCCGCGAGGGATTCTTCAATCCGCCGGCCGAGATCCGGGAACTGCGGAAATCGGCACCGATATCCCGGACGGCTCTCGGGGACGGCCACTTCGGCTGGCTGGTGACCGGCTATTCCGCCGCGCGGGCGGTGCTGTCCGACCCCCGATTCAGTGCCCGGGGCGAACTGCGTCACCCGCCGGTTCCCCGTTCCGCGGTGCTGGAGGAGCCGGCGGCGGCGCCCGGGACGTCCCTGCGGCCCGTCGCCCCCGAGCACCGGCGCTACCGCACGCTGCTCCAGGGCGAGTTCACCGCCCACCGGATGCGCCTGCTCACCGAGTCGGTCGAGCGGATCGTCGAGGAGCGGCTCGACGCGATGGAACGGATCGGCTCCCCGGCCGACCTCGTCGAGCACTTCGCGCTGCCGGTCCCCGCCATGGTGATCACCGAACTGCTCGGCGTGCCCCACGCGGACCGCGCGGAGTTCCGGCGGGACACCGAGGTCTGGAGCAGCTTCGGCGCGTCCGCCGCGGACGTCATGACGGCCTTCGCCGGCCTCGGCTCCTACCTGCACGGCCTGGTCCTGGCGAAGCGGGCCGAGCCCGGGGACGACCTGCTGAGCGGCCTGGTCACCGGGGAGGGCAACCTCACCGACGAGGAGCTCACCTCGATCGCCTTCCTGCTGCTGGTCGCCGGGCACGAGACCACCGCGAACCAGATCGGCCTGGGCGTCTTCGCCCTGCTCGACCACCCCGGGCAGCTGGCCGCGCTGCGCGCCGACCCGTCGCTGACGGACGGCGCGGTGGAGGAGCTGCTGCGCTACCTGAGCATCGTGCACCACGGCCCGACGCGCGCCGCGCTGGAGGACGTCGAGATCGAGGGCCGGCTGATCAGGGCGGGCGAGGTGGTCATGGTCTCGCTGGCCGCCGCCAACCGCGACCCGCGGCAGTACGCCGACCCCGAGAACCTGGACGTCACCCGGCCGACGGCCGACCACCTGGCCTTCGGTCACGGCATCCACCGGTGCCTGGGCCGGCAGCTGGCCCGGATCGTGCTGCGCTGCGGCCTGACCGCACTGCTGCGGCGCTTTCCCGAGCTGCGCCTGGCCGTGCCGGCCGAGGAGGTCGGACTGCGCCACGACATGCAGGTCTACGGCGTCCACCGGCTCCCGGTGGCCTGGTAGCCCGGCCGGCGCGGACCGGCCCACCGAACCCCTCCGCAGCGGCTCGCTCGTGCGCGGGCCGGGCGTCGCGGTGCGCGAGAGCGGCCGAACCCCCGTACGGAAATCCCATCACCCTCACGACGACCCGGTCGGGTCGGAAGGTCAGGTACAGAGAGCGTGCCCGAGAACCAGAGCCTGTCCCGTCGCCGCCTCCTTGGCATGGCCGCGCTGAGCGCCGCCGCCCTCGCCGGTACGACCACGATCGCGACCGCCCGGAGCGCCCACGCGGCCGCCGCCGGCCCCGACACCACGTTCGTGCCGGCCGTGGTGATCGGCACCGGCTACGGCGCGTCGGTCTCCGCGCTGCGCCTGGGCGAGGCCGGCGTCCCGACGCTGATGCTGGAGATGGGCCAGCTGTGGAACCAGCCCGGCCCGGACGGCAAGGTCTTCAGCGGGATGCTCAGCCCCGACAAGCGCTCCAGCTGGTTCAAGACCCGCACCGAGGCCCCGCTCGGCTCGTTCCTCTGGCTCGACGTGGTCAACCGCGACATCGACTCGTACGCCGGCGTGCTGGACCGGGTCAACTACGACCAGATGTCCGTCTACGTGGGGCGCGGCGTCGGCGGCGGCTCGCTGGTCAACGGCGGCATGGCCGTGCAGCCGAGGCGCTCGTACTTCGAGGAGGTCCTCCCGCAGGTCGACTCCGGTGAGATGTACGGCCGGTACTTCCCGCGGGCCAACACCATGCTCAAGGTGAACAACATCCCGAAGGACTGGTTCGAGCAGACCGAGTGGTACCAGTTCGCCAGGGTCTCGCGGGACGCGGCGGCCAAGGCGGGCCTGGGCACGGTGTTCGTGCCCAACGTCTACGACTTCGGCTACATGCGGCAGGAGGCGGCCGGCACCGCGACGAAGTCCGCGCTGGGCGGCGAGGTCATCTACGGCAACAACCACGGCAAGCAGAGCCTGGACAAGACCTACCTGGCCGCGGCGCTGGGCACCGGCAAGGTCGTGATCCAGACCCTGCACCAGGTGAAGACGATCAGCCAGCAGGCCGACGGCAGCTACCTGCTGACCGTGGACCGGATCGACACCGGCGGGACGGTCGTGGAGACCAAGCGCATCTCCTGCCGCTACCTGTTCCTGGGCGCCGGCAGCCTCGGCTCCACCGAACTGCTGGTGCGTGCCCGCGACACCGGTACGCTGCCCAAGCTCAACGGCGAGATCGGCAGGGGCTGGGGCCCCAACGGCAACATCATGACCGCGCGCGCCAACCACGTGTGGAACCCCACCGGCTCCAAGCAGTCGTCGATCCCCGCGCTGGGCATCGACGACTGGGACAACGCCTCCGCCCCGGTGTTCGCGGAGATCGCGCCGATGCCGGCCGGCCTGGAGACCTGGGTCAGCCTGTACCTGGCGATCACCAAGAACCCCCAGCGCGGCACCTTCGTCTACGACGCCGCCGGCGACCGGGCCAAGCTCCAGTGGACCCGCGACCAGAACGCGCCCGCCGTGGCCGCCGCCAAGTCGCTGTTCGACCGGATCAACGCGGCCAACGCCACGATGTACCGCTACGACCTCTTCGGCAGCTCGCTGAAGAACTTCGCCGATGACTTCTGCTACCACCCGCTCGGTGGTTGCGTGCTCGGAAAGGCGACCGACACCTACGGCCGGGTCGCCGGTTACCAGAACCTCTACGTCACCGACGGCTCGCTCATTCCGGGATCGATCGGGGTCAATCCGTTCGTGACCATCACGGCGCTGGCCGAGCGCAATATCGAGCGCGTTATTCAGCAGGACGTCACCGTTTCTTGAACGGGCGTTCGGCCCCTGGGCGGATTCCGTCCGGGCGCGGCGCTGCCCGCGCGGAAAAGCACGGTTCTGGCTGTCATTCATCAGGTCGATGGAGCATGGTAATGAGCGAGTTCGATTCTGTTCCACCCGCGTTCGACATGATGACCGGGGAGGCGATCGCGGTCATCGGTGCGGCCCGTCGTCCGCCGCGGCCGACGAGCGAGATCGACGCGGAGTTCTTCGGGCTCCCGTCCGCCGCACCCGCGATGGCGGGCCCGGGCCTGGCCGTGCTGCTGGAACCGCTCTGGGAAGCCCTGGAGGACGCCGGCGTCGTACCCGCGACGCCGGCGGCCTCGGAGACCGGGGTCTTCCTCGCCCTCCCGGCGACGGAGGAGGCCGGCGAGCCCCCGGCGCCGGGCACCGATCCCGCCCTCGCCGACCTGGTGGGCACCGCGCTGCGGCTGGCCGACGGCGGCTCCCGGGTCGCCGTCACGCGGTCCGCGCAGGCGGCCCTGCACGCCGCCTGCGCGAGCCTGTGGCGCGGCGAGCGCGGCCTCGCGCTCGTCGCGGGCCCGGGCCCGCTGCTCCCCGGGCAGGCCGCGCCGGCGGAGCCGGACGGCCACGGCGCCGTCCTGCTCAAGCCGCTGGGCCGGGCACTCGCCGACGGCGACCGGATCCACGCCGTGCTCCGTGGGGAGGACACCGCCACGGCGGCCTCCACCGGCGCCACGATCACAACCGTCGCCGAGGCCGACCTCCCCGAGGCCGCCCTCCCCGAGGCGTCCGAAGCCGGTGCTTCAGAGGCCGACCCGAGCGCGGCCGGCACGACCGGGGCCGCGCCGGTCGCGCTGCCCTGGATCGTCTCCGCGGCGGACTCCGACGCCCTGCGGGCCCAGGCACAACGCCTCCACCGGCACCTGACCGCCCACCCCGAACTGCGGCCGGCCGAGGTGGGCCACGCACTGGCCACCACCCGCTACCGGTTCGCCCGGCGCGCCGTCGTCCTCGGCGACACCCGCGAGGAACTGCTCGCCGGGCTGGCGGCCGCGGCCCGCGGCGACCTCGCCGCCAATCTCGTCCAGGGCACGGCCGGCCCGGCCGGGCCCGCCTTCGTCCTGTCCGGCCACGGCACCCAGTGGGCCGGCATGGGCGCCGAACTCCTCGACACCAGCGCCGAGTTCCGCGAGGCCGCCGAGGCCTGCCGGGACGCCCTCGCCCCCCACCTGGACCACGACGTGCTGGACGTGCTGCGCCAAGCCCCCGGTGCGCCGCCGCTGGAACGGGTGGACGTCGTCCAGCCCGCGCTCTTCGTCCTCCAGGTCGCACTCGCCGAGACCCTGCGCGCGTACGGAGTGCGCCCGGGAGCCGTGGCCGGCCACAGCATCGGCGAGGTCGCCGCGGCCCACCTCGCGGGCGTGCTCACCCTGCCCGAAGCGGCCCTGGTGGTCGCCACCTGGAGCCGGGCCGAGGCGACGCTCACGGGCCGCGGCGCGATGGTCGCGGTGCCCCTGCCCGCGGCGCAGGTGGCCGCCCGGCTCGAACGCCGGGACGGCGGCCTGGTGCTCGCCGCCCACAACGGCCCCACCTCCGTGGTGGTCTCCGGCGACACCGACGCCGCCCTCGGACTGCTCGCCGAGCTGAACGCCGAGGACGTGCGCGCCCGGCGGGTGGCCATCGAACTGGCAGCGCACTGCTCCCACATCGACGACATCCGCGAACAACTGCTGGACGGGCTGGCCGGCCTGCGCCCGCGCACCGCCCACACCCCCCTGTACTCCTCGCTCACCGGCGCCCGCATCGACGGCCGGGAGGCCGACGCCGAGCACTGGTTCGAGGTGCTGCGCCGGCCCGTCCGGTTCGACCGGACCACCGGTGCGCTGCTGGCCGACGGCCACGACCTGCTGATCGAGCTCAGCCCCCACCCCTCGCTGACCGCGGCGATGCAGGAGACCGCCGCGCGGGAAGGCAGCCCGGCCGTCGCGCTCGGCACGCTGCGCCGCGACCAGGGCGGGGCGCGCCGCCTGCACACCGCGCTCGCCGAGGCCGAGGTCAGGGGCGCCGCCGTCGACTGGGCGCCGGCCTTCGGCGCCCCGACCCGGCGCCACGTCCCGCTGCCCACCTACGCCTTCCGCCGCCCGGGCGACGTCAGGTCGGCCGGGCAGCCGGGCCTGCGCGAGCGGCTGCTCGCCCTGCCCGCGAGCGAACACGAGCGGGTCGTCGGCGAACTGGTCCTCGCCGCGACCGCCGCGCTGCTCGACGGCAGCGGCACCGGCGGGATCGGTGTCGAGCGGACCTTCCGCGACCTGGGCCTCGAATCGGTCGGCGCCGTCGAACTGCGCAACCGGCTGTGCGAGGCCACCGGACTCACCCTCCCGCACACCGTGGTCTTCGAACACCCCACGCCCGCCTCCCTGGGGCGCCGCATCCTGGCCGAGGCGCTCGACGGGGGCGAGCGGGCCGCCGAGGACGAGACGCTCGCCGCGTGGGACGAGCCGATCGCGATCGTCTCGATGAGCTGCCGCCTGCCCGGCGGGATCGACACGCCCGAGGAACTGTGGCGGCTGCTGAGCGCCGGCGAGGACGCCGTCTCGGCCCTCCCGCGCGACCGCGGCTGGGAGGTCGACGCGCTCTACGACGCCGAGCCGGGCCTGCCCGGGCGCTACTACCAGCGCGAGGGCGGCTTCCTCCACGACGCCGCCGACTTCGACCCCGAGTTCTTCGGCATCTCGCCGCGCGAGGCGCTGGCCATGGACCCGCAGCAGCGCCTGCTGCTGGAGACCGCCTGGGAGGCGTTCGAGCGGGCCGGCATCGTCCCGCGGAGCCTGCGCGGCAGCCGGACCGGCACCTTCGTCGGCGTCATGACCCAGGACTACGGCCCGCGCCTGCACCAGGCCGACGAGGAACTCGGCGGCTACCTGCTGACCGGCAGCACCGCCAGCGTCGCCTCCGGTCGCCTCTCGTACTCCTTCGGCCTGGAGGGGCCGGCGGTGACGGTGGACACGGCCTGCTCCTCCTCCCTGGTGGCCCTGCACCTGGCCGTGCAGTCGCTGCGCTCGGGCGAGTGCTCGCTGGCACTCGCCGGCGGTGCCGCCGTCATCCCCACGGTGGGCATGTTCCTGGAGTTCAGCCGCCAGCGCGCACTCGCGCCCGACGGCCGCTGCAAGGCCTTCTCGGACCAGGCGGACGGCTTCGGTCTCGCCGAGGGCACCGGCATGGTCCTGCTGGAGCGGCTGTCCGACGCGCGGCGCAACGGCCACCCCGTGCTGGCCGTGGTGCGCGGCACCGCCATCAACCAGGACGGCGCGTCCAACGGCCTGACCGCCCCCAGCGGCACCGCGCAGCAGCGCGTCATCCGCCAGGCGCTGGCCGTCGCGGGGCTCACCGCGGCCGACGTCGACGTGGTGGACGCCCACGGCACCGGCACCAGGCTCGGCGACCCGATCGAGGCCCAGGCGCTGCTGGCCACCTACGGGCAGGACCGTGAAACCCCGCTGTGGCTGGGCTCGTTGAAGTCGAACATCGGCCACACCCAGGCCGCGGCGGGCATCGCCAGCGTCATCAAGATGGTCCTCGCGCTCCAGCACCGGACCCTGCCGAAGACCCTGCACGCGGACGAGCCGTCGACCCGGGTGGACTGGTCGGCGGGCGCGGTGCGGCTGCTGACCGAGCAGGTGGAGTGGGCCCCGGGCGAGGGCGACCGTCCGCGCCGGGCCGGTGTCTCCTCGTTCGGCATCAGCGGCACCAACGCCCATGCCGTCCTCGAACAGGCTCCGGCCGCCGACCCGGCCGCGCCCACCCGCCCCGAGGCCGCGGACCCCGAGCCCACCGACCCCGCAGCCGGGACCGAGCCGGCAGTCGGGACCGACCCGGCAGCCGGGACCGAGCCGCGCGACGCGGCCCACCCCGTGCCGTGGCTGCTCTCCGCCCGCACTCCCGAGGCGCTCGCGGACCAGGCCCGCGCCCTGCTCGCGCACGCCGAGGCCCACCCCGGCCTGCACCCCGCCGACCTCGGCCACGCCCTGGCCCTCACCCGCACCGCCTTCGAACACCGGGCGGTGGTGGTCGGCACGGACCGAGCCGAACTGACCGACGGGCTGCGGGCGCTGGCCGGCGACGGCGCCGCCCCGAACACCGCCACGGGCCTGGCCGCCGAGGCGCCGCGCGTGGTCTTCGTCTTCCCCGGTCAGGGCTCGCAGTGGGCCGGCATGGCGGTCGAACTCCTGGACGGCTCCGCGGTCTTCCGGGAGCGGATGCGCGCCTGCGGCGCCGCGCTCGCCCCGTACGTGGACTGGTCGCTGGAGGACGTGCTGCGCGGCGCACCGGGCGCGCCCTCGATGGAGGCCGCCGCCGTCGTGCAGCCCGCCCTGTGGGCCGTCATGGTCTCGCTGGCGGAGCTGTGGACCTTCTACGGCGTCCGCCCCTCGGCCGTCGTCGGCCACTCCCAGGGCGAGATCGCCGCGGCCTGCGTCGCGGGCGCCCTCAGCCTCGACGACGCGGCCCGCGTCGTCGCACTGCGCAGCCGCCTGCTGGGCCGGCTCGCCGGGCTCGGCGGCATGGTGGCCCTGCCGCAGTCGCCGGCGGAGGTCACCGAGCGGCTGGCCGCGTGGGAGGGCAGGACCGGCGTCGCGGCCCTGAACGGCCCCCGCTCGACCGTGGTCTCCGGGGACGCGGACGCGCTGGACGAACTGATGGCGGCCTGCGAGCGCGACGGCGTACGGGCCCGGCGGGTGCCGGTGGACTACGCCTCGCACTGCGCCCACGTGGAGGCCATCGAGGACGAACTCGCCCGGGCACTGGCCGGGATCACGCCGCGGGCCGCGCAGGTGCCGTTCTACTCCACGGTCACCGGCGAGGTGGCCGAGGGCGCGGTGTTCGACGCCGCCTACTGGTACCGCAACCTGCGCCGGACCGTACGGTTCGAGCCGGCCACCCAGCGGCTGCTGGCCGACGGCCACCAGGTCTTCGTCGAGGTCAGCCCGCACCCGGTGCTCGCCATCGGCGTCCAGGAGAGCGCGGAGGCCGCCGGGGTGCCCGCCGAGGTGATCGGCTCGCTCAACCGGGGACAGGGCGACCCCGCCCGCTTCCTGCGCGCCCTGGGCGAGGCCCACGTCCGCGGCGTGGACGTCGACTGGCCGACGGTCTTCCTGGGCCGCACCGCCGGCACCCCCGCACTGCCCACCTACCCCTTCCAGCGCCGCCGCCTGTGGCTCGACCCCGAGCCGGCGGCCGGCAGCGCCCCGGCGGTCCGCGACGCGGCCGAGACGCGCTTCTGGGAGGCCGTCGAGAACGAGGACCTCCAGGCCCTCGCCGACACCCTGGCCCTGGACGCCGACGCCACGCTCGCCGAGCTGCTCGGCGGCCTGGCCGCCTGGCGCCGGCAGGCGGACGAGACCGCCACCGTCGACGGCTGGCGCTACCGGATCGCCTGGCAGCCCCTGCCGCGCACCCCGGCGACGGTGACCGGGAACTGGCTGGTCGTCGCCCCCGCCTCCGCCACCGAGCAGGGCCGGCTCGGTGCCGTCCGCCGCGCGCTGGCCGAACACGGCGCACGCACCGAGCTGCTGACCGTCGAGCCCACCGAGGACCGCGGGCGACTGGCGGCCCGGCTGGGCGAGCTGGACGCCGGCGGCTTCACCGGCGTGCTCAGCCTGCTGGCGGACGACGAGGAGGCACTGCCCGGCCACCGGGTGGCGGCCGGCCTCGCCGCGACCGTCGCCCTCGTCCAGGCCCTCGGCGACGCGGACCTCGGCGCCCCGCTCTGGTGCCTCACCTCGGGTGCGGTCTCCACCGGCCCGGACGACCCGATCCGCAGCCCGCTGCAGGCCCAACTGTGGGGCCTGGGACGCGTCGTGGGCGCCGAGTACCCGCACCGCTGGGGCGGCCTGGTCGACCTGCCCGAGCAGCCGGACGAGCGGGCGCTCGCCCTGCTGACCGGCGCCCTGGCCGGCTCGCGCGGCGAGGACGAGCTGGCGATCCGCGGCGGCGCCGCGCTCGGCCGGCGGCTGGTCCGGGCCACCGCGAGCGCCAACCCCGCCCACGCGGACCGGCGCCCGCGCGGCACCGTCCTGCTCACCGGTGGAACCGGCACGCTCGGCGCCCACGTGGCGCGCCGACTGGCTCACGACGGCGTCGAACACCTGGTGCTGACGAGCCGCACCGGCGAGGCCGCCCCCGGCGCCGCCGAACTGCGCGCCGAACTGGAGGCCATCGGCACCCGCACCACGATCGCCGCCTGCGACGTGGCTGACCGGGACCAGCTGCGCGAGCTGCTCGACTCGCTGTCCGAGGAGCCGCCCCTCACCGGCGTCGTGCACGCCGCGGGCGTCCTCGACGACGGCGTCCTCGACGCCATGACGGTCGAGCGCCTGGAGCGGGTCCTGCGCCCCAAGGTGGACGCCGCGCTCAACCTGCACGAGCTCACCGCCGACCGCGAGCTGGACTTCTTCGTCCTGTTCTCCTCGATCTCCGGCGTCGTCGGCAACGCCGGCCAGGGCGGCTACGCCGCGGCCAACGCGTTCCTGGACGCGCTCGCCCACCAGCGCCGCGCCCGGGGCCTGCCCGCCACCGCCGTCGCCTGGGGCTCCTGGGGCACCGGCGGCATGATGGGCAGCGCGGCCGAGCAGCACCTCAGCCGCCGCGGCATCGTCCCGATGCGCGCCGACCTCGGCGTCGAGGCGCTGAGCCGGGCCATGGCGCACGACGACACCGCCGTCACCCTGGCCGACATCGCCTGGGACCGGTTCGTGGCCGCCTTCGCCCTCACCGGCCGCTACCCCCTGCTGGACGACCTGCCCGAGGCCCGCAAGCTCCTGGACGGCAAGACGGCCACGGCCGGCGCCGCCGGGGAGACGGGCGGCGCCGGCCGGCCGGCGCTCGCCCAGCGACTGGCGGGACTGTCCGAGGCCGAAGCGGCCCGTACGGTCCTGGAACTGGTGCGGGCCCAGGCCGCCACGGTGCTCGGCCACGCCGGCGCGTCCGCCGTCCAGCCGGGGCGCGCCTTCCGCGAGGTCGGCTTCGACTCGCTGGCCGCCGTCGAACTGCGCAACCGCCTGGCAGCGGCGACCGGCATGCGGCTGCCCACCACCGTCGTCTTCGACCACCCCACCCCCGCCGCCCTGGCCGGCTACCTGCACGCCGAGGCCGGCGGGCAGCGGGAGCAGGCGGGCGCCGCGCCGAGCCCGGCGGTCCACGGCCGCCAGGGCGCGGAGGAGCCCGTCGCCATCGTCTCGATGAGCTGCCGCTTCCCCGGCGGGGTCCACTCGCCCGAGCAGCTGTGGCAGCTGCTGGTCGACGGCACCGACGCGCTGACCGGCTTCCCCGAGGACCGCGGCTGGGACCTCGACACCATCTACCACCCCGACCCGGAACACCACGGCACCACCTACTCCCGCGAGGGCGGCTTCCTGCACGGCGCCGCCGAGTTCGACGCCGGCTTCTTCGGGATCTCGCCGCGCGAGGCGCTGGCCATGGACCCGCAGCAGCGGCTCCTCCTGGAGACGTCCTGGGAGGCCTTCGAGCGGGCCGGCATCGACCCGGCCACGCTCAAGGGGACCCCGTCCGCCGTCTTCGTCGGGTCCAACGGCCAGGAGTACGCCTCCGGCGCGGCCGTGGGCCGGGCCCCCGAGGGCGTCGAGGGCTACCTGCTCACCGGGCGCGCCGCCAGCGTCATCTCCGGCCGCCTGGCCTACGTCTTCGGCCTGGAGGGGCCGGCGGTGACGGTGGACACCGCGTGCTCGTCCTCACTGGTGGCCCTGCACCTGGCGGTCCAGGCGCTGCGGCAGGGCGAGTGCGCGATGGCGCTGGCCGGCGGTGCGACCGTGATGGCCGAACCCGGCATCTTCGTCGAGTTCAGCCGCCAGCGGGGTCTGGCCCCCGACGGCCGCTGCAAGGCCTTCGCCGGCGCCGCGGACGGCACCGGCTGGGGCGAGGGCGTCGGCATGCTGCTGCTGGAGCGGCTCTCCGACGCCCAGCGCAACGGCCACCCGGTGCTGGCGGTGGTGCGCGGCAGCGCGATCAACCAGGACGGCGCCTCCAACGGCCTCACCGCGCCGAACGGACCGTCCCAGCAGCGGGTGATCCGGCAGGCCCTGGAGAGCGCGGACCTGTCGGCCGCGGACGTGGACGTGGTCGAGGCGCACGGCACCGGGACGACGCTCGGCGACCCGATCGAGGCCCAGGCGCTGCTGGCGACGTACGGGCAGGACCGTGAAACCCCGCTCTGGCTCGGCTCGTTGAAGTCGAACATCGGCCACACCCAGGCCGCGGCCGGGGTGGCCGGCGTGATCAAGATGGTGCTGGCCATGGAGCACGGCCTGCTGCCGAAGACCCTGCACGTGGACGAGCCCACCCCGCACGTCGACTGGTCGGCGGGCGCGGTGGAACTGCTGACCGAACCGGTGGAGTGGCCCCCGGGTGAGGGCGACCGCCCGCGCCGGGCCGGCGTCTCGGCCTTCGGCGTCAGCGGCACCAACGCCCACGTCATCCTGGAATCGGCCCCGGCGGCGGCCGAGGGCGCGGAGGACGCGGCCGAGGACGGTCCCGAGGACACGGCCGACGCGGTGGAACTGCCGCTGCTCCCGTGGGTGGTGTCGGGCAAGGACGCCCAGGCCCTGCCGGCCCAGGCCCGGCGGCTCGCCGCTCACCTCGACGAGCACCCGGACCTGGACCTCACCGACCTGGCGTACTCCCTGACCACCAGCCGGACCGCGCTGGAGCGGCGTGCGGTGGTCGTGGGCCGCGCCCGCGAGGAACTGCTGGCCGGACTGACCGCGCTGGCGCGGGAGGAGTCGGCGCCGCAGCTGACGCGCGGCGCGGTCGGGCCGGACGGCTCCCGGCTGCTGGCCCTGCTGTTCTCGGGGCAGGGGAGTCAGCGGCTGGGGATGGGGCGCGAGCTGTACGCGTCCTTCCCGGTGTTCGCCGAGGCGTTCGACGCGGTCTGCGCTCACCTGGACGTCCACTTGGCGCGGCCGCTGAGCGAGGTGGTGTTCGGCGAGGACGCCGAGCTGCTGAACCGGACGGAGTTCACCCAGCCGGCGCTGTTCGCGATCGAGGTGGCCCTCTTCCGGCTGGTGGAGTCCTGGGGTATGCGGGCGGACTTCCTCGCCGGGCACTCGATCGGCGAGTTCGCCGCCGCCCACGTGGCCGGGGTGTTCTCGCTGGCGGACGCCGCCGAACTGGTGGCGGCCCGCGGCCGGTTGATGCAGGAACTGCCTTCGGGCGGGGTGATGGTGGCGGTGCAGGCCTCCGAGGACGAGGTGCTGCCGCTGCTGGCCGGCCGCGAGGAGTCCGTGGGGATCGCGGCGGTCAACGGCCCGTCCTCGGTGGTCATTTCGGGCGCCGAGGACGAGGTGGCGCAGGTCGTGGAGGCGCTGGCGGCCCAGGGCCGTCGGACGAAGCGCCTCGCGGTCTCCCACGCGTTCCACTCGCCGCTGATGGAGCCGATGCTCGCGGCCTTCCGCGAGGTCGCCGAGCGCGTCACCTTCTCCGCGCCGACCGTCTCGATCGTCTCCACCCTCACCGGCGAGCTCCTCACCGCCGAGGAGGTGACCGAACCCGACCACTGGGTCCGTCACGTCCGCCACGCCGTCCGCTTCGCCGACGCCGTCCAGGCCCTGGCCGGCGAGGGCGTCACGGCCTTCCTGGAGGTCGGCCCCGCCGCGGTGCTGACCGCGATGGCCCAGGAGACCCTCGCGGACGGATCCGCCGTCCTGGCACCGGCCCTGCGCAAGGACCACACCGAGGCCGAGGCCTTCACCACGGCCCTGGCCCAGCTGTACGCGCACGGCGTCGAGCTCGACTGGGACGCCGTCTTCACCGGCACCGGCGCCCGACGCGTCGACCTGCCCACCTACGCCTTCCAGCGCCGGCACTACTGGCTGCAGACGCCGGCGGCCACCGACGCGGCCGCGATCGGCCTCGCCGGCGCCGAACACCCCATGCTGGGAGCCGTCGTGGGCCTGCCGGACGGCGCCACGGTGCTGACCGGCCGGCTGTCGCTCGCCACCCACCCCTGGCTGGCCGACCACGCGGTCTCCGGCATCGTGATCGTGCCCGGCACGGCCTTCGTCGAACTGGCCGTCCAGGCCGGCCGGCAGGTGGGCCACGACCGGGTCGAGGAGTTCGTCCTGGAGGCCCCGCTGGTGCTGCCCGACCACGGCGGCGTCCAACTGCGGCTCACCGTGGGCCCCGAGGACCGCGACGGGCGGCGCACGCTCGCCCTGCACTCCCGGCCGGAGGACGCGCTCGACGAGCAGGGGTGGACCCGCCACGCCGACGGGACCCTCGCGAGCGTCCCCGCCCCCACCGAGCCGTCCGACCTCGCCGCCTGGCCGCCCCCCGGCGCCACCCCGGTGGACACCGGCGACATCTACGACCGGCTGG
The DNA here is from genome assembly GCF_055580145.1 of Kitasatospora sp. NPDC032121. Classification (NCBI taxonomy): domain Bacteria; kingdom Bacillati; phylum Actinomycetota; class Actinomycetes; order Kitasatosporales; family Streptomycetaceae; genus Kitasatospora; species Kitasatospora sp. NPDC032121. Next base: position 119,425 of record NZ_JBVILX010000009.1, on the reverse strand, counting down.
ACGACCTGGGCTTCGGCTACGGCCCGGTCTTCCGCGGCCTGCGCGCGGCCTGGCGCCAGGGCGAGGACCTGTTCGCCGAAGCCGCCCTGCCCGCGGCCGCCGCCCCGCAGGCAGCCGACTACGCCCTGCACCCCGCCCTGCTCGACTCCGCACTGCACGCCTCCTGGCTCGGCCTGCTCTCCGGCTCCGCGACCGGCCAGGGCCTGCTGCCCTTCTCCTGGAGCGAGGTGAACCTGCGGGCCGGCGGCGCCGCCGTCCTGCGCGTCAAGCTGAGCCCGGCCGGGCCCGACACGGTGTCGCTGCTCGTCGCCGACGGCTCCGGCCTGCCGATCGCGACCGTCGGCAGCCTGGTGCTGCGCCCGGTCGCGGCCGACCGGCTGCGGGTCGCGGCCAGGTCCCGCCAGGACTCCCTCTTCCGGCTCGACTGGGTGGGCGCGCCGCAGGGCGGGGAACTGCCCGCGCCGGCGGTGCTGACCCTCGACGCCGCCACGGCCGACTCGCAGCTGTCCGCACTCGCGGACGCCGTCGGGGACGGTACGCCGGCACCCGCCTACGTCGCGGTCGCGGCCACCGCGCCCACGACCGGAACCCACGACCCCGACGGCTGGACCGGATGGGCCGACACCGTCCGCGCCGCGAGCCACCGGGCCCTGCGGCTCCTCCAGGACTGGCTGGCCGACGACCGGTTCACCGCCTCGCGCCTGGTCCTGGTGACCCGCAACGCCACCGCGCCCGACGGCGCGCACGAGGCGCTCGACCCGGCCGAGGCCGCCGTCTGGGGCCTGGTGCGCTCCGCGCAGTCGGAGCACCCGGACCGCTTCGTCCTGGTCGACCTGGACCGCGACACCGACCCGGCCGCCGTACTGCCCGCGGCCCTGGCCGGCGGTGAGCCGCAGCTGACGGTACGGGACGGCCGCCTCCTGCTGCCCCGCCTGGCGAAGGCCGTCGAAGCCGGACCGGACACCGGCCAGGCCTTCCCGGCGGACGGCACGGTGCTGGTCACCGGTGCGACCGGCACGCTCGGCCGGCTGGTGGCGCGCCACCTGGTCACCGAGCACGGCGTGCGCCACCTGCTGCTGGTGGGCCGCCGAGGACTCGCGGCCGACGGGGCGGGCGAGTTCGAGGCCGAACTCGCCGCCCTGGGCGCCGAACCCGTCACCGCCGCCTGCGACGTGGCGGACCGCGACGCGCTCGCCGCGCTGCTCGCGGCGATCCCCGCCGAGCGCCCGCTGACGGCCGTGGTGCACGCGGCCGGTGTCACGGACGACGGCATCGTCTCCGCCCTGACACCCGAGCGGGTGGACGGGGTGCTGCGCCCCAAGGTGGCGGCGGCCCTCAACCTCCACGAGCTGACCCGGCACCTGGACCTGTCCGCGTTCGTGCTGTTCTCCTCCGTCTCCGCCACCCTCGGCGGCGCCGGACAGGGCAACTACGCGGCGGCGAACGCCTTCCTGGACGCCCTCGCGCAGCGGCGCCGGGCAGCGGGGCTTCCGGCGGTGTCGATGGCCTGGGGCCTGTGGGCCGAGGGCAGCGGCATGACCGGCAAGCTGGCCACCGCCGACCTGGCCCGGATCCGGCGGATGGGCCTGGCCGCGATGGACTCCGCCGACGCACTCGCCCTGTTCGACGCCGCGTGCGCGAGCGACGGCGGCGTGCTCTTCCCGGTGCGGCTGGACGTCGCCGGACTGCGCGGCCGGGCCGCGGACGAAGAGGTCCCGGCCCTGCTGCGGGGCCTGGTCAAGGCCGGCACCCGCCGCGCCCAGGCCGTCGACGGCCCCACCACGGACGACTCCGCCACCCTGGCCGGCCGCCTGGCGCCGCTGGCCGAGGCCGAACGGCACCGCCTCCTGCTGGACCTGGTCCGGCGCGAGATCGCGGCCGCCCTCGGCCACGCCTCCCCGGAACAGGTCGATCCCGAACGGGCGTTCAAGGACCTGGGCTTCGACTCGCTGACCGCGGTGGAACTGCGCAACGCCCTGAACACGGCCTGCGGGGTCCGGCTGCCCGCGACGCTGGTGTTCGACCACCCGACGCCGGACGCGCTGGCGCGCCACCTGGTCGCCGAGCTGGTCGGCACCGTCGCCGAGGCGGCGCCGGTGCCGGTGGCCGGGAGGGAACCCTCCGGCCCCGACCAGTGGGCCGGGGACGAGCCGATCGCCATCGTCGGGATGAGCTGCCGCTACCCCGGTGGGGTGAGCTCGCCGGAGGACCTGTGGCGCCTGGTGGCCGAGGGCCGCGACGCGGTGGCCGGATTCCCGACCGACCGTGGCTGGGACCTGGACGGGCTGTACCACCCGGACCCGGAGCACGCCGGCACGAGCTACACCCGTGAGGGCGGATTCCTCTACGGGGCAGGGGAGTTCGACCCGTCGTTCTTCGGGATCTCGCCGCGCGAGGCGCTGGCGACGGACCCGCAGCAGCGGCTGCTCCTCGAAACCGCCTGGGAGGCCTTCGAGCGGGCCGGGATCGACCCGACCTCGGTGAAGGGCTCGAGGACCGGCGTCTTCGCCGGCGTCATGTACCACGACTACGGCTCGCGTCTGCCCGTCGCACCCGAAGGCCTTGAGGGATACCTGGTCAACGGCAGCGCGGGGAGCATCGCGTCCGGCCGGGTGGCCTACACCTTCGGCCTGGAGGGCCCGGCGGTCACGGTGGACACCGCGTGCTCCTCCTCGCTGGTCGCCCTGCACCTCGCGGCGCAGGCGCTGCGCTCGGGCGAGTGCAGCATGGCCCTGGTCGGCGGCGTCACCGTGATGGCGACGCCCGGCATCTTCGTGGAGTTCAGCCGACAGCGCGGGCTCGCGGTGGACGGCCGCTGCAAGGCCTTCGGGGCCGGGGCGGACGGCACGGGCTGGTCCGAAGGGGCGGGCATGCTGCTGGTCGAGCGGCTCTCGGACGCCGAGCGCAACGGGCACCGGGTGCTGGCGGTGGTGCGCGGCACCGCGATCAACCAGGACGGCGCGTCCAACGGCCTCACCGCGCCCAACGGCCCCGCCCAGCAGCGGGTGATCCGCCAGGCCCTGGAGAGCGCGGGTCTGTCGGCCGCGGACGTGGACGTGGTCGAGGCACACGGTACGGGGACGACGCTGGGTGACCCGATCGAGGCCCAGGCGCTGCTGGCGACGTACGGGCAGGACCGGCCCGAGGACCGTCCGCTGTGGCTGGGCTCGTTGAAGTCCAACATCGGGCACACCCAGGCCGCGGCCGGCGTGGCGGGTGTGATCAAGATGGTGATGGCGATGCGGCACGGGGTGCTGCCGAAGACCCTCCACGTGGACGAGCCCACGCCGCACGTCGACTGGTCGGCGGGCGCGGTGGAACTGCTCGCGGAGCCGGTGGAGTGGGAGGCGGGTGACCGCCCCCGTCGGGCCGGTGTCTCCTCGTTCGGCGTCAGCGGTACCAACGCGCACGTCGTGCTGGAACAGCCGCCGACGGCGGTCGCCGACGAGCGGCCGCTGGACGCGCCGACGTCCGGTGCGGCTGTCGCCTGGCCGCTGTCGGCGAAGGAACCGGTCGCGCTGCGCGGCCAGGCGGAGCGCCTGCTCGCGCACCTCGCGGAGCGTCCGGAGCTCGGACTCGCCGAGGTCGGCCTGTCGCTGGCGACCTCGCGTGCCGCGCTGGCGCACCGCGCGGTGGTCGTCGGCCGGGACCGCGAGGAACTGCTCCAGGGCCTGTCGGCCGTGGCGGAGGACCGGCGGACGGCCGCCGGCCTCGTGACGGGCGAGGCGGGTTCCTCGGCCGGACGGCTGGCGCTGCTCTTCTCGGGGCAGGGGAGCCAGCGGCTGGGGATGGGGCGTGAGCTGTGCGCCGCCTTCCCGGTGTTCGCCGAGGCGTTCGACGCGGTCTGCGCGGCGGTGGACGTTCACCTCGGGCGGTCGTTGCGTGAGGTGGTGTTCGGGGATGACGCGGAGCTGCTGAACCGGACGGAGTTCACTCAGCCGGCGTTGTTCGCGGTGGAGGTGGCGCTGTTCCGGCTGACCGAGTCGTGGGGTGTGCGGGCGGACTTCCTGGCCGGGCACTCGATCGGTGAGTTCGCCGCCGCGCATGTGGCGGGTGTTCTCTCGCTGGCCGATGCGGCCGAACTGGTCGTCGCCCGTGGTCGGTTGATGCAGGAGCTGCCCTCGGGTGGTGCGATGGTGGCGGTGCAGGCCTCCGAGGGCGAGGTGGCGCCGCTGCTCGCCGGCCGCGAGGAGCGCGTGGGGATCGCGGCGGTCAACGGCCCGTCCTCGGTGGTCCTTTCGGGTGCCGAGGACGCGGTGGCGGAGGTGGTGGAGGCGCTCGCCGCATGCAGGACGAAGCGCCTCGCGGTCTCCCACGCGTTCCACTCGCCGCTGATGGAGCCGATGCTCTCGGCCTTCCGCAAGGTCGCCGAGCGGGTGACCTTCTCCGCCCCGACGTTGCCGATCGTCTCCACCCTCACCGGACAGCCGGTCTCGGCGGAGGAACTGGCCGACCCCGAGTACTGGGTGCGCCACGTCCGTCACGCCGTGCGCTTCGCCGACGCCGTCCGGACGCTCGCGGCGCAGGGCGTGACGTCCTTCCTGGAGGTCGGCCCCGGCGGCCTGACCCCGATGGTCCAGGAGACCCTGGCCGACACCGAGGTGACGGCCGTTCCGGTGCTGCGCGCCGACCGGCCGGAGGACGTGGCTCTCACCACGGGCCTGGCCCAGCTGTACGCGCGCGGACTGGCCCTCGACTGGGACGCGGTCTTCGCCGGGCGCGGCGCCCGACGCGTCGACCTGCCGACCTACGCCTTCCAGCGCCGGCACTACTGGCTGGAAGCGCCCGCGACCACCGGGGACGTGACCTCCGTCGGCCTGGTCGCCGCGGAGCACGCCCTGCTGGGCGCGGCGGCGAGCCTGCCCGACGGCGGCGTCCTGCTGACCGGCCGGCTGTCGCTCCCCACCCACGCCTGGCTGGCGGACCACGCGGTGTCCGGCGTGGTGCTGGTGCCCGGCACGGCCTTCCTCGACATGGCGGTACGGGCCGGTGATGAGACCGGCTGCGACCGGGTGGAGGAACTGACCCTCCCCGCGCCGCTGGTGCTTCCCGCGCGGAACGCGGTGCAGATCCGGGTGACCGTCGGAGCCGCCGACCCGACCGGGCGGCGCGCGCTGGAGATCCACTCGCGCCCCGAGGACGGCTCGGCGACGGACGCCCCGTGGACGTGCCACGCCACCGGCGTCCTCGCACAGTCCGACGGCCCTGCTCGGCCGGACACGGTCGATGCGGCCGTCTGGCCGCCCGTCGGCGCGACGGCTGTGGACGTCGACGGCTGCTACGAGCGGCTCGAAGAGGCCGGCTTCGGCTACGGCCCGGTGTTCCGGGGCCTGCGTTCCGTGTGGCGGCACGGGTCGGACCTCCTCGCCGAGGTTGCTCTGCCCGAGGACGTCCCGGTGGCCGGCTTCGCCCTGCACCCGGCCCTGCTCGACTCCGCCCTGCACGCGATGGGCGTGGGCGGCTTCCTCGCCGACGGCCACGAGGGGCGGATCCCGTTCTCGTGGAGCGGGGTGAGCGTGGCGACCACCGGTGCGACCGCGTTGCGGGTCCGGCTGGCCCCGTCGACGGTTCCCGGGGCCGGTGCGGACACCGTGTCGCTGGCGATCGCGGACGGCGAAGGCCGCTCGGTGGCCTCCGTGGACGCGCTGGCCCTGCGGTCGGTGACGGGCGAGCAGCTCTCGGCGGCCCGCACGGCGGACGCCGGTTCGCTCTACCGGGTGGAGTGGGTGCCGGGGTCGGCCGTGGCTGGTGAGCCCGTCGAGGTGGAGGTTCGCGAGGATCTGGCGGCTCTGCCGGCCGGTGCCGTGGTGCCCGGGGTGGTGGCGGTGGAGTGCCCGCCGTCGGGTCCGGGTGCCGAGGGTGTGCGCGTGGCGGTGTGCGGCGTGCTGGGGCTGCTCGGTGAGTGGCTGGGCGGGGAGCGTTTCGGTGACTCGCGGTTGGTCGTGGTGACCCGTGGTGCGGTCGCGGTGGGTGCGGATGACGCGAGTGGTCTCGATGCGGGCCAGGCCGCGGTGTGGGGCCTGGTGCGCTCTGCCCAGTCGGAGCACCCGGGTCGGTTCGTGCTGGTGGATGTGGAACCGGGGCTCGGGGAGCGGGATCTCCGGGAGGCGCTGTCCGGGGCGGTGACGCTGGACGAGCCGCAGGTGGCCGTACGGGGCGGTGAGCTGTCGGTGCCGCGTCTCGCGCGGGCGGCTCAGGACCCGTCCTCGGCCGTTGCCGTCCCCTTCGCGGCGGACGGCACGGTCCTGGTCACCGGTGCGACCGGTACGCTCGGCCGGCTGGTGGCGCGCCACCTGGTCGCCGAGCACGGTGTGCGGCACCTGCTGCTGGTCGGTCGCCGAGGGCTCGCGGCCGATGGTGCGGGCGAGTTCGAGGCCGAGCTCGTCGCCCTGGGTGCCGAGCCCGTCACCGCCGCCTGCGACGTGGCGGACCGCGACGCGCTCGCCGCGCTGCTCGCGGCGATCCCCGCCGAGCGCCCGCTGACGGCCGTGGTGCACGCGGCGGGAGTGGTGGAGGACGGCATCGTCTCCGCCCTGACGCCGGAGCAGGTCGAGCGGGTGTTCCGACCGAAGGTGGACGCGGCGCTGCTGCTGGACGAGTTGACGCGGGGCCTGGAGCTGTCGGCGTTCGTGCTGTTCTCGTCCGCTGCCGGGGTGTTCGGCAGTGCGGGGCAGGGCAACTACGCGGCGGCGAACGCCTTCCTGGACGCGCTGGCGCGGCGGCGCCGGGCAGCGGGGCTTCCTGCGGTGTCGATGGCCTGGGGCCTGTGGGCGCAGGACAGCACGCTGAGCGGCGAGTTGAGCGAGACGGACCGGCGCCGGATCTCCCGTTCCGGGCTGGCCGCGATCGAGACCGCGGACGGCCTGGCGCTCTTCGACGCCGCCCTCCACTCCGCCGAACCGGCCGTGGTACCGACCAGGCTGGAGACGGCCGCGCTGGCCGCACAGGCCCGTTCCGGGGCCCTGCCGGCCCTGTTCGGTGGCCTGGTGCGAACCCCGGTGCGGCGCACGCTGGACGGTGCCGCCACGACGGCGACCGGTTCGCCGCTGGCGCGGCGCCTGGCGGGCCGGCCCGAGGACGAGCAGCTCGACATCGTGCAGGCCCTGGTGCGCGAGCAGGCGGCCACCGTACTGGGCCACGACTCGGTGACCACCGTCGCGGCGGACCGTCAGTTCAGGGACCTGGGCTTCGACTCGCTGACCGCGGTGGAGCTGCGCAACGCCCTGAACGCGGCCTGCGGGGTCCGGCTGCCGGCGACGCTGGTGTTCGACCACCCGACGCCGGAGGCGCTGGCGCGCCACCTGGTCGCCGAGCTGGTCGGTTCGGCGGCGGAGATCGAGCTTCCCGCCCCGGCCCGGTCGGCGGCCGCGGACGAGCCGATCGCCATCATCGGGATGAGCTGCCGCTACCCCGGTGGGGTGAGCTCGCCGGAGGAGCTGTGGCGCCTGGTGGCCGAGGGCGGCGACGCGATCGGCGGGTTCCCGACCGACCGTGGCTGGGACCTGGACGGGCTGTACCACCCGGACCCGGAGCACGCCGGTACGAGCTACGCGCGGGAGGGCGGATTCCTCTACGGGGCGGGGGAGTTCGACCCGTCGTTCTTCGGGATCTCGCCGCGTGAGGCGCTGGCGATGGACCCGCAGCAGCGGCTGCTGCTGGAGACCTCCTGGGAGGCGTTCGAGCGGGCCGGGATCGACCCGGGCTCGGTGAAGGGCTCGCGGACCGGCGTCTTCGCCGGCGTCATGTACCACGATTACGCGTCGCAGCTCGCCGAGGTGCCGGACGGCCTCGAAGGCCACCTCGGGATGGGGACCTCCGGCAGCGTGGCCTCCGGCCGGGTGGCCTACGTCTTCGGCCTGGAGGGTCCGGCGGTGACGGTGGACACGGCGTGCTCGTCCTCGCTGGTGGCCCTGCACCTGGCGGCGCAGGCGCTGCGCTCGGGTGAGTGCACGATGGCACTGGTCGGTGGCGTCACCGTGATGGCGACACCGAGCACCTTCATCGAGTTCAGCCGGCAGCGCGGGCTGTCGGCGGACGGCCGCTGCAAGGCCTTCGGCGCGACGGCGGACGGCACGGGCTGGTCCGAAGGGGCGGGCATGCTGCTGGTCGAGCGGCTGTCCGACGCCGAGCGCAACGGGCACCAGGTGCTCGCGGTCGTGCGCGGCAGCGCGGTGAACCAGGACGGTGCGTCCAACGGTCTGACGGCCCCGAACGGTCCCGCGCAGCAGCGGGTGATCCGCCAGGCGTTGGCCAGTGCGGGGCTGTCGGCGGCGGACGTGGACGTGGTCGAGGCGCACGGCACCGGCACGACGCTCGGTGACCCGATCGAGGCTCAGGCGCTGCTGGCCACCTACGGCCAGGAGCATGCGGAGGACCGGCCGCTGTGGCTCGGGTCGATCAAGTCGAACATCGGTCACACCCAGGCCGCGGCCGGTGTGGCGGGCGTGATCAAGATGGTGATGGCGATGCGGCACGGGGTGCTGCCGCGCACGCTCCACGCGGACGAGCCGTCGCGGCACGTCGACTGGTCGGCGGGTGCGGTGCGGCTGCTGGCGGAGCCGGTGGAGTGGGAGGTGGGTGACCGCCCGCGGCGGGCCGGCGTCTCCTCGTTCGGCGTCAGCGGCACCAACGCGCACGTCGTGCTGGAACAGCCGCCGACGGCGGTCACCGCCGAGCGGTCGGTGACTGCGCCGGAGTCCGCCGCGGCCGTGGTGCCCTGGACGCTGTTCGCCAAGGACGAGCCCGCGCTGCGGGCGCAGGCGCGGCGCCTGGCCACGTACGTCACCGAGCGCCCGGAACTCGACCCGGTGGACCTCGGCTACTCGCTGGCCACCTCGCGCGCGGCGATGGAGCACCGTGCGGTCGTGATGGGCCGTGACCGGGAGGAGCTGCTCCAGGCCGTGGCCGCGATCGCCGAGGACGGACAGCCCGTCGGGTCGGCGCGGGGCTCCGCTTCCCCGGACGCCGGGCTCGCGTTCCTGTTCTCGGGGCAGGGGAGTCAGCGGCTGGGGATGGGGCGTGAGCTGTGCGCGTCCTTCCCGGTGTTCGCCGAGGCGTTCGACGAGGTCTGCGCGGCGGTGGACGTTCACCTCGGGCGGTCGTTGCGTGAGGTGGTGTTCGGTGAGGACGCCGAGCTGCTGAGCCGGACGGAGTTCACCCAGCCGGCGTTGTTCGCGGTGGAGGTGGCGCTGTTCCGGCTCACCGAGTCGTGGGGGGTGCGGGCGGACTTCCTGGCCGGGCACTCCATCGGTGAGTTCGCCGCCGCCCATGTGGCGGGTGTTCTGTCGCTGGCCGATGCGGCCGAACTGGTCGTGGCCCGTGGCCGGTTGATGCAGGAGCTGCCGTCGGGTGGTGCGATGGTGGCGGTGCAGGCCTCCGAGGAGGAGGTGGCGCCGCTGCTCGCCGGTCGCGAGGAGCGCGTCGGTATCGCGGCGGTCAACGGCCCGTCCTCGGTGGTCCTTTCGGGCGGTGAGGACGCGGTGGCCGAGGTGGTGGAGGCTCTGGCGGCCCAGGGTCGTCGCACGAAGCGCCTCGCGGTCTCGCACGCGTTCCACTCGCCGCTGATGGAGCCGATGCTCGCGGCCTTCCGCGAGGTCGCCGAGCGCGTCACCTTCTCCGCCCCGACGTTGCCGATCGTCTCCACCCTCACCGGCCGGCTCCTCACCGCCGAGGACCTGGCCGACCCGGACTACTGGGTGCGCCACGTCCGTCACGCGGTGCGGTTCGCCGACGCCGTCCGGACCCTGGCGGCGCAGGGTGTGACGTCCTTCCTGGAGGTGGGCCCCGGCGGCCTGACCCCGATGGTCCAGGAGACCCTGGCCGACACGGATGTGGCCGCCGTCCCCGCTCTGCGTGCCGACCGCGCCGAGGAGTCCGCGTTCACCACCGCCCTGGCCCAGCTGTACGTCCACGGCATCGCCCTCGACTGGGACGCGGTCTTCGCCGGCCGCGGCGCCCGGCGGGTCGACCTGCCGACCTACGCCTTCCAGCACCAGCGGTACTGGCTGGAGTCGAGCCGGCCGGTCGGTGACGTCGCCGCGGCGGGCCTGACGGCGGCCGACCACCCGCTGCTGGCCGCGGTGGTCCCGCTGGCCGGCGGCGAGGGTGCGCTGTTGACCGGTCGGCTGTCGCCGGCGGCTCAGCCCTGGCTGGCGGAGCACGCGGTGATGGGTGTGGTCCTGCTGCCCGGCACGGCGCTGGTGGACCTGGTGCTGCGAGCGGGTGACGAGGTGGGCTGCGACCTGTTGGAGGAGCTGACCATCCAGGCACCGCTGGTCCTGCCCGAGCAGGGTGCGGTCCAGCTGCAGATCACCGTCGGCGGCGCCGACGAGTCCGGACGCCGCACGGTGACCGTGCACTCCCGCCCGGAGTCCGGCGACGGCGACGAGCCGTGGATCTGCCACGCGACCGGAGCGGTCGCACCCGGGCGGAGCGAGGCGTTCGACCTGTCGGTGTGGCCGCCGGTGGGAGCCGAGGCCGTGGCGACCGCCGGGTACTACGAGCGGCTGGCGGAGCTCGGCTTCGGGTACGGGCCGGTGTTCCAGGGGCTGCGCGCGGTCTGGCGCAGTGGCGACGAGGTGTTCGCGGAGGTCGCGCTGCCGGAGGGGACGGAGGTCGCCGGGTTCGGTGTTCATCCGGCCCTGCTGGACGCGGCGCTGCACGCGGTGGGGCTGGGCGGCCTGCTGCCCGACACCGGCCAGGGGCGGATCCCGTTCTCCTGGAGCGGAGTGAGTGTGACGGCCACCGGCGCGAGCGCGCTGCGCGTGCGACTGGCCCCGGCCGGCCCCGACGCCGTCTCGCTGCTGGTCGCCGACGCCACCGGCCACCCCGTGGCCACCGTCGACTCCCTCGTCCTGCGCCCCGTCTCCGCCGAGCAGCTGACCGCTGCCCGCGGTGGCCGGCCGGACTCGCTCTACCGCGTCGACTGGACGGTCCTGCCGGCCGAGCGGCGGCCGATGGGCGAGTCGTGGGCGGTCATTGGTGACGACGACGGCCTGCGCGCCGCCGTCGAGGAGAGCGGAGTGCGCGCCGACTTCCACCCGGACCTGTCCGGTGTGCTGGCGCGGTCGGAGAGCGGCGGCCGGGTGCCCGGCGTGGTCCTGGCGACGGTGGGCACCCAGGTCGACAGCGATCACCCCGCCCCGCACGCACACCGCACCGTCCTCCGGATGCTGGAACTGCTGCAGCAGTGGGTGTCCGACGAGCGGCTCACCGACTCCCGGCTCGTGGTGCTGACCGGCAGCTCGGTGGTCGCGGCTGACGGCGACAAGGAGGTCGACCCGGCCCAGGCCGCGGTCCGCGGCCTGGTGCGGTCCGCGCAGGCGGAGCACCCTGGCCGGTTCCTCCTGGTCGACCTGGACCGGGACGCGGACTCGGTGCGGGCCCTGCCCGCGCTGCTCACCGCCGACGAGGAGCAGTTCGCAGTGCGCGACGGTCAGCTGCTGGTGCCCCGTCTCGTGCGGATCGAGACGGCGGACGCCGGTGCCGCCGCCGGCCCCTTCGCGGCGGACGGCACGGTGCTGGTCACCGGCGCCTCGGGCGCCCTGGGCCGGCTGGTGGCCCGGCACCTGGTGGCCGAGCGCGGTGTCCGCAGGCTGCTGCTGGCGAGCCGTTCCGGCGGGAACGCCGAGGGAACGGCCGAGCTGGTGGCGGAGCTGACGGCCGGGGGCGCCGAGGTCACCGTCGAGGCCTGTGACGTGGCGGACCGGGACGCGCTGGCCGCGCTGCTGGCGGCCGTTCCGGTGGAGCATCCGCTGACGGCGGTCGTGCACGCGGCCGGTGTGACGGACGACGCGCTGGTCGGGTCGCTGACGCCGGAGCGGGTGGAGCGGGTGTTCCGGCCGAAGGTGGACGCGGCGCTGCTGCTGGACGAGTTGACGCGGGATCTGGAGCTGTCGGCGTTCGTGCTGTTCTCCTCGGCCGCCGGGGTGTTCGGCGCCGCGGGGCAGGGCAACTACGCGGCGGCCAACGCCTTCCTGGACGCCCTCGCGCAGCAGCGCCGGGCATCGGGGTTGCCGGCGGTGTCGATGGCCTGGGGCCTGTGGGCCGAAGGCAGCGGGATCACCGGCCGGATGACGGAGGCCGACCGCGCCAGGATGGCCCGCAGCGGAGTCCTGCCGCTCGCCACGGAGGAGGGCCTGGCGCTCTTCGACGCCGCCTCCGCTCAGGGCGGGACGACCGTGGTGCCGGTCCGACTGGACCCCGCGGGCCTGCGGGCCCAGGCCGCCGCGGGCACCCTGCCCGCGCTGCTGCGAGGGCTGGTGCGGGTCCCGGCCCGGCAGGCCGCGGCGAGCGCGGCGCCCGGCGGGGCGGTCACGCTGTCCGCACGGCTGACCGGACTGACCGAGACCGACCAGCGCAGGCTGGTGCTGGACGTGGTCTGCGAGCACGTGGCGGCGGTCCTCGGGCTCGCCTCGCCCCAGGCGGTGCGTCCCGACCGGCAGCTGCGCGAACTCGGGTTCGACTCGCTGACCGCGGTCGAGCTGCGCAACCGCCTGGCCGCGGCCAGCGGACTGCGGCTGCCTCCCACGCTGATCTTCGACTACCCGACGCCCGTCGAGCTCGCCGAGCACCTGCGGGTCGAGTCCGCGCCGGCGGCGCCCGGTCTCGGTGCGTTGCTCGCCGAACTCGACGGCCTGGAGGAGAAGTTGCGTACGGCGGCGGCGGACGACGAAGGCCGCACGGCCGTCACCGCGCGACTGCGGGCCCTGGCGGCGCTGTGGGCGGACTCCTCGGACACCGCTCCCACGGACGAGCCCAGCCTCGCCGACGAGCTCGGCACGGCGACCGACGACGAGATGTACGACTTCATCGGCAAGGAGTTCGGCATCTCCTGACCCCCGGAGAGTTGGCGGTCAACTCCCTTTCTCCACAACGAATCTGCCGGACTCCGGCTCCACGAGATATCTGCAAGAGGGTGGCCTCAGGTGAACAACGAGGAAAAGCTCCGGTACTTCCTCCGGCGAGTGACGGCGGACCTGCACGAGGCCCGCGAGCGTCTCCAGAAGCTGGACGACGCCCAGCAGGAGCCGATCGCGATCGTGGCGATGAGCTGCCGCTACCCCGGCGGCGTCACGTCGCCGGAGGACCTCTGGCGACTGCTGGCGGACGGCGGCGACGCGATCTCGAGGTTCCCCGCCGACCGCGGCTGGGACCTGGACGCGCTCTACGACCCCGACCCCGACACCCGGGGCACCAGCCATGTGCGCGAGGGCGGATTCCTCGACGGGATCGACCTCTTCGACGCCGGCCTCTTCGAGATATCCCCCCGTGAGGCCCTCACCATGGACCCCCAGCAGCGCATCCTGCTGGAGTCCTGCTGGGAGGCGTTCGAGCGGGCGGGCATCGACCCGACCTCGCTGCGCGGCAGCCGGACCGGCGTGTTCACCGGCGTGATGTACCACGACCACGGGGCCGTCCTGCAGCGGGCCGTCGAGGACGTCGAGGGCTACATCGGGACGGGCAGCGCGGCCAGCGTCGTCTCCGGCCGGGTGTCCTACGTCTTCGGTCTGGAGGGCCCGGCGGTGACGGTGGACACCGCGTGCTCGTCCTCGCTGGTGGCCCTGCACCTGGCGGTGCAGGCGCTGCGGCAGGGCGAGTGCACGATGGCACTGGCCGGCGGGGTCACCGCGATGTCCAACCCCACGGCGTTCGTGGACTTCAGCCGACAGCGGGGCCTGGCCGCCGACGGCCGCTGCAAGCCCTTCGCGGCCGCCGCGGACGGCACCGGGTGGTCCGAGGGCGTCGGCATGCTGCTGCTGGAGCGGCTGTCCGACGCCCAGCGCAACGGGCACCGGGTGCTGGCGGTGGTGCGCGGCAGCGCGATCAACCAGGACGGTGCGTCGAACGGTCTCACCGCGCCGAACGGTCCGTCCCAGCAGCGGGTGATCCGTCAGGCGCTGGCGAGTGCCGGGCTGTCGGCCGCGGACGTGGACGTGGTCGAGGCGCACGGTACGGGGACGACGCTGGGTGACCCGATCGAGGCGCAGGCGCTGCTGGCGACGTACGGGCAGGACCGGCCCGAGGACCGTCCGCTGTGGCTGGGCTCGTTGAAGTCGAACATCGGTCACACCCAGGCCGCGGCCGGGGTGGGCGGCATCATCAAGATGGTCCAGGCGCTCCAGCACGAGCTGCTGCCGAAGACCCTGCACGTGGACGAGCCCACCCCGCACGTCGACTGGTCGGCGGGCGCGGTGGAACTGTTGACCGAGCCGGTGGAGTGGCCGGCGGGCGACCGCCCGCGTCGCGCCGCCGTCTCCTCGTTCGGGTTCAGCGGGACCAACGCCCACGTCATCGTCGAGCAGGCCCCGGCGGCCGACGAGGACGAGTCGGCCGCCGAGCCCCGGTCGGTTCCGGCCCCGAGCCCGCTGTCGGCGGCCGAGCCGCCGGCCCCGGTCCTGCTGGCGGCCAAGAGCCCGGCGGCACTGCGCGACCAGGCGGCACGTCTCCTCGCCCGCACGACGGCCGACCCCCGGCTCACGGTGGCGGACCTCGGCTTCTCCACCGCGACGACACGGGCCGCTCTCGACCACCGGGCGGCGATCGTCGCGGCGGACCGTGAGGCGCTGCAGGACGCCCTGGGCAGCCTGGCGCGGAACGAGTCCGCCCCGGGCGTGGTCGTCGGGGCGGTGGCACCGCGGAGTCTGGTGGCCCTGCTGTTCTCGGGGCAGGGGAGTCAGCGGCTGGGGATGGGGCGTGAGCTGTACGCGTCCTTCCCGGTGTTCGCCGAGTCGTTCGATGCGGTGTGTGCCGCGGTGGACGCCCACCTGGAACGCCCGCTGCGCGAGGTGGTGTTCGGCGAGGACGCGGAGCTGCTGAACCGGACGGAGTTCACCCAGCCGGCGTTGTTCGCGGTGGAGGTGGCGCTGTTCCGGCTGACCGAGTCGTGGGGGGTGCGGGCGGACTTCCTGGCCGGGCACTCGATCGGTGAGTTGGCCGCCGCGCACGTGGCCGGGGTGTTCTCGCTGGCGGACGCCGCCGAACTGGTCGTGGCGCGTGGCCGGTTGATGCAGGAGCTGCCCTCGGGTGGTGCGATGGTGGCGGTGCAGGCCTCCGAGGAGGAGGTGGTGCCGCTGCTGGCCGGCCGGGAGGAGCACGTCGGTATCGCGGCGGTCAACGGCCCGTCCTCGGTGGTCGTTTCGGGCGCCGAGGACGCGGTGGCGGAGGTCGTGGAGGCGCTTGCCGCCGACGGCCGCAGGACCAAGCGCCTCGCGGTCTCGCACGCGTTCCACTCGCCGTTGATGGAGCCGATGCTCGCGGGCTTCCGGAAGATCGCCGAACGGGTCACCTTCTCCACCCCGGCCCTGCCGATCGTCTCCACCCTCACCGGCCGGCTCCTCACCGCCGAGGACCTGGCCGACCCGGACTACTGGGTCCGTCACGTCCGGCACGCCGTCCGCTTCGCGGACGCCGTCCGGACCCTCGCGGCTCAGGGAGTGACGTCCTTCCTGGAGGTCGGCCCCGGCGGCCTGACCGCGATGGTCCAGGAGACCCTGGCCGACGCGGAGGCCGTCGCCGTCCCCGCCCTGCGCGCCGACCGCCCCGAGCCCGAGGCCTTCACCACCGCCCTGGCCCAGCTCCACGTCCACGGCACCACCCTCGACTGGAACGCCGTCTTCGCCGGTCGCGGCGCCCGGCGCGTCGACCTGCCCACCTACGCCTTCCAGCACGAGCGGTACCGGCTCGACACCCGCCCGGCCGCCGGTGACCTCACCGGGTCGGGCCTGTGGTCGGCGGACCACCCGCTGCTGGGTGCCGCGGTCACACCGGCCGACGGCGACGGTGTGCTCCTGACCGGCCGGCTGTCGCTCGGCACGCACGCCTGGCTGGCGGACCACGTCGTGATGGGTTCGGTCCTGCTGCCCGGTACGGCCCTGGTGGACCTGGCGGTCCGGGCCGGCGACCAGGTGGGCTGTGACCGCGTCGAGGAACTGACCCTGGAAGCACCTCTGCTGCTGCCCCGACAGGGCGGCGTTCAGCTCCAGGTCCTGGTGGACGACGCCGACGGATCCGGCCGCCGCTCCGTGCGGCTCTACTCGCGGCCCGACGACGCCACGGCCGCCGCGCCGTGGACGTGCCACGCCACCGGTGTGCTCACGGCGGCTCAGCCGGCGGGGGAGGGGCGGCGCGTCGAGTCCGAGCTGTCCGAGTGGCCCCCCGCGGGCGCCGGCGAGGTCGACGTCGACGCGGTGTACGAAGGCCTCGCCGAACTGGGCCTGGCCTACGGCCCGGTGTTCCGGGGCCTGCGCGCCGGGTGGCGGCGCGGGGACGAGGTGTTCGCCGAGGTCGCGCTGCCCGAGGGCGTCGGGGTGACCGGCTTCGGTGTGCACCCCGCGCTGCTGGACGCGGCACTGCACGCCGCCGCCCTGGGCGACCTCGTCGCCGACGGCGGCGAGGGGCGGGTCCCGTTCGCGTGGAGCGGGGTGAGCGTGACGGCCACCGGTGCGACCGCGTTGCGGGTCCGGCTGGCCCCGTCGACGGTTCCCGGGGCCGGTGCGGACGCCGTGTCGCTCTCGGCCGCGGACGGAACCGGTCGGCCGGTGCTGTCGGTCGAGTCGCTGGTGCTGCGCCCGGTGGCCGCGGAGCAGTTGGCCGCCGCGCGCGACCAGCAGCGCGACGCGCTGTACCGGGTGGAGTGGGTGCCGGGGTCGGTCGCGGCTGGTGAGCCCGTGGAGGTGGAGGTCCGCGAGGATCTGGCGGCTCTGCCGGCCGGTGCTGTGGTGCCCGGGGTGGTGGCGGTGGAGTGCCCGCCGTCGGGTCCGGGTGCCGAGGGTGTGCGCGCGGCGGTGTGCGGCGTGCTGGGGCTGCTCGGTGAGTGGCTGGGCGGAGAGCGTTTCGGCGACTCTCGGCTGGTCGTGGTGACCCGTGGTGCGGTCGCGGTGGGTGCGGATGACGCGAGTGGTCTCGATGCGGGCCAGGCCGCGGTATGGGGCCTGGTGCGCTCTGCTCAGTCGGAGCACCCGGGTCGGTTCGTGCTGGTGGATGTGGAACCGGGGCTCGGGGAGCGGGATCTCCGGGAGGCGCTGTCCGGGGCGGTGGCGCTGGGCGAGCCGCAGGTGGCCGTACGGGGCGGTGAGCTGTCGGTGCCGCGTCTCGCGCGGGCGGCTCAGGACCCGGCCGTTGCCGTCCCCTTCGCGGCGGACGGCACGGTGCTGGTCACCGGTGCGACCGGTACGCTCGGCCGGCTGGTGGCACGCCACCTGGTCGCCGAGCACGGCGTGCGGCACCTGCTGCTGGTGAGCCGTCGCGGCGCGCAGGCGCCGGATGCGGCGGAGTTCGAGGCCGAACTCGCGGCGCTGGGTGCGGAGGCGGTGACGGCGGCGTGCGACGTGGCGGACCGGGACGCGCTGGCCGCGCTGCTGGCGGAGGTGCCGGCGGAGCATCCGCTGACCGGGGTCGTGCACTCGGCCGGTGTGACGGACGACGCGCTGATCGAGTCGCTGACGCCGGAGCGGGTGGACCGGGTGTTCCGGCCGAAGGTCGATGCGGCGCTGCTCCTCGACGAGCTGACGCGGGGCCTGGAGCTGTCGGCGTTCGTGCTGTTCTCGTCCGCTGCCGGGGTGTTCGGCAGTGCGGGGCAGGGCAACTACGCGGCGGCGAACGCCTTCCTGGACGCGCTGGCGCGGCGGCGCCGGGCAGCGGGGCTTCCTGCGGTGTCGATGGCCTGGGGCCTGTGGGCGCAGGACAGCACGCTGAGCGGCGAGTTGAGCGAGACGGACCGGCGCCGGATCTCCCGTTCGGGGCTGGCCGCGATCGAGACCGCGGACGGCCTGGCGCTCTTCGACGCCGCCCTCCGCTCCGCCGAACCGGCCGTGGTGCCCACGCGGTGGGACGCCAGGGTGCTGCGGGAGTCGGCCCGGTCCGGGGACCTGCCGGCCGTGCTGCGGAACCTGGTGCCCGCATCGGCGCGTCGGGTCGCCGCGTCGACGGCCGAGCAGTCCGGGGCGTCGTCACTCCTGCTGGCCGGGGTCCCCGGGGCCCGGCAGCAGGAGGTGCTGGAGGAGCTGGTGCGCACCCACGCCGCCGCCGTCCTGGGCCACGGTCGCGCCGAATCGATCCCGCCGATGCAGGCGTTCCGCGAGCTGGGATTCGACTCGCTGACGGCCGTCGAGCTCCGCAACCGGCTCGGGGCCGCCACCGGCGTGCGGCTGCCGGCCGGCCTGGTCTTCGACCACCCGACGCCCGCCGCACTGGCCGGCTTCCTGCGTGAGCAGCTGGTCGACGCACCGCGCCCCGCCGCCAGCGCCGCGGTCACCGCGACGCGGGGGGACGAGCCGATCGCGATCGTGGCGATGAGCTGCCGCTACCCCGGCGGGGTGAGCTCGCCCGAGGAGCTGTGGCAGTTGCTCGCCTCGGGCACGGACGCCATCTCCGAGTTCCCCGTCGACCGCGGCTGGGACCTCGGCCTGCTCTCCGGCGACAACCCCGACCAGGCCGGCAGCAGCCACACCCGCGAGGGCGGGTTCCTGCACGACGCGGGCGACTTCGACGCGGCGTTCTTCGGGATCTCGCCGCGCGAGGCGCTGGCGATGGACCCGCAGCAGCGGCTGCTGCTCGAAACCTCCTGGGAGGCCTTCGAGCGGGCGGGCATCGACCCGACCACGCTGAGGGGCTCGCGGACCGGCGTCTTCGCCGGCGTCATGTACCACGATTACACCTCCTCGTTGCAGAAGGTCCCCGACGGTGTGGAGGGCTTCCTCGGCACCGGGAACTCGGGCAGTGTCATCTCGGGCCGGCTCTCCTACTCCTTCGGCCTGGAGGGGCCGGCGGTGACGGTGGACACCGCGTGCTCGTCCTCGCTGGTCGCGCTGCACCTGGCGGTCCAGGCGCTGCGCTCGGGCGAGTGCACGATGGCACTGGCCGGCGGCGTCACCGTCATGGCCGGACCGGGAGCGTTCGTCGAGTTCAGCCGCCAGCGCGGCCTGGCCCCCGACGGCCGCTGCAAGGCCTTCGGGGCCGGGGCGGACGGCACGGGCTGGTCCGAAGGGGTCGGCATGCTGCTGGTCGAGCGGCTCTCCGACGCCGAGCGCAACGGTCACCCGGTGCTGGCGGTGGTGCGCGGCAGCGCGATCAACCAGGACGGCGCCTCCAACGGTCTCACCGCGCCGAACGGCCCCGCCCAGCAGCGGGTGATCCAGCAGGCACTGGCCAACGCGCGCCTTGCCACCGGTGACATCGACGCGGTGGAGGCGCACGGCACGGGGACCAGGCTGGGTGACCCGATCGAGGCGCAGGCGCTGCTGGCGACGTACGGCCAGGACCGTGAAACCCCGCTCTGGCTGGGCTCGTTGAAGTCGAACATCGGGCACACCCAGGCGGCGGCCGGGGTGGGCGGCATCATCAAGATGGTGCAGGCGATGCGGCACGGCACCCTGCCGCGCACGCTGCACGCCGAGCAGCCGTCCCCGCACATCGACTGGTCGGCGGGCGCGGTGCGGCTGCTGACCGAGCCGGTCGAGTGGCCCTCGGGAGAGGGCGATCGCCCGCGCCGCGCCGCCGTCTCGTCCTTCGGCTTCAGCGGGACCAACGCGCACGTCATCGTCGAGGAGGCACCGGCCGGGCCGGCCACGCGCCGCGACGAGGCGCAGGACGGGCGGCGGGTCGCATCCCCCTGGGTGCTGTCCGCGAAGTCGCCCGAGGCACTGCGGGACCAGGCGGCAAGGCTGCTGTCCTACGCGCAGGGCCGTGACGACCTGACGGCGGCCGACGTGGCGTACTCGCTGGCCACGTCGAGGGCGCTCCTGGACCACCGCGCGGCGGTGGCCGCGCCGGACACGGCCGTGGCCCTGGAGGGCCTGCGCGCGCTGGTCAACGGCGAGCCGTCCGCGGCGGTCGTCCGCGGCGTCGCGGTACCGGGGGCGAAGGCGGCCCTGATGTTCTCGGGGCAGGGGAGTCAGCGGTTGGGGATGGGGCGTGAGTTGTATGCGTCGTTCCCGGTGTTCGCCGAGGCGTTCGATGCGGTGTGTGCTCACCTGGACGTCCACTTGGTGCGGCCGTTGCGGGAGGTGGTGTTCGGTGAGGACGCCGCGTTGCTGAGCCGGACGGAGTTCACTCAGCCGGCGTTGTTCGCGGTGGAGGTGGCGCTGTTCCGGCTCACCGAGTCGTGGGGTGTGCGGGCGGATTTCCTGGCCGGGCACTCGATCGGTGAGTTCGCCGCCGCGCATGTGGCGGGTGTTCTGTCGCTGGCTGATGCGGCCGAATTGGTCGTGGCCCGTGGCCGGTTGATGCAGGAGCTGCCGTCGGGTGGTGCGATGGTGGCGGTGCAGGCCTCGGAGGAGGAGGTGGTGCCGCTGCTGGCCGGCCGCGAGGAGCGCGTAGGTCTCGCGGCGGTCAACGGCCCGTCCTCGGTGGTCATTTCGGGCGCCGAGGACGCGGTGACGGAGGTCGTGGAGGCGCTCTCCGCCGACGGCCGCAGGACCAAGCGCCTCGCCGTCTCCCACGCGTTCCACTCCCCGCTGATGGCGCCGATGCTCGCGGGCTTCCGCAAGATCGCCGAACGGGTCACCTTCTCCACCCCGGCCCTGCCGATCGTCTCCACCCTCACCGGGCAGCTCCTCACCGCCGAGGACCTGGCCGACCCCGAGTACTGGGTCCGTCACGTCCGGCACGCCGTCCGCTTCGCCGACGCCGTCCGGACCCTGGCGGCTCAGGGAGTGACGGCGTTCCTGGAGGTGGGCCCCGGCGGCCTGACCCCGATGGTCCAGGAGACCCTGGCCGAAGCGGAGGTGACGGCCGTCCCCGCCCTGCGCGCCGACCGCCCCGAGCCCGAGGCCTTCACCGCCGCTCTCGCCGGGCTCCACGTCCACGGTGTCGCCCTCGACTGGAACGCCGTCTTCACCGGCACCGGCGCCCGGCGGATCGACCTGCCCACCTACGCCTTCCAACGCCGCCGCTACTGGCTGGAGTCGGGCCCGGCGACCGGGGACGTCACCTCGGCGGGTCTGGCCGCGGCCGACCACCCGCTGCTGGGAGCGGCGGTCACCCTGGCCGGCGGCGAGGGCGTGGTGCTCACCGGCCGCCTGGCCCTCACCACGCATCCCTGGCTGGCCGACCACGCGGTGCTGGGCACCGTGCTGCTGTCCGGCACCGCCCTGGTGGACCTCGCGCTGCGGGCCGCCGACGAGGTGGGCTGTGACCTCCTGGACGAGCTGACCATCCAGGCCCCGCTCGTTCTGCCCGAGCAGGCCGCCGTCCAGCTCCAGGTCGTCGTGGCGCCCGTCGACGAGGCCGGCCGCCGCACGCTGACGATCTACTCGCGCCAGGCCCACGGCGACACGGCCGACCAGCCGTGGACCAGCCACGCAACGGGCGTGCTCGCCGCCGGCCAGGGTACGGAGTTCGAGCTGTCCGACTGGCCCCCGGCGGGTGCGGGCGCGCTCGACACCGAGGCGCTGTACGACCGGCTGGCCGGGCTCGGGCTCGACTACGGCCCGGTGTTCCGGGGCCTGCGGGCCGCCTGGCAGCAGGGCGAGGCCGTGTTCGCCGAGGTCGCCCTGCCCGAGGGCACGGAGACCGGCGGGTTCGGCGTTCACCCGGCGCTGCTGGACGCGGCGCTGCACGCCGCCGCTGTGGGCGGGCTGCTGCCCGAATCCGGCCAGGCGCGGGTCCCCTTCTCCTGGAGCGGGGTGCGCCGGTACGAGTCCGGCGCGGCCGCCCTGCGGGTGTGGCTCGCCCCGGCCGGAACGGACGCGGTGTCCCTCCTGGTGGCGGACGCGGCCGGCCGCCCCGTCGCCTCGGTCGACTCCCTCGTCCTGCGGCCGGTCTCCGCCGACCAGTTGGCCGCCGCCCGCAACGCGCGGCCGGACTCGCTCTACCGGGTCGCCTGGGTGCCGCTGCCGCTCACCGGACCCGACGTCACCGAACCCCGTTCGTGGGCGCTGCTGGGCGGCGCGGAGGCCGCTCCGGTGGCGGCCCTGCGGGGGGCAGGCCACGCCCCGGAGATCCACGACGACCTGGCCGCCCTGTTCGCCGGGCCGGCGCTCCCCGACACCGTGGTGGCGCTCCCGCCCCGGACGCCCGACGCGGCGCCCGGTACGCCGGACGCCGCCCGGGCCGCGACCGGGCGCGCCCTCGCGCTGCTGCACGAGTGGCTGGAGCGGGCCGGGTCCGACACGGCCCGACTGGTGGTGCTGACCCGGGGCGCCGTCGCCCCCGGCACCTCGGAGGACACCGCGCCCGGCGCCCCGGACGCGGTGCGGCCGGACCCGGCGCAGGCCGCCGTCTGGGGTCTGCTCCGCTCCGCGCAGTCGGAGCACCCGGGCCGGTTCGTCCTGGTCGACCTGGACGACGACGAGGACTCCGCCCGCGCCCTGCCGGCCGCGCTGGCGGCCGCCGAGGCCGCCGACGAACCGCAGCTGGCGGTGCGGGCGGGCCGGACGTACGTGCCGAGGCTGGAGCGTGCGGCGGTGCCCGGCGCGGCGGCGGCCGACGCCCCGACGGCGCCCGCGCCGGACCCGGAGGGCACCGTCCTGGTGACCGGCGCGACCGGGGCCCTGGGCCGGCTGGTGGCACGTCACCTGGTCGCGGTCCACGGCGCGCGGCACCTGCTGCTGACCAGCCGCCGCGGGCCGCGGGCCGACGGCGCCCGCGAGTTCGAAGCCGAACTGGAGGCCCTGGGCGCCCGGGTGACGACGGCGGCCTGCGACGTGGCCGACCGCGCCGCGCTCGCCGCGCTGCTCGCGGCGGTGCCCGCCGAGCACCCGCTGACCGCCGTGGTGCACGCCGCCGGCGTCCTGGACGACGCACTGGTCGGCTCGCTGACGGCGGAGCGGCTGGACGGGGTGTTCCGCCCGAAGGTGGACGCGGCCTTCCACCTGCACGAGCTGACCCGGCCGTACGAGCCGGCGGCCTTCGTGCTCTTCTCCTCCCTCGCCGGCACGCTCGGCACCGCCGGACAGGCCAACTACGCGGCCGCCAACGCCTACCTGGACGCACTGGTGGAACTGCGCCGCGCCCAGGGCCTGCCGGGCGCCTCGCTCGCCTGGGGGCCGTGGGCGGGGGCCGACGGGATGGTGGGCGAGCTGGACGCCGAGGCGCTCGCGCGGATGGCCAGGGGCGGGGTGGCGCCGCTGTCGGCACGCGACGGCCTGGCTCTCTTCGACACCGCCCGCGCGGCGGCCGGGACCGGGTCCGCGGGCGTCCTCGTCCCGGTCCCGCTGAACCTCGCCACCCTGCGGACCCGCGCCCTGAGCCAACCGCTGCCCGCCATCCTGCGCGGCCTGGTACGGGTCCCGGCCCGCCGGCCGGAGCGGGTGGGCGCCGCCGCGCTGGCGGAGCGGCTGGCGGGGGCCTCGCCGGACAAGCGCCGGCGGATCCTGCTGGCCACCGTCCGCGCCGAGATCGCCGCCGTCCTGGGCCACGCCTCCATCGAGGCGGTGGGCGCCGGCCAGGCCTTCCGCGACCTCGGATTCGACTCGCTCACGGCCGTCGAACTGCGCAACCGCCTCGGCGCCGTCACCGGACTGCGTCTGCCCGCGGGCCTGCTGTTCGACCACCCGACCCCGACCGCCCTGGCGGAGCACCTCGGAGCCGCGATGCCGGACGGCGGTGAGGCACCACCGTCCGTCCTCGCGGAGATCGACCGGCTCGAAGCCGCACTGGCCGCCTCGCCGGCCGACCGGGGCCTGCGCAGCACCGTCACCATGCGCCTGGAGGTCCTGCTGGCGAAGTGGAACGGGGCGCCGGACGAGCACGGAGCCGCGGACGACGACTCCGAGGTCGAGTCGGCCACCGACGACGAACTCTTCGAACTGCTGGACAACGAGCTCGGCACCTGATCGACCGGCACGTACCCCCTTGGCGTTGAGGAACAGAATTCAGATGACGACTGACGAGAACAAGCTCCGGGACTACCTCAAGCGTGCCACCGTCGACCTGCGCCACGCGCGCCAGCGGCTGCGGGAGGTGGAGAGCCGCAACCACGAGCCGATCGCGATCGTGGCGATGAGCTGCCGCTTCCCCGGCGGCGTCGAGTCGCCGGAGGACCTGTGGAACCTGGTCGCGAACGGCGACGACGCGATCTCCGGGTTCCCGACCGACCGCGGCTGGGACCTGGA
This sequence comes from Kitasatospora sp. NPDC032121, assembly GCF_055580145.1. NCBI lineage: Bacteria > Bacillati > Actinomycetota > Actinomycetes > Kitasatosporales > Streptomycetaceae > Kitasatospora > Kitasatospora sp. NPDC032121. The sequence goes on along the minus strand of NZ_JBVILX010000009.1, from coordinate 95,372 downwards.
GACCCTCTACCACCCGGACCCGGAGCACCCCGGCACCACCTACACCCGCGAGGGCGGCTTCCTGCACGACGCGGGCGAGTTCGACGCGGCGTTCTTCGGCATCGGCCCGCGCGAGGCGCTGGCGATGGACCCCCAGCAGCGGCTCCTGCTGGAGGCGTCCTGGGAGGCGGTGGAGCGCGCCGCGATCGACCCGCGCTCCCTGCGCGGCAGCGACACCGGCGTCTTCGCCGGCGTCATGTACCACGACTACGCCTCCCGGCTGCCGCAGCTGCCCGAGGGCATCGAGGGCTACATCGGCACCGGCAACTCGGGCAGCGTGGTCTCCGGCCGGATCGCCTACACGCTGGGCCTCGAAGGCCCGGCGGTGACGATCGACACCGCCTGCTCCTCCTCGCTGGTCGCGCTGCACCTCGCCGTCCAGGCGCTGCGCAACGGCGAGTGCTCGCTGGCGTTGGCCGGCGGCGTCACCGTGATGTCGGGGCCGACCACCTTCACCGAGTTCAGCCGCCAGCGGGGCCTGTCGCCCGACGGCCGGTGCCGGGCGTTCTCCGCCACGGCGGACGGCACGGGCTGGGGCGAGGGCGTCGGCGTGCTGCTGGTGGAACGGCTCTCCGACGCCCGCCGCAACGGGCACCCGGTGCTCGCGGTCGTCCGCGGATCGGCGGTGAACCAGGACGGCGCCTCCAACGGCCTGACCGCGCCGAACGGGCCGTCCCAGCAGCGCGTCATCCACCAGGCGCTGGCCAACGCCCGGCTCTCCCCGGCCGAGGTGGACGCGGTGGAGGCGCACGGCACCGGCACCAACCTGGGCGACCCGATCGAGGCGCAGGCCCTGCTCGCGACCTACGGTCAGGACCGCTCCGGGCAGCGGCCGCTGTGGCTGGGCTCGATCAAGTCGAACATCGGCCACACCCAGGCCGCGGCCGGCGTCGCCGGAGTGATCAAGATGGTGGAGGCGATCCGGCACGGGGTGCTGCCGCCCACCCTGCACGTGACCGAGCCCTCGCCGCACGTCGACTGGTCCTCCGGCGCGGTGTCGCTGCTCACCGAGGCGACCGCGTGGCCCGAGACGGGCGCGCCCCGGCGGGCCGGCGTGTCGGCCTTCGGCGTCAGCGGCACCAACGCCCACGTCCTCATCGAACAGCCGGAGACGGGCGATGGGAGCGAAGCCGCCGACGGCGACCCGACGGCCCCGGACACCGCGACGCCGCTGCCGCTGATCCCGTGGGTCCTGTCCGGCAAGGACCAGGCCGCCCTGGTCGCCCAGGCCGGGCGCCTGCGCTCGCACCTCGCCGCGGACCCGGCACTCGACGCCACCGACGTCGCCTTCTCCCTCGCCACATCCCGCTCGGCCTTCGAGCACCGCGCCGTGCTGCTCGCCGCCGACCGGGCCGGGCTCGACGCGGCGCTCGCCGCCCTGGCCGCCGGCACGCCCGAGCCGGACCTGGTGCGCGGCGTCTGCGACGACGTCCGCCAGGTCGCCCTGGTCTTCCCCGGACAGGGCTCGCAGTGGGCCGGCATGGCCGTCGGGCTGCTCGACGGCTCCGCGGTGTTCCGCGAGCGGATCGCCCAGTGCGAGGCCGCCCTCGCCCCCCACGTGGACTGGTCGCTGACGGCCGTGCTGCGCGGCGAGGAGGGCGCGCCGGGACTGGACCGGGTCGACGTCGTCCAGCCGGTGCTGTTCGCCGTGATGGTCTCGCTGGCCGAGCTGTGGCGCTCGTACGGGGTGCACCCGGACGCGGTGGCCGGACACAGCCAGGGCGAGATCGCCGCCGCCTGCGTGGTGGGCGCGCTCTCCCTGGAGGACGCCGCGAAGGTGGTGGCGCTGCGCAGCCGCGCGCTGACCACGCTGGCCGGGCGCGGCGGCATGATGTCCGTCGGCCTGCCCCTGGAGCAGCTGACCCCGCGCCTCGCGCCGTGGGGCGAGCGGCTGTCGGTGGCCGCGGTCAACAGCCCCTCGTCGATCGTCCTCTCCGGCGACCCCGAGGCGCTGGCCGAGCTGCGCGACAGCCTGCTGGCCGACGACCTCCGGGCCCGGATGATCGCCGTGGACTACGCCTCGCACTCCGCGCACGTCGAAGAGGTGCGCGAGCGGGTGCTGGCCGAGCTCGCGGACATCGCCCCGCGCTCCTGCGACGTGCCGTTCTACTCCACCGTGACCGGCGAGGTCCTGGACACCGCCGGGCTGGACGCGGACTACTGGTACCGGAGCCTGCGTCAGACCGTGCGGTTCGAGGAGGTCACCCGCGCACTGGTGGCACACGGCCACGGCGCACTGATCGAGGTCAGCGCCCACCCGGTCCTGACGATCGGCATGCAGGAGACCATCGCCGCCCTGGACAGCGACGCCGTGGCCCTGGGCACCCTGCGCCGCGGCGAGGGCGGACCTGACCGCGTGCTGCGCGCCGTCGCCGAGGCCCACGCGCACGGCTGCGACGTCCACTGGCCGGCCGTCTTCGCCGGCACCGGCGCCCGCACCGTCCCGCTGCCCACCTACGCCTTCCGGCACCAGCGGTACTGGCTGGACGCCCCGCACACCGCCGGCGACGCCGCCGGCCTCGGGCTCGGCCCGGCGGACCACCCGCTGCTGGGCGCCGTCGTCACCCTGGCCGACTCCGACGGCCTGCTGCTCACCGGCCGGCTCTCGACGCAGACCCACCCCTGGCTCGCCGACCACGCCGTGCTGGGCTCGGTGCTGCTGCCGGGCACCGCGTTCGTCGAACTCGCCGTCCGGGCCGGCGACCAGGTCGGCTGCGGCTGCCTGGACGAACTGACCCTCCAGGCACCGCTGCTGCTGCCCGAGCGCGGCGGCGTGGTGGTGCAGGTCTCGGTCGGTCTGCCGGACGGCGACGGCCGGCGCCCCTTCGGCCTGTACTCGCGGCCCGAGGAGGCGCCCGCCGAGGAGGAGTGGACCTGCCACGGCACCGGGGTGCTGAGCGCGGACGCCGCCGAGGGCGAGGACCTCACCGTCTGGCCGCCCGCCGACGCCACCGCGATCGACCTCACCGGCTTCTACGACCGCCTCGCCGAGCGCTCCTTCGAGTACGGGCCGCTCTTCCAGGGCCTGCGGGCCGCCTGGCGGCGCGGCGACGAGGTCTTCGCCACCGTCGCGCTGCCCGCCGACGCCCAGTCCGAGGCGGGCCGGTTCGGCCTGCACCCGGCGCTGCTGGACGCGGCCCTGCACGCCGTCGGGTTCGGCCCGCTCGGTGACATGGGAACCGGACGGATGGCGTTCTCCTGGGAGGGCGTGCGCCTGCACGCCACCGGAGCCGTCGAACTGCGCGTACGGCTGGCCCCCACCGGCCCCGACGCCGTGTCGGTGACCGTCGCCGACGGCACCGGCCGGGCGGTCGCCACGGTCGACACGCTCTCCTTCCGCACCGTCGACGCGCAGCAGCTGCGCCCGGCCCGCGGCGGGTACCACGACGCGCTCCACCGGGTCGACTGGACGGCGCTGCCCGTGCCGGCCGCCGCGCCGAACGGGCCCTGGGCGGTCCTCGGTGACGACGCCTCGGCGGCCGTGCGGGCACTGCTCGACGGCCCCAGGCCGCCCGCCCGCCACCCCGACCTGGCGGCGCTGGCCGAGGCCGTCGAGAGCGGCGCGCCGCTGCCCGAGGTGGTCGTGGCCGTCCTGCCCACGGGAGGAACCGGTCCGCAGGCCGTCCGGGCGGCGGCCCGGGACACCCTCGCGCTGCTGCGGGACTGGCTCGCCGACGAGCGGTTCACCGCCTCCCGACTGGTGCTGCTGACCAGCGGCGCGGTGGCCACCGAGGCCGGCGCCGACACCCCGGGCCTGGACCACGCCCCGGTCTGGGGCCTGGTCCGCTCGGCGCAGTCCGAACACGCCGACCGGCTGGTCCTGGCAGACCTCGACGACCACCCCGACTCCTTCCGGACACTGCCCGCGGCGATCGCCACCGGTGAGCCGCAACTGGCCCTGCGCGCCGGGACGGTGTCCGTCGCCCGGTTGGCCCGGGTGCCACGGCCGACCGCGCCGGACACCACCGGTGGCCGCACCGCGGCCCCACTCGACCCGAACGGCACCGCCCTGATCACCGGCGGCACCGGCGCGCTGGGCGGGCTGGTCGCCGAACACCTCGTCACCGAGCACGGCATCCGCCACCTCGTGCTGACCGGCCGCCGCGGACCCGCCGCCGACGGCGCGGCCGAACTGACCGCCCGGCTCTCGGACCTCGGAGCGACCGTCACCGTCGCCGCCTGCGACGCGGCCGACCGCGACGCGCTGGCCGACCTGCTGGCGGCGATCCCCGCCGACCGACCGCTGACCGCCGTCATCCACGCGGCCGCCGTGGTCGCGGGCGGCCTCGTCGACTCGCTGACCGCCGACGAACTCGACCAGGTCCTGCGCCCCAAGGTCGACGCGGCGCTCAACCTGCACGAACTGACCCGGGACGCGGACCTGGCCGCCTTCGTCCTCTTCTCCTCCTTCGCCGGCACGCTCGGCGGCGCCGGCCAGGGCGCCTACGCGGCCGGCAACGCCTTTCTGGACGCCCTGGCCCACCACCGCGCGGCCCAGGGCCTCCCGGCCTCCTCGCTGGCCTGGGGCGTGTGGGAGGAGCGCGGCGCCCAGACCCGGCTCGCGGACGGCGACCTCCAGCGGATGGCCCGCGCGGGCCTGGTGCCGCTCACGGCCGAGGAAGGGCTCCGCCTCCTCGACGTCGCCCGCACCCTCGACGACCCGGCCGTCGCGCCGGTCCGGCTGGACCTCGCGGCGATGCGCGCCCAGGCGGTGGGCGGCACCGTGCCCGCCCTGCTGCGCGGCCTGATCAGGCCGCCGACGCGGCGGGCCGCCGGGGCGGCGGCCGGTGAGACCTCCGCCGAACTGCGGCGGCTGGCGGCGCTCGCGCCGGCCGAACGCCGGGAGGCGCTGCTCGGGCTGGTGCGCGGCCAGGCCGCGGCCGTGCTGGGCCACAGCAGCGCCGAGGTGGTCGACCCCGGGCGGGCCTTCCGCGAACTGGGCTTCGACTCCCTCGCCGCGCTGGAGCTGCGCAACCGCCTGAACGCCGCGACCGGCGTGCGGCTGCCGGTCACCGCGGTCTTCGACCACCCGACCCCCGCCGCCCTGGCCGGCCACCTGCTGGAGGAGGTCTCCGGCGGGGAGAGCCTGGTCACCACCGCTCCGGCCCCCACCGGCCGCCACTCCGGTGACGACGCCGAGCCGATCGCGATCGTCGCGATGAGCTGCCGCTTCCCGGGCGGCGTCGCCGGCCCCGAGGACCTGTGGCGCCTGGTCGCCGACGGGACCGACGCGATCACCGGCTTCCCGTCGAACCGCGGCTGGGACCTCGAACGGCTCTACGACCCCGACCCCGACGCCGCGGGCCGCTGCTACACCCGCGAGGGCGGCTTCCTGCACGACGCCGACGAGTTCGACCCGGAGTTCTTCGGGATCTCGCCGCGCGAGGCGCTGACGATGGACCCGCAGCAGCGCCTGCTGCTGGAGACCACCTGGGAGGCGTTCGAGCGGGCCGGGATCGACCCGGCCGCCCTGCGCGGCAGCCGGACCGGCGTCTTCACCGGAACCAACGGCCAGGACTACGCGGCCGGGCTGCGCGGGACGGACACCGAAGGGCTCGAAGGACTCGAAGGACACCTGCTCACCGGCAACTCCGCGGCGGTCGTCTCCGGCCGCCTCGCCTACACCTTCGGTCTGGAGGGGCCGGCGGTGACGGTGGACACCGCGTGCTCCTCCTCCCTGGTCGCCCTGCACCTGGCGGCGCAGGCGCTGCGCTCGGGCGAGTGCTCGCTCGCGCTGGCCGGCGGCGTCACCGTGATGTCGACCCCCGGAGCGCTCATCGCCTTCAGCCGCCAGCGCGGCCTGTCCGAGGACGGGCGCTGCCGGGCCTTCGCGGCCGGGGCCGACGGCACCGGCCTCGCGGAGGGCGTCGGCATGCTGCTGGTCGAGCGGCTGTCGGACGCCGAGCGCAACGGGCACCCGGTGCTGGCCGTGCTGCGGGGTTCGGCCGTGAACCAGGACGGCGCGTCCAACGGTCTCACCGCCCCGAACGGCCCCGCCCAGCAGCGGGTGATCCGTCAGGCCCTGGAGAGCGCGGGGCTGTCGGCGACGGACGTCGACGCGGTCGAGGCGCACGGCACCGGCACCACGCTGGGCGACCCGATCGAGGCACAGGCCCTGCTGAAGGCCTACGGGCAGGGACGCCCCGAGGACAGCCCGCTCTGGCTGGGGACGGTCAAGTCCAACATCGGCCACACCCAGGCCGCGGCCGGTGTGGCGGGCGTGATCAAGATGGTCATGGCGATGCGGCACGGGGTGCTGCCGCCCACCCTGCACGCGGACGAGCCGTCACCGCACGTCGACTGGTCGGCGGGCACGGTGCGGCTGCTCACCGAACCGGTCGAGTGGCCCGTGGGCGACCGCCCGCGGCGGGCCGGCGTCTCCTCGTTCGGCGTCAGCGGCACCAACGCGCACGTCATCATCGAGCAGGCTCCCGTACGTCCGGCGGACGGGAACGAGGACCGGACGCAGCCGGCCGACACCGCTCCGGCCGCCCTGCCGTGGGTGCTCTCGGCCAGGAACCCGCAGGCCCTGCGGGACCAGGCGGCACGGCTGCACCTCCACCTGCGGGAGCACGCGGAGCTGGACGCGGTGGACGTCGCCCACTCGCTGGCCACCTCGCGGGCCGCACTGGCCCGGCGCGCCGCCGTGGTCGGCACGGACCGGGAGGAACTGCTGGCCGGCCTGAGCGCGCTGGCGCGTGGCGAGGCGCTGAACAGCACGGTGGAGGGCTCCGCCTCCTCGGGCGGACGGCTGGCGCTGATGTTCTCGGGGCAGGGGAGTCAGCGGTTGGGGATGGGGCGTGAGTTGTATGCGTCGTTCCCGGTGTTCGCCGAGGCGTTCGATGCGGTGTGTGCTCACCTGGACGTCCACTTGGCGCGGTCGTTGCGGGAGGTGGTGTTCGGTGAGGACGCCGCGTTGCTGAGCCGGACGGAGTTCACTCAGCCGGCGTTGTTCGCGGTGGAGGTGGCGCTGTTCCGGCTCACCGAGTCGTGGGGTGTGCGGGCGGATTTCCTGGCCGGGCACTCGATCGGTGAGTTCGCCGCCGCGCATGTCGCGGGTGTTCTGTCGCTGGCTGATGCGGCCGAATTGGTCGTGGCCCGTGGCCGGTTGATGCAGGAGCTGCCGTCGGGTGGTGCGATGGTGGCGGTGCAGGCCTCGGAGGAGGAGGTGGCGCCGCTGCTGGCCGGCCGCGAGGAGCGCGTGGGTATCGCGGCGGTCAACGGCCCGTCCTCGGTGGTCCTTTCGGGCGCTGAGGACGCGGTGGCGGAGGTCGTGGAGGCCCTGACGGCGGGCGGCCGCCGTACGAAGCGCCTCGCGGTCTCGCACGCGTTCCACTCGCCGCTGATGGAGCCGATGCTTGCGGCGTTCCGCGAGGTCGCCGAGCGCGTGACCTTCGGTGCGCCGAAACTGCCGATCGTCTCCACCCTCACCGGACAGCCGGTCTCGGCGGAGGAACTGGCCGACCCGGACTACTGGGTCCGTCACGTCCGGCACGCCGTCCGCTTCGCCGACGCCGTCCGGACGCTCGCGGCTCAGGGCATCACATCCTTCCTGGAGGTCGGCCCCGGCGGCCTGACCCCGATGGTCCAGGAGACCCTGGCCGAAGCGGAGGCCGTCGCCGTCCCCGCGCTGCGCGCCGACCGCCCCGAGCCGGAGGCCTTCACCACGGCCCTGGCCCAGCTGCACGTCCACGGTGTCGCCCTCGACTGGGACGCCGTCTTCGCCGGTCGCGGCGCCCGACGCGTCGACCTGCCCACCTACGCCTTCCAGCGGGCGTCCTACTGGCTGAAGGCGTCCGCGCCGAAGGCCGACGGAACGGCCGTCGCCGACCCGGCCGACCAGGACTTCTGGGACGTCGTCGAGCGCGCCGACCTGGCCTCGCTGTCCGAGCGCTTGGAGGTGGACGGGGAGGCGCCGCTCAGCTCGGTGCTTCCGGCGCTCTCCAGCTGGCGTCGCCGGCAGCGCGAGCACTCGGTCGTGGACGGCTGGCGCTACCGGGTCCAGTGGAAGCCGCTGACCGCACGCGGCGACGCCGAACTCGCGGGCAGCCTGCTGCTGGTGGTGCCGGCCGACGCGCAGGACCACCCGATCGTCGTGGCGGTCCGGGCGGCGCTGGGCGCCCACGGCGCCGACGTCGTCGAGCTGTCCGCAGGGGCCGACGACGACCGCGCGACGCTGGCCGAGCGGCTGGCCGAGGCGATCGGCACCCGTGCGACCGACGACGGGACGCCGCCCGCCGCCGTGCTGTCACTGCTCGCCCTGGGCGAGGACCCGCACCCCGACCACCCCGCGCTGCCGCTGGGGCTGGCGCTGACCACCCTGCTGGTGCAGGCCCTGGGTGACGCCGGAGTGGACGCGCCGCTGTGGTGCGCCACGCGTGGCGCGGTCGCGGTCGGCCGGTCGGACGGCGCCGAGAACCCGTCCCAGGGCATGATCTGGGGCCTGGGACGCTCCGTGGCGCTGGAGCACCCGCAGCGCTGGGGCGGCCTGGTCGACCTCCCGCAGACACTGGACGAGCGCTCGGCCCGCCGGCTCGCCGCCGTGCTGGCCGGCGGGAGCGACGAGGACCAGCTCGCCGTCCGCTCCTCCGGCACCTTCGCCCGCCGCCTCCACCGCGCCACCGCGGCCTCGACCGGCGCGGACACCGCCGGCCGGGTCTGGCGCCCCCGGGGCACGGTGCTCGTCACCGGCGGACTCGGCGCGCTGGGCACCCAGGTGGCGCGGCACCTCGCGCAGCGCGGCGCCGAGCACCTGGTGCTGACCGGCCGCCGGGGCGCGTCCACCGCCGGGGCCGCCGAACTCGCCGCCGAGATCGAGGCGTCGGGCGTGCGGGTGACCATCGCGGCCTGCGACGTGTCGGACCGGGAAGCGGTGGCGGGGCTGCTCGCCGCCCTCCCCGAGGCCGACCAGCCGACCGCCGTCGTGCACGCCGCCGGCCTGCCCCAGTTCGTACCGGTCGAGCAGACGACCCTCGCGGACCTCGCCGAGGTGGTGGCCGCCAAGGTCGCCGGCGCCACGCACCTGGACGAGCTGCTGGGGGACCGTCCGCTGGACGCGTTCGTCCTCTTCTCGTCCGTCGCCGGCGTGTGGGGCAGCGGCAGCCAGGCCGGCTACGCCGCGGCCAACGCCTTCCTGGACGGCCTGGCGCAGCGGCGCCGCGCCCGGGGCCTGGCCGCGCTCGCTGTTGCCTGGGGCCCGTGGGCCGAGGGCGGCATGGCGGACGGCGAGGAGGCGGAGGCCCACCTGCGCCGCCGCGGCCTGCCCGCCATGGCGCCGCGGCCCGCGATCGCCGCCCTCCAGCGGGCCCTGGACCAGGACGAGACGGCGGTCGTGGTGGCCGACGTCCGCTGGGAGCGCTTCGCCCCCGCCTTCACCGTCACCCGCCCCAGCCCGCTCTTCGACGAACTGCCGGAGGCGCGAAGGGCGTTGTCGGACTCCGAGGATGCGCAGGCGCAGCCCGGGGACGCACTCCCGCCCCTCGCGGCGAAGCTGGCCGGGTTGCCGGGCGCGGAGCGTGACCGGGTCCTGCTCGACCTGGTCCGCACCGAGGTGGCCGTCGTGCTCGGCCACCCGGGCCCCGAAGCGGTCGCGCCCGACCGGGCGTTCAAGGACCTGGGCTTCGACTCGCTCACCGGCGTCGAGCTGCGCAACCGGCTGAACGCCGACACCGGGCTGCGGCTGCCGACCACCCTGGTCTTCGACCACCCCAACGCGACGGACCTCGCGGCCTTCCTGACCGCCGAGATGTCCGGCCGGCAGCCGGCCGCCGTCGGCGCCCCCGTGGCGTCGGCGACCGGGACCGGGAACGAGGAGCCGATCGCGATCGTCGCGATGGGCTGCCGCTTCCCCGGCGGCGTGCGGTCCCCCGAGGACCTGTGGCGGCTACTGGTGGACGAGGCGGACGCGGTCACCCCGTTCCCGACCGACCGCGGCTGGGACATCGAGGCCCTGTACGACCCGGACCCGGAGAAGACGGGCACCAGCTACGTCAACCAGGGCGGCTTCCTGCACGACGCCGGCTCCTTCGACGCGCGGTTCTTCGGGATCTCGCCCCGCGAGGCGCTGGCCATGGACCCGCAGCAGCGCATCCTGCTGGAGGTGGCCTGGGAGACCCTGGAGCGGGCACAGCTCGACCCCGCGTCGGTGCGCGGCAGCCGGACCGGCGTCTTCGTCGGCTCGGGCTACCAGGGCTACGGCGCCGGGCTGGCCGAACTGCCCGAGGGCGTGGAGGGACACCTCCTCACCGGCAGCTCCTCCTCCGTCATGTCCGGCCGCATCGCCTACGCGTTCGGGCTGGAGGGCCCGGCGGTGACGGTCGACACGGCCTGCTCGTCCTCGCTGGTCGCCCTGCACCTGGCGACCCAGGCGCTGCGTCAGGGCGAGTGCTCGCTGGCCCTGGTCGGCGGCGCGGCCGTGATGTCCAGCCCGAACGCCTTCATCGAGTTCAGCCGGCAGCGCGGCCTGGCCGCCGACGGCCGCTGCAAGCCCTTCGCGGCCGCCGCGGACGGCACCGGCTGGGGCGAGGGCGTCGGCATGCTGCTGGTCGAGCGGCTCTCCGACGCCGAGCGCAACGGGCACCCGGTGCTGGCGGTGGTGCGGGGTTCCGCGGTGAACCAGGACGGTGCCAGCAACGGCCTCACGGCCCCGAACGGCCCCGCCCAGCAGCGGGTGATCCAGCAGGCACTGGCGAACGCCCGCCTCTCCACGGGCGACATCGACGCGGTGGAGGCCCACGGCACCGGCACAGCGCTCGGCGACCCGATCGAGGCCCAGGCCCTGCTGGCGACGTACGGCCAGGACCGGCCCGAGGACCGGCCGCTCTGGCTCGGCTCGATCAAGTCGAACATCGGCCACACCCAGGCCGCCTCGGGTGTCGCCAGCGTGATCAAGACGGTGCTGGCGATCCGGCACGGCTCGCTGCCGCGCACTCTGCACGTGGACGAGCCCACCCCGCACGTCGACTGGTCGACGGGGGCGGTGCGGCTGCTGACCGGGCCGGTGGCCTGGCCGGAGGGCGACCGTCCGCGCCGCGCCGCCGTCTCCTCCTTCGGGGTGAGCGGCACCAACGCGCACACCATCATCGAGCAGGCCCCGGCCGCCCCGACCGCCCCCGTGGCGGACGAGGAGCCGCCGGTCGGCGCGGACGCACCGCGCAGCCTGCCCTGGGTGCTGTCGGCGAAGGACGAGCCGGCCCTGCGCGAGCAGGCACACCGGCTGCTCGCCACCCTTGAGGACCACCCCGAGGACACCCCGGACGACCTCGCCCTCTCCCTGGCCGTCTCGCGTAGCGCCATGGACCACCGGGCCGTCGTCGTGGGACGCGGCCGGGCCGACCTGGTCGCCGGTCTCGGCGCGCTGGGCCGGGGCGAGTCGGCGGCCGGACTGGTGCGAGGAGTCGCCGCGCCGTCCCGGGGCCGGCTGGCCCTGCTGTTCTCGGGGCAGGGGAGTCAGCGGCTGGGGATGGGGCGCGAGCTGTGCGCCGCCTTCCCGGTGTTCGCAGAGGCCTTCGACGAGGTCTGCGCTCACCTGGACGTCCATCTGGTGCGTCCCTTGCGGGAGGTGGTGTTCGGCGAGGACGCGGAGCTGCTGAGCCGGACGGAGTTCACTCAGCCGGCGCTGTTCGCGGTGGAGGTGGCGCTCTTCCGGCTGGTGGAGTCGTGGGGTGTGCGGGCGGACTTCCTAGCCGGGCACTCGATCGGTGAGTTCGCCGCCGCGCACGTCGCGGGTGTTCTCTCCCTGGCCGATGCGGCCGAACTCGTGGTCGCCCGTGGCCGGTTGATGCAGGAGCTGCCGTCCGGTGGTGCGATGGTGGCGGTGCAGGCCTCCGAGGAGGAGGTGGCGCCGCTGCTGGCCGGCCGGGAGGAGGGCGTGGGGATCGCGGCGGTCAACGGCCCGTCCTCGGTGGTCATTTCGGGTGCCGAGGACGCGGTGGCGGAGGTGGTGGAGGCGCTGGCGGCCCAGGGCCGTCGTACGAAGCGGCTCACGGTGTCGCACGCGTTCCACTCGCCGCTGATGGAGCCGATGCTCGCGGCCTTCCGCAAGATCGCCGAGCGGGTCACCTTCTCCGCCCCGACGCTGCCGATCGTCTCCACCCTCACCGGTCAGCCGGTCTCGGCCGAGGAGTTGGCCGACCCCGACTACTGGGTGCGCCACGTCCGTCACGCGGTGCGGTTCGCCGACGCCGTCCGGACGCTCGCGGCGCAGGGCGTGACGTCCTTCCTGGAGGTCGGCCCCGGCGGGCTGACCCCGATGGTCCAGGAGACCCTGGCCGACGCCGAGCCGGCCACCGTCGCCGTTCCCGCCCTGCGCGCCGACCGCGCCGAGGACACGGCGTTGGTCACCGCCCTGGCCGACCTGCACGTGCGGGGCATCTCCCCGGAGTGGGAGACGCTCTTCGCCGGCACCGGCGCCCGGCGGGTCGACCTGCCCACCTACGCCTTCCAGCAGCAGCGGTTCTGGCTGGAGGGCGCACCGGAGCGGGCCGCCAAGGTGGCGCCCGCCGACGCGGCGGAAGCCGAGTTCTGGGACACCGTGGAGCACGGGGAGCCGCAGGCGCTGGCCGAGCGGCTCGGTCTCGACGCCGACGCCCCGCTCGACTCGGTGTTCGCCGCGCTGTCGTCCTGGCGCCGCGAGACCAGGACGCGGAACACCGTGGACGGTTGGCGCTACCAGGCCACCTGGAAGCCGTGGACCGACCTCCCCTCCCGTTCCCTGACGGGCGGCTGGCTGGTCGTCTCGGCCGACGAACAGGCCGCGGACGTCTGCGTGCGCGCGCTGCGGGAGCGGGGCGCCGAACCGTCGGCGCTGATCGTGGCCGACGCCGGCACCGACCGCACCATGCTCGCCAAGCTGCTGCGCGAGGCGCTGCCGCAGGACACCCCGCCGGTCGGGGTGCTCTCCCTGCTGGCACTGGACGAGCGCGCACACCCTGTTCACCGGGCGCTGCCGCTCGGCCTCACGGCGACCGTGACCCTGGTGCAGGCACTGGGCGACATCGAGCTGGACGCGCCGCTGTGGAGCGTCACCCGGGGTGTCGTCTCGGTCGGGCGTTCCAACTCCGTCGAGCACCCGCTCCAGGGGCTCGTGTGGGGCCTGGGCCGCGCGGTCGCGCTCGAACAGCCCGAGCGCTGGGGCGGACTGGTCGACGTCCCGCCGTCCTTCGGGTCGGACGACCGCACCCTGGCCCGTCTGCTCGACGTGCTCGCCGGCGCCGGGGACGAGGACCAGCTGGCGGTGCGCGACTCGGGCGTGTTCGTCCGCCGGCTGGCGCGGGCCACCCGGAGCACCCCCGAGCGGGAGTGGCGTCCGCGCGGCACCGTGCTGATCACCGGTGGCACCGGTTCGCTCGGCGGGCACGCGGCGCGCTGGCTGGCGCGCAACGGCGCCGAGCACCTGGTGCTGACCAGCCGGCGCGGTGCGGCGGCCGAAGGCGCGGCCGAACTCCGCGAGGAGCTGGAGGCGTTGGGGTCCGAGGTCACCATCGCCGCCTGTGACGTGGCCGACCGCGAGGCCGTGGCGGGCCTGTTGGACTCCCTGCCGGCGGACCGCCCGCTGACCGCCGTCGTGCACGCCGCCGGCCTACCTCAGTTCACCACCGTCATGGAGACCGGCCTGGCCGAGCTGGAGACCGTGGTCGCGGCGAAGGTGGCGGGTGCCGTGCACCTGGACGAGCTGCTGGCGGACCGGGACCTGGACGCCTTCGTCCTGTTCTCCTCGGTCTCCGGTGTCTGGGGCAGCGGCAGCCAGGCCGCCTACTCGGCCGGCAACGCCTTCCTGGACGCCCTGGCACAGCGGCGCCGGGCCCGGGGCCTGGCCGCGACGGCGGTGGCCTGGGGCCCGTGGGGCGAGGGCGGCATGGCGGCCGAGGACGGGGCGGCGGAGCACCTGCGCCGCCGTGGCCTGCCGCAGCTGGCACCCGCGCTGGCCGTCAGCGCGCTCCAGGACGCCCTGGACCGGGACGACACCGCGGTGGTGGTGGCGGACGTCGACTGGTCGCGGTTCGCACCGTCGTTCACCGTCGGCCGGGTGAGCCCGCTGCTCGGTGACCTGCCGGAGGTCCGGGAGGCACTGGCGGGAGCGGTCGGTGGCGACGAAGCCGCCTCCGGCGCCTCGGAGTTGACCCGGCGCCTCGCCGGACTGCCACCGGCCGGCCGGCACGCGGCGGTGCTCGACGTCGTCCAGGCGGAGGCCGCGGCGGTGCTCGGCTACGCCGGCGGCGAGGAGATCGAGCCGGACCGGGCGTTCCGGGAGCTCGGCTTCGACTCGCTCACCGCGGTCGAGCTGCGCAACCGCATCGCCACGGCGACAGGGCTGCGGCTGCCGACGACCATGGTCTTCGACCACCCCACCCCCGGCGCCCTCACCGACCACCTGTGCGCCGAACTCCTGCCGGACACCGGCGAGGACACCGGCGCCGGGTCCGACGGCGTCCCCGAGGCGCAGCTGCGCCAGGCCCTGGCGTCCGTCCCGCTGTCCCGCCTCAGGGAGGCCGGGCTGCTGGACGCCCTGCTGCGGCTGGCGGAGCCCGGCGCGGCAGAAGCGGTACCCGATGACAACGGCGCGGAGGAGTCCATCGAAACGATGGGCATCGACGATCTCGTCGAACTCGCGCTCGGCAACAGTGATTCCTGAAACGGCCTGAGTACGGAGCAGATGATGACCACCCCGAACGAGAAGATCGTTCAAGCACTGCGGGCCTCCCTTCAGGAGACCGAGCGGCTGCGCCGGCAGAACCGCAAGCTCGTGGACGACGCCGCGGAGCCCATCGCGATCGTGGCGATGAGCTGCCGCTTCCCCGGCGGCGTCGCGGCGCCCGAGGACCTCTGGCGGCTCGTCGCCGAGGGCGGCGACGCCATCGGCGCCTTCCCCGCCGACCGCGGCTGGGACCTGGAGGCGCTCTACGACCCGGACCCGGACAACGCGGGCACCTGCTACGTCCGCCACGGCGGATTCCTGTACGACGTCGCCGAGTTCGACGCCGACTTCTTCGGGATATCGCCGCGCGAGGCCCTGATGATGGACCCGCAGCAGCGGCTGCTGCTGGAGACCGCCTGGGAGGTCTTCGAGCGGGCCGGCCTCGATCCGAGCACGCTGCGGGGCACCCGTACCGGGGTCTTCGCGGGCACCAACGGGCAGGACTACGCGCGGCTGTCCAACTCGCCGGAGGACTTCGACGGCTACCTCGGCACCGGCAACGCCGCCGCCGTGGTGTCGGGCCGGCTCTCCTACTCCTTCGGCCTGGAGGGGCCGGCGGTGACGGTGGACACCGCGTGCTCCTCCTCGCTGGTGGCCCTGCACCTCGCGGCGCAGGCGCTGCGGCGCGGGGAGTGCTCGCTGGCCCTGGTGAGCGGCGTGACCGTGATGTCGACGCCCGGCGCGTTCATGGAGTTCAGCCGGCAGCGCGGCCTGGCCGCCGACGGCCGCTGCAAGCCCTTCTCGGCGGCCGCCGACGGCACCGGCTGGGCCGAAGGCGTCGGCATGCTGCTGGTCGAGCGGCTGTCCGACGCGCGGCGCAACGGCCACCAGGTGCTGGCGGTGGTGCGCGGCAGCGCGGTGAACCAGGACGGCGCGTCCAACGGTCTGACCGCCCCGAGCGGCCCCGCCCAGCAGCGGGTGATCCGCGAGGCGCTGGCGGACGCGGGCCTGACCGCGGCCGAGGTGGACGCGGTGGAGGCGCACGGCACCGGCACCTCGCTGGGCGACCCGATCGAGGCGCAGGCGCTCCTGGCCACCTACGGCCAGGAGCGCCCCGCGGACCGGCCGCTCTGGCTGGGGGCCCTGAAGTCGAACATCGGTCACACCCAGGCCGCGGCCGGTGTGGCGGGCGTGATCAAGATGGTGATGGCGATGCGGCACGGCACTCTGCCGGGCACGCTGCACCTGGACGAGCCCTCGCCGCACGTGGACTGGTCGGCGGGCGCGGTGAAGCTGCTGACCGAGGCCGTGGCCTGGCCGGAGCAGGACCGCCCCCGGCGGGCGGGCGTGTCGTCGTTCGGCGTCAGCGGCACCAACGCCCATGTGATCCTCGAAGCGGCGCCCGCCGAGGAGCAGGCGGAGGTTCCGGCGGACGCGCGGCCGGAGGTTCCGGCGGTGCTGTGGCCGCTGTCGGCCCGCGGTGAGCAGGCGCTGCGCGGGCAGGCCCGGCAGCTGCTGGCCCACCTGGCGGAGCGCCCGGAGCTCGACCCCGCCGACCTCGGCCGCGCGCTGGCCACCACACGTGCCGCGCTGCCCCACCGGGCCGTGGTCGTCGGCACCGACCGGGACGGGCTGCTGCGCGGGCTGGAAGCCCTGGCCCGGGACGGCGCGGAGGCCGGCCTCGTGCGGGGAGTCACGGGACGGAAGAACAAGCTCGCGTTCCTGTTCTCGGGGCAGGGGAGCCAGCGGCTGGGGATGGGGCGTGAGTTGTGCGCGTCGTACCCGGTGTTCGCCGAGTCGTTCGACGAGGTCTGTGCTCACCTGGACGTCCACTTGGCGCGGCCGCTGCGTGAGGTGGTGTTCGGCGAGGACGCGGAGCTGCTGAGCCGGACGGAGTTCACTCAGCCGGCGCTGTTCGCGGTGGAGGTGGCGCTATTCCGGCTGGTGGAGTCGTGGGGGGTGCGGGCGGACTTCCTGGCCGGGCACTCGATCGGCGAGTTCGCCGCCGCGCACGTGGCGGGTGTTCTCTCTCTGGCCGATGCGGCCGAACTGGTCGTCGCCCGTGGCCGGTTGATGCAGGAGCTGCCCTCGGGCGGTGCGATGGTGGCGGTGCAGGCCTCCGAGGGCGAGGTGGCGCCGCTGCTCGCCGGCCGTGAGGAGCACGTCGGCATCGCGGCGGTCAACGGCCCGTCCTCAGTGGTCCTTTCGGGTGCCGAGGACGCGGTGGCGGAGGTGGTGGAGGCGCTCGCCGCACGCAGGACGAAGCGCCTCACGGTCTCGCACGCGTTCCACTCGCCGCTGATGGAGCCGATGCTCGCGGCCTTCCGTAAGATCGCCGAGCGCGTCACCTTCGGTGCACCGGCCCTGCCGATCGTCTCCACCCTCACCGGGCAGCCAGTCTCGGCCGAGGAGTTGGCCGACCCCGAGTACTGGGTCCGCCACGTCCGGCACGCCGTCCGCTTCGCCGACGCCGTGCAGACCCTGGCGGCTCAGGGTGTGACGTCCTTCCTGGAGGTCGGCCCCGGAGGGCTGACCCCGATGGTCCAGGAATCCCTGGCCGAAGCGGAGGTGACGGCCGTCCCCGCCCTGCGCGTCGACCGCGCCGAGCCCGAGGCCTTCACCACCGCCCTGGCCCAGCTCCACACCCAGGGCACCGCCCTCGACTGGGACGCCGTCTTCGCCGGTCGCGGCGCCCGACGCGTCGACCTGCCCACCTACGCCTTCCAGCGCCGCCGCTACTGGCTGGAGTCCTCGGCCTTCTCGGCCACGCCGGCCGCCGCGGCGGACCCGGTCGAGGCCGGCTTCTGGGAGACGGTGGAGCAGCAGGACCTGGCGGCGTTCGCCGACCGCATCCAGGTGGCCGAGGACGCCCCGCTGGCGTCCGTCCTGCCGGCGCTCTCCAGCTGGCGGCGCGCTCACCGTGAGCAGTCCACGGTGGACGGCTGGCGCTACCGGATCGTCTGGAAGCCCGCGACCGATCTCAAGGAGGCGGCGCCGAGCGGGCGTTGGCTCGTTGTGCTGCCCGCCGGGTCGGAGGGCGACGGCTGGGGATCGGCCGTCGCCGACGCGCTGGGCGAGCACGGTGGAGAGGCCGTCCCGGTCGTCGTGGACACCGCGGCCGACCGCGAGGCCGTCGCCGAGCAGCTGCGCGGCGTGCTCGCGGGCCTCACCCCGGCACAGCCGGCGCCCGACTCGGAGCCCGGGGCGGTCACCGGAGTGCTGTCCCTGCTCGCGGTGGACGAGCAGCCGCATCCCGTCCACTCCGCGCTTCCGGCGGGCCTGGCCGCCACCCTCGCGCTGGTCCAGGCGCTGGGCGACGCCGGCCTCGACGCCCCGCTCTGGTGCGCCACCCGGGGCGCGGTCTCCATCGGTTCCTCCGAGCCGGTCCGCAGCGCCCACCAGGCGCAGGTCTGGGCGCTGGGCCGGACCGTGGCGCTGGAGCACAGCCGGCGCTGGGGCGGTCTGGTGGACCTCCCGGACACCCTGGACGAGCGCGCCGCCCGCCGACTGGCGACCGTGCTGGCGGGCTCGGGTCCGGAGGACCAGCTGGCGGTGCGCGGCTCTGGCGTCTACGTCCGCCGGCTGGCGCGCGCTCCGCAGGGCGCGGTCACGGCGGGCGCCGCCCGGCGCCCGCACGGGACCGTCCTGATCACCGGCGGCACGGGGGCCCTCGGCGGCCACGTGGCGCGCCGGCTGGCGCACGACGGCGCCGAGCACCTGGTGCTGGTCGGCCGCCGAGGCCTCGCGGCCGAGGGCGCGGCCGAACTCCGCGACGAACTGGTGGGGCTGGGCGCCGAGGTCACCGTCGCCGCCTGCGACGTGTCCGACCGCGAGGCGCTGGCGCGCCTGCTCGACGGCCTGCCGGCCGAGTACCCGCTGACGGCCGTGGTGCACGCCGCCGGCGTGGGCACACCCGGCATGCTGGCCGACACCACGCCGGAGGAGTTCGCCCGGGTGGTGGCCGCGAAGGTCGAGGGTGCCAGGCACCTCGACGAGCTGCTGGGCGAGCGTCCGCTGGACGCGTTCGTGATGTTCTCCTCGATCTCCGGGGTCTGGGGTGCCGGCGGCCAGGCCGCCTACGCGGTGGCCAACGCCGCACTCGACACGCTCGCCGAGCGGCGCCGGGCCCGGGGCCTGGCCGGTACGGCCGTGGCCTGGGGGCCCTGGGCCGGCGGCGGGATGGTCGAGGACGGCGACGCCGAGGAGCGGCTGCGGCTGCGCGGGCTGCCCGCGCTCGCACCGGCGCTGGCGGTCTCCGCGCTGCGCGGCGTGCTGGACCGCGAGGAGACCACCGTGACCGTGGCGGACGTCGCCTGGGAGCGGTTCGCGCCGTCCTTCACCCTGATGCGGCCCAGCCCGCTGCTCGCCGACCTGCCGGAGGTCCGGTCCGCGTTGGCGGCCGCCGCCGACCCGGAGCCGGGCGCCGGCGAGGCGGTGCCCGCGTTCGTCCGGCGGGTGACCGCGCTCGCGGAGGCCGAGCAGCAGCGGGCCGTGCTCGACCTGGTCCGCTCCGAGGCGGCCGCGGTGCTCGGCCACGGCGGCTCGGAGCCGGTCGCCGCCGACCGCGCCTTCCGGGAGCTGGGCTTCGACTCGCTGACCGCCGTCGAGCTGCGCAACCGGCTGGCCGCGGCGACGGACGTGCGACTGCCCGCCACCCTGGTCTTCGACCACCCGACGCCCGCGGTGCTGGCCGCCCACCTGCGCACCCAGCTGACCGGCGCCGCCGAGGCGGCCGCGCTCACGGCCGCCCCCGCGCTCGCGCCCCTCGACGACGAGCCGATCGCCATCGTCGCGATGAGCTGCCGCTACCCGGGCGAGGTGCACTCGCCCGAGGACCTGTGGCGTCTGGTGGCCGAGGGCCGCGACGCGGTGGCCGGGTTCCCCGCCGACCGCGGCTGGGACCTGGAGACGCTCTACGACCCCGACCCGGACCGTCCGGGCACCACCTACGCCAAGGACGGCGGATTCCTCTACGACGTCGCCGACTTCGACCCGGCCTTCTTCGGCATCTCGCCGCGCGAGGCGCTCGCCATGGACCCGCAGCAGCGGCTGCTGCTCGAACTCACCTGGGAGGCCTTCGAGCGGGCCGGGATCGACCCGGCCTCGGTGAAGGGCTCGCGGACCGGCGTCTTCATGGGATCCGGATACCAGGACTACGCCTCACGCCTGCTGAGCGTGCCACAGGATCTGGAGGGCTACATCGGCACCGGCAGTTCGGCGAGCGTGGTGTCGGGCCGGATCGCCTACTCCTTCGGCCTGGAGGGCCCGACCCTGACGGTCGACACCGCGTGCTCCTCCTCGCTGGTCGCCCTGCACCTGGCGGCGCAGGCGCTGCGGCGCGGGGAGTGCTCGCTCGCGCTCGCCGGCGGCGTGACCGTGATGTCCAGCCCGAACGCCTTCATCGAGTTCAGCCGGCAGCGCGGCCTGGCCGCCGACGGCCGCTGCAAGCCCTTCGCGGCCGCCGCGGACGGCACCGGCTGGGGCGAGGGTGCGGGCATGCTGCTGGTCGAGCGCCTGTCCGACGCCGAGCGCAACGGCCACCGGGTGCTGGCGGTGGTGCGCGGCAGCGCGGTGAACCAGGACGGTGCGTCCAACGGTCTGACCGCGCCGAACGGGCCCGCCCAGCAGCGGGTGATCCGCCAGGCCCTCGCGGACGCGGGACTGTCCACGGCGGACGTCGACGTGGTCGAGGCGCACGGCACCGGCACGACGCTCGGTGACCCGATCGAGGCCCAGGCGCTGCTGGCGACGTACGGCCAGGACCGTGAAACCCCGCTCAGGCTCGGCTCGTTGAAGTCGAACATCGGCCACACCCAGGCCGCGGCCGGGGTGGGCGGCATCATCAAGATGGTGCAGGCGATGCGGCACGGCGTCCTGCCGAAGACCCTGCACGTGGACGAGCCCACCCCGCACGTCGACTGGTCCGCCGGCGCCGTCGAGCTGCTCACGGAGCCCGTCGACTGGCCGCACGACGACCGGCCGCGCCGGGCGGGAATCTCCTCCTTCGGGGTGAGCGGCACCAACGCGCACGTGATCATCGAGCAGGCGCCCACCGAGGCGGGGCCGGTCCCGACGGTTCCGGTCCCGACGGTTCCGGTCTCGACGTCCGGGACAGCCGGGACGGCCGGGGTGGCCGGGGCAGCGATGCCGTGGGTGCTCTCGGGAACCACGGCGGAGGCACTGCGCGGACAGGCCGAGCGGCTCCACGCCCACCTGGCCGAACAGCCGGAGCTCGGCGTGGCGGACGTCGGCCTGACGCTGGCCACCTCGCGGGCCGCACTGGAGCACCGCGCGGTGGTGGTGGCCCCGGACGCGGCCGGCAGGCTGTCGGCCCTGCGCGCCCTCGCGGCCGGCGAGCCGGCCGGCGCGGTGGTCCGTGGCACCGTCCTCCCGGAGAGCGGGCTCGCGTTCCTGTTCTCGGGGCAGGGGAGTCAGCGGCTGGGGATGGGGCGTGAGTTGTGCGCGTCGTTCCCGGTGTTCGCGGAGGCGTTCGACGAGGTCTGCGCTCACCTGGATGTCCACTTGGCGCGGTCGTTGCGGGAGGTGGTGTTCGGCGAGGACGCCGAGTTGCTGAGCCGGACGGAGTTCACTCAGCCGGCGTTGTTCGCGGTGGAGGTGGCGCTGTTCCGGCTCATCGAGTCGTGGGGTGTGCGGGCGGACTTCCTGGCCGGGCACTCGATCGGTGAGTTCGCCGCCGCCCATGTGGCGGGTGTTCTGTCGCTGGCCGATGCGGCCGAACTGGTCGTCGCCCGTGGTCGGTTGATGCAGGAGCTGTCCTCGGGTGGTGCGATGGTGGCGGTGCAGGCCTCCGAGGGCGAGGTGGCGCCGCTGCTCGCCGGCCGCGAGGAGTTCGTCGGTATCGCGGCGGTCAACGGCCCGTCCTCAGTGGTCATTTCGGGCACCGAGGACGCGGTGGCCGAGGTGGCGGAGGCTCTGACGTCCCAGGGCCGTCGCACGAAGCGCCTCACCGTCTCGCACGCGTTCCACTCGCCGCTGATGGAGCCGATGCTCGCGGCCTTCCGCAAGATCGCCGAGCGGGTCACCTTCGGTGCACCGGCTCTGCCGATCGTCTCCACTCTCACCGGACAGCCGGTCTCGGCGGAGGAACTGGCCGACCCGGACTACTGGGTGCGCCACGTCCGTCACACGGTCCGCTTCGCCGACGCCGTCCGGACCCTCGCGGCTCAGGGTGTGACGTCCTTCCTGGAGGTCGGCCCCGGCGGGCTGACCCCGATGGTCCAGGAATCCCTGGCCGACGCCGAGCCGGCCGCTGTCGCTGTCCCCGTTCTGCGTGCCGACCGCCCCGAGCCGGAGGCCTTCACCACCGCCCTGGCCGGGCTCCACGTCCACGGCATCGCCCTCGACTGGAACGCCGTCTTCACCGGTCGCGGCGCCCGGCGGGTCGACCTGCCGACCTACGCCTTCCAACGCCGCCGCTACTGGCTCGACACCCGGCCCGGGGCCGGCGACCTCACGAGCGCGGGCCTGCGGTCGGCCGAGCACCCCCTGCTGGGTGCCGCGGTCCCGCTCGCCGGTGGCGAGGGTGCGCTGTTGACCGGTCGGCTGTCGCCGGCGGCTCAGCCCTGGCTGGCGGAGCACATGGTGATGGGTGTGGTCCTGCTGCCCGGCACGGCGCTGGTGGACCTGGTGCTGCGGGCCGCCGACGAGGTGGGCTGCGACCTGCTGGAGGAGCTGACCATCCAGGCACCGCTGGTCCTGCCCGAGCAGGGTGCGGTCCAGCTGCAGATCACCGTCGGCGGCGCCGACGAGTCCGGACGCCGCACGGTGACCGTGCACTCCCGCCCGGACGGCACCCGGACCGACGAACCGTGGACCTCGCACGCCACCGGCACCCTGGCGGCTGCCGAGCCGCCCGCCGACGAGGAGCTGTCGGCGTGGCCGCCGGTGGGGGCCGAGGCCGTGGCGACCGCCGGTTACTACGAGCGGCTGGCGGAGCTCGGCTTCGGGTACGGGCCGGTGTTCCAGGGTCTGCGTGCGGTCTGGCGCAGTGGCGACGAGGTGTTCGCGGAGGTCGCGCTGCCCGAGGGGACGGAGGTCGCCGGGTTCGGTGTTCACCCGGCCCTGCTGGACGCGGCGCTGCACGCGGTGGGGCTGGGCGGCCTGCTGCCCGACACCGGCCAGGGGCGGATCCCGTTCTCCTGGAGCGGAGTGGGTGTGACCGCCACCGGCGCGAGCGCGCTGCGCGTGCGACTGGCCCCGGCCGGCCCCGACGCCGTCTCCCTGCTGGTCGCCGACACCACCGGACACCCCGTGGCCACCGTCGACTCCCTCGTCCTGCGCCCCGTCTCGGGGAACGCGCTCGCCGAGGCGCGCCGCACCGACCAGCAGGACGGGCTGTACCGGATCGCCTGGCCGACGGTCCCCCTGCCGGCCGCGCCGAGTACGGGCGCCTCGCCCGCCGACTGGGTGCTGCTCGGTGCGTACGACCCCGCCGACCCGGTCCCGGCCGCGCTGAACACCGAGCTGGCGCGGACCGGCGGCGGCCTCACGGTCCACCCCGGCCTCGCCGAGTTCGCCGTCGCCCTGGACTCCGGCGCCACGCTCCCGCAGGTGGTGGTCACCACCGTGGCGCCCGGCGGGGAGAGCGCCGCCGACGTCCACCGGACGACCCGTGAGGTCCTCGCCCTGGTCGGGGCCTGGCTGGCCGAGGAGCGCACGGCGCGCTCGCGGCTGGTCCTGCTCACCCGCGGCGCGGTCGCCCCGGAGCCCGGCGAGTCCGTGACCGACCCGGCGCAGGCCGCCGCCTGGGGGCTGGTGCGCTCCGCGCAGTCGGAGAACCCGGACCGGATCCTGCTGGTCGACCTGGACGGCCACCAGGACTCCGTGAGCGTCCTGCCGTCCGTGGTCGCCGCCGGCGAGCCGCAGCTGGCGCTGCGCCGCGGCTCCGCCCACGCCCCCCGGCTGGCCAGGGCCGCGCCCGGCGCGGCCCTGCACCCCGAGCCGGGCGCGGCCGGCTGGCGGCTGACGACCGACGGAACGGGCACCCTGGACGGCCTGGCGCTGACCGAGAACCCGGCCGCCACCGCCCCGCTGGGCGAGGGCCAGGTCCGGATCGCGGTGCGCGCCGCCGGGATGAACTTCCGCGACGCGCTCATCGCGCTGGGCATGTACCCGGGCGCCGCCTCGCTGGGCAGCGAGGCCGCCGGCATCGTCGTCGAGACCGGGCCCGGAGTCACCGGACCGGCCGTCGGGGACCGCGTGTTCGGCATGGTCCCCGAGGCCTTCGGGCCGCTCGCCGTCACCGACCACCGCCTGGTGGCCCGGGTGCCGCGCGGCTGGACGTTCGCCCAGGCCGCGTCCGTGCCGATCGTCTTCCTCACCGCGTACTACGCGCTGGTCGACCTGGCCGGGCTGCGCCGGGGCCAGTCGCTGCTGGTGCACTCGGCGGCGGGCGGCGTCGGCATGGCGGCCACCCAGCTGGCCCGCCACCTCGGCGCCGAGGTCTACGGCACCGCCAGCCCCGGCAAGTGGGCGGCGCTGCGGGCCGACGGCCTGGACGAGGCGCACCTCGCCTCCTCCCGCACGCTCGACTTCGAGCGGCACTTCCTGGCGGCGACCGGCGGCCGCGGCGTGGACGTCGTGCTGAACTCGCTGGCCGGTGAGTACGTCGACGCCTCCCTGCGGGTGCTGGCCGAGGGTGGAAGCTTCCTGGAGATGGGCAAGACGGACGTCCGCGCCGCCGAGCAGGTCGCCGCGGCCCACCCGGGCGCGTCCTACCAGGCCTTCGACACCATCGAGGCGGGACCGGAGCGGATCGGCGCGATGCTCGGCGCTTTGGTGGAGCTGTTCGAGAGCGGCGCGCTGCGGCCGCTGCCCGTCACCGCCTGGGACGTGCGGCAGGCGCCGGAGGCGCTGCGCCACCTCAGCCAGGCCCGGCACACCGGCAAGCTCGTGCTCACCGTGCCCGCGGCCCTCGACCCGCACGGCACGGTGCTGGTCACCGGGGCCACCGGCGCGCTCGGCGGCGTGGTCGCCCGGCACCTGGTGACCGAGCACGGCGTGCGGCGGCTCGTGCTGACCGGCCGGCGCGGCCTGGCGGCCGACGGTGCCCGCGAACTGCGCGACGAGCTGGTGGAGTTGGGCGCCGAGGTGACCGTGACGGCCTGCGACGTGGCCGACCGCGAGGCGGTCGCCGCGCTGCTGGCGGCCGTACCGGCCGAGCACCCGCTGACCGCGGTGGTCCACGCGGCCGGGGTGCTGGACGACGGCACGGTGACCGCGCTGACCCCCGAGCGGCTGGCGGCGGTGCTGCGTCCGAAGGTGGACGCCGCCCTGGTGCTGGACGAGCTCACCCGCGGCCTCGACCTGTCGGCCTTCGTGCTGTTCTCCTCGGTCGCCGCCACCCTCGGCAGCGCCGGGCAGGGCAACTACGCGGCGGCCAACGCCTTCCTCGACGCGCTGGCCCTGCGCCGGCGGGTGGCCGGCCTGCCCGCGACCGCCCTCGCCTGGGGCCCCTGGGCCGAGGGCGGCATGGCGGCCGGGATGGACGAGTCGGGCCGCGGCCGGATGGCCCGCTCGGGCCTGGTCCCCTTCCGGGCGAAGGAGGGCCTGGAGCTCTTCGACGCCGCCCGGTCGGGGGAGAGCGCCCTGGTGGTCCCGGTGCGCTTCGCCGCCACGGCGGACCGGGGCGCCGGCCCGGCCACCGTTCCCGCGATCCTGCGCGGCCTGGTCCGGACGCCCGCCCGGCGTACGGCCGAGGCCCCGGCGGTCGGCGCGGACACCCTCCGGAGCCGACTGACCGGCCTGCCGCAGGCCGAGCAGACCCGCCTCCTGCTGGACGTCGTGCGCACCCACGTGGCGGCGGTGCTCGGGCTCGGCGGACCGCAGGACGTCGAGCGGGGCCGCGAGTTCAAGGCCCTGGGCTTCGACTCGCTGACGGCGGTGGAACTGCGCAACCGGCTCGGCGCGGCCACCGGGC
Organism: Kitasatospora sp. NPDC032121; assembly: GCF_055580145.1. Classification (NCBI taxonomy): domain Bacteria; kingdom Bacillati; phylum Actinomycetota; class Actinomycetes; order Kitasatosporales; family Streptomycetaceae; genus Kitasatospora; species Kitasatospora sp. NPDC032121. Next base: position 69,759 of record NZ_JBVILX010000009.1, on the reverse strand, counting down.
TCCGGCTGCCCGCGACGCTGGTGTTCGACTTCCCGAACCCGCTCGCGCTGGCGGAGCGGATCCGCACCGGCCTCGCGCCCGAACCGGTGGCGCCGGAGGTGGCGGTCTTCGGGGAGATCGACCGGCTGGAGGCAGTCCTCGCCGCGATCGGGTCGGACGACGAACTCGTCCGTTCCGGCATCCGGACCCGCCTGCAGGGCGTGCTCGCCAAGCTCGCCGACACCCCGGCGGGCGGCGCGGGCGACGGGCAGGCGGACGGCTCCGACGAGCGGCTCCAGAGCGCGACCATCGACGACATCTTCGCGCTGATCGACCAGGAGCTCGACGCCTCCTGACCCCTGCGGCTCCACGGGATCGCAGTACGACCAGCACTTCCTGACTCTCATGGCGGGTGAACGAGACATGCAGAATGAGCAGAACGAGCAGAAGCTGCTCGACTACCTCAAGCGTGTGACGGCCGATCTCAAGCAGACCCGGCGCCGGTTGCACGAGGTGGAGACCAAGGACCAGGAGCCGATCGCCATCGTGGCGATGGGCTGCCGCTACCCCGGGCAGGTCAACAGCCCCGAGGAGCTCTGGCAACTGGTCGAGCGCGGTGGTGACGCGGTCTCCGGCTTCCCCACCAATCGCGGTTGGGACCTGGAGGCGCTCTACGACCCGGACCCCGAGAGCCCCGGGAAGTGCTACACCCGCGAGGGCGGGTTCCTGCACGGGGCCGGGGAGTTCGACCCGTCGTTCTTCGGGATCTCGCCGCGCGAGGCGCTGGCCACCGACCCGCAGCAGCGGCTGCTGCTGGAGGTCGGCTGGGAGACCTTCGAGCGCGCCGGCATCGACCCCTCCTCGGTCAGGGGCTCGAACACCGGCGTCTTCGTCGGCCTCGCCTACCAGGGGTACGCGGGCGACGAGGAGAGCGCACAGGAACTGGAGGGCTTCCTGCTGACCGGCACCGCGCCGAGCGTCGCCTCGGGCCGGCTCTCCTACACCTTCGGGCTCGAAGGCCCGGCGCTGACCGTGGACACCGCGTGCTCGTCCTCGCTGGTCGCCCTGCACCTGGCGATCCAGGCCCTGCGCCGGCGGGAGTGCACCCTCGCGCTGGCCGGCGGTGCGGCGATCATGGCGAGCACCGGCATGTTCACCGAGTTCAGCCGCCAGCAGGGCCTCGCCGTGGACGGCCGCTGCAAGTCCTTCGCCGCCGAGGCGGACGGCACGGGCTGGGGTGAGGGCGTCGGAATGCTGCTGGTCGAGCGGCTGTCCGATGCCGAGCGCAACGGGCACCCGGTGCTGGCGGTGGTGCGGGGTTCGGCCGTGAACCAGGATGGCGCGTCGAACGGTCTGACGGCCCCGAACGGCCCCGCCCAGCAGCGGGTGATCCGCCAGGCACTGGCCAGTGCGGGGCTGTCGGCCGCGGACGTGGACGTGGTCGAGGCGCACGGCACGGGAACCAGGCTCGGTGACCCGATCGAGGCGCAGGCGCTGCTGGCGACGTACGGCCAGGACCGGCCCGAGGACCGTCCGCTGTGGCTGGGCTCGTTGAAGTCGAACATCGGGCACACCCAGGCGGCGGCCGGGGTGGGCGGCATCATCAAGATGGTGCAGGCGATGCGGCACGGCGTCCTGCCGCGCACCCTGCACGCCGAGCAGCCGACGCCGCACGTCGACTGGTCGGCGGGCGCGGTACGGCTGCTGACCGAGCCGGTCGCCTGGCCGGAGGGCGACCGCCCGCGCCGCGCCGCCGTCTCCTCCTTCGGGGTCAGCGGCACCAACGCGCACACCATCATCGAGCAGGCCCCGGCCGCCCCCAAGGCGGACGAGGAGCCGCCGGCCCGGGCCGAGCCGACGCCCGCCGCGGCGCCGCTGTCCTGGGTGGTCTCCGCCCGCAGCAGGGCCGCCCTGCGCGAACAGGCTGAACGGCTGCTCTCCCAGGTGATCGGCCTGCCCGACGCGCGGCCGCTCGACGTCGCCTACTCGCTGGCGACCTCCCGTGCCGCACTGGACCACCGCGCCGTGGTGGTCGGCACGGACCTCGCCGAGCTCATCGACGGCGTCCGCGCGGTGGCCGAGGGGAAGTCGGCACCGCAGGTGGTCCAGGGACACACCGGCCGGGACGCCGGGCTCGCCCTCGTGTTCTCGGGGCAGGGGAGCCAGCGGCTGGGGATGGGGCGTGAACTGTACGCGTCCTTCCCCGTGTTCGCCGAGTCGTTCGATGCGGTGTGTGCCGCGGTGGACGCCCACCTGGAACGCCCGCTGCGCGAGGTGGTGTTCGGCGAGGACGCGGAGCTGCTGAACCGGACGGAGTTCACCCAGCCCGCGCTGTTCGCGGTGGAGGTGGCGCTCTTCCGGCTCATCGAGTCGTGGGGTGTGCGGGCGGACTTCCTGGCCGGGCACTCGATCGGTGAGTTCGCCGCCGCGCACGTGGCCGGGGTGTTCTCGCTGGCGGACGCCGCCGAACTGGTCGTGGCGCGTGGCCGGTTGATGCAGAAGCTGCCCTCGGGTGGTGCCATGGTGGCGGTGCAGGCCTCCGAGGACGAGGTGGTGACGCTGCTCGCCGGCCGCGAGGAGCGCGTGGGTATCGCGGCGGTCAACGGCCCGTCCTCGGTGGTCATTTCGGGCGCCGAGGACGCGGTGGCGGAGGTGGTGGAGGCGCTGGCGGCCCAGGGCCGTCGGACGAAGCGCCTCGCGGTCTCCCACGCGTTCCACTCGCCGCTGATGGCGCCGATGCTCGCGGCCTTCCGTAAGGTCGCGGAGCGGGTCACCTTCTCCACCCCGGCCCTGCCGATCGTCTCCACCCTCACCGGCCGGCTCCTCACCGCCGAGGACCTGGCCGACCCGGACTACTGGGTCCGTCACGTCCGTCACGCCGTGCGCTTCGCCGACGCCGTCCGGACCCTGGCGGCGCAGGGTGTGACGTCCTTCCTGGAGGTCGGCCCCGGCGGCCTGACCCCGATGGTCCAGGAATCCCTGGCCGACGCCGAGCCGGCCGCCGTCGCCGTCCCCGCCCTGCGCGCCGACCGCCCCGAGCCGGAGGCCTTCACCACCGCCCTGGCCCAGCTGCACGTCCACGGTGTCGCCCTCGACTGGAACGCCGTCTTCACCGGCACCGGCGCCCGGCGCGTCGACCTGCCCACCTACGCCTTCCAGCGGGAGTCGTACTGGCTGGAGCCGGCCGCCCGCGAGCCGCGCGAGCAGTCGGCGGCGGACGGGTGGGAGTACCAGGTCACCTGGGCCCCGCTCCCGGAGGCCACGACCGCCACCGCGCAGGGCCGTTGGCTGCTCCTCGCGCCCTCCGGCCCGAGCGCGCAGGCCGTCACCGGCCCGCTGCGGGAGGCGCTGGCGGCCCGGGGCGCGGACGTCGACCTGCTGGAGGTCGACGAGGCCGACGACCGGCAGACCCTCGCCGCCCGCCTGCGCGAGGCCGCCGACGGTGAGGTGCCGCTGCGCACGGTCGTGTCGCTGCTGGCCCTGGGCGACCGTCAGGGCACCGGCGGGGCGCACACCCCGCTGCCCGCCGCCGTGGCGCTGACCCTCACCCTGGTGCAGGCCCTCGGCGACGCGGACGTCGAGGCGCCGCTGTGGTGCGCCACCCGTGGCGCGGTGTCGGTGGACGGCTCCGACGGGCCGACCAGCCCCGCTCAGGCACAGGTCTGGGGCCTGGGCCGGGTCGCCGCCCTGGAGCACTCCGGCCGCTGGGGTGGCCTGGTCGACCTGCCACCGGCCGCCGGGCCGGGCGAGGACCGGCCGGTCCTCGACGAACAGGCGCTGACCTGGCTGGTCGCCGTCCTCACGACGGACGATGACGAGGACCAGCTGGCCGTCCGCGACACCGCGGTCCTGGCCCGGAGGTTGACCCGCCTCGCCCCCGCCGACCCCACCGCGCAGCCCGCCGACGGGGGTCCCGGCACCGACGGGTGGACGCCGCGCGGCACCGTCCTGGTCACCGGCGGCACCGGCGCGCTCGGCGGCCACGTCGCCCGCTGGCTGGCCGGCCGCGGCGCCGAGCACCTCGTGCTGACCAGCCGGCGCGGCCCCGCCGCCCCGGGCGCGGACGAGCTGCGCGACGAGCTGGAGCGGCTCGGCGCCCGCGTGACGATCGCCGCCTGCGACGCCGCGGACCGCGACGCGCTGGCGCGGCTGCTGGCCGGACTCCCGGGCGAGCAGCCGCTCACCGCCGTGGTCCACACGGCCGGCGTCGACACCCCGGAGCTGCTCGCCGACACCACCCCGGAGCGCTTCGCCGCCGTGGTGGCGGCGAAGGCCGCGGGCGCGTCCCACCTGGACGAGCTGCTGGGCGATCAGGACCTGGACGCCTTCGTGCTCTTCTCCTCGATCGCCGGGGTCTGGGGCAGCGGCGGCCAGGGCGCGTACTGCGCCGCCAACGCCCACCTGGACGCGCTCGCCGAGGCGCGCCGGGCCCGCGGCCTGGCGGCGACCGCCGTCGCCTGGGGCCCGTGGGCCGAGTCGGGCATGGCCGGCTCCGCCGAGGTCGCCGACGGCCTGCGCCGCCGGGGCCTGCGTCCGCTGGCACCGGACGCCGCGATCGCCGTACTGGCCGGGCTGCTGGAGCGCGGCGAGACCGCCGTGACGGTGGCCGACGTGGCGTGGGAACGGTTCGCGCCCGCGTTCACCGTCGTGCGGCCCAGCCCGCTGCTGTCGGACCTGCCCGAGGCCGGGGCGGCCCTGCGGCCGGCCGCGGACCCGCGCGACGCCGACCTCTCCGACGAGGCCGCCGAACTGCGCCGCACCCTCGCCGGGACCGACCCGGCCGAGCGGGAGCGCACCCTGGTGGAGCTGGTCCGCGCCGAGGCGGCGGCCGTGCTCGGGTTCCGCGGTGCCCACCTGGTCGACCCCGAGCGGCCGTTCCGGGAGCTGGGCTTCGACTCGCTGACCGCCGTCGAGCTGCGCAACCGGCTCAAGCGCGCCACCGGCGTCCGCCTGGCCACCACCGTGGTGTTCGACTACCCCACGGCCATCGCGCTGGCCGGACAGCTCCTGACCGAGCTGCTGGGCGCGACGTCCGAGACCGGCGCCGACGCGGGGACCGGCCGGGCCGCCCCGGACGAGCCGATCGCGATCGTGGCGATGGGCTGCCGCTTCCCCGGCGGCGTGCGCAGCCCCGAGGACCTGTGGCAGCTGGTGGCCGGGGAGACCGACGCGATGTCGGACTTCCCCTCCAACCGGGGCTGGGACCTGGACGCGCTCTACCACCCCGACCCCGACCACCCGGGCACCACCTACGCGCGCTCCGGCGGCTTCCTCCACGACCTGGCCGACTTCGACGCCGCCTTCTTCGGCATCTCGCCGCGCGAGGCCGTCGCCATGGACCCCCAGCAGCGGCTCCTCCTGGAGACCTCCTGGGAGGTGTTCGAGCGGGCGGGGATCGACCCGACGACGCTGCGCGGCACCCCGACCGGCGTCTTCGTCGGCACCGGCTACCAGGACTACCTCCAGCGCGGCCTGGACGTCCCGGACGGCGTGGTGGGCTACCTGGGCACCGGCAACGCGGCCAGCGTGGTGTCCGGGCGCATCTCCTACACCTTCGGTCTGGAGGGCCCGGCGGTCACCGTGGACACCGCCTGCTCCTCCTCCCTCGTCGCCCTGCACATGGCCGTCCAGTCGCTGCGCAACGGCGAGTGCACGCTGGCGCTGGCCGGCGGTGTCACCGTGATGTCCAACTCGGGCGCGTTCGTGGAGTTCAGCCGTCAGCGGGCGCTGTCCGCGGACGGCCGCTGCAAGGCGTTCTCCGCCGCCGCCGACGGCACCGGCTGGGGCGAGGGCGTCGGCCTGCTGCTGGTCGAGCGGCTCTCCGACGCCGAGCGCAACGGCCACCGCGTGCTGGCAGTGGTGCGCGGCACCGCGATCAACCAGGACGGCGCGTCCAACGGCCTCACCGCGCCCAACGGCCCCGCCCAGCAGCGGGTGATCCGCCAGGCCCTGGCCAACGCGGGCCTGACCGCGGACCAGGTCGACGCGGTGGAGGCGCACGGCACCGGCACCACGCTGGGCGACCCGATCGAGGCCCAGGCCCTGCTCGCCACCTACGGCCAGGAGCACCCCGAGGACCGTCCGCTGTGGCTGGGCTCGCTGAAGTCGAACATCGGCCACACCCAGGCCGCGGCCGGGGCGGGCGGCATCATCAAGATGGTCCAGGCCCTGCGGCACGGGCTGCTGCCGAAGACCCTGCACGTGGACGAGCCCACCCCGCACGTCGACTGGTCGGCGGGCGCGGTGAAGCTGCTGACCCAGCCCGTGGCGTGGGCACCGGGCGACCGTCCCCGCCGGGCCGGCGTCTCCTCCTTCGGGATGAGCGGCACCAACGCCCACGTGATCATCGAGGAGCCTCCCACCGCGCGCCAGGCGGCCGACACCCCCGCCCCGGCGGCCGACACCTCCGCCCCGGTGGCCGACGCCGCGCCGCGGCCGGTGCCGCTCGGCCCGGCGGCGGTGGCCCTGCCGCTGGCCGCCCGTACGGTCGGCGCGCTGGAGGAGCAGGCGGCCTCGCTCGCCGCACTGCTGCGCGCGCGGCCCGACCTGCGCCCCGAGGACGTCGGCTACTCGCTCGCCACCACGCGCTCGGCCTTCGAGCAGCGCGCGGTGGTGGTCGGCGCCGACCGGGCCGAGCTGACCGAGGGGCTGGAGACGCTGGCCGCCGGCGGCTCCGCCCGCCTGGTCGCGCGCGGCACCGCCGGAGCCGAACCGAAGGCCGTGTTCGTCTTCCCCGGCCAGGGCTCGCAGTGGGCCGGCATGGCCGTCGAACTGCTGGACATCTCCCCGGTGTTCCGGGACGGCTTCGCCGCCTGCTCCCGGGCTCTGGCGCCGTTCGTGGACTGGAGCCCGGAGGACGTGCTGCGCGAGGCGCCCGGCGCGCCCGGGCTCGACCGGATCGACGTGATCCAGCCGGTGCTCTGGGCGGTCATGGTGTCGCTCGCCGAGCTGTGGCGCTCCTGCGGGGTGCGGCCCGCCGCCGTGGTGGGCCACTCGCAGGGCGAGATCGCGGCCGCCTGCTGCGCGGGCGCGCTGTCGCTGGAGGACGGCGCGCGGATCGTGGCGCTGCGCAGCAGGCTGCTCTCCCGGCTGAGGGGCGGAATGGCCTCGATCACGCTGCCGCGGGCGGAGGTCTCCCGGCGCCTGGAGCGGTGGGAGGAGCGACTGAGCGTCGCCGCGGTCAACGGCCCGCTCAGTGTGGTGGTCGCCGGCGACGTCGACGCCCTGGACGAGCTGCTGGCCGCCTGCGAGGCCGAGGGGGTGGCGGCCAAGCGGATGGTCCGGGTCGAGTGCCCCTCGCACTGCCCCCAGGTCGAGGTGCTGCGCGACGAGCTCGACGCGATGCTCACCGGGATCACCCCGAAGGCGCCGGAGGTGCCGTTCTACTCCACGGTGACCGGCGGCAGGCTGGAGACCGCGCCGGACGCCGCCTACTGGTACGGCAACCTGCGCCGGACCGTGCAGTTCGAGCGGGCCACCCGGCAGCTGCTGGCCGACGGCCACCACGTCTTCGTCGAGATCAGCCCGCATCCGGTGCTCGCCTTCGGCCTCCAGGAGACCATCGACGCCGTCGCGGGGGAGGAGCAGGAGGCGCAGGACGCCGCCCCGCAGCCGGCCCTGCCGCCGGTCGTGGTGCCCACCCTGCGGCGCGGCGACGGCGGCGCCCGGCGCTTCCTGGCCTCGCTGGGCGAGGCGCAGGCCAACGGCGTCCGGCCCGACTGGTCCGCGGTCTTCGCCGGTTGGGACGCCCGGGAGGTCGACCTGCCGACCTACCCGTTCCAGCGCCGGCGGTACTGGCTGGAGACGGCCGAGCGGCCCGCCGGGCCGGTGGCGGCCTCGGAGGTGGACGCCGAGTTCTGGGCGGCCGTCGAACGCGAGGACCTGACGGCGCTGACCGGGGGCCTGCGCCTGGCGCAGGACGCCACGCTGCGCTCGGCCCTGCCCGCGCTCTCCTCCTGGCACCGGCGCCGCCGCGAGGAGTCCGTGGCGGACGGCTGGCGCTACCGGATCACCTGGCAGTCCGTCCCGGAGCCCACGGCGCCCGTCCTGGCCGGCACCTGGCTGGTGGTCCTGCCGCAGGAGCCGTCCGCCGACCCCGCCGTCGAACTGGCGCTGAACGCCCTGGCGACGCACGGAGCCGACGTCGTCCGGCTGACCGTGTCCGACGGCGAGGACCGGCAGGCGCTGGCCGGGCGGCTGGCCGAGGCCCTCGCCGGCCTCGGCGAGGTCGGCCCCGGCGGCGTGCTGTCGCTGCTCGCGCTCGACGAGCGGCCCCACCCCGAGCACCCGGGCCTGCCGCTGGGCCTCGGCCGGACCCTGACCCTGGTGCAGGCGCTCGGCGACGCCGGAATCGCGGCCCCGCTGTGGTGCGCCACCCGGGCGGCGGTCTCCACCAGCGCCCAGGACCCGCTGCGCGGCACCGCGCAGGCGCAGGTGTGGGCCCTGGGGCGGGTCGCCGCCCTGGAACTGCCCGCCCGCTGGGGCGGCCTGGTCGACCTGCCCGACGGCGTGTCGGCCGCGGACGGCCGGATCGCCCGCCGCCTGGCCGCGGTGCTCTGCGGCGCCACGGCCGAGGACCAGGTCGCGGTGCGGGCCGGGGGCAGCTACGCCCGGCGGATGGTGCGGGCCCCGCGCCCGGCCGGCGCCGCGCCGCGGCCCTGGCAGGTGCGCGGCACCGTGCTGGTCACCGGCGGCACCGGCTTCATCGGCGGCCAGGTGGCCCGCGCGCTCGCGGCCGACGGCGCCGAACACCTGGTGCTGGCCAGTCGCGCCGGCGCCGCCGCCGAGGGCGCCGAGCAGCTGCGCGGCGAACTGGAGGCGCTGGGCGCCAAGGTGACGATCACCGCGTGCGACCTGGCCGACCGGGCGGCGGTCGCCGAACTGGTGGCCACGCTGGACGACCTGGCGCCGCTGAGCGCCGTGGTGCACGCCGCCGGAGTGGGCGGCGCGCCCGCGATGCTCGCGGACACCACCGAGGCGGACGTCGCCGCCCTGCTGGGCGCGAAGGCACTGGGCGCCGCGCACCTGGACGAACTGCTGGGCGAACGCCCGCTGGACGCCTTCGTGCTCTTCTCCTCCGGTGCCGCGGCCTGGGGCAGCGGCGCGCAGGCCGGCTACGCGGCCGCCAACGCCTCCGTCGACGCGCTGGCCGAGGACCGCCGCGCCCGCGGGCTGGCCGCCACCTCCGTCGCCTGGGGCGCCTGGGGCGGCGGCGGCATGGTCGACGCCGCTTCGGAGGAGCGCCTGCGCTCGCGCGGCCTGGACCCGATGAGCCCCGAGCTCGGGGTCCTGGCGCTGCGCCGCGCGGTGGAGTGCGAGGACACCACGCTGGTGGTCGCCGCCGTGGACTGGGAGCGCTTCGTGCCCGGCTTCACCGCGGCCCGGCCCAGCCCACTGATCGGCGACCTGCCCGAGGTCGCGCGCCTGCTCGCCGCCCAGGAGGCCCAGGACGACACCGAGGACGGCGCCGAGCCCCCGCTGCTGCGCCGGCTCGCCTCCCTGGCCGTCACCGAACACGCCTCGGAGATCGTGGAGTTCGTCCGCGGCGAAGCCGCCGCCGTGCTCGGCCACCCCTCGAAGGAGGCGGTCCAGGCGCAGCACGTCTTTCTGGAACTGGGCTTCGACTCGCTCACCGCGGTCGAGTTCGGCAAGCGGCTCAGCCGGGCCAGCGGCCTGCGGCTGCCGAGCACACTGGCCTTCGACCACCGCACCCCGGTCGAGGTCGGACGGCGGCTGCAGGCCCTGCTGGCGGAGCGCGGCGGCCCCGGGGGCCCGGCCGCGGGAGCGGCCGCCGGTACGGGCTCGCCGGAGCCGTCGGAGTCGCAGGACCTCATCGTGTCGCTCTACCGCCGGGCCGGTGAACTCGGCCGGCTGACGGAGGGGATCGAACTGGTCACCGCCGCCGCCCGGTTGCGGCCGGTCTTCGACGCGGCGTCCGCCGCCGACCACCTGCCCGAGCCGGTGCAGTTCGCGCAGGGCCAGGACGGCCCGGCGCTGGTCTGCCTGGGCCCGTACATGGCGCCGTCGGGAGTCCACCAGTACGCCCGGTTCGCCGCCGCGTTCGGTGGCCGGCGCGGCATCTGGGCGCTGCCCGAGCCGGGCTTCGCCCCGGGGGAGGACCTGCCCGGGGACGTCGAGGCGCTGATCGAGGCGCACGCCACGGCCATCGGGCGCAGCGTGGGCCATCAGCCGGTCGTGCTGGTCGGCTACTCCTCGGGCGGCTGGGTCGCGCACGCGGTCGCCTGCCACCTGGAGCGGATCGGCCGTCCGGTGGCGGGGATCGTCATGCTGGACAGCTTCACCCGGCGTCAGCGCATGGGCGAGCGGTTCCAGTCGGCGGTGGTGGAGGGGCAGTCGGAGCGCTTCGAGTTCGTCTCCGCACCGGGCACCCAGCTGACCGCGATGGGCGGGTACCTGCGGATCTTCGAGGACTGGGACGCCCCGCAGGCCGCCGCCCCGACGCTGGTCGTCCGGGCCGCGGACTGGATGGCCGGGAACGAGACGGACGCGGACGACCGCCCCGCCGCCCCCGAGCACGCCGACACCGTGACCGAGGTGCCCGGCAACCACTACACCCTGATGGAGCGCCACGCCCACGAGGCCGCCGCGGCGGTCGACGAGTGGCTGGACAGGCTCAGCCCGGTGGGGGAGTGACCGCCGCCGGCCGTCCTCCCGCCCCCGAATCCACCTTCCGTCCACGAAGCAAGGAACGACACCTCCCGTGAACAACCCTCCCGTTGACGACCTGTGGATCCGCAGGTTCCACCCGCGCCCGGACGCCGGGATCCGCCTGGTCTGCCTGCCGCACGCCGGCGGCTCCGCGAGCTTCTTCCTCCCGGTCTCCCGGGCGATGCCGCCGTCCGTGGACGTCCTGTGCGTCCAGTACCCGGGACGCCAGGACCGCCGCGCCGAACCGTTCCTCGACAACATCCCCGACCTCGCCGACCGGGTCTTCGCCGCGCTCCTGCCGTGGACGGACCGGCCGCTGGCGTTCTTCGGCCACAGCATGGGCGCCACCCTGGCGTTCGAGGTGGCCCGGCGCCTGGAGCGCCAGAAGGGCCTGGTGGCGGCCGGCCTGTTCGTCTCCGGCCGCCGCGCCCCCTCCACCCACCGCCACGAGACGGTGCACCTGCGCGACGACGACGGCCTCATCGAGGAGATGCGGAGCCTGAACGGCACCGACGCCCAACTGCTCGGCGACGAGGAGGTCCTGCGCATGATCCTGCCCGCCACCCGGGCCGACTACAAGGCCGCCGAGACCTACGCCTACGAGCCCGGCGAGGCCCTGCGCTGCCCGCTGGTCGCCCTGACCGGAGACGACGACCCCAAGGCCACCGTCGACGAGGTCGCCGCCTGGGCCGATCACACCGAGGGCCCCTTCGACCTGCGGGTCTTCCCCGGCGGCCACTTCTATCTGGCCGCCCACCAGGCCGCGGTCGTCCGCACGATGACGGAGCGGCTGACCGCCGCCGCCTGAGCACCCCGCCCGTGACGGCCCGGACCGGCAGCGACCGGTCCGGGCCGTCACCCGTCGGCCCCGTCCCGGTCGTCAAGCCCTTGGTGTCACCCCCGACAGCGCGCGTTTCGCCGGTGACACGCTGCACGGGGTGGGCACCGGCATCAGCACCGGGCCGCCGTCGCCGCCGTCGCCGCCGTCGCCGTCGCGCTTGTCGCGGACCGGCTCGGCCACGGCGATCGGTCCCCTCGTGCCCCCGTACGCGGATCGGCGTGGACGTGGTGACCGGACACCGGGTCGGCCGACCACAGCGACCGGGGACCTTCGGCCTGGAAGACAGGTACCTCCCGGCCCCAGCGGACACCGGGCCGAGACGCTGGGATGGAGGCAGCGCGGTACCGGTGGACATCGGAACCGCGTTCGCCACCGTCCGAGGGAGCAGCGCATGAAGGCCGCCGTCGTCCGTGATTTCACCGCACCGTTGGTTGTCGAGGAGCGTCCGGTGCCGGAGCCGGCCGCGCACCAGGTCCGGGTGCGGATCGAGGCCTCGGGCCTGTGCCACACCGACATCCACGCCGCCCACGGCGACTGGCCGGTGAAGCCCGGCCCGCCGTTCGTCCCCGGGCACGAGGGCGTCGGCATCGTCGAGGCCGTCGGCGCGCAGGTCCGCCACGTCCGGGTGGGCGAACGGGTCGCCATCCCCTGGCTCGCCGACGCCTGCGGGCGCTGCGACCAGTGTGTCTCCGGCTGGGAGACCCTCTGCCTCCAACAGCACAACAGCGGCTACTCCGTCGACGGCGCCTACGCCGAGTACGCGCTCGCCCACGGCGACTACGTCGTCCCCGTGCCCGACGGCATCGACCCGCTGGACGCCGCCCCGCTCTCCTGCGCCGGCGTCACCACCTACAAGGCCCTCAAGGTCTCCGGCGCCCGCCCCGGCACCCGCGTCCTGGTCTCCGGCATCGGCGGCCTCGGCCACCTCGCCCTCCAGTACGCCCGACTCTGCGGCGCCGAGACCATCGCCGTCGACGTCACCGACGACAAGCTCGCCCTGGCCCGCGAGCTCGGCGCCGACCACGTCCTCGACGCCCGCACCCAGGACGTCGCCGCCGAGGTCCAGGCCCTCGGCGGCGCCCACGCCGCGATCGCCCTCGCCGTCAGCAACGCCTCCTTCCAGGCCGCCTACGGCGCCCTGCGCCGCGGCGGCACCCTCGTCCTGGTCGCCCTCCCGGCCGACGGCAAGCTCGAACTCCCGGTCTTCGAGACGGTGCTGAACGGCACCAAGGTCATCGGCTCGATCGTCGGCACCCGCGAGGACCTCGCCGAGGTCTTCCGCCTGCACGCCCTCGGCCGCACCCGGGTGATCCGCGAAACCCGCCGGCTGGAGGACGTCAACGCCTGCTTCGACGAGGTCCTCAGCGGAAAGGTCTCCGCCCGCCTGGTCTTCGACCTGCGCTGACCGAGGCCCGGTCCGCGATCCACAACCCGGGGGAAGAGGAAGGGAACGACATGAACGAGACGGTGGCACAGCGGCGGATCGTGGTGGGCGTCGACGGATCGGCGTCCTCCCGCGCCGCCCTGCGGTGGGCGGCACGTCAGGCCGCCCTGGTCGGAGCCGCGGTCGAGGCGGTGATCACCTGGGAGCACCCGGCCGTCTACCACTGGGGCGTGCCCGTGGCCGGAGTGGACGACGGCGTCGTCGCCGGGTACGCCGGAAAGACGCTCGCCGAGGCCGTCGCGGAGGAGACGGGCCCCCAGTACCCGGTCGAGGTGCGCGAACGGGTGGAGTACGGCAACCCCGCCCAGGTCCTGCTGGAGGTCGCCGAGGGCGCCGAACTCCTGGTCCTCGGCAACCGCGGCCACGGGGGCTTCGTCGGGGCGCTGCTCGGCTCGGTCAGTCAGCACTGCGTCCAGCACGCCTCCTGCCCGGTCGTCGTCGTCCGGGACACCGAGCAGACCGAGCAGAATGAGCAGACCGAGCACGCCGAGCGTGACGAGCAAGCTGACGGGCCGACCGCCGGCCGGTGACCCGTACCCGCGGCCGACGGGATCTCCGGCGGCCGGGCCGGCGGGGGCGCCGCCGGCCCGGCCGCGTCAGGGGATCAGCGCTGTTGCCGCCCGGTGCGCGGGGTGAACCGCTCCGTCAACCGGACCACGGCGAGGGCGGCCGCGTACCCGACGGTGAACAACGCCACCAGGAACAGGAGCGCGGTCGCGTTCGTGACGTAGTAGCCCGTCAGTACGGGGGCGAGCACGGGCGGCACGCCCAGGACGACGGCGGTCAGGGCCGCCGAGCCGACCGTGCGGGTGGTGCAGGCGACGGCCGCGCCGGCGACCACCGGGGCGAGGAAGCGGAATCCGGTGCGGAGGATCGTCCCCTCGCCGGGGCCGAGGGCCTCGTTGAGGACGGCGTCCGCGGCGGTGAGCGTGATCACGACCCCCCACGGAACGGCGGAGCGCGGTTGCGTGAGGCGGTCCGGCGGGGCGATCAGCAGCACGAGGGCGTTGAGGGCGAACAACACGGTGTCCGGGCCCGCCAGCCCGTAGGTCAGCGGGAGGTGTGCCTGTGCACCGGGCAGCTCGCGGCCGGCGACCAGGAGGACCAGCGGGGCCACGACGGTGACCGCCGCCAGGACCCGGGCCGCCGTCCAGCGGCCGGCCAGGGCCGCGACGGCCATCAGCGCCGCCGGGACGAGCAGGGCCAGCGTGGCGACGAGCGACCCGACGCGTACCCCGCCCTCCGGGTCGGTGGCGGCCCGGACGGCCCACCAGAGGTGCACGGCCGCGTAGCTGCCGGCCAGCGCGGCGGCGAGCGGGGCCGCGGTGGCCAGGGCCCGGCCCGTCGGCTGGTGGGAGACCAGGCCGAGCCGGACCCGGAGCCCGTACCCCGCCACGTCGGCGACCTCGCGCAGAGCGCCGAGCGGGGACGCCGTGCGGACGCGGTGTTCGGCGTGGTCGGCGACCTCCGCCAGCTCGTGGGTGCCGTAGGAGGCCGGGTAGAGGGCGAGGGCGCGGCGCAGCAGGCGGGTCGTCAGACGGCTGCCCCGGTGGTCCTGCTGGCCCGGCCGGCCCTGCTGGTCCCGGTGCGGGGTCATGCCGTTCCTCCTGCGAGCCTGTTCCGGGTGATGGCGAGGCGCCGGTCGGCCTCGTGGAGGGCGGCGCGCAGCCGGTCGCTCTCGCCCGTGAGGGCCTGGGTGCCGGCCGGGGTGAGGGCGAAGACGCGGCGGGGCCGCCCGGCGACCGTCTCCTCCCGTTCGACCCGGATGAGGCCCTCGGCGAGCAGCCGGTCGAGCGTGCCGTACAGCGTGCCGGCGCCGAGCCGGACCCGCCCCTCGGAGATCGCGGCGACTTCGTCACCGAGCGCGTAGCCGTGCCGGGGCTGGTCGGCGAGAGCGGTGAGCAGCAGGAAGGTGGGCTCCTGCATGGAGCGTTTCTTCGTCACACCGGCCACCATAGTACGGTCGCCGTAGTATCTGGCAAGGGAGGTAGGCACGGTGACGTCCCGTCGGACCCGACGCGCCGGCGCGCGACGCCTGTCACCGGCGGGCCCCGACGACCTCGACCGATCTGCGCCACGAGGAACGGGGGTTGTCACCGTTGCGCAGGTGGTCGTCGCCTGGGGCTGGTGCTCGGCGTTGTCGTCGCCGATCGTTCGGCGAGCTGTGAGCGGGGCCAGGGGCCGATCCCGCTCACATCCCCCGAACCCGTCGCGCCCTCAGCAGCACGCGTGAGCCCCCGCGGCATGCGGGCCTGGTTCGTCCCGTACCCCGGTGGCTTCGGCGGCGGCTTCGGCGTCGGCGATCCGGCCGTGCACCATGGCGTCCATCACGGCCAGGAACCGCTCGGTGCGCGGTCGGCCGAGGACGAAGGGATTCGGCCCGTCGGGGTGGTCGCGAAGCTGCTCGGCGCGTTGGAGGCCGTAGTCGTTGGGGTGGTTGGACAGTTCCACGTCCGCACCCGCCCGCACGGCCCGGGCCCGGAAGGACCGGATGGAGGAGAGGTGGGTGCGCAGTTCCGGCAGCGCGGTGGGCGGGAGCATGCCGCCCCAGAGCATGGCGGTGTGGTGCCGGCGGCCCGCGCGTACCGGGAAGATCGGTGAGACGGTGCCCGGGCTGTGGCCCGGGGTGTGGTGCAACTCGATCGTGGTGCCGCCGAGTGTGAGGTGCCGGCCGTCCGTGATGTCGAGGTCCCGGACGGGGGCGTCGGCGGGCCGGGTGCGGGCGAGCAGGTCCCAGTCGGCCGGGGACATCAGCACCCGGGCCCCGTAGCGGTCGGCGAGCGACTGCGCGCCCCCGAAGTGGTCGTAGTGGCCGTGGGTGCACACGATGTACTTGATTGTCGCCGGGTCGGCGCCCAGCGCGCGCAGCCCGGGGATGATGACGTTCTCGGCGTCCGCCGGCGAGGTGAGCGCGTCGATCAGCACGATGCCGTCGTCGGTCAGCACGGCCATCGCGGAGACCCAACCGGCGCTCAGCATCGCGAGGTTGTCGAAGAGCTTCACCGGTGCCGGTGCGGGCGGGCGGGGGAAGGTGGTGGCGGGGGTCAGCGCCGCCACCAGTGCGCACAGCACCGGGTCGTTCCCGGCCAGCCTGCGGGCGCGGTCGTAGCAGGTCTGCGCGTCGGTGTCGTCCGCGGTGGCCCGTGCGGGGAGGGGGAGCGCGCCGGCACCGGCGGCGAGGGCGAGGGTGGCGAGCCGGCCGAAGTGGCGCCTGGAGAGACGGCCGGTCGGGTCGTGGCGGGGGGAGGGCGTCATGGGCTTCTCCTCGCTTCATGAGGGACAAGGGCTTCGTGAGCGGCAAGGCCTTCGTAGGGGGCAAGGGCTCCCCGAAGGACATGGCCGACAGCCTGCCGCCCGCCAACTCATGTGCACAAAGACAGAATTGACACCACTCATGCGTTCTCCGCATACGATGTGGTGATGGACTTGGTGGGGGCGTGCCGGGTGTTCGTGCATGTGGGCGAGCGGGGGAGCTTCACCCTGGGCGCTGCGGCGGCCGGGGTGCCGCAGCCTGTCGCGAGCCGGCGGATCGCCGTGCTGGAGAAGCACCTGGGAGGCCTCCTGTTCGACCGCTCCGGCCGCCGGGCCGCGCTGACCCCGTTCGGGCGGGACCTGCTCCCGTCCGCGAAGCGGCTGGTGGAGCTCGCGGAGGCGCTGGAGTACGACGCCGAGCAGGCCAGGCTCAAGCCGCTGGCGTTCGCGGTCCCCGAGATCTGCCCGGTCCGGCCGTTGGCCGTCCTGGACGCGGCCGCCCGCGAACTGGGCATGGTCCTCGGCTTCCGGCCCGCGGGCCCCGCCGCGCGTGCGGAACTACTCGACGCCCGCGAGGTGCGCCTGGCCCTCGTCGCCGTCCCACCGCCCGAGGCCGGCTGGACCGTCCCCCTCGGTGTGGCCGGTCCGGCCGACGCGGTCGGCACCGCCCCGCGCCCGCTGCGCCCGCTGCGCATCGAGGCGCTGCGGCCCGGGCGGACACGGCACACGTACCAGCGGATCCTGATCCAGCCGGAGGACGACCTGCCGCACATCCGGGACCGCCTGCAACAACTCGGCCACCGAGCAGCCCTGTTGCCCGCGCAGATCACGCTCGCGCCCTCGCTCACCGCGGCCGTGTCCGAGACCCTCCGGGCCGGCGCCCTGCTGCTGTGCTCGTCAGCGCAGGCCGAGGAGTTGGGACTGTCCTGGCGTGCGCTCGCGGGCGAACCCGTCGCCCGCGGCTACCGGCTGCGCGCCGGCAGCGGCGTCGACGTACGAGGCGTGAGCGAAGGGCTCCGGGAGCCGATCGCGCGCTGCCTGGGCGTGCCGGCCGACGGGCGGGTGCGGCCATGACCTTCCGACCGGCCGTCCGGGACCTCCAGGCCGTACTCAAGGACGCCGGACTGTCCGGCTCGTACCTGGTCCGGGACCTGGACACCGGCGACGAGCTCGGCATCACCCCGGACATCGAGCTGCCGATCGCGTCACTGGCCAAGATCCCGCTCGCGGTGGCCGTGTCGGAACACATCCGGGACGGCCGGATCGACCCGGCAGCCGTGGTCGAGGTGCCGCCCGGGCGCATCACGACTGCCGGTCCGGTCGGACTGAGCAGGTTCCGGCACCCGGCCCGGATCGCCGTCGAGGACCTGCTCTACCTCAGCACCGCGATGAGCGACAACAGCGCGGCGGACGCCCTGTTCGGCCTGGTCGCACCCGCCGAGGTCAACCGCGTCCTGGCGAACGCCGGCCTCACCGGCATCACCCTGCGCCACTCGATGGACGAACTCACCCGGACCCCGGTGGAGCGGTTCGAGCCACGAGAGGTCCACCTCGCCCAGTCGCTGGCGATCGGCTCCCGCACCGCCGGGCGCGGACACCCCGTCCCCCAACTGGACGTCAGCCGCGCGAACTCCGGTACCGCCCGGGCCTGCGTCGACCTCCTCCAAGCCCTTTGGCTCCCCACCCGCATCCCCGCTGCGGTCGCCGCCCGGGTGCGTTCCCTCATGGGCCTGAACGTCATCCGGCACCGGCTCGCACCCGACTTCAGCTCGGACGCCTCACGATGGTCGTCCAAGACCGGCACCCTGCTCAACCTGCGCCACGAGATCGGGGTGGTCGAACACGACGACGGCTCCCGGTACGCCGTCGCGGCACTGACCGAGTCCACCGTGCCCGCGGCGATCCAGCCGACGGCGGAGGCCGTGATGGCACACGTGGCCCGCGCCCTGCACGACCGGCTGCGGGCAGGGTGAGCGGGGTGCGCGACGGGACGATCAGCGGCTACAACGGACCCATGACCGTCTTCTACTGTTCCAAGTGCGGCACGACGCTCACCCCGGACCTGACGGCCCTGCCTGCCGTCCCCACGGTTCCGAGGCTCGAAGACGCCGGGCGCGGGGGAGCGCGGCAGGCCCCGCCCAGCGTGCCGCGCGGCTGCTACGCGATCGAGACCGAGCCCTGGGGAGTCCCCTTCGTCGTGCAGGAGGACCAGGAGAACCCGTTGCCGTCGCAGCCCCGCGGCATCCTCATGGCCACCGAGGAGGGTTTCGTCGCCTCCGCCGGGGTCCGCGACACGGTCGTGGTGCACCCCGATGACGCGCCCGCGCTGCGGCCCCTCCCGAACGGTGAGAACGGCAGCGGATGCTGCGGACCGAACGGAACCGAGGGCCTCAACCGGGCCTGCCCCTGCGGAGCCCGGGTCGCCACGCTCGCGGCGGACTGCTTCGGGCCGTACGAACTGCACCTCGACCCGGTCCGCACCTACGCGTTCACGCCCCAGGGCGCGGAGGGGCCGGCCGGTACCTGACGGCGTGCGACGCCGGCCGGCCTGGTCGGCCGTCGGCGACCGCGGATCGCAGCAGCCGACTTCGATACCGAACACCAGCACCCAGCAAGGAAAGCGAGACCCAGGTGACCGTGATCTGGATCAACGGCCCCTTCGGCGGCGGCAAGACCACCCTCGCCACCACCCTTCAGCGGGAACTGCCCGGCGCCGTCCTCTTCGACGCCGAGGAGGTCGGCTTCCTGCTGCGCCAGGTCTTCCCCGGTAAGTACGAGGACTTCCAGGACAACCCGGCCTGGCGCCCCCTCGTCGCCGAGTTCGCCGTCCGCTGCCACCGGGAGAACGACGGCCGACCGGTGATCATCCCGATGACCCTGCTGCGCCGGGACTACGCCGCCGAGATCCACGACGCCGTCCGCGCCGCCGGCATCCCGCTCCGGCACCTCCTGCTCCACGCCGACCCGGACACCGTCGCCGCCCGCATCGACGCCGGCGTCGAGTTCCCCGAGGACGAGGCGCGCAGTGAGAAGGTCCGCGCCTTCCGCCGCCGGAAGCTGCCGGTCTACGCGGAGGCGTACGACGGCTGGCTCGCCGCCGACGCCGAGGTCATCGACACCACCCGCCTCACGCCGCGCCAGGTCGCCGACCGGGCGTCGAAGGCCGTCGGCGGCCTCTGACCGCCGCCGTCGACCCTGCTTTGCACGTCGCCGTAGTCGTCGAAATCCTCGCTGCGGGTGCCGCCCTGGCCTGCCGTCAGGGTGCGGCCAGAGCAGGAAACGGTTCGATCACGGACCACGTGCTGTGGCAGGATGCCCCGTCTCTTCGCTTCTTGGTTCGACCGGGGGTTCTCCTGATCATGCGCCGCTCCACTGTGCTCGCCGTCGCCGCCGCGGCGGTCTCCCTCGTCGCTCTGGTGGGCTGCGACGACGGCGCGGCGCCCGCCGCGTCCTCGACGGCATCCGCGGCCGCCACCACGCCCGAGGCCGCGTCGAGCTCCGGGCCCACGGCGACTCCCACCCCGGCACCCACCGCCGCCGCGACGCCCGAGCCCAGCACCGTCGCGACGCCCGCGCCCGCCGCCACCGCGGTCGCCACCACGGCGGGCGGGGTGATCGACCCGGAGGCCGCGCTCGCGCTCGCGGAGAAGACACCGTACGCGGCCACCCAGGACTTCATCTCCGATGGCGGCCCGATCAGGGCGGTCATCAAGGCCCGGGTGAACCTCAACGGGCCGATCCGCTCCGGCCGGCTCGCCGAGAGCATGACCGTGGGCGGCGAGGACATGATGGGCGACGCGAACGACAGCCCCAGCGTCGTCGTCACCGGCGACGGCACCACCTACATCAGGAACGGCAGCAGCTGGCGCACTTCCCCGCTCGGCAACCGGATCGCCGACTACCACGGCTACGCCAAGGCTGTGCTGGCCCTCGGCCCGGCCGCCCGCAAGGGGATGGAGGACTGCGAGGGCACGCCGTGCTACCACCTGTCCGGCACGGTGGACCTGGAACAGATGAGGGCCGTCGAGCCGGAACAGTACAAGATCCTCAAGGGCAAGGCCGTGGAGAGCTTCCAGCTCGACCAGTGGATCGACGCCCAGGGCCGCACCGTCCGCTACGACAAGAAGACCGAGCTGCGGGGCATCCAGATGCGTACCTACGGCACCTTCCGCGACTTCGGCCCGGTCGAGAAGGTCGACCCGCCGCGCTGAGAGGAACGCGTCAGAGGTAGCACCTGCCGGGCGCTGCGGCTTCGAGTTCCTCGATGGTGCCGGACATGACGGTGCGCAGGTGCTGTGTGAGGTGCTCGGTCGGCCAGTCCCACCAGGCCAGCGCGAGCAGGCGGCTGACGTCGGGCGCGCTGTAGCGGGTGCGGATGAGCCTGGCGGGGTTGCCGCCGACGATGCCGTAGTCGGGGACGTCGTCGACGACGACAGTGGCGGACGCGACGATGGCGCCGTGGCCGATGCGGACTCCGGGCATCACCACGGCGCCGTGGCCGACCCAGACGTCGTTGCCGACCACCGTGTCTCCGCGGCCGGGCAAGCCGGTGATGAGGTCGAAGTGTTCGGCCCAGCCGCCGCCCATGATGGGGAACGGGAAGGTCGACGGGCCGTCCATGCGGTGGTTGGCCCCGTTCATGATGAACCGCACCCCGGTCCCCAGCGCGCAGAACTTCCCGATGATCAGCTTCTCCGGACCGTAGTGGTAGAGCACGTTACGCGTCTCGAACTCGGTCGCCCCGTCCGGATCGTCGTAGTAGGAGTACTCGCCGACCTCGATCAGAGGCGATGTCACCAACGGCTTCAGGAGGACCACGCGCGGCTGTTCCGGCATCGGATGAAGAGTCGAAGGGTCCGGCGGGACGGAACTCACGGCAGCACCACTCCGGATCACGTGCGAAGACATGGACGACGCATCCATGATCGCAGCCTGCACGGTCGCCCACGGCTTTCGGCGAATGTCCGCTGCGCCGAACCCGTCCCCGGAGGTCATCGCTTCGCCGAGGCCACAGGCCTGCTCGTGGCCCGGGAACAGCGGGCGCTGGCGGCCTGGTGCCCCCGGAGAAACCGGTGTCGGCCCGCACGACTAAAGTGGCCGGTCACCGACCTCAAGAGGATCCACCGTGGGCGTTCATCCCGACATAGCAGTCCTGCTCGAACTCGTACCGGCGGATCTTGCGGGTGGGGAGCGGATCGACTGGGCGGCGGCCGAAGCCTCGCTGGGCACCGGGCTTCCGAGCGACTACAAGGCGCTGCTGGACACGTACGGCGTGGGCGACCTCGGAGAGCTCGTCATCCTTCCGCCGGTGCCGAGTGACGTGCGGGGGTGGGAGGGGACCCACATCGGCAGTATGACGGCCGGCGTGCGCAGGCTCTGGGACGAGGACGCAGGGGTCCCCGGTGTGACGCTCGGTGCCGACGCCGTCCTGCCCTGGGGCTCGGGGATGAACGCCAACGAGATGGCCTGGCTCATGAACGACCCCGATCCGGACAGGTGGCCGGTCGTGGCCTGGCGACGGCACCACTTGTGGAACGAGTCGCCGTGGGCCCTGTTCGACTGCGGCATGGTCCAGTTCATCACCCGCATGATGCTGGGCCGGTTCGACGCCTGCCCACTCGGCGACGAGTCGCTGTGGAAGCGGACGGACACCTTCGTCAGCTGGCGCGAGCAGCGCCGACGGCTGCTGGCCGGTCTGGACCCGCAGACCGGCGAACCCAACCCCTACGCCGACATGTTTCCCATCACCGAGGACTGGCCGTGAACAGCGGGGTCGCCGAGCACGTGAACGCGGCGAGCGCCTATCACGACGAGGCGGCTGCGTACGCCCACATGCTCTGCTGTGAGGCGGGGTTCCTCCCCGTGTAGTACGGGGGGATCGTTGCCGGCTGCCGGTCCGACTCCGGCCCCGGTACCTCGACATCAGCCACGACCCCGCCCCCGTCCGAACGCCTTTTCGGCTTCGACCCGTCTGCGACGACCCCGAGCACCAAGCCAGTGGCTCAGTGCTCCCTCAGCACCGAGGCCAGCAGCCCCGGGAAGCTGGCATCCAGCTCCGGGCGGCGCAGCGCCATGATGCGGTTCTTGCCCTCCTGGCGAGTGGTGGTGAGGCCGGCCTCGCGGAGGATGCGCCAGTGGTTGGAGAGGGTGGACCGCGGCACCGTGAGCCAGTCGGGGCTGCAGGCGCTCTCGCCCTCGGCCGCCATCCAGCGGACCAGCGCGAGGCGCACCGGGTCACCGAGCGCGTGCAGCACGGCGGCCAGTTCCAGATCGTCTGTCATGGCAGTAGTATGCCGATCGTTTCGATATTTCGGGAAAATCGAAACGATCTTCAGTGGCCCATCACGTCTGCCCTCCGGAGCGTTCGTCATGCCTGCACTCGACACCCTCGCCCGCGTCTACGTGGACGACCTGGACACCGCCCTGCCCGCCTTCGTCGCCCTCGCCGGCGAGCCGCCCCGGTTGCGGTTCGAGTACCGCGACCTGGAACTGGCCCGCGTCGGCGGCTTCCTGCTGATCGCCGGCACCCCCGAGGCGCTCGCGCCGTACCGGGACACCCACGCCACCGTGCTGGTCGACTCGCTCGACGAGGTCCTCGACAGCGGCACCCTGCTCGACGGCCCCAACGCCGTACCCACCGGCCGCAACGCGACCCTCCGGCACCCGGGCGGCGCGATCATCGAGTACGTGGAGTTCGCTTCCGCCTGACCGACCCGCGCGTGCACCCGGGCCACCCGTCCGGTCGGCCCGTCTGAACGCGGAAACCGACTCCTCGGCCGTGCACAGCCTCCAGCTCGCCGAGTGCCCTTGTCGAGGTCGGACTCGTCCAGCTGGTCACCCTGTTCGGCCGCCTGCCGGGCCCGCCACTCCGCCACAACGTCGGTGCCTGGCCGGACGATCCGAATCGCGTCGGCGTTCTCTCGCCCCTGCCCGACCACCATGCCGACCAGCGCGGACAAGGTGTGCGTGGGGACGCCGAGCCTCTACGATACGCCCGTGCGCGCGGCAAGTTCCCGCACGCCGGTGACCGTCACCGGCGCGTACAGCAGGTCGGCCGTCAGCGCCCGCAGCGCAGGCCGGCGTACTTCCTCCGGCGCTACCCGCTCCGTGAACTGCAGGGCCGCGAGCGTCCCGCGATGGTCGCCGAGGTGGTGCCACATGCGCGCGCAGTCCGTGCCGTACCGGGCCCGACGCTCCGCGGTCGGCAGCCGGTCCGGGGCGATGCGTGCCGCGTACGGGACGCCCTCGTCCGGGGTTCCCAGCGCGGTGTGGACGCCGATCCAGTACAGGTCGGTCTGTGCCCGGGTGGCGTCGACCGTGAACAGCGGGGTCCGAGGCTGAGCAGCAGCGACGACCAGGCGGCCGACTACGCCTTCGGCGCCGGCCATCAGATCGAGAGCATCGGCGCGCCGCTGTCCACACGCGGCCGTGTAGGCCGCCGTCATCAGCAGCGTCGCCGCCACCGCCCGGGAGCTGTCGTCCGGGCCCTGGTCGAGCGCGCCGGCAGTGCGGCGGAGGAGGTCGACCGCCGCGGCTGGGCGGCCGGCGCGCCGCATTGTGATCGCGAGGACGCGGGCCGCCTCTCCCCGGGCTACCGGGTCGCCGCTCGCCTCGGCCGCGGCGAGCGCCCGGTCCGCCGCCGGCCACGCCACGTCCGAGTGCGATTTCAGCGCGAGCTCCGTCGCCAGAACCCAGGCGCGGGCCACGCACGCGTGCGCCTCCTCCCGGGCCCGGCCGGATGACACCTCCCGGGTCGCCTGGGCCGTACCCAGCAGGGCGGGCAGCGCGGCGCCGAGGTCTTCGTACCGAGCCGCGGTGAACTGGCCGCGCGCTCTGGCCAGCGCTCGGCCGAGCTGCGGCAGAGACACGGGCAGCGCTGGCTCCGTCGGAACGTACAAGGCCCCCACGATCCTGGTCGACGCGTCCGGCCGGGCCGCGGCCGCCGACGGGAGCACCGCCGCCCCGGCCGCCGCCGCGCCGGCCACGAGCAGCTGCCTGCGGAACATCGCGCCCTCCTGATACGAAGTCACATCTCGCGCCAGAGTGGTCGGTCGGTCCAGGCCGAGGGCGTCAAGCTGCAGACCCAGCACCTGGACTATCACGGCGACCGGCTGCTCGGCCGGCCGAGCAGGCCCGCCTCCATCAGGCTGATCGCCGACGCCGAGTACCCACAGGCCCGCCCCAGCTCAGCCTGCGTCATCCGCTGTGCACACCGGGCGGCCCTGATAGCCGTCCCGAGCCGACGCTGACGTGACACGGCACCCCCTCCGACTGCGCGGGGTCGCCACCGTACCGGCCGGACCGCGCCCGCAGGCGGGGCGCGCACAGGGTGTGCGGGGCACGCACACGGCGTGCGGGAGCCCCCTCCATGCCTCCCCGGGCGGCCGCTGGGTGTGGAGGCTGATGGCGCCCCGGCCGGGCTCCCCATCCACCCCTCACCCAGAGGAGAGTGCGTCATGAGTGCAGCCCTGCTCGACCGCCCCGAGACCCCGAACCTGACCCACGGCGACGCGCAGCCCGGTACCGTGCTGGACAGCGACCTGGCTTTGGTCGCCATGGCGTGCCCGGTGTGCGGGTCGGGCGCCACCTACCAGACCATGGACGGCCGGTGGGGCTGCACCCAGTGCGGCTCGACCTGGGCCTGAGCAAGGAGGGGCGGCAGCATGCCGATCTGCGTCGAGTGCACAGCGGACGCGGTCATCGAGGACCTGGACGTGGATCCTCCGCAGCCATGGTGCCTCGGGTGTGCCACCGCCCTCGTCGCCGCTGGTGACCCGGTGCTCAACTACCGGGCGCTCGCCGCAGCCGAGGCGGCCTCCTACTCGCGCATCCTGACCGCCCACAGCACCGCGACGCTGCCCTTCGGCTAGCGCTAGCCGGGCGACAGGTGCGGTCACACCCTGTCGGGCGCGGGCATGGCCGTGGTGGTGGTCCGCACGACCTCGACCGTGATGTTGCGCAGGCGGCCTGCGGTGTCGCGGGCCGTTTGCCCGCCGGGTAGGGATCCCTGACAGCCGGGCCGAGCCCAAGGAGGACTCGCATGTTCACCACCCGTCCGACCCTGCAGGGCACCTTCGGCATGGCGGCCTCGTCCCATTGGCTGGCCACCGCGGCGGCGACGGCGGTGCTGGAGGACGGCGGGAACGCCTTCGACGCCGCCGTGGCCGCGGGGTTCACGCTCCAGGTCGTCGAACCGCACATGAACGGCCCGGCCGGCGAGGTGCCGATCATCCTCGCGCCGGCCGGGGGACGTCCGCAGGTGCTCTGCGGCCAGGGCGGAGCGCCTGCCGCGGCCACCATCGGGCACTACACCGCGCTCGGCCTGGACGAGGTGCCCGGCACCGGGCCGTTGGCCGCCACCGTCCCCGGCGCCTTCGACGCCTGGCTGCTGCTGCTCCGCGACCACGGCACCAAGCGGCTGTCCGAGGTGCTCCGGTACGCCATCGG
The DNA here is from genome assembly GCF_055580145.1 of Kitasatospora sp. NPDC032121. Lineage (NCBI taxonomy): Bacteria > Bacillati > Actinomycetota > Actinomycetes > Kitasatosporales > Streptomycetaceae > Kitasatospora > Kitasatospora sp. NPDC032121. The sequence continues at coordinate 44,128 of NZ_JBVILX010000009.1, read as the reverse complement.
CCATGCGGAACACGGCTACCCGGCGCTGCCGGCCATCGGGGCGGCGGTCGCGGCGGTCCGCGGGCAGTTCGAGCGGCACTGGCCGAGCTCGGCCGCGCTCTACCTGCCGGACGGCCGTCCGCCGGCCGCGGGCGCGCTGCTGCGCAACGTCCGTCTCGCCGATACCTGGAGGCGGCTGCTGGCGGAGGCGGAGGCCGCCGGGGCGGGGCGGGAGCAGCAGATCGACGCGGCGCGGCGGGTCTGGCGAGAGGGGTTCGTCGCGGCCGCGCTGGCCGAGTTCGCCGCGCGCCCGGCGATGGACACCTCCGGCGTGCCGCACGCCGGGGTGCTCACGGGCGACGATCTCGCGGCCTTCGAGGCGACGTACGAGGAGCCGGTCAGTCACGAGTGGGGCGGCTGGACGGTCTGCAAGCCCGGGCTGTGGAGCCAGGGGCCGGTCTTCCTCCAGCAACTCGCCCTGCTGCCGGACGACTTCGGGTCGAAAGGACCGCAGTACGGCGGGGCGGAGTACCTCCACACGCTGATCGAGGGTGGCAAGCTGGCCATGGCCGACCGGGAGGCCTGGTACGGCGACAACCCCGAACACGCCGGCGTCACCGTGGCCGACCTGCTCGATCCCGCCTACAACGCCGAACGCCGCTCGCTGATCGGCGAGTTCGCCTCCGCCGAGCTTCGCCCCGGCCGGCCCGGCGGTCGGCCGCCACGACTCGGCCGACGCGCCGTCTCCGCCCCGGGGGCCGGTGACTGGGCGATGGCGCTCGGCGGCGGCGAGCCGACCGTCACCGGCCCGGGCGGCGAGCCAACCGTCACCGGCCCTGGCGGCCCTGGCAGCCCCGGCGACCCCGGCGATCTGCGGGGCCAGGGTGGTTTGACCACCGCCGCCGACAGGGCCACCAACGGCGACACCTGCCACGTCGACGTGGTCGACCGCTGGGGCAACATGGTCTCCGCCACACCCAGCGGCGGCTGGCTGCAGTCCAGCCCCGTCGTCCCGGACCTGGGTTTCCCGCTCGGGACGCGACTCCAGATGGCGCGGCTCGAACCGGGACTGCCCAACTCCCTCACCCCGGGCCGCCGTCCGCGCACGACGCTGTCCCCCTCGCTGGCACTGCGGGACGGCGAGCCGGTGCTGGCCTTCGGCACACCGGGCGGCGACGCCCAGGACCAGTGGACCCTGCACTTCTTCCTGGCCGTCGCCCTCCGCCCGGCCGTGAGCGGCGGCCTCGACCTCCAGGGCGCCGTCGACGCCCCGAACTGGCACCAGGAGAGCTTCCCGTCCTCCTTCCACCCCCACGCCATGGACCCGGCCCGGGTCGTCGTCGAGGCGCGGATCGGCGACGCCGCCATCGCCGAGCTGCGCCGACGCCGGCACCGGGTGCGGGTCGCCGGGCCGTGGAGCGAGGGCCGCGTCTGCGCGGTGGCCCGCGATCCGCGCACCGGGCTCCTGTCGGCCGCCGCGGACCCGCGGGGCATGCAGGCCTACGCGGCCGGACGGTGACCGGCGCCGCCGGAATGCGCGGCGGCCCGAGGACGTACCCGTCGCCGTGACGACACTTGCGGGCGGTGCGGGACGGGTAGGGATTCTCAGGGGGTACGGCCCGAATACCGGTGCGGGGTACGGGCCGAGGTGGTGTGTCCGGCCCGATGTGAGCCCAGGAGCAGGAGTATGGCGTTCTCGCGAGGAGATGTCGCTGTCGTCACCGGCGCTGCCAGTGGTATCGGCCGGGCGGCGGCCCTGCGGCTGGCCCGGGCGGGCTGGGTGGTCGCGGCGGTCGACGTGGACGATGCGGGTCTCGACCGCCTGGCCGCGGAGGCGTCGGGGGTGCGCCCGTTCGTCTGCGACGTCACCGACGGGACGGCCGTCGCCGCTGTGGTCCTCGACGTGGGGCGGGAGTTGGGCCCGCCGCGTCGGTTGGTGCACTGCGCGGGTGTCGCCGTGATGGGGCGGCTGCTCGACCGGGATCCGGCGGACACCCTCCGTGTGATGGATGTGGTGTACGGCGGCACACTGCGTGTGGTGCGCGCGGTGGTGCCGTCGATGGTGGCCCGGGGCGGCGGTGAGGTGGTGCTGTTCGGGTCGATCGGTGGCTGGGTGCCGGTACCGCTGGGCGGCGGGTACGGCGCGGCGAAGGCGGCGGTGCACTTCCTCGCCGAGATCGTCGCGGCGGAACACCGTGCGGACGGCATCCGGGTCCTGTGCGTCTGCCCGCCGGCCGTGGAGACTCCGATGCTGGACCGGATCCGCGTGGAGACCCCGCAACTCCTCGGACCGCGACGGGGATTGAGTGCCGAGGCGGTGCTGGACTCGATGGACCGGGCGCTGGCGCGTGGCCGGTCGTGGGCGTTTCCGGGGCGTGGGACCCGGGCCCTGTGGACGGCCCGTCGCCTGGCGCCCGGGGCGCTCAGCGGGATCGTCGCCCGGGTGCTGGTCGGCAAGTAGGGCGCCGGCCGCGGCTACCGGTACCTCCCCGGGGCCGCGCAGATTCACGGGCTGCTCGCGATCGGCGTGGTGATCTCGGCCCCTCCGGTCGGGGCTTTCGTCGCACTCACCCCCTCTGGTGGGCCATCCTTGTGTACCGGGCCTGCTTTCGGCAGGGCAGTCATCCTTCTGCGCGGCGAGGTGTCCCCATCAGTAAGAAGAACGGATCGACGCTGGCCGTATGGCTTCGCGGTCTCGATGCGGCCGAGTTGGAGCGGGTCCTGGCGGCGCGTCCGGACGCCGTGTCGCGTCCGGAACCGCGGTCGGTGGGCGAACTGGCGGACCGGCTCCAGCGCCCGGCGTCCGTGGCGCTGGTCCTGCCCCGGCTCGCGCTGCCGTGCCTCCAGGTCGCGGAGGCCGTCGCCGCACTGACGGCCGTGAAACGGGACGATCTGGCGGTCCTCCTGGACGCGACGCACGGTGACCGCGCCCACGCCTTGGACGCCGTCTTGGAGGCGCTGGCGGATCGCGCTCTGGTGTGGCCGGCCGGCAACGGGCTGCTGCACATGGCCGCGCCGCTGCGGAACGCGTGGGGCGCTCCGCTGGGACTCGACGCACCGCTCGTACAACTGCTCGCGGGCTCGAACTCCGACGAGCTGGGCCGCATGTTGGCGAAGCTGGGCATCAAACCCGCCGCCAACAGGAAGGAGATGCGCCTGGCGGCGCTGATCGACCATCACAGCGATCCGGCCCGGGTCGCCGCGCTGGTGGCCAAGGCGCCCGCAGCCGTCCGAAAGCTCCTGGAGCGGTGGGCACATGAGGCACCGGAGCGAACCGGATTCATCGTGTTCGGGGCTCCGCGGGCCGGCTCCGAGCCCGGCGAACAGTGGGCGGTGGAGCGGGGGCTGCTGATCCGGGACCGGCACCGGTACGGGCCGGCCCGCATGCCCGCGGAGGTGGCACTCGCACTGCGCGGCTCCGACTGGCACGCCCCGTTCACACCAGCCCCGCCCAGCGTGCGGTCGGTGCCCGCCACCGTCTCGGACATCGATCGGGAGACCGCAGCCGCCTCGATGGCGTTCGCCGCCCACGCCGTGTCCGTCCTCGGGGTGTGCGCCGCCGCTCCGCCGGCCCGGCTCAAGGCCGGCGGGATCGGCGCCCGCGAGCTGTCCCGGATCGGCAGAGCGGCGAAGTGCGACGAGATCCTGGTGCGCGTCGTGCTGGAGGCGGCGAGCGCGGCCGGACTACTGGCCCGGGACGGCGACCGGGTCGCGGCGACCGCGTCCTACGACAACTGGGCCGAGCAGGAACCGGCCGACCAACTCGCCGTGCTGCTCCAGGCGTGGTGGGCGCTCCCGCTGACCCCCGGCGGGAGCCGCGACGAGGACGGGAAGGCTCTACCGGCGCTCGCCGGGGCACCGCCCTACGGAGGCTGCGTGCAGGCCCGGCACGGGCTGCTCACGGCCGCGTCGCAGCTCCCGGTCGGTGAAGGCGCGGCGGACTCGGCGGACCTGGGAGCGCTCCTCGGGTGGCTCCGCCCGCTCGTCGACGAACTCCCCCAGGACACCACGCCGTTCGCCACCCTGATCCGGGAGGCGGAACTGCTCGGCGCACTCGCCCTCGGGGCCGTGTCCCCGATCGGGGCCGCCCTGCTCGCCGACGACACCCAGGCCCTGACCGACGCCTGCCGGCGACTGTTGCCCGCCGCCAGCGGGACCGCCCGCTTCGGCAGCGATCTCACGGCAGTGGTCGCCGGCACGCCGTCGGCGCACCTCCTCGCGCTGCTGGACTCCGTCGCGGACCGGGAGACCGCCGGTGCGGCGTCCGTATGGCGGTTCAGTCCGGGAAGCGTCCGCCGCGCCCTCGACGCCGGCCTCACCCTCGAATCCCTCACAGCCGACCTGGCCGCCATCGCCGTCGACTCGCTTCCCCAGCCGCTCTCGTACCTGATCCACGACACCGCGCGCGGCCACGGTCGAGTGCGCATCGTCTCCGCGGCCTGTGTGATCCACGGTGAGGAACCCGCCCTCCTGGCCGAACTGGCAGCGCACCGCAAGCTCACCCAGCTGGGCCTGCGGCTGTTGGCGCCGACGGTGCTGATCAGCCGGACCCCGCTCGACAAGACGCTCGCGGAACTACGGTCCGCGGGCTACGCCCCCGTCGCCGAGAGGCCCGACGGGTCCGTCCGCATCGAGCGGGCCCAACGCCCCCGCGCGGCGGGCACCCTCCCACCCCCGCGCCCGTCCGGTGGCGGGTCCCGCACCCAGCGGGCGGACGCCCGCACCGCGGACGCCCGGACGACCGTCGACCTGCCCTCCCTCGCCGTCCGGCTTCGGGGCGCCCCGCAGGACATCCCGGAGCCGGACCCGTGGGACGACCGCCCCTACGACAGCGACACCGAGGAGATCATCGCGGGGCACGCGCGCAATCTGTCCTTCACCGACGTCCGTCAGCTGGCCCATGCCGTCAACGACGGCCAGGCCGTCACGATCGAGTACGTCGCGACCTCGGGCAGCGCGACGGTCCGCACCCTCAGCCGGCTCGAACTGGACGCCCCCTACCTGCACGCCTGGTGCCACCTGCGGAACGACGAGCGGATGTTCACCATCTCCCGCATCCACGGGGTGATGCCCGCGTAGCCCCGGGCGGGATCGACACCGTCCCGAAGAAGCGCCCGGGTGCAGTTCCGGTGTGCGCTCAGCGTGGTCGCCGCGAGAGCGGCCGGCTCTTCGGCGATGGTGTGTCAGGCCGGACGCGCGGCCTTGATGGGACCCTGACAGCACATCAGGTTACTTTGAGGTAATTTATCGGTGTCGTCCGGGTGAACGTCCCCGGCCCCGCATGAAGGACTCGCACGTGCTCTCTCCCCAGTCCCGCCGTTCCGGCCGCCGTCTGGCCGGTTCCGCGCTGGCCCTCGCCGCCGCCGTCGGTGTGCTGCCCGTCGCCCCCGCGTTCGCCGATCCGGCTCCCGCGCCGGAGGCGGCTCAGGCCGACGGCACTCCCCACCTGGACGCGGTGGAGCGGACCCTGCGCCAGGTGTCGCCCGGGCTGGAGGGCGTGGTGTGGCAGCGGACGGCGGGCAACCGGCTGGACGCGCCGGCTGGGGACCCGGGCGGCTGGCTGCTGCAGACGCCCGGGTGCTGGGGGGACGCCTCCTGCGTCGAACGGACCGGGACCAAGCGGCTGCTGGACCGGATGCGGGAGAACATCTCGAAGGCCACCCGCACCGTCGACATATCAACTCTCGCCCCGTTCCCGGACGGTGGGTTCCAGGACGCCATCGTGGACGGCCTCAAGGCGTCGGTGGCCGCCGGGAACGCACCGCACGTGCGGGTCCTCGCCGGGGCCGCTCCACTGATCAACATCACCGCGCTGCCGTCGAAGTACCGGGACGACCTGGTGGCCCGGCTCGGCCCGGCCGCCGACCGGGTGACCGTCGAGGTGGCCTCGATGACCACCGCGAAGACCGCGTTCTCCTGGAACCACTCCAAGCTGCTGGTCGTCGACGGGCAGAGCGTCATCACCGGCGGCATCAACAACTGGAAGGGCGACTACCTGGACACCGCCCACCCGGTGACGGACGTCGACCTCGCGCTGAACGGTCCGGCCGCCGCCTCCGCCGGCGCCTACCTGGACACCCTGTGGGACTGGACCTGCCGCAACAGCGGGGTCTTCTCGGCCGCCTGGTTCGCCTCCTCGAAGGGCGCCGGATGCACCCCCGACCTGGAGAAGCGGCTCAACCCGTCGGCCGCCCGGGTGCCCGCCGCCGGCAACGTGCCGGTGATCGCGATCGGCGGCCTGGGCGTCGGGATCCGCGACACCGACCCCACCTCCGACTACCGTCCCGAGCCGGCGGCCGGCGCCGACGACGTCACGTGCGGCCCCGTCAACCTGCACGACCGCACCAACGACGACCGCGCCTACGAGACCGTCAACCCGGAGGAGAACGCGCTGCGCGCGCTGGTCGCCGGCGCCACCAGCCGGATCGACATCTCCCAGCAGGACGTGACCGGCACCTGCCCGCCGATGCCCCGCTACGACGCCCGGCTCTTCGACCTGCTCGCGGGCAAGCTCGCCGACGGGGTGAAGGTCCGGATCGTGGTCAGCGACCCCGGCAACCGGGGCACCGTCGGCAGCGGCGGCTACTCGCAGATCAAGTCCCTGAACGAGATCAGCGACACCCTCGCGGCCCGGCTCACCGCCCGCCTCGGCGACCCGGCCCAGGCCAGGACCGCGATGTGCCGCAACCTCCAACTCGCCCCGTTCCGCGCGGCATCCACCCCCACCTGGGCCGACGGACACCCGTACGCGCTGCACCACAAGCTGGTCTCGGTCGACGGCTCCGCGTTCTTCATCGGCTCGAAGAACCTCTACCCGGCCTGGCTGCAGGACTTCGGCTACGTCGTGGAGGACCGCGCCGCCGCCGCCCAGCTGGACACCCGACTGCTCGCCCCGCAGTGGCAGTACTCGCAGGCCGCCGCGACCTACGACTACAGCCGCGGCCTCTGCCAGGGCTGACGCCGTGAGCACGCCGTGAGCGCGCCGTCAGAAGGCTGTGAGCAGGCCGAGAGCAGACCGTGAGAAGGCCGTGACCACACCGCGGGCCGCCGCGCCGAACCCGGCGACGGCGGCCCGCAGGGACCGGCCTCAGTAGTAGTGGTGGTTCGGCTTGTCCATCCACGCCCTGTAGGCACGCACGCCGAGCTTGCGGTGGAGCTGCTCGATGTGGATCCGGCGATCCTTGTAGGGCTTCTTGAAGTCCTCGTACTGGAAGGAGTCGTCGAAGCCGATGGCCCGGGTGTCCTCCAGGGAGCAGCAGAAGTAGACGCTGTCGATCCGGGCCCAGTAGATGGCGCTCATGCACATGGGACACGGAGCGCCGCTGGCGTAGATGGAGCACCCCTTGAGCATCCGGGCGCGCTCCGGCACGGGGTCGCAGGACCCGGGGTCCCGCGGGACGTACTGGAGGGTCCACTCGTTCTGCCGGTCCTCGGCGATGGAGGGCGACTCCGGGTTGAGGATCTGGCTCGCCTTGCGGATGGCCTCCACCTCGGCGTGCGCCGTGGGGTCTCCGGTGAGCAGGACCCGGTTCTGGCCGAGTGCGATGATCTCCCCGTCCCGGGCGATGACGGCACCGAAGGGGCCGCCCCAGCCGTTCTCGACGGATTCTCGGGCCAGCCGTACGGCTTCCTTCAGGAAAGCCTTGTCGTGATTCGGGAAAGCCTCACATCTGTCCATGAAATGACCTCTCAGCGGCCTGGCGTGGAGCTGAATGTCACATGCGAGCGGTTGTCAGATTCGCCCGATCGGTCCTGTCGGACCAGCGTAGCCCGGGTGGAGGTTGCCGCAAGCCGTGGGGGAGTCGGTCCAGTCGCGGGGGAGTCGGTCCGGGCCGCCGCGCAGATCACCCGTACGGCCTGGCCTCCGAGGGGCTGCGCGGCCTCCCGGACGTTCTCGAACAGCGTGCAGAGGGCCGTCAGCGGGCCGTGGCCGGTCAGCACCACGGCCGCCGCCGCGTCGTCGCCGTTCACCGGGATGACGGCGGCGGCACGGTCGACCACGATCATCCGCGTCGGCGGCCACGGCACGACCCGCACCTGCCCGCCCCGCGCGGCGAGCCACCCGGTGTACGCGATGGTCGGCGCGAGAGCGCTGTCGTTCGGCGAGGTGGACGGGACCTTCCCGGGCCCGGGCCCGCCACCTCGTCCGGTCGCGGACTCCGAGGCCGACGGGCGTTTCGACTCCGGGGTTCTGGGCAGCGGCTCGGCAACGGAGAAGTAAGGAGGGCCCGATGTCGACAGGAGAACTCGTCGCGATCATCGTGCCGATCGCCGTCGTGGTGGTCCTCGTTGCCGCGGTGCTGTGGTTCGTCAACCGCCGCCGCCGGCTGCGGGAACGATTCGGCCCCGAGTACGAACGGACCGTGAACCGGTCGGACAGCCGGATCGCGGCTGAACGCGAGCTGCGGGAGCGCGAGACGCGCCACCGGGAGCTGGACATCAGACCGCTGCCGACCGAGGCGAGGCAGCGCTACAGCCGGGACTGGATCCAGGTGCAGCAGGAGTTCGTCGACCGGCCGGGTACGGCGGTCCAGGACGCCGACCGCCTGGTCACGACGCTGATGCGGGACCGCGGCTACCCGACGGAGGACTACGAACAGCGGCTGCGCGACCTGTCGGTCGAGCACGGCCGCACCCTGGAGCACTACCGCGCCGCGCACGCCGTCAACACCCACGCCGGCCGCGGCGAGGCCACCACCGAGGAGCTGCGGGGCGCGATGGTGCACTACCACGCGTTGTTCGACGAGCTCCTCGACGGCGAGCCGGAACGGGGCGGGACGGAACGGGGCGGGACGGAACGAGACGGAACGGAGCGACCGAGATGACTCCGATGGAGCACGACGACGAGCGACGGACGTCGACCGAGGACATCCTCGCGGGCACGAGGGCCGACGAGCAGCCGCAGACGCGGGAGACGCAGGAGCGGCCCGTATATCCCGGCGAGGCGACGGAGAAGGAGCCGGGCACGGACGACACGGCCGGTGGAACGGAGACGGCAGGGACGGGGGCAGCCGGAGGGACGACCGGCCGGACGGCTGAGGGCGAGGTGCCCGCCGACGGTGGGGATGAGCGGGAGGAGCACAAGGGGGAGGAGCGCGAGTCCCTCCTGCCGCCGGACGAGGCGGAGGAGCTGCGTTCGCGCTGGCAGGAGGTCCAGACGCGCTTCGTCGACGCGCCCCGCGAGGCCGTTCGCGACGCGGACGAGCTGGTCGCCGATCTGATGCGCCGTCTGGCCGAATACTTCGCCGGCCGCAAGCACGGGCTGGAGAGCCAGTGGAACCGTGACGGGGAGGCCGACACGGAGGAGCTGAGGGTGGCGCTGAGGCAGTACCGCGCCTTCTTCGACCGACTGCTCAGCAGTTGAGGACCAGGCGGCGGCCTTGACCGGACCGGTGTCCTCCCCGAGAGGCGCCGGCCCGGTCGCGCAGGTGCTCGGCGAGCCGGCTCGCGGCACGGCTGCGAGTGTGAGAGCTCCCGCTTCCAGCAGTCCGCGCTCCTCCTGCCCCGGGCAGGGGGATTCGGGTACGCCGCCGAGGGCGCTCCACCACCCCGGTCCTGCGAGGCCGCGGCCGACACCGACGCACCCGGTCAGCCGGCCTCGGGCAGGCGGACGTGCAGGACGCCGTCACCGTCGGTGCGGGTCTCGAAACGGGGCTGCGGGGCGGTGGCGGGCCCGCCGACGTTCCAGCCGTCGGCGAGCCGGAACAGGCTGCCGTGCCAGGGGCAGCGCACGCACCCGTCGACGATCTCGCCCTCGGTGAGCGGTCCGGCCATGTGGCTGCACCAGGCCGCCAGGACGTGGACGGTGTCCTCGGACTCGCGCACCACGAGCAGGGGGACGTCGCCGATGGTGCGCCGGACGGGCAGGCCCACCTGGAGGTCGGCCAGGCGGCCGAGCGGGTGCCAGCCGGGCCCGACCAGGTGCGCGACGGGTTCGGTCTTGTTCGTTCCCGCGCCCTGCCGGTAGGCGACGTGGCCGCCGAGGTAGGCCCCGGCGGTCGCGGCGGCGGCGCCGGTGAAGCCGAGCAGTCGGCCGAGCCCGTGGCGGCCCCGCCCCCGGGCGGCCCACGAGCCGCCGTACAGGGCGATCGCCGTGCCGACGCCGAGGGCGTGCACCAGGCCGGTGCGCATCTGCTGTTCGTGCTGTTCGGCCCAGTCGACCCAGCCGCACCAGGCGGCGGGGACGGCGGTGATCACACCGAGCGCCACCAGGAGGTGGGCCGGCCGGCGGGCGCCGGGTGTCAGGTCGAGGACGGCCGCGCAGGTCCAGGCGCCGATGGGGATCTGGACCAGGGCGGGGTGCAGGGGATGGCCGAGCGGGAGCCCGTGCAGCACGTCGCGTGCCCGGCCCAGCGGCAGCGCCCGGATGATCCGTCTCAGCGGCTGGGTCACGGAGTCGAGTCCGTCGGCTTCCGCGAGCGCGTCGATCGCCTTCAGCAGGCGCTCGGTGGCGCCCCGGGAACGGTGGTCGGCGGTGTCGCCGACGCAGGTGAACAGGCTCCTCGTCATGGACCTCAGCCTGCGGGTGGGTCCGGCCGCGGGCACGGCGGCGTGGGCCGTGCGGAGCAAGCTCCGCCGGCCGGACGTCCCGGCGGGGGCCCGGACCCGCCGATAGCCGTCGTCACCGCGTCGGCACGGTGTGGTGGTGGTCTCAGTGTCGGCCCGGCTGGCGTCGACTCGGCGTGACGGGGGTGGGGCGGGTGGTGATGCCGTCGGGCTTGGGCGGTAGCCGACCCGTCGGCTTCCCCCACACCCCGGGGCCGGACAGGGAGCACCGGAGTGACCCGCGAGGGCCCGTGCCGCGCAACCGCGCGACACGGGCCCTCGCCCCGTTCCCTTCTGTGGCCCCTTCCTCACCGTCGGGTGACGGCGGTCAGCGGATCAGCGGCTGTCGTCGTGCCCGAGACCGCGGTCGGGTGCGCTCATGTCGCCCGTCCTGGGCGTGCCGTCCGCGAGCCCGTAGCGCAGGAACACGGTGCCCTGCGGAGCGGCCGCCGGCGGTTCGAGGAGCGTGAGGTTCGTGGGCACCGCGCCGCCGTCGAACACCTTCTTCCCGACGCCGAGCGTGATCGGGTGCACCCACAGGTCGAGCCGGTCGTAGAGCTTCTCCCGCAGGAGGGTCTGCACCAGGTCCAGGCTCCCGACGACCTTCACGTGCTCGTGCCGGTCACGGATCTCGCGCACCGCGCCCGCCAGGTCAGGGCCCAGCAGGGTGGATCCCGCCCACGGGAGGTCGGGCGTGCCGCGGGAGGCCACGTACTTCGGGACGCGGTTGAAGAGCTCGGCGATCTCGCCGTCCTTCTGGTGCGGCCAGTAGGAGGCGAAGATGTCGTACGTCCGCCGGCCGAGCAGCAGGGCGTCCGTGCCCTCGTACGCGGAAAGGATCTGCGCCCCGGTGACCTCGCTCAGCAGGGGCGCCTGCCAGCCGCCGAACGGGAACCCCACCGGGTCCTCGTCGGGCCCGCCGGGCGCCTGCCCGACGAGGTCGAGGGTCGCGAACAGTGCGATGTGGATGAGGCCCATGTCTGTCTCCCGATGAGTCGGTCGTTCCCGTCGAGGTTGTAGACCCGCGGGGGCCGAAAAACTCATCGCCGCGCCGAACCCCGACTGTCCGTACCCGCCGCCCGCCCCGGCAGCGGTATGGGGGCGCGATCAGAACGTGCGCGCCTGGGTGACCTGGTTCAGGTGGATGAGGACGTCGTAGGCCCGGCCGATCGCGAGCCGCGGCATCGGGTCGCTGACGTAGACCGAGCCCGCGTCGTAGGTGGGACGGCTGACGTCCAGCCAGTCGCGGGCCGCCCGGGGTGCGGTGCGCAGATCGACGTAGTAGTCCCGGTAGCGGACCTGGTCGAGGGTGTACTCGTTCATGTCCGGCGTGGCCGCCGGGACGGTGACGGCCTTCCAGTCGCGGTTCAGGACCTCGTCGTTGGTGAGGAAGGAGCCGCTGTCGAAGGTGAAGCCGATCGCCACGTAGCCGCGGCCGTAGGTGTCGCGCAGCCGGGAGCCCTGCGGCCTCGGGTACAGGAAGGTGTCGGTGGCCAGGTAGCCGGCGTGCCCGTTGTGCGCCGACAGCAGCACCTTGCCGCCGGTGCGGCGCTGCCACCACGCGGTGTTGTCCGCCATCGCCCGGTCGCGCAGCTGCTCCGAGGCGGAGACGGAGGCAGGGTCGGCGAGGTCCAGGGCGGCGAAGGCGAAGGTCTCGGCGATGTTCCGGGCGTGCTGCACCGCCCACGCGTGGGCGTCGCCGTCGGAGGCGCCGGTACCGCTCGCGGTGACCAGGTCGAGCGCCCGTCGTGCCTTGGCGGCGTTGTCCCGGCGCTCGGCGAGCGGCTTCTGCCGCAGGTAGGCGAAGGCGTCGTCGAACGGCCGCAGGCCCGCGTAGAGCTCGTCGAGTCGAGGAAGGACGTCGGGGCGGGCCCCGCGTACGTAGGAGGTGACCCGCTCGAACATCCGGTCGCCGAGCCTCGGGAGGCCGAGGTCGTCACCGACGAAGTGGACCGGGTGCTGCGGGTGGCTCCGGTTGTGGGCCCGCATCCAGGCGATCAGGTCGGCGAACTCCTCACGCTCCCACGGGCTCCCGCCCAGGGCGTCCTTGACGATCTGCCGCGCGTCGCCCGGACCGCCCTGGACGTACTCGTCGATCTGCAGGCCGCTGCTCCAACTGGTCTCCAGGGCGAAGGTGGTGAAGCCCTTCTCCTCGACGAGGTAGCGGAACACCCGCTGCTTCATCGCGAAGAACTCGTGCGAGCCGTGCGTGGCCTCGCCGAGGCCGACCACCTCGGCGTCGCCGATCATGGAGCCCAGGGCACGCAGGTCGGTGGTACGGCCGCCGGGTTCCGTCGTCAGCAGCGGCCGGGCGACGCCCTCCAGCGCGCGCACCACGGCGGAGCGCTGCGCCGTCCCCGGGTCCGCGGCCGCGCCGCCGGCGTTCGGGGCCACCGGCGCGGCGACCGCCGTGCCCGGGACCAGCAGCGCCGCGGTGGCGACCGCCGCCGTCAGCAGTCCCCGCCGCCCGATCCGTTCGTTGCCTGCCATCGTTCCGGTCACTCCTCACTCCGACGGAACGCCGATGACCTCGGCGCTCGGTGAGTCGATCCTCGCGTCGGCGGGGCCGCGGCGCGCTGGGGAGAACTGCCGTCTTCCCCGGGGGCAACCCCCAGGTCGGATCCGGTGGCCGGCCCCCCGGCCGACGGCGGCCCGCCGACCGTTACGGCGCCGCCGCGCCCGCCCGGACCCGGGGCACCCTCGGCGGGCAGGCCTCCCGGAACGTCGGGCTGCCACCACGGGGGTGACGGAGCGCCGCGCGCCGTGTGGGGGCGGCCGGACCGGGGGAGCCTCGTGCGGTGGAGAAGGACATCACCGTACGGATCGACGGCACCGCGCACCGGCTGACCGTCGACACGCGTACGACGCTGCTCGACGCGCTGCGGGAACGGCTCGGAGTGACGAGCCCGAAGAAAGGGTGCGACCACGGACAGTGCGGCGCGTGCACGGTGCTGTCCGAAGGACGTCGCGTACTGGGCTGCCTCACGCTCGCGGTCACCCAGGACGGCGCCGAGGTGGTCACCGCGCAGGGGCTCGCCGACGGTGGCCTGCACCCGGTGCAGCAGGCCTTCATCGACTGCGACGCGCTCCAGTGCGGCTACTGCACCCCCGGGCAGGTGGTCTCCGCGGTCGGGGCGCTGGAGGAGTTCGCGCGGGGCTGGCCGAGCGCCGTCACCCGGGGCCCGGGCGCACCGCGGCTGGAGCGCGCCGAGGTGGCCGAGCGGATGAGCGGCAACCTGTGCCGCTGCGCCGCCTACGTCAACATCGTCACCGCCGTGCTGCAGGCGGCCGGGCAGCCTCCGACGGGGCAGCCCCCGGCCCGGCGGGCCACCGAGCCGGGGGTGTCCGGATGAGACCGTTCGACCACCACCGCCCCGCCGACGCCGCGGCCGCCGTGCGCAGCGTCGCCGGCGACCCGGACGCGGTGTTCCTCGGCGGCGGGACGAACCTGGTGGACCACCTCAAGCTGGGGGTCGTGCGGCCCGCCCTGGTCGTCGACCTCGCCGGTGTCCTGCCGGTCGGGGTCGAGGAACTCGGCGGGGGAGCCCTGAGGATCGGTGCGGGAACGAGCAACAGCGCGCTCGCCGCGCATCCCCGGGTCCGTGAGTGGTTCCCGGTGCTGTCGCAGGCGCTGCTGTCAGGGGCATCGGGGCAGTTGCGCAACATGGCCACCACCGGCGGCAATCCGCTGCAGCGCACCCGCTGCGTCTACTTCCAGGACGTCACCACCCCGTGCAACAAGCGGGAGCCGGGCTCGGGCTGTTCCGCGATCCGGGGGTGGACCCGCCACCACGCGATCCTCGGCGCGTCCGAGCACTGCATCGCGGTCCATCCCTCCGACATGGCGGTGGCGCTGGCCGCGCTCGGGGCACGGGTACGGGTGCTCGGGCCGGACGGCGAGCGCACGATCCCGTTCGTCGACCTGCACCGGCTGCCGGGCGACACCCCCGAGCGCGACACGGTGCTCGAGCACGGTCAGCTGATCACCGCGATCGACCTGCCGGCGCAGCCGATCGCCCGCCGCTCGGCCTACCGCAAGGTGCGCGACCGGGCCTCGTACGCGTTCGCCCTGGTCAGCGTGGCCGCCGCACTCGACGTCCGGGACGGGGTGGTGGTGGACGCGCGGGTCGCCTTCGGCGGCGTGGCACACGCGCCGTGGCGCGCGTACCGGGCGGAGGAGGTGCTGCGGGGCGCCCCCGCCTCGGAAGACGCCTTCCGGGCCGCCGCGGACGCCGAGCTCGCCGCCGCCCGGCCGGCCGAAGGACTGGGCGGCGGCAACGCGTTCAAGATCCCGCTGCTGCGCCGTACCCTCGCCGCGACCCTGCGCGGCCTGGCCGGAGAGGACACCCCGTGACGTTCCCGGACGAGCCGGCCGCCGTCGGCCGCGACCTGCCCCGCCGGGACGGGGCCGTCAAGGTCCTGGGCACCGCCACCTACGCCCACGAGACTCCGTTGGTGGACGCCGCCCACCTGCACGCCGTCCAGGCCACCGTCGCCCGGGGACGCGTCACGGAGCTGGACACCGCCGCGGCCGAGGCGCTCGACGGGGTGGTCGCGGTGCTCACCCACGACAACGCGGAGCGCCTGGCGTCCACCGCGGACCGGGAGCTGGCGGTCCTGCAGGACGCGGAGGTCGCCTTCCGCGGCCAGGTCGTCGCGCTCGTCGTCGCGGACAGCTCCGAGGTGGCGAGGCACGCGGCCGCGCTCGTCCGGGTCGGCTACGCGCAGCAGGCGCACGACGCCGAACTGCGGGCCGACCGCGAGGACCTGTACGCACCGCGGACGGTGAACCCGGATCTTCCCACCGACACCGTCGAGGGCGATGTGGACGCCGCGATGGCGGCCGCGCAGGTGAGCGTCGACGAGACGTACAGCACCGCGATGTACCACAACAACCCGATGGAACCGCACGCCACGTCGGCCCTGTGGGATCCGGCGGGTGAGGGCTTCCTCACCCTGTGGGACTCCACCCAGGGGGTCCACCCGACGCGGTCCGCGCTGGCATCGCTGTTCGGTCTCGACGAGGCACGGATGCGGGTGGTCTGCCCGTACGTCGGGGGCGGGTTCGGCTCGAAGGGGCAGCCTCACGTCAACGTGGTGCTCGCGGCGCTGGCCGCGCGGGCACTGCCCGGCCGGGCGGTGCGGCTGGCGCTGACCCGGCAGCAGATGTTCGCCCTGACCGGCTACCGCACCC
Source organism: Kitasatospora sp. NPDC032121 (assembly GCF_055580145.1). NCBI lineage: Bacteria > Bacillati > Actinomycetota > Actinomycetes > Kitasatosporales > Streptomycetaceae > Kitasatospora > Kitasatospora sp. NPDC032121. The sequence continues at coordinate 28,410 of NZ_JBVILX010000009.1, read as the reverse complement.
CGACCATCCAGCGCTGCCGGCTCGCGGCCGACCGGGACGGCAGGCTCACCGCCGTCGCGGTCGACGCCGTCGAACAGACGTCGCGCATCAAGGAGTTCGCCGAGCAGACCGGCGTTCCCGCGCGCATGATGTACGCCTCGCCGAACCGGCGCACCACGCACCGGCTGGCCGCCCTCGACGTGCCGGTGCCGTCCTGGATGCGCGCCCCGGGCGAGTGCCCCGGGATGTTCGGCCCGGAGGTGGCGATGGACGAGCTGGCCGAGCGCCTCGGCATGGACCCGGTCGACCTGCGGATCCGCAACGAGCCCGCCGTCGAACCCGGTTCGGGCAAGCCGTTCTCCAGCCGCGGCCTGGTCGGCTGCCTGCGGGAGGGCGCGGCGCGGTTCGGCTGGTCGCGGCGCGATCCCCGGCCGGGCGTGCGCCGTCGGGGCGACTGGCTGGTCGGTACGGGCGTGGCGGCCTCCACCTACCCGGTCAGCCGGATGCCGACGTCGACGGCGACGATCCGGCGGGAGGGCGGGGGCTACGTGGCCGAGATCGGTGCGGCCGACCTCGGTACCGGCACCTGGACCACGCTGGCGCAGATCGCCGCGGACGCGCTCGGCGTGCCGGTGGCCCGGGTGGAGGTGCGGATCGGCGACACGGACTACCCGGTGGCGTCGGTGGCCGGGGGCTCCTCGGGCATGACGACGTGGGGCTCGGCCGTGGTCGAGGCCGCGCGCGCCCTGCGCAGCCGGTACGGGGCCGAGCCGCCGGACGGGGCGCGGGCCTCCGGCAGCGTCGGACCGCCGGACGAGCGCTACGCGATGCACGCCTTCGGGGCGCAGTTCGCCGAGGCGCGCGTCCATGCGGACACCGGCGAGGTGCGGGTGCCGCGCCTGCTGGGAGTGTTCGCTGCGGGCCGGATCATCAACCCCCGCACGGCGCGTTCGCAGTTCGTCGGCGGGATGACGATGGGGCTGTCCATGGCCCTGCACGAGAACGGCGTGCTCGACCCGCGGACCGGCCACGTGGTCAACCACGACCTCGCCGAGTACCACATCACGACCAACGCGGACGTCGACGGGATCGAGGCGCACTGGCTCGTCGAGCACGATCCCCACGTCAACGCCGTGGGGTCCAAGGGAATCGGGGAGATCGGGATCGTCGGGACGGCCGCCGCGGTGTCGAACGCGGTGTGGCACGCCTGCGGGGTGCGGGTGCGGGACCTGCCGATCACGCTGGACAAGGTCCTGCCCGCGCTGGAGGAGTGGGCCGGGCGGTGACGCCGCGGGACGCCGCCTCCCCGGTCTCGGAGTTCGACCGGGAACTGCGACGCCTGGAAGTCTTCGACGTGTACGAGGTCCGGGCGGCGCTGGAGGTGGAGGCGGGCCGGCAGCTCCGCTGGGTTGCCCGTCGCCCTGGCCGGTGCACACCCCCAGCGACACGGCCAAAGTGGGGTGATGTCCCCGGTTTGGTAGGGTCGGACCATCACCGGGGGGTAGTCCCCGTTTTCCAGGGGGGAAGAACGTGCCGGCTCCGACGCTTGCTCCGACGCTTCAGGAACTGTCTCCCGCGGGCCTCGACGTCACCATCGACCCGTATCCCGCCTACGCGGCACTGCGCGAAAAAGGGCCGGTCCACCGGGTGTTCGTCCCGGGATCCGGCGAAGCGTGGCTCGTCGTCGCCCGTGACGAGGCCCGCGCCGCCCTCACGGATCCCCGGTTGAGCAACGACATCCGGCACTCCTCCTCCTGGACCGACGACGGGGGCCACGCCCTCGGGGTCAACATGCTCCAGAGCGACCCGCCCCAGCACACCCGGCTGCGCGAACTGGTCGTCGGCAAGTTCACGGCCGGTCGGATCCGGGCGCTGCGCCCCCGCATTCGGGAGATCGCCGACACCCTGATCGACGCCCTGCCCGAAGCGGGTTCCGCGGACCTCGTCGCCTGCTACGCCCTGCCGCTGCCGATGACCGTCATCTGTGAACTGCTCGGCGTACCGGAGGCGGACCGTGCCGACTTCCACGCCTGGTCCACCGAACTGGTCGCGCCCAGCTCCCCGCAGGCCGCCGGCGCGGCGGCCGGCGCCATGACCGGCCATCTCACGGCCCTCATCGAGGAACGCCGGACCAGCCCGCGCCAGGACCTGCTCAGCGCGCTCGTCACCCCGGCCGCCGACGGGCTCTCCGCCGAGGAACTGCTCGGGATGGCCTTCCTCCTCCTCGTCGCGGGGCACGAGACCACCGTGAACCTCATCTCGGGGACGGTCCTCTCCCTGCTCACCCACCCCGAGCAGTTCGCCGCCCTGCGCGCCGATCCCGGCCTCGTCGACAGCGCGATCGAGGAGACTCTCCGGCACGACGGCCCGGTGGAGTCCGCGGCCTTCCGCTACGCCACCGAACCGGTACGGGTCGGCGACACCACCATCCCGGCAGGCGACAGCGTCCTCGTCTCCCTGGCCGCGGCCTCACGCGACCCGCGCCACTTCCCCGACCCGGACAGGTTCGACATCCACCGCAAGCCCGCCGGCCACCTCGCGTTCGGCCACGGCATCCACCACTGTCTCGGCGCCCCCCTCGCCCGGGTCGAAGCCGCCATCGCCCTGCGCACCCTGATCGAGCGTCGCCCGCACCTCGCCCTCGACGCCGACCCGGCAGACCTCGTGCGGCGGCCGAGCACCATGCTGAGGGGACTGACGAGCCTGCCGGTGCGCTTCCACGACGCGAGCGACGCCGCAGGCTGACACGCTCCCGTGGGCGCGCCGGTCGCGGGGCTTCCGGCACCGATCGCCACACCTCCGCGTGCGGAACCACTCGCCCACGGGCGCGTCACCCGGAGCCGCCGCCCTCCGGACGGCGCACCGACCGGGAGCTACGCCGCCGTGGCGCCTTCGGCGTCCAGCAGCTCGGTGAGCGATGCCCGGTGCAGGGCCGTGACGGGTTCGAGCAGGTCGGGATGGCGCAGCAGCACGGCGGCTTCGCCGTCGTGGACGCCGGGGTCGATCAGGCGCCGCAGGCCCTGGTCGTGGGCCCGGGCCTGGGTGGGGAGCATGGCAGCGGTCAGCATCCGGTGGGCGCGGGCGGCGAGGGCCGGTTCGGCCAGGAGGCATGCGGCCCAGCTGACGACGGTCTCGTCCACCCAGGTGCGCCAGGCGGCGTCCGCGGGTTCGGCGTCGTTGCCGGTGAGCCAATCCAGCCGGTCCGATCCGCCGGGGCCGAGCAGGTGCAGCAGCTGTACGTCGAGGTCGCCGGGGTAGCGCAGGTGGGCCGCGACGGTGGTGGCCTGGACGGCCTGGGCCTCGGCCAGTGCGGCGTTGAGCGCGCCTGCCGGTGGCGGGTAGGCGATCAGCAGCCAGCGGGTGGAGGCGGCTATGACGGGGGCGAGGTCGGTGGGCACGGCGATCGGTCCCTCAGGGGCGGGCTCGCCGGTGTCCGTGGGTCGGGGCCGAAGCGAGCTGCTCGGTGTGCGGGGCTTCGCTGCCCTGCTGCTCGCCGACCAGTGTAGGCGGGACGGCGCGGCCGGCCGCATGACCGGCGTCACGTCCTGCCCGACCGGACGGCCCGGGGCCGGCCCCGAGCCGTCCGGTCGGGCGGTGCGGCTCAGGACTTGCCGCGGCCGGTGGCGAAGTCGCGGGCCCGGTCGACCAGCCCCGCGCCCGGGGCGAGCAGCTTGCTGGCCCCGGGGCTGCTCGGGGCGGCCGGGTGCGGGCGGGTGGGGGCCATCGCCTTCGCGCGGCGGATCTTGTCCCCGAGGTCGTTCAGCTGCTCGGGCGTACAGGCCTGGGCCAGCCTGGGGAACAGATTGTCCTCCTCGTCCTGGACGTGGGCGGACACCTCGTCCATGAGCTGCCGCAGTACGGGGCTCATCTGCGCGTCGGCCGTATCCATCCGCTCCAGCTTCTTGAGGATCTTCTCGACCCGGGCGTGGTCCTCGAGCTCCTTGTCCGCGAGCCTGTCCCCGCCCTGGATGTGCTCGCGCACCGCCGGATAGAGGTACTGCTCCTCGGCCACCGAGTGCCGCACCAGCTCGATGGTGACCTGGTCCACCAGGTCCCGCAGCTCCTGCCCGTGCCCGGTCATCACCCGGATCCGGCCGAACATCTCCTCCACCTCCCGGTGGTCGGCCTTCAGCTCCTCGATCACGTTTCCGTCGTGCCCCATCGTGTTCCCGCCTCTCGTCGTGGCCGGGTCCGCACCCGGCCGGAACGAAGTGATCCCCGGCCCGGGCGCGCCACGCGGGTGAGCCGCACGCAGCTCACCCGATCGGCCCCGGACCGCGCCTCGGACACGCGGCCCGCAGCGGCTCCTGCCTGGACGTGCCCGCTTCGAGTGCCGGTGCGGGCACGGGCAGGACCAGCTGACTGTGCGTGCCGGTGGTGTTACTCTCCTAAAAGAGAGCTGACTCTCACTTGTCGGCCGGACGCCATGGCGCCCGCCCTGGCCCGGGCCCACAGGGGAGAACGGTTCCGCCCAGCGTTCGCTGCTCTTGTGGCCCTTCGGCCGGTGAGGAGAGACCATGACCGCCCCCGCACCGCAGTTACCCTTCGAACGCCCCAACGCCCTGGACCTGGCGCCGCTGTTCGCGCGCCTGCGCGAGGAAGGCCCGATCACGCGGGTGACGACACCCGCCGGCGACCCGGCCTGGCTGGTGACCCGCTACGAGGAAGCCCGGGAGATCCTGAGCGACACCCGGTTCTCCCGGCTGCGCCCCGACGTCGAGGGCGCCCCGAGGATCTCCTCCTCGGCGCTGCACACCCGCCCCGCCCCCACCCCCGAGGAGGAGGACCGCGAGCACGCGCGGATGCGCCGGATGCTGGCGCCCGCGTTCAGCGCGCCGCGGATGCGCCGGATGGGCGAGAGGATCGCGGAACTCGCCGCATCCTGCCTGGACACGATGGAGGAGGAGCGTTCCCGGGATCCGCGACGCGCCGTCAACCTGCACGACCACCTGTCGTTCCCGCTGCCGGTCATGGTGATCTGCGAGCTGCTGGGCGTGCCGGTGGAGGACCGGGGCCTGCTGCGCGGCTGGTCGGAGCGGATCGCCGCGCTGTACGGCGGCGCCGACGGGGCCGCCGCCATGGCCGAGTTCGAGGCGTACGTGGCCGCGATCGCCGAGGAGAAGCGCCGGCACCCGGGGCAGGACGTGATCAGCGACATCCTGGCCGTGCAGGCGCAGGACCCCTCGTTCACCGAGGAGGAGATGACCCGCCTGGCGGTGGGGCTGCTGTTCGCGGGCCACGAGACCACGTCGACCCGGATCGACCTGGGGGTCCTGTTCCTGCTCAGCGACACCGGCCGCCGCGACCGCTTCGCCGCCGATCCCGACGGGTCGGCCCGCGCCACGGTGGAGGAGGTCCTGCGGATGGCCGCGCCCGGCGCCCTGGGCCTGACCCGCTACGCCCGCGAGGACGTCACCGTCGGCGGGGCGGCGATCGCGCGGGGCGAGGCACTGCTGGTGTCGATCAACGCCGCGAACCGGGACGGCCGGGCGTTCGAGGAGCCGGACGCCTTCGACCCGTCGCGTTCCCCCAACGCGCACCTCGCCTTCGGGTACGGCGGCCACTACTGCATCGGCAACGCGCTGGCCCGTACCGAGATGCAGATCGCGCTGACCGGGCTGTTCCGGCGCTTCCCCGGCCTGCGGCTCGCGGTGGACGCGCGCAGCCTGCGCGACCACTCCGAACGGCTGGCGGGCGGCATCGGCGAGGTGCCGGTCCTGTGGTGAACGGGGATCAGCCGCGAGAGCGGCCGGCCGCGCGGGTGACGGCGGACGCCTCCCGGTGCGTGTCGTCGGGGCAGTGCGCGGTGACCGCGCCGTCGGTGTTCGACCAGGACGAGGCCGGACAGGTCGTGGTGCTGGCCGCCGAGCCCGTCGGGCGGGCGGCGGAACAGGCCCGCGAGGCGGCCGCCAGGTGCCCGGTCACGGCGCTCCGGTGGCATCCGGCGGGCTGAGCGGCGGCGGTGCCGGTCGCCCGGCGGGGCGGCCGGCACCTGCCTCGACGTCAGGGCGTGCGGGGGCGCAGCGCGGGGGCGGGACAGGGCAGCGGACGGGCCCCGGCGGGGGAGAGGCCGTCGAGGACCAGGGCCAGGTACCGGCGCCAGCCGTCCTCGCCCGGGCCGATCGTCCACAGCACCGAGACCAGCATGACGACGATGCGGTGCAGGTCGTCGGGTACGAGGTCGGCGCGGATCGCGCCCGCGCCCTGACCGCGCGCCAGCAGGTCGTCGAGGGCGGCGAAGAACTCCTCGCCGGTCGCCGGGGTCAGCACGCCGGCGGCCCGGGCGGCGGCCAGGACGTTGAAGTCGCCGGCCACCGACTCCAGGGCCGCCGCCAGCACGCGGGCCAGCCCGGACGCGGGGTCGGGGTCGTGGGCGGCGGCCTGGATGACGGGACGGACGTTCTCGCCGAAGCGCTGGTCCAGCACGGCCCGCAGGAGCGCGGCCTTGTCGGGGAAGCGTCGGAAGAGCGTCGCGGGCCCGACACCGGCCCGGCGCGCCACCTCGTCGAGGTGGGCTTCGGGGCCCTGTTCGGTGAAGACCTCCCGGGCAGCCCGGATGATCTTCTCAGCGTTGCGGGCGGCGTCGGCGCGCAGCAGCCGGGGAGCGTCGGGGACCATCCCCGCACCCTATCCAAGGGCCGCCGGGCGGCTCGCCGTCGAGCCGTCGAGCCGTCGGGCAGCTCAGCCGCCGGGCCGCCGGGCCGTCGAGCCGCCGGGCGAACCGGCCCCGCGGCCACGTCCGACCACGGCAGCGGAAATCCATTGGGAGACACCCGCCCCGAGTAGCCACACTGACCGCATGCCGCACGAAGCCGATCAGTTCCTCGCCGACCTCGACCTGCTCTCCCACCCGCAGCGCCAACAGCTCGTCGCCCGCACGGCCCGCCAGCTCGCCTCCGACGGCGAGCTCCCCGGGCTGCTGTCCGACCTGGAACGCTCCGGCGTGTACGGCCGTCGGCTGGCCGCGCTCGCCGCGTCGGCCGGTCGCGCCACCGGCTACCTCACCGAGCGGCTGACCGACCCCGACCCGGTGGTCCGCGGGTACGCCCTGCGTGCCGCCCGCACCCACGGCATCCCGGACGAGGCGATCGAGGCGGCCTTCACCGGAGCCTCCTGCACCCTGCGCCGGCAGCTGGCCCGGGTGGTGCGGCAGGGCCGCCGGCACCGGCTCGCCGAGCGACTGGTGGGCCGTCTGCGCGCCGAGTGGGGCGACGCCGAGGCCGCCCGGCTGCTCTCCGCCTGCAGCCCCGCGTTCGTCGCCCGGACGCTGCCCGACCTCGCGCACGCCGCGCCGCTCGCACCGCTGGCCGCACGCTTCCCGGACGAGGTCCTCGACCACCTGGAGCAGGTGATCGCCGAGCGCCCCGAGACGCTGCGGCTCGGTCAGTGGCCCGCGCTCGCCGACGTCCTCGGCACGATCGCGCGAACCCGCCCCGAACGGCTCCTCGGCCTCCTGGAGCGGTTCGGCCCGGACCTCCCGCTGCGCCGCCACCACCTGCCGGCACTGGCCGCCGCGGACGCCGAACGCACCGTCCGCATCCTCGCCGACCCGCGGCGCGGCGCGCTCGGGCCGTACACCGCACCGCCCACGAGCGGCACACTGCGCCGACTGGTGCGCGCCGACCCGCCCTCGCTGCCCGCCCTCGGCCGCCACTGGCTGGCCGCGCCCCGCTGCTTCGTCGCCCTGCTGCGCACCCTTCCGCCGGGCCGGCGCGACGCGTTCCTCGACCTCGTGTACGACGGTGCCCTGCCGCGGGAGGGCGAACTGCCTGCTCTGCTACCGCTGTTCCCGCACGCCCGCCGCCACGCCGAGGCGCGGCGGCAGGCCGCCGCGCGCCTCGCCGAGGGCCGCCCCTGGGCCCGGATCGCCCCCGTCCTGGCCTACCTGCCCACCGAGGAGGCCCAGCCGCAGCTGCGGGCGGCCCTGTCCCGCCCGGACGCCGACGACCGTGCCGCCGCCTGGACGGGCCTGCTCGCCAACGCGGCCGCCTCCGACGACCGGGCCGCCGTCCAGGACGCGCTCGCACTGCTTCCGCGGCTGCGCAACGAGCAGGACCCGGTGCGCTGCGCGGCGCTGACCGCACTGGTCCAGGTACCCGCCCGGTTGCTGACCCCGGCGGCGGTGCCCCACCTCGACGCCGCCGTGCAGGACGCGGTCGACGCCCGCGACTGCTCGTACGCCACCCGGGCCGCCCTGCAGCGGTTGGTCGCCGAGGTGCTGCGCGAGCACGCCCTCGCCGACGGGGCCGAACTGGTCGACTGGGCACTGCGGAGCCTGCGGCGGATCGCCGGGCAGAGCGGCACGGTCGAACTCGGCCCACTGGAGCACCGGCTGCGCCGGGGCCAGGAACACTCCGTGTTCGCGACCCTGCGGCCATGGCTGGACACCATGGCCGACACCGCGGAGTACTGGCTGCTGTTCACCCTGACCCGCTCGCTCGGCCGCCGCGCCCGGGGCATCCCCGAGCTGCAGGAACTCCTCCTGCACGCCCTCCAGTTCGGATCGGACGCCGCGTTCACGAAGGCCGCCGGCCTGTGGCTGGACGACCCGCGCACCCGCGGCGCCCGGGTCGCCGAGATCCTCGAACTCGAGCCCTCCGCCGCCGTCCTGTCGCCGGTGTGCGAGGTGCTGGTCGAACAGCGCACCGACCTCCTCGACCCGCTCCTCGCCCCCGAACCGCCGTACGGGAGGTTCCTGAAGCACCCGCAGCGGGCGGCCCTGCCCCCCACCTGGTCGGCGAGCCGCTGGACCCCGCGCCAGTGGCGGGCCGCCGCCCGGCTCGCCGCCACGGCGGCCGGCGACCCGACCCTGCCGCTGCACGCACGGGCCGCGGCCGTCCGCGCCGCCGCCGCGATACCCGAGTACGGCGAGGCGGTCGTCCGCGCCCAGCTGGACTCCGCCGAGGTGGTGCTCGCCGAGGCGGCGCTCGCCGCACTGGTCTGGACGGACCGGCCCGCCGACGCGCTGCGCGACCTGCTCGCCCACGCGGGCGGCGACCGCGCCCGGGTCGCGATGTACGCGGCCACCCGAGCCGCCCGGTTCGCCCCGCCCCACGAGCTCGCCGAGCAACTCGGCGCCCTGCTGTCCGGAACCCACGGCAGCAAGGTGACCAGCCGCAAGGAGGCGGTGCGGCTCGCTGCCGAGCACCTGCCGCCGCGGACCGCCGCCGACCTGCTGGTGGCCGCGTGCCGCGTCGAGGGCCAGCACCACGACGTGCGCGCCGCCGCGGTCGCCTTCGCGGCCGGCCTGCTGGACGCCGAACCGGTCTGGGACCTGCTCGCCGAAGCCGCCGAACAGGCCCCGCCGCCCGTGCGCCGCGCCGTCCTGCGGGCCGACCCGGCGCACCTGCCCGAGGCCCACCGCGCCCGCTACGCCCGCCTGGTGGCCTCCGTCGCCGCCGCAGCCGACCCGGAGGTCGCGGCGCCGGCTCTGGCCGCACTGCCGCGGTGGGCCGTCTGGGCCCCGGAGACCGCCGACGTGGCCCGACGGGCCGTCACCGATCCGGCGAACCGCGGCGGCTGGCAGCAGGCCGCGGGCGCCGTCCGCGCGCTCGCCGCCTCCGGCCTGCCGCACCCGCTCGGCGGCGCCGCCCCCGGCAGCCTGCTGCACCGCACCCTCACCGAACTCGCTGCCGCCACGCGGACGGACGACCTCCACGCCGCCGACGACCGGGACCTCCCGGCCCGCCGGAGGCTCACCCACCTCGCCGACCTCCCCTCCGACGACCACTACCGGCCACTGCTCGCCGGCACCGCCGACCTGCTCGCGGCCGAACCCGACCTGACGGGCGTCCGAGCGGCCGCGCTGCGCCGCCTGGTGGACCCGGCGGCCGGCCCCCAGGCACTGGCAGAGGCGCTCGGCGCCCTCGCCGACGCCCACCGGGGCCGCCCGGCGGCGGCCGCGCTCACCGCGCTGACGCTGCTGCGGGAGCACGCCTCCGGCCCGCTGCCGCCGCCCGGGACACTCGACGCACTGGCGCACACCGCCCGCCGCGACGACGCCGACCCGGCCGCCGGACTGTTCGCAACGGCGCTGACCGAGGCGTTCGGGGACCGCCTCGGCTGGCCCCGGGAATGGCGGGTCCTGCTGCGGGACCTGCGCAGCCACCCCTCGGCGGACGTCCGCGAGCGCGCCCTCGCGGCCGTCATCCACCGGGAGTGATCGACGGCCGGCCCGCCCGACGTACGGCCACCACCTGCGTCGGGGCTCCTCCCAAGCCCGGCTGGGCGGGCCGTCTCCTCGAACTCGTCCACTCCGAGCTGCACGCGCGGAGGGCCGGGATCCCGGGCCTGTGACGGGGCCGGGCGAGCGGGCTGTCCTCCGTCGACCGTCAGGTCGCCCCTCCCCGACGTGTCTCACTCCGCGCCGGCCGCCCCGGCGGCCGGCGCGGACAGCACGTCGAGTTCGTGGCCGATCGCCTCGCGCAAGGCGTCGTGCTCCGGTCCGAGCACGCTCGCGGGATCGCGCCAGTTCTCCGCGGGATACCGCCACACCGGATGGCCGACGAGGTCCGGGCTCTCCCACTCGAACCGGGGCCAGACATGTGCGTGGAGGAAGTCGTCGGTGTTTCCGAGGATCTCCAGGTTCACGCGCCGGAACTCCGGGTCCAGACGCCGGCAGGCCCGTTCCACGGCCTCACCCAGCCGGTCCATGTCCGACAGGAAGGCCATCCGCTTGGTCCGGGGGAGATCGGACAGGCGCCGCACAGCGGGCTCGTCCACCAGGAGAACCGAGTACCCGGGCAGGAACTGCACGTCACCGATCACCGCGAAGCCGGCGTCAAGCCGCCGGAGCACAGTGGGGTTCACGCCTTTCAGGGCGCTGCCGATCCTGTCGTCCCGCCAATCGCCACCCATGACAGCGCAGCCTATACACGCGCGCGCTGTCGATCGCTCCCGACGCCCGGCGACTCCGAACGGGTCCCCCTCGCCGCTCATGCGAGTGACGACTCGTGGCGTGGAAGCGAGCTGAGGCTGTCCTGACGCGCCAGTACGCAAGGGTTCGGCCACGACTTTTTTCTTGCGGACGCGGAGGCGATCGTGACTGCCGGACGGAATGTTGGTGTGGGGTGGCTGGTTCGGGTGGCCGCGCCGGTTGTGCTGCTGGCCCTGGCGACGGGGTGCGGCGGTGGCGGCGGCTCGTCCTCCGGCACGACGCCCGCGTCGACCCAGTCGACCGCGGAGACGCCCGCGCCGACGGCGTCGTCCGGCTCGAATCCGAGTCCGAACGCGATCGCCACGCTCTTTCCCGGCAGCAATGGCGCCCCGGCGGTGACCAAGGCGCAACTTCCCGCCACGCAGCTCGGCGGGCGTACCGTCGAACCCGTGGTGCTCGCCGGACGTCCCAGCACCCCCGAAAGCGGCACCGCCGCTGCCTCCGCCGCCGGCACGACGGCCGCCGTTGCCGCCGCTGCCGCCGCCTCCGCCGCCGGCACGACGATCGGGGCCGTGCATCTGTCGGCGGGAAGCTTCTCGGTGGCCGACAACCCGTGTACCGGAAGGACTCTTCACTCCGGGGACACCTGCACTCTGACGGTCGCGTTCCGTCCGACGACCGTCGGCACGCAGAGCGCCGAACTCACCGTCTACACGACGGCGGCCGACGCGGTCTACCGCGTCGAGCTGGTCGGTGAGGGGCTGGAGTCTTCGCTTTCACCTTCGCCATCGGGGAACTCGCCCACGCCCGAGAGCACGTCCTCGGCCGCGTCGCCTCCGGCTGTGTCGCCCCACGCCACGTCGCCGGCGGCCACGTCGCCGCACGCCACGTCGCCCTCGGCCGTGGCAACGGCGAGCTGAGGCGTCAGCCGAGCGTCTCGATGCGGATGTCGTCGTCGTCCCGCAGGACCACGGTCACGTCCTTGGGCTGGCGGCGGTCGTAAGAGACGAGGTAGTAGCGGGCGCTGGACTTGGCGAGCAGGATGAACCCCCGGTACTGGTAGCGGTACGGCCCGCCCGAATCGCCGAGGTCCGTGAAGTAGATGCCGCTGGCATCGTGGGTGATGAGGGAACGGGAGTAGATCAGGACGCTGACCCGTCCCGCGAATCCGGCTTCCGAGTCGCGGACGGCCTGGTCGTCCCCGGCTTCGTCCGCGTAGTGCGCCAGGGAGAAGAACAGGCTCATCGTCAGCAGCCCGATGAGCACCGCGCCGGCGAGCATCGGGATCCGCCCGCCGGCCAGCGGATGGCCCCGCTCCCGGAGGGCGGCCCGGTAGAGGCGCAGCGAGAACAGGGCCAGCGCGGCGCCGAGCGCCACCACCAGCGGAGGAATGACCGTGCGCGGCCAGCCGGCCTTCAGGAGTGACAGGATGCTGCGGGTCCACCAGGGCGGCTGGGTGAAGATGAGGAATCCCGTGAGGAGCAGCAGGCCGCCGGTGATTCCGAACGCGGCAGCGGCTCGCTGCCGCAGCGGCTTCTCCCGCGGACGCGCCAGCCAGTGTTCGACCAGGGCGAAGAACGTCAGGACGAGGAGCGCGCACCACAGCAGTGCCCAGAGCGGGAGGAACAGGGCTGTGGGGCTGACGGTCAGGTAGCTCTCACGCGACAGCTCCAGGTCGCTCGTCGGGACGCCGAGGTGGCCGTAGTACGACGACGTGTAGGTCCTGCCGATGTAGTACAGCAGGCCCACGACGACCGATCCCGGGGCCACGACGTAGGCGGCCTTCTCCAGAAACGCCTTGCTCCGGTCGTCCGGTGGCTTGGCCACGGGTTCGGTGGCGGCCGCGGTGCCGCCGGTACCGCGGATGGTCCCGGCGCGTGCCGCCGGCCGGCGGACACGGCGAGCCGCGCCCCTGGCGCGAGGGGGACGCTCGGTCACCGGTCATCCAGTTTCATGCCCCCACAACGAGACACCTCATGCTTCGGTCACGGACGGCCCGACGCCGGTGCGGGCGTCACGCGCGGGCCGACTCCCGTCGCGGCTGCTTCCGCCTCCTCCGCGGCCTCCGCTTCGGCGATGCGGCCGCGCAGCATCGCGTCCATGACGGCCATGTACCGCTGCGTGCGGGGGCTGCCGAGCAGGAAGGGGTTCGCGGCGCCGGGCGGTTGGTGCCGCAGGTGTTCGACTCGTTCGAGGTCGTGGTCGTTCGGGTGGTTGGAGAGTTCGACCTCCACGTTCGTGCGGCGCATGACGGCCCGGAAGGAGTGGACGGAGGCGAGGTGGGTGCGCAGTTCCGGCACCGTCGAGGGCGGGTTGAGGCCGCCCCACAGCATCGCGCTGTGGTGCCGGCGTCCCGCCCGGACCGGGATGACCGGGGAGACGGTGCCGGGGGTGTGGCCCGGGGTGTGGTGCAGCTCGATCGTCGTACCGCCGAGTGTGAGCTGGGCGCCGTCCGTGATGTCGAGGTCGCGGACGGGGGCGTCGGAGGGGCGGGTGCGGGTGAGCAGGTCCCAGTCGGCCGGGGACATGTGCACGCGGGCGCCGTAGCGGTCGGCGAGGGCCTGTGCGCCGCCGAAGTGGTCCGCGTGGCCGTGGGTCACGACGACGTGCCGGATCGCCGCCGGGTCGGCGCCGGCCGCCCGCAGCCCGGGGATGATCACGTCCTCGGCGTCGGCGGGTGAGGTGAGTGCGTCGATCAGCACGATGCCGTCGTCCGTCAGCACCGCCGTCGCCGAGACCCGGCCAGCGCTCAGCAGCACGAGGTTGTCGAACAGTTTGACGGGCTCGGGCTCGGGCTCGGGCTCGGGCTCGGGCTCGGGCGTAGGCGCGGGCAGCGGGGGAAGACCGGTGCCGGGTGTCAGCGCCGTCACCAGGGCCCGCAGCACGGGGTCGTCGGCGGCGAGGCGGCGGGCGCGATCGTAGTGCGCGCGGGCGGCGGGCGGTGCTTTCGGGGGAGCGGGGGTGGGTGTCCTCGGGGGAGCGGGCGTGGCGGCCGAGGCCGGGCCCGGCGGGGCGGCCGGGGCTTCGTCGGTGACACCGAGGACGGCGAGCTGGGCGAGGCGGCGGCGGGTGAAGTCGGCTTCCGTGGCGGTCCGGCGGGTGGGGCGGATCATCGCGGTCGGGGCTCCTGGTCGGTCGGGGAGGGTCAGCCGAGGGCGCTGACGACGGTCTTCGTCGCCTGGGCGATCAGGGCGTCGTCGGAGGTGGCGCCCTCCTTGCCGCGGTCGGACAGGACGACGATCACGATCGGGCTGCGCCCGCCCGACGGCCATGCCACGGCGACGTCGTTGCGGGTGCCGTAGCCCGCGTTGCCGGTCTTGTCGCCGATCCTCCAGTCGGCGGGCACCCCCGCGCGGACGTACGGGCCGCCGGTCGTGTTGCCGACCAGCCAGTCCGTCAGCAGTCCGCGCCGGCCCTCCGGGAGGGCGTCGCCGAGCACGTAGCGGCGCAGGTCGGCGGCGAGGACGCGCGGCGTGCTGGTGTCGCGGGTGTCGCCCGGGGTGGCTTCGTTGAGGGTGGGTTCGGTGCGGTCGACGTTGGTGGTCGAGTCGCCCAGGTCGCGCAGGGACCGCTGGACGGCGGCCGGGCCGCCGAGCTCGGCGGTGACGAGGTTGGCCGCGGTGTTGTCGCTGTACTGGATGGAGGCGGCGGCCAGGTCGCGCAGCTTCATGCCGGTCGCCACGTGCTGCGAGGTGACCGGTGCCCACGCCAGCACGTCCTCCTGGCGGTAGGGGACGACCTTGTCCAGGTCCGCGTCGGATGCCTTCCGCAGCAGGGCCCCGGCGGCGAGCGACTTGATCGTGGACGCGAACGCGAACCGCTCGTCGGCCCGGTGGGTGACCTCCCGGCCGCTGCCGGTGTCCACCGCGAACACGCCGAGCCGGGCGCCGAACTGCTGCTCCAGTGCCGCGAAGGAGGCTTCCGCCGCGTCGGTCGCGGGCGCGCTCGCCACCGCCGCGCTCGGGGCCGCCGAGCCCGGGGCCGTCGTGCCGGGGGCCGACGTCGTCGAGGCGCTGCCCGTCCGGCCGCACCCGCCGATCAGCACGGCCACGAGCAGGGCCACCGCGGGCAGCGCGGTGCGGGGGCGGTGGAGGGCGTGCGTCATCGGTGGTCTCCCAGGTGGTTCGTGCCGTCGCGGTCACGGTCGCGGTTGTTCCGTTGCCGTCGCTCCGTCGCGCCGTCGCGCTCAGCTAAACAGGCCGCCGACCCCCCAGTCCAAGACCGCAATCGTGAAGCGGACGATAGGAAAACACCTATGATTACTGGCCATGGACCTGCTGGGGCACCTCCGCCACTTCCGCGCCGTCGCCGAGGAACGGCACTTCGGCCGCGCCGCCGAGCGCCTGCGGATCGCCCAGCCCTCGCTCTCCCAGCGGATCCAGCGCCTCGAACGCGAACTCGGTGTGACCCTGTTCGACCGCGGCCCGCGCGGCGTCGACCTCACCCCGGCGGGCCGGTTGCTACTCGCCGAGGCCGAGGAGACGCTGGACAGCGCCGCCCGCCTCCTCGCCACCGCCGCCGACCTGCGCAGCGGACGGGCCGGCACCCTGCGCGCGGCCGTCCCGCCCGAACTCGGGCCGGCCGCCCTGGCCGCGCTGCTCACCGGCTTCGAGACCGCCTCCCCGGGCACCCGGCTCGAACTGCGGGAACTGCCGGTCACGGCCGTGGTGCGCGAACTCGCCCAGCACACCGTCGACGTCGCCGTCGTCCGCCACCCCTGCCCGGCCGACGGACTGGCCTTCGGCCCTGTCCTGCACCAGCCGCTCGGCGTCCTGCTCGCCGCCCGCAGTCCGTACGCCGACCGCCCGGAGCTCGCGGTGGCCGAACTGACCGGCCTGCGCCTGGTCCTCTTCCCACGTGCCGCGGCCCCGGCCCTGTACGACGAGGTCCTCACCACGCTGACCAGGCACGGCTGCACCCCCGAGGTCGTCGTCGATCCGCCGGGACCGGACGTCGCGGGCGCGCTCGTGCTGACCGGCAGCGCCATCGCCCTGGTGCCGCGCACCACACCACCACCGGGTACGGTCTGGCGTCCGCTCACCGGCACCCCGCTGGCCTGGCGGACCTCCACGGCCTGGCCGGCCGGGCGGGGCGGGCCCGCCGTCCGGCTGTTCGCCCAGGCCGCCCACGAGGCGCTGACCGGACCCGGCGGCCTGCTGCCCCAGCCGCCCAACCGCCCGCTCTACCCCCGGCCCGCAATGGAGTTCCCGCTGTGACCAGCGACCGCACGGCAGCCGACCGCACCGCAGCCGACCGCCCGGCTGCCGACCGGACCCGAGCCGACCGGGCCCCGCACAGCCGGGCCGCGCGCACCCGCATCGCCGCGGCCTTCGCCGACGCGGGCGTCACCGGCTGGCTGCACGCGCGCGACCTCGACACCGGCGCCGAGATCGCCCTCGGCGCGGACACCGTCGTCAGCACCGCCAGCGTCCACAAGGTCTGCCTGCTCGTGACGCTGTACCGCGAGGCCGCCGCCGGACGGATCGACCTGACCCGGCAGGTCGACGTCCCCGCTGCCGGCCGCACCCCCGGGGGGACCGGCCTCGGCGCCATGCTCGACCCGGCCCGCCTCTCCCTGCGCGACCTCGCCTACCTCACCGCGGCCGTCAGCGACAACACCGCCGCCGACACCCTGTGGGACGAGATCGGCCTCGACACCGTCAACCGCACCATGGCCGACCTCGGCCTGAGCCGCACCGTCGCCGTGCACAAGCTCCGCGACCTCATCGCCGCCCTCGCCGAGGACACCGGCCCGGACTCCCCGGTCGACCCCGCGGTCGTCGCCCGCCTCAGGGTCCTCGACCCCGCCTTCACCAACCACAGCACCCCCCGCGACATGACCACCCTGCTCGCCGCCCTCTGGCACGGCGACGCCTGCCCCGGCGACCACGGCGCCGCCCTGCGACGCCTCCTCGGCCTCCAGGTCTGGCCGCACCGCCTGGCCTCCGGCTTCCCCTTCGACGACGTCCGCGTCCACGGCAAGACCGGTACCCTCCGCACGCTGCGCCACGAGGTCGGTGTCGTCGAGTACCCCGACGGCGGCCGCTACGCGCTCGCCGTCTTCACCCGCGCCGCCGCCACCGCCATCACGCTGCCCGCCGCCGACGCCGTCATCGGAACCACCGCCCGCCTCGCCGTCGACGCCCTCCGGGCACGGGCGGCAACCGGCGCGACGGGCTGACCGCGGCGGAGGTGCCGGGCGCGGGCGGCCGCCGGTGGTCCGCGGACCGCCGAAACGCCGGTGCCGGCGCTGGAAGGCACCAGGACCGGGCATGAGCATTTCGTCGGACTGGCGGCTCGGAGCCGGAAGGGGCTGCCCGCTTCGCGGCGGCGACGTACCACGCGGTCGCGCCGGTGTGCGGGGAGGCGTAGGAGACGTCGTCCGGCCCCTGCCCCGGTCTTGACCGTCGCGTGAGGCCGCGACGAGTCCTGTCGTCCCGTCGGCGTTCTCGGCGGCGTGGTTCCGGGCCGTCTGCAGCGTGGTGATCAGCGCTGCGGCCCTGTCGGAGTCCCCGGCGCCCTTGCGTGCCTGGTGGCAGCGCCGCCCGGGTCCTCGACCGAGGCCACGCCACGCCGTGGCCTCGGCTGCCGAGTCCTTGAAGCCCGCCACGGCAGCCGCTTCGACGGTGCCGGCCGGGTCGCGGGCTCCGAAGGGGATGCGTGATCCTGATCCTGCTGCTCCGGTCCACCGCAGGACCCGGCGGGCCGGGCCGGCCTTCGGACGAGGAGTCGAGATGGACACAGAGCGGGCCGTGGCGAGGCACTGCCTGGTGACCGGTGCGAGCGGCTACATCGGCGGCCGCCTGGTGCCCGAGCTGCTCGCCCGGGGACACCGCGTCCGCTGCCTGGTGCGCAAGCCCGCCCGGCTCCGGGACCAGCCGTGGCGGGCGGACGTCGACATCGCCACCGGCGACGTGAGCCGGCCCGAGACCCTCGCAGCGGCCTTCGACGGCGTCGACGTGGCCTACTACCTGGTGCACTCCCTCGGCACCGGACCGGCCTTCGAGGCCACCGACCGGGCGGCGGCCCGTGCGTTCGGAGCCGCCGCCGCGGCCGCGGGCGTCACCCGGATCGTCTACCTGGGCGGCCTCGTCCCCGCCGGGGTGCCCGAAGCGGACCTCTCGCCCCATCTGCGGTCCCGCGCCGAGGTCGGCCGGATCCTGCGCGGCAGCGGTGTGCCCACGGCCGAACTGCGTGCGGCCGTGATCATCGGCTCCGGCAGCGCCTCGTTCGAGATGCTCCGCCACCTCACCGAACGCCTGCCCGCGATGGTCACGCCGCGGTGGGTCTCCACCCGGATCCAGCCGATCGCCGTCCGGGACGTCCTGCGCTACCTGGCCGGCGCCGCCGGTCTGCCACCCGGAGTGAACCGCACCTTCGACATCGGCGGCCCCGACGTCCTGACGTACGCGCAGATGATGCACCGCTACGCCCGGCTCACCGGACTGCGACGGCGTCTCATCGTCCCCGTGCCGGTCCTCACCCCCGGCCTCTCCAGCCACTGGGTCGGCCTCGTGACCCCGGTGCCGAACTCCATCGCCCGTCCGCTCGTCGAGTCCCTGCGCCATGAGGTCGTCTGCGGCGAACACGACATCGCCCGGTGGGTGCCCGACCCGCCGGAGGGCCTCACCGGTTTCGACCAGGCCGTGGCCCTCGCCCTGCGCCGGATCAAGGACGCCGACGTCGCCACCCGCTGGTCCTCGGCCTCCTTGCCCGGCGCCCCCAGCGATCCGCTGCCCACCGACCCCGACTGGGCCGGCGGCAGCCTCTACCAGGACCTCCGGGAACGCACCGTGACCGCGTCACCCGCCGCCGTCTGGCGGGTGATCGAAGGCATCGGCGGCGACAACGGGTGGTACTCCTTCCCGCTCGCCTGGGCCCTGCGCGGCCGGCTCGACCGGCTGGCCGGCGGCGTCGGCCTGCGCCGGGGCCGGCGCGACCCCGCCCGGCTGCGGGTCGGCGACTCCCTCGACTTCTGGCGGGTCGAGGAGATCCAGCCGGGCCGGCTGCTCCGGCTGCGCGCCGAGATGCGGCTGCCCGGTCTGGCCTGGCTCGAACTGTCCGTCACACCGGACGGTGAGCACCGCACGCGCTACCGCCAGCGGGCGCTCTTCCACCCGCACGGCCTGGCCGGCCACGCCTACTGGTGGTCGGTCGCGCCGTTCCACACGGTGGTGTTCGGGGGAATGGCCCGCAACATCACCGAACGCGCCCGCCAGGAGCCGTGACACCGCCCGGACCACCCGGTCGTGCCGGACCCGCCGTCGAGGCCGACCACCACCGCACTGTCCCGCGCGGCGGGGCGGTGGCCGCCGGGTGATCCGGTCGAACAGGTCGGTCAGCGGCTCGCTGACGTCCCGGCCGAACTCGGAGAGCCCGTAGGCGACCTGGGGCGGCGTCGTCGGCTCCGCCTTCCGCCGGACCAGGCCGTCCCGGGCCCACGCGGTCCCCCCGCCCGGCGGGGGCCGGCCCCCGCGGGCCGGCCCCTCGGGGAACGGGCGTCAGCTCCGGCGGCGCCGGGCGAGCCGGACGTCGGTGAGCGCGGTCGGGGCGCCGCCGAGCCACCAGGTGGGGTCGGCACTGCCGTCGGTGGTGCGGCCGTCGCGGTGGACGTAGTGGCGCACATCCCGCCCGGGCTCGGCGAACTCGCCGGCGAGGGCCCGCTGCAGCCATTCCGCGCCGAACCGGAAGACCTCGGCGGCCACGCCCCCGAGCGGGTGGAACTCGTCCTCGTAGACCCGCAGTTCCTTCGGCGCCCGGACGCGCTCGAAGCTCTCCAGCGCCTGGCCGAGGTCGGTGAGCTCGTCGAACTCGCCGATCCCGTACAGCACCGGGCAGGTGATGTCGGCCACCAGGTCGCCCAGTGGCATCCGGTGGGCCAGGTCGCGGTCGAAGGCCGCTTCGTCGGTGTACCCGGCCATGTACATGTAGTTGTTCTTGAAGGTCGGCTGGGCGCGCTCGAAGATGGTCGCGAAGTCGCCGGTGACGGCCTCGAAGGCGGCGAGCGCGGCCAGGCGTCCGTCGACGGCGGCGGCCCGGGATCCCCAGTAGCCGCTCATCGAGATGCCGAACATGCCGATCCGCTCGGAGTCGACCTCCGGGAGCGCGGCCAGGTGGTCGAGGTAACGGCCTATCGCCCGCTCGTAGTTGCCGAGGTCGACGGTCAGTCCGCCGGCGCGGCTCTCGCCCTGGCCGGGCCCCTCGATGGAGAGCGCGACCATGCCGCGCGAGGTGTAGTAGCGTTCGGCGGCCCAGATGTAGTCCTCCTTGATCATGTCCATCCCGGGGCCGAGGATGACGGCCGGCGCGTTCTCGACCGGCCCGGCCGGCAGGTGCAGCAGGGCGTGGATCCGCGAGCCCTCGAAGTCCAGCTCCACCCGCCGCACCCGGCCGTCGCGCAGTGCGCCCAGGCGCTCCACGCAGTGGTTGGCGCGCGCACGCATGGCCGTCTTGCGCGGGTCCGCGGCGTCGAAGATCGAGTACTGGGCCCGGCCCCACATCACCGCCGCCCTCAGGTAGAGGTCGGCGGCGGTCTGGGCGAAGCCGCCGCGCTCGTGGTGGGCGGCGCGCTCCTCGGTCTGACCGGCCACCGTCGCCCACGCCTTGGGCAGCATCGCACCGCTCCTGACCAGCGCGAAGACCTTGGCGAAGTCGGTGTGGTCGTGGCCCAGCTGCTCCATGGTCCCGACGGCCTCGGGGTGCAGCGCGTCGAAGCCGCCCTGGGCGAGGGCGGTGTCCAGGGCCCAGCTCTGGCCGGTCGATCGGATGGTCATGGGTCTCCTCCTGGGGTCCGCTTGGTTAAGTACTTAATGGGTAAGTACTTAGTCATTAAGTACTTAGGTTAGGCTGGTTGTCAACCCGCCGAAAGGACCACCATGAGCAGCACATCGCCCACCGAGGACCGTGCCGAAGCACTCGACCGCCTGGCCCGCGCCGCCTACCGCCTCAGCGCCGCCGACGCCCGGCTGCGCGGGCGCGCCACCCGAACCCCGGGCGCACTCTCCCTCACCCACGCCCGGGCCCTGCGCGTCCTGGCCGAGCAGGGCCCCCTCACCATCGGCGGGCTCGCCGCCGGCACCGAGACCACCGGCGCCGCCACCACCCAGCTGGTCAACGGCCTTGTCACGGCCGGCTACGTCACCCGCACCCGCCAGCCCGAGGACAAGCGCTCCGTCCTGGTCGCCCTCACCGACGCCGGCCGGGCCCGGCACGGCCAGCGCCAGAAGGTGCTGACCGAGGCCCTGCACGCCGATCTGGAGGACTACGACGACGTCGCCCTCGACCAGGCCACCGAAATGCTCCAGCGGCTGTCCGCCGTCTACGACCGGCTCTGAGTCCACCGGGCCCGCCCTCGCGCCCGGGGCGTCAAGTCCTCCGTCGGCGGACGAGGTTGACGGCACTCGCGGACTCCTGCGGGCGCCGCCGGCCCGGCGCCGTGCGGCGGGCCGGACCGGCCGGGCGTGCCGCGGGTCCGACGGCACCGGGTGCTACGGGGCGGTCTCTTCCTGCCCGTCCGGGACGACGTGCACCGCGGCTTCCTCCGCGCCCGCGGCGCCGCCGTCGACGCCGACGTCGGACGCGGGGAGGCCCTTCTCCGTGTCGGGGCGGGTGCCCTCGTCGGGGGCCACCAGCCGCCCGGCGCGGCGGGTCCCGGTGGCCCGGGGGTCGACCGGCTCGCCCTCTCCGTCGGGCAGGTCGCCGATTCCGTCGTCCTCGTCGGGCCGGACGTCGGGCTCCTCCTGGGCGAGGCGTTCGTCCAGCGTCTCGCCGTCTCGCTGCTCGGCGGCCGTCACCCCCACCTTGCCGACGCCCAGCGGCTTCTCCGGCGGCGAGTAGCCCTCGTCGAGCAGGTCGTCGTAGTCGCGCTCGTCCACCGCGTCGTCCATGTCCAGGGGCGCGGCGTCCGCCTGCTCCTCCATGTTCCCGGTCGGCTGGTAGACGTCGTCCCCCCTGGCTTGGTCGCTCATGTCCCCGTGCCTCTCCGTTGTCCGGCGCGCCTTCGCGCGCCGGCCTCAGCTCTCGCTCGGTTGTTCGGCCTTCCCCTCGGTCCCCTCGGTCCCCTCGGTCCCCTCGGTCCCCTCGGTCCCCTCGGTCCCCTCGGTCCCCTCGGTCCCCTCGGTCCCCTCGGTCCCCTCGGTCCCCTC
>NZ_JBVILX010000009.1:0-6313 GCF_055580145.1 Kitasatospora sp. NPDC032121 | reverse complement strand
TCGGCCGTCTCCTGCCGGTCGAGGTGCCGGCTTCTGCCCGGTTCGACGGTGGTGGCGTTGCCGTCCTCGCCGTCGTCCGGTGCACCGTCGCCGCCGGGCGGGTGGATCGGGTGCTTCTGATCGGTGTCGTCGAGCGGAACACCACCGGCTCCGCCCTGCGGGATGTCCTCCACGGCTCCTCCTCCTCGTTCTGCTCGCGTACGGGCGGTCCCGGACCGCGCCTCCGCGCGTGTACCCGGCCGACCTCGGCGAAACCACCTGGACCCGGCGGCGCGGAGCGGCCCTCGCCCGTGGCGGCGAGTCGTCCGCGGGGTCGACCAGCCGGTCGGCTACCCGGCGAACGACGGATCGGTGCCGGTCAGTTCGCGGCTGGCCGCCCACAGCCGGGCGGCGGTGGCGGTGTCCTTGAGGTGGTCCCAGACGGGTTCGGTTCGCGGGGTGCCGCGCAGTCCGAACGCCCGGGGGCTCCACATCCGTCCGCCGCGAACGCCCGGGTCGAGCACGGCCCGGACGGCGGGCCACGCGGCGGCGTCCTTGCCCTGCACGACGAGGCCGAGCGGCAGGTGGCGCAGCCGTGCGCCGGTGGTGCGGACGTGGAGGGGCGGGCGCGAGGGGGTGAGGGCGTCGAGCGCGCCGCCGGGGTGGACGAGGACGCTCAGCGTGCTGCTGCGGGCGGCGCGCAGGCGGCGGTCGAGTTCGAGGGCGAAGAGCATCTGGGCGAGCTTGGAGCGCGCGTAGGTGCGCTTGGGCCGGTAGTCGCGGGTGCTCTGGAGGTCGTCGAGGTCCAGGCGCTCGGACTTGGCGGCGAAGCTGCCGGTGGTGACGACCCGGCTCCCGGGGGTGGCCGCGAGCAGGGGCGCCAGGTGGTGGGTCAGCGCGAAGTGGCCGAGGTGGTTGGTGGCGAGCATCAGCTCGTGCCCGTCGGCGCTCTCGCGGCGCGGCGGGTGGTCGAGCGCCACGCCGGCGTTGTGGACCACGGCGTCGAGCCGGTCCGGCCCGAGCGCGTCCACGGATGCGCGGAGCGAGCCGAGGTCGGCCAGGTCCAGGGGGAGGTGCCGCACGTCGGCGCCGGGGACGCGCGAGCCGATGGACGCGATCGCCGCCCGCGCCCTCGCCGGGTCGCGGCTGCCCAGCACGACCGTGGCCCCGGTGGCGGCGAGCTGCTCGGCGACGAAGTACCCGATGCCCGCGTTGCCGCCGGTGACCAGGAAGCGCCGCCCCTCGGCGCGGGGTAGCCGGTGGACGTTCCACGGACGGGTCTCGGATACGGAGGGCATGGCGTGCTCCCGGTGGTTCGGCGTCGTTCGGTTCGGCGCGGTGCGGTCGGTGCGGTTCGCGCGGTCCGTACGCTCCCAGGCGCCGCTCACAGCTCACCGGCAGTCGGCTGTTTCCCCGCTGACAGCGGGTCGGCCCGCCGCACCGGGATTGCGTCCGTGACGTCGGGTAGGCGCACGGGTGCGCCCGAGAGGACCGGCACCGGCCGGGCCCGTCACGGGCGTGGAAGGAGCGCCGGAACCATGGGCGAGGAGACCGGTCACATCACCGGAACCAAGGACAAGGACTACAACCTGATCTGGTACGTCGAGGCGTGCCTCAAGAACGCGCTGCGACTGGAGAGCTACCTGCGGGACGCCGAACGCGACGGCGACGACGAGGTGGTGGAGCTCTTCCGCAAGGCGCAGGCGGACAGCCGCAAGGGTGCCGAGCTGGGCAAGGAGCTGCTCGCGGCCCGCCTGGCCCCGGCGGGGGCCCGCGGTGACTCGGACCGCGTCGCCGCCGCGGGCACTCCGGTGCGCACCGCCGGGGACGCACTCGGGGGTGCCGGCGGGAACGCCGGCGACCTCCTGGCCGACGGAGGGAGCCGGACCGGCGGCACGCCGGCGTCCGGCAGCCGTGCGGGTGATCTGCCGCAGGACCCGACGACCCCGTAGGCATCGCGGACGGTGCCGGGCGGGCTGCCGTGGTGGTCCGGCCTTCCGCACCCGTCGCCGTGCGCGGGGTGCAGGGCCGGCGCCGCCCCCCGGCCGGGCGAACGCCGTCCGGCTCGGCCGGTCGTCCCTCGGCTGGTCGTCCAGGAGCGGCAGCCCGGTCCGCGGCGTCGGTCCGGGGCCTCGCGGACAGAGCCCCGGAGCCTGCCCCGACCGCCGCTTCGGCCGCGAAGCCACCCGCCGGTCCCGTACGCGGTTTCCCCGGCCGGGGACCGGGCAGCCGCCGGTGGACGGCGGCGCGGGACGTGGGCGCCGGACGTGGGCGCCTGATCCGTTGTGGCGCCGCACGAGGAGCCCTCGGCGCCCACCCTGCTTCCCGTCGGAGCAGCCGCGGCCGTCCCCGGGCCCCGCGTCGGCGACCCGGGCGCCCGTCCGGAACACGAGCAAGGCGAGGTGACGTGATGAAGGCCCTGACCTGGCACGGCAAACGGGACGTGCGCATCGACACGGTGCCGGACCCGGTGGTGGAGGACCCGACCGACGTGGTCGTGGAAGTGACCTCCAGCGGCCTGTGCGGTTCCGATCTGCACCTGTACGAGGTGCTGGGACCGTTCCTGGAGGAGGGCGACATCCTCGGACACGAACCCATGGGCATCGTGCGCGACACCGGCCGCGAGGTCACGGCGCTCGCACCGGGAGACCGGGTCGTCGTCCCCTTCAACGTCTCCTGCGGCACCTGCTTCACCTGCCGACAGGGCCTGCACTCCCAGTGCGAGACGACCCAGGTCCGTGAATTCGGCACCGGTGCAGCGCTGTTCGGCTACACGAAGCTCTACGGTCGGGTCCCGGGAGGACAGGCCGAGCTGCTCCGGGTGCCGTTCGGCAACACCTTGCCGATCAAGGTGCCCGACGGGCCGCCGGACGACCGCTTCGTGTTCCTCTCCGACGTCCTCCCCACCGCGTGGCAGGCCGTGAAGTACGCCGACGTCCCCGAGGACGGCAGCCTCGTCGTCCTCGGACTCGGACCGATCGGCGACATGTCCGCGCGGATCGCCGCCCACCTCGGCGTGTCCCGGGTGATCGGCGTCGACCTGGTGCCGGAACGCCTGGAACGCGCCCGCTCCCACGGGGTCACCGCGCTCCACCTCGAGGAGCACGGCAAGGACCTCGCCGACGTCATCCGCGACCTCACCGACGGCCGCGGCCCCCACGCGGTGATCGACGCCGTCGGCATGGAAGCGCACGGCTCGCCCGCGGCCGCACTCGCCCAGCGGATGACCACGCTGCTCCCCAACCGGCTCGCCGCCTCCCTCATGGAACACGTCGGCGTCGACCGCCTGCACGCACTGCACCTGGCGATCGACATCGTCCGACGCGGCGGCACCATCTCCCTGTCCGGCGTCTACGGCGGCATGACCGACCCGCTGCCGCTGCTGACGATGTTCGACAAACAGATCCAACTGCGCATGGGCCAGGCCAACGTCCACCGTTGGGTGCCCGACATCCTCCCGCTGCTCCTGGACGGCGATCCGCTCGGCGTCGACGGCTTCGCCAGCCACCACCTGCCGCTGACGGAGGCGCCGCGCGCCTACGAGATGTTCCAGCAGAAGCAGGACGGCGCGGTGAAGGTGCTCTTCCGGCCCTGACGAGCCAGGACCGGCCCGACGGCGTCCCGAAGACGCCACGCTCGCGAACCGGAAGGAGTTCCCCGTGGAGTACCGCCGACACGAGCACCACCGCCCGCCGGACCGAGGACGCGGCGGCGCCAGGACGGCCCGCACCGCCGACCGCACCGCCGTCGTCACCGGCGCCTCCCGGGGCCTGGGCCTGCTCATCGCGCGCGAACTGGTCCGCCGTGGCTGTCGGGTCATGCTCTGCGCCCGCGACCCGGCCGAACTGGCCCGGGCCGAACGGTACCTGCGCGACGAGGGAGCCGCCGTCGCCGCCTGTGCCTGCGACCTGAACGACTCCGACGCGCCCCGGCGCCTCCTGGCCGCCACGCACGAACGCTTCGGGCCGGTCGAGATCCTCGTCAACAACGCCGGTGTCATCCAGGTCGGCCCCTTCCAGGCCCTGCGCGAGGAGGACTTCCGCGAGGCCATGGAGACCATGCTGTTCGCCCCGCTGCGTCTGACGACCGCCGCGCTGCCCGACCTGCGGGCCCACGAGGGGACGCTGGTGAACGTCACCTCGGTCGGCGGCCGCGTCCCGGCGCCGCACCTGCTGCCGTACGTGGCCGCGAAGTTCGCCGCCACCGGGCTCTCCCAGGGCCTTCGGGCCGAGCTGGCGGCCGACGGCGTGCGGGTGACCACCGTGATCCCGGGCTTGATGCGGACGGGCTCGCACACGGCAGCCCGGTTCCACGGTCGCCCCGGGGCCGAGTACTCCTGGTTCGCCGCCGCGGCCGGCCTGCCGCTGCTGTCGATGGACGCCGAGCGCGCCGCCCGAGCGATCGTGCGCGCGGCCGACCGCGGCCGACCGGAACTCGTCCTCACCCCGGCGGCCAAGATCGGTGCCCGCGTGCAGGGCCTGGCTCCGGCGACGACCGCCCGACTGATGGGCCTGGTCGCCCGCGTCCTCCCCGGCCCCGGCGCCGATCCGGCGCACGGGGTGGTCGGCAGCCGAGCTGCCGGATCCGCTCGGCTCCCGGCCTGGGTCACCGTACTCGGCGACCGGGCCGGACGGCGGTTCAACGAGCCGCGCCCCGACCGGTGACCCCGCCCGCCGGCAACGCGCGACCCCGACACCTCGGCGGTGAGTCGCCGGTGAGGACGCGGGTCCGCTTCCGCCGTCCACAGCATGAAGCCCAGCCCTCCGAAAGCCCCAGCCTTCCGAAAGGGGCGTAGCCGGGCTCGGGCACCCGCGCGCCGAGCCCGTGACACGCGCACGCGCATCCGGGTGACACGCGGTTTCGCCCCGCGCCGTCCCGGGCAGCCGCCGCCCATGAATCGACGATCTTTCCCTCGGGCCGACAGCACTCTGCCGCTGCTGCTGCACGGTTACGCGTGGCTTCCGAACCAGCTGCGCCGTCATCGCGGCCCGGTGCTGCGGACCCGGCTGTTCGGACGCGCGGCCGTCGCGCTGCACGGCCCGCAGGCGGTGCGGTTCTTCTACGACGAGCGCCACGTCCGCCGCGCCGGCGCGCTGCCCGAACCGGTGCGCAGCACCCTCTTCGGCCACGGCGCCGTGCACGGGCTCGACGGGCCGGCGCACCGGTCGCGCAAGGCGATGTTCCTCGGCCTGCTCGCCGATCCGCGGCAGCTGGAGCGGCTGGTGGAGAACGTGGGCGAGGCCTGGGACGCGGCGGTGCCGGCCTGGCGCGAGCGCGGCCGGGTCGTGCTGCTGGACTCGGTGGCAGAGGTACTCACCGCCGGTGTCGCCCGTTGGGCGGGCCTCGCGCTCGCCGATGACGAGGTGCCGCCGCTCGCCCGCGATCTGGTCACGATGGTGGACGGCTTCGCCACCCCGGGCCCGCGCCACTGGCGGGCACGGCTGGCCCGCCGGCGCCGGGAGCAGGCCCTCGCCGCCCTGGTCGAAGCCGTCCGCGACGGCTCGACCCAGGTGCCGCGAGGCTGCGCCGTGCAGGCCGTGGCGCTGCACCGGGACGCGGACGGCGACCTGCCGGCCCCCCGAGTGGCAGCGGTGGAGTTGCTGAACGTCCTGCGGCCGACCGTCGCCGTGTGCTGGTTCGTGGCGTTCGCGGCCCACGCGGTGCACCGCTGGCCCGCCAACCGTGAGCGGCTGACCGGGGACGACGGCGCCTTCGCGAAAGCCTTCGCCCAGGAAGTGCGCCGCTTCTACCCGTTCGCTCCCTTCGTGGGCGGCAAGGCGGCCGCCGACCTGACCTTCGCCGGTGAGCCGATCCCGGCCGGCACGCTCGTCCTGCTCGACCTGTACGGGCAGAACCACGACCCGGCCCTGTGGGGCGATCCCTACGGCTTCCGCCCCCAGCGTTTCCTCGACGCACCGCCGGATCCGCAGCATCTGATCCCGCAGGGCGGCGGCGACGCGGCCACCGGCCACCGCTGCCCGGGCGAGGAGGTCGTGGTCGCACTGCTGGAACTCCTCGCGCCGCGGCTGGCACGGCTCGACTACACGGTGCCCGACCAGGACCTCACCATCGCGCTCAGCCGCGTGATCGCCCGGCCCCGCAGCGGCTTCGTCATCGACCTGGCCTGAGGTCCCGGGCGCACCGGCGCCGGCCGGCGTGTTCGTTCCGGAGCGGTGGTGCGAGCGCGTGCACTCGGGCTGGACGGTAACAAAGCGGGCTAAACATGAATTCAATGTCGCATGTCGGGTACAACCCTCCTGTGGCGACCGTGTCGATGGTCCGGTCGCCCCGCACCCCGGTTGGGGTGCACCGGGACCGCGCTTGAAGAAGCCGG
>NZ_JBVILX010000008.1:250654-357684 GCF_055580145.1 Kitasatospora sp. NPDC032121 | reverse complement strand
ACACCCGCGTTGAGCGGCACGGCAACCACCGGAATAGGGCGGCCCCGCGCACTGCGTCCTCGCTAGTGTTTATTTCAAAAGGAATCTCCAACCCCGATCAAACGATCAAGGCCGGGGATGTCAACATATCTGGCGTTGACTTTTGGCACGCTGTTGAGTTCTCAAGGAACGGACGCTTCCTTCGGACCGCCTTCCAGCGGGCCTCCGGGCTTCGTTCTTTCGTGTTTCCAGCTTATCAGATGTTTTCCGCTCCGTTTTCCGGAGTTTCATTCATCCGATTTCCCGTAACTGACCGGGATCGCTTTCGCGACGCCCACCACACTAACGCATTTCGAGCGTCACTCGAAATTCACACTCGCTCCGGTTGACGGGAACGCCAACAAGCCCATTTTCATGGGGATCAGAGTGAGAGTGGGTCTTGCCGAGTGGGGTGGCCGCTCCAGCGACTCGTTCAACACTAGGCCACCTGGACGACATCGTCAAACGCCGAGGGCCGGATCTGTCCAGATCCGGCCCTCGAGGCTCGAAGCCGCAGCTCAGAGCAGGTGTGTTTCAGCCATGGCCATGCCTCAGCCGGCGGCGACCAGCTCCGCCGCCGCCAGGTTCCGCTTGCCGCGCCGCAGCACGAGCCAGCGGCCGTGCAGCAGGTCGGCCTCGGTCGGCACAGCCTCCTCGTCCGTCACCTTGACGTTGTTGAGGTAGGCACCGCCCTCCTTGACCGTCCGGCGCGCGGCCGAGCGACTCGGCGACAGGCCGACGGCGACCAGCAGGTCGACCACCGTCTGGAGCTCGGACACCTCGGCCTTCGGGACCTCGGCCAGGGCGGCCGCCAGGGTCGGGCCCTCCAGGTCCGCCAGGTCGCCCTGGCCGAACAGCGCCTTGGACGCGGCGACCGCGCGCTCGTACTGCTCCGCGCCGTGCACCAGCGTGGTGAGCTCCTCGGCGAGGGCGCGCTGGGCGAGGCGAGCGGCGGGGCGCTCGGTGGTCTCGCGCTCCAGTTCCTCGATCTCCTCCTTCGAGCGGAAGCTGAAGATCCGCAGGAAGTTCGGGATGTCCCGGTCGTCCGCGTTCAGCCAGAACTGGTAGAAGGCGTACGGGGTGGTCAGCTCGGGGTCGAGCCAGACGGTGCCGGACTCGGTCTTACCGAACTTGGTGCCGTCGGCCTTGACGATCAGCGGCGTGGCCAGCGCGTGGACGGACTTGCCGTCGGCCTTGCGGATCAGGTCCGTGCCGGCGGTCAGGTTGCCCCACTGGTCGCTGCCGCCGGTCTGCAGGGCGCAGCCGTAGCGGCGGTTCAGCTCCAGGTAGTCCATGCCCTGGAGGATCTGGTAGCTGAACTCGGTGTAGCTGATGCCCGCGTCGGAGTTGAGCCGTCGGGCGACGGCCTCCTTCGCGATCATGTTGTTGACCCGGAAGTACTTGCCCACGTCACGCAGCAGGCTGATCGCCGACATCCCGGACGTCCAGTCCAGGTTGTTGACCATGCGCGCCGCGTACGGGCCCTCGAAGTCGAGGAAGCGCGAGATCTGGCCACGCAGGCGCTCGACCCAGCCGGCCACCGTCTCGGGGTCGTTGAGCACGCGCTCGGCGGTGGGCTTCGGGTCGCCGATCAGGCCCGTGGCGCCGCCGACCAGACCGAGCGGGAGGTTCCCCGCCTGCTGGATGCGGCGCATGGTGAGGATCTGCACCAGGTTGCCGAGGTGCAGGCTGGGGGCCGTCGGGTCGAAGCCGCAATAGAACGTGACCGGGCCGTCCGCGAACGCCTTGCGCAGTGCGTCCTCGTCAGTGGAAAGGGCGATCAGCCCACGCCACTGCAGCTCGTCGACGATGTCCGTCACGGTCACGCTTCTCCTTCGATCGGGCGTCCGCCCGGTGCCGGCCCGATTCGGTCGGGCCCCGGGTCGGTACGACTCCAGCCTGATAGAGCCTACGCGGTTCCGGCCAGCGAGTTTTCCCCGAGGCACCCCACCGGGTCGGAGGGCCCGCTCTCCCGGGCCCCTCCCCGATACCGGAAATTCCGTTGTTCGACGGCTGCGGGCCCATTCAGAGTGGTTCCACCGCCGTGCGGCGGCAGTGACGTGTGTGGAGACGGTCGTGCCGCCGTGGCACGCCCGCGGGAAGGGTGTGCCGAGTGCGCAACACGCTGGTTCTGAACGCGAGCTACGAGCCCCTGACGACGGTGTCGCTCCAGCGCGCCGTCGTCCTGGTGCTCCAGGACAAGGCGGTGGTGGAGCAGGCGCATCCGCTGCGCTCGATCCGGGGGACGGGCGTGGCCGTCCCGGTGCCACGGGTGATCAGACTGCAACGGTACGTACGGGTGCCGTTCCGACAACAGGCTCCGTGGTCGAGGCGGGGCGTCCTGGCCCGGGACCAGCACCTGTGCGCGTACTGCGGCCGGCGGGCCACCACGGTGGACCACCTCGAGCCGAAGTCGCGCGGTGGTGCCGACAGCTGGATGAACACCGTCGCCGCGTGCGCGGAGGACAACCAGCGCAAGGCGGACCGTACGCCGGAGCAGGCCGGGATGAAGCTGCTGCGCCGCCCGTTCGTACCGACGCCGCAGGCGAGTCTCATGCTCGCGCTCGGTCTGCGCAGCTCGGAGGTCCGGGACCTCGCCGACTGGCTGCCTGCCGTACCGGGCCGACCCGTCTCGGCGGCGTGAGGCGGTTTCCGGGCACGGGATCGTCCTCGGCACTCTCGGCACTCTCGGCTCCCTCAGCGCTGTCGACGCTCTCGGAACTCTCGACGCTCCCGGTCTGAGGACGCTCCCGGCGTCCGGACGGCGGCGGGTGCCTGTGGGATGGCATGGACGGAGGGGTACGGACGGAGGGCCTCAGTCCTTCGCCTGGTACCCCGCCGCCGTGCCGTAGTTGGTCGAGTGCTCGGGCACCACGACCACCTGCCCGCCGCCGATCAGCACCCGTCCGGAGATCAGGAGCGAACCGGTGCCGGCCGGGAAGTTGCCGCCGATCGCCTCCTGGCCGCCCGCCAGAGGGAACCTGCTGAGGCGGGCAGGCTGGTCCCGTCGTTCATCGGCGGCGAGCACCAGCGTCCCGCCGTCGATGCCCACGGCCCGGGCGGCGCCCTTGGCAGCGGTGGGCACCTTCCAGCGCTGCTTGCCGGTGTCCAGGTCGTAGCCGACGGCGGCCACCTGTCCGCCGCCGTTCGGAGGGGCCAGGGTGGTGACCATCGTCCGGCCCTCGAAGTACACGCCGGGAGTGGCCGAAAACGTACCGTGGGCGACGTCCAGCCGACCGCCGTCGACGGCCACCGGGATCTCGGCGGCCGGATCACCGCCCGCACCCCAGGCGAACAGCCGGTCCGCCTCGGGCTTCTCGCCGGTGGTGAGGACCACGGACGGCTCGGCGGACAGCACGGTCACCGTCTTCGGCTGGTTGTTCAGGCCCCGCCACCAGGCGACCTTGCCGTCCGCGGTGTTCAGCGCGACGGCCTGGTCGGCAGGGGTCGAATCGGCGCAGGAGGAGGCGACGAGCACGGTCTTGCCGCTGACGCCGCCAGAGAGGGTGCAGAACTTGCCCTGGCCGGTGTACTGCCAGACGTCCTTTCCGTCGGCGGACTCCCAGGCCAACGCCCGGTCGTCACCGACGGCAACCACCTTGTCCTCGGTGACGCCGACCCGGGCCGAGTACGCGCCCTTGGCGTCCGAGAGAGTCTTGGTCCAGGCGGTCTTGCCGGTCTTGGTGTCCACCGCGGTCACCAGCGTGCAGGGGCTCTTCGGGTCGGCCTGCGGACGGAACAGCACCGCGCCCAGACCCGCCTGGTTCACCCCCGTCGACAGCCCGCACGGAGCGGCCCCGGCGGCCGGCGGCTCCACCGACCAGGTCGGCTTGCCACCCGCCCGGTCATAGGCGCGCACCCCGGAGCCGTCGGCCCGGACCACCACGTCGGCCAGCAGCCAGCTGCCGATCAGCGTGTCGTCGCCCCCGGACGAACCGGTCGCGGCGGGCTGCGCGGCCCACGCCCGGGCATGCGCCACCGCGAAACCCGGCTCACCGCCGCTGCTCGCCGCCGCGCTGCCACCGCCCTCGGCGCCAACCGTCAACCCGGCGGCCACCAGCACCCCCAGCGCGGCCACACCGGCGCCGGTCCGCACCAGCAGGGCCTTGCGGCTGGGCACGTGCTCCCCGGTCAGCACCGCGCCGGCGGCCTTCCGGGCCTTGGCGGAGAGCGAGGAGCCGGAGCCCACGCCGGAACCGGAACCGGCTCCGCCGCCGGCGCCTCGACGAGCAGCGGCCCTCGACGGTGCGGCGGTCTCGGCCTGGCGCTCGGGGGCCTGTTCCCGAGAGGTCCCCGCAGGCTGCTCGGGGCCGGGCTCGGGTGCCGGCTCGACCTCTTCGATGTGCACGTAGCCGTCCGGCGAGTACTCCGCCCCCGCAGGGACGTACAGCCCCTCTGCGGCGGCGGGCTGCTGCGACGTGGCGTACGGTGCGTAGGACTGGTGCTGCTGTGTGTGGTCGGGGTAATGCGGATGCGGCTGGTACTGCTCCTGGCCGTCGTACCGGCCCTGGACGTAGCCACCCTCGACATAGCGGCCCTCGACATAGCCGGTCGGACCGAAGCCGGACTGGCCGTACCCACTCTGGTGGTACCCGCTCTGGTCATGGCCGGCGTGCCCGTAGCCGCCCTGGCCGAACTGCTGCTGCGGATGCTGTTGCTGCTGCCCGTACTCGGCTGAGCCGTAGTCCGGCTGGGGCTGCCACTGCGACGGCTGCTGAGGTGCCTGCTGCTGCTCGGAGTACCCGCTGTACGTGTCGTTCTGCCAGTCCTGGTGGCCCTGGGGCGGCCACGGCTGCCGGGGGTGGGCGTCTCCGAAGGGCTCCTGCGCCATCCGTTCCCGTCCCTCCGAGCCGTCCGCCTGCCGATGCGGCAGTCAGCATCTCACGCCCGCCCGGAGGCGCCGCCCGGGCCCTCGGTCCTCGGCCGTACGGTCCCGGGCTTCGCGGTCGTTCCGCGTCAGGCCGCCGACTCGGCGCGCAGGGCCTCGTCGATCCGGGCGGCGAGGGAGAAGTCCAGCCCGGTGAGGCCGCCGGCGCTGTGGGTGGACAGGACGAAGCGCAGCGTGCGCCAGCGGACGTCGATGTCGGGGTGGTGGTCGAGCGCCTCGGCCTGCTCGGCGACGGCGACGACCACCCGGATCGCCGCCGGGAAGTCCGGGGCGTCGGCGGTGCGGGAGATGCTGTCGCCCTCCCGCGTCCACTGGGGCAGCGCCACCAGGGCCGCCGTGATCTCGTCCTCGTTCAGCCGTGCCCTGTTGCTCATCGCCGCGCTCCTGATGGGTCGTCGGTCCGGTGCCGGGATTCCGGAGTGCCGGGACTCCGGGCTACCGGAACGTCCGGGGTTCCGGTGTCAGGCGGCCTTCCGCCGCGGACGGGCCACCAGCTCGCCACCACAGTTGGGGCAGCTGTCGGCCATGGCCTCGGTGCAGTCCGAGCAGAAGGTGCACTCGTAGGAACATATCGAGGCACGGCCGTCCGCGGTCAGCGACACCGCGCAGCGCTCGCAGCTCTCAC
This sequence comes from Kitasatospora sp. NPDC032121, assembly GCF_055580145.1. Taxonomy (NCBI): domain Bacteria; kingdom Bacillati; phylum Actinomycetota; class Actinomycetes; order Kitasatosporales; family Streptomycetaceae; genus Kitasatospora; species Kitasatospora sp. NPDC032121. The sequence continues at coordinate 352,153 of NZ_JBVILX010000008.1, read as the reverse complement.
GCATCTCCAGGGCCATGGCGCACTCCTCCGGTTTGCACGTGATGTGACGGACATTCAACTCAAGAGAAGCTTGGCGACGGCCACGAGACCGACCACCACGATGACACCGCGCAGCGCGGTCGGGGGGAGGCGGCGGCCAACCTTGGCACCGAGCAGGCCACCGACCAGCGAGCCCGCCGCGATCAGACCGGCGGCGGCCCAGTTCACGGTCGAGGTGAAGAGGAAGAAGAGCGCGGCGACCGCGTTCACGATCATCGCCAGGGCGTTCTTCACCGCGTTGATCCGCTGGAGGTCCTCCTGGAGCAGCATCCCCATCAGTGCCATCAGCAGCACGCCCTGCGCGGCGCCGAAGTAGCCGCCGTAGATGCCGGTCAGGAACACCCCGATCAGCAGCACCAGGCTGCCGTCCGGATCGCCACCGGGTCGGCGGCGGGCCGCGACGGCCTTGGCCACCCGCGGCTGGATCACCACCAGAACGAGCGCGAGCAGGATCAGCACCGGGACGATCGCGTCGAAGGCCCCGCTCGGCAACTTGATCAGCAGCAGCGCCCCGAGCAGCCCGCCGAGCAGTGAGGCCGTGCCCATGCGCAGCACCCGGCGGCCCTGGCCCACCAGTTCACGGCGGTATCCGATCACGCCGCTGAGCGAGCCGGGGACCAGGCCGAATGAATTGGAGACGTTGGCAGTGACGGGCGGGATGCCGACGGCGAGCAGGACCGGGAAGGTGATCAGTGTGCCGGAACCGACGATGACGTTGATCATCCCGGCGCCGACGCCGGCCGCCAGGACGGCGATCGACTCCCAGAGCGTCATAAGTCACCTCTCCTCTCGGTCCTGTCCGAGGGGATCATGCCGGACGGCCTCGCGCGCCGACCAGACCCGCCCACGATTCGGGACGCACGCCACACACCCCGGGACGTACGCGTCGGCCTCGAGAAAGGCCGAGGGCCCGCCACCTCTCGGCAGCGGGCCCTCGCCAGTCATTGGGGTTCGACCGATCACTCCGGGTCGATCTTCGGGTACTCCCGAGCCGGGTCCACCCGGGGACGGGCGGCGCCCTTCTCGGTGTCCACAGGCCGCGGGCCGGCTGCCGGGTCCAGCGGCACCTGGGTGGCCGCCGGGGCGGTCTGCGGGATGCTGGGTGCCGCGACCGCGCCGCCGTTCATTCCGCCGTTGCCGGTCAGACCGGTGAAGGCGCCGCCGAGGCCCTTGAGCGCGTCGCCGACCTCGCTGGGGATGATCCAGAGCTTGTTGGAGTCGCCCTTGGCCAGCTCGGGCAGGGTCTGGAGGTACTGGTAGGCGAGCAGCTTCTGGTCGGCGTCGCCATCGTGGATGGCTTCGAAGACCGTCCGGATCGCGGCCGCCTCACCGTCCGCGCGCAGGACTGCGGCCTGCGCCTCACCCTCGGCCTTGAGGACCTCGGCCTGCTTCTCACCCTCGGCCTTGAGGATCTGGGCCTGGCGCTGGCCTTCGGCGGTGAGGATCGCGGCGCGCTTGTCCCGGTCGGCGCGCATCTGCTTCTCCATCGAGTCCTGGATGGAGGTCGGCGGCTCGATCGCCTTCAGCTCGACACGGTTGACCCGGATGCCCCACTTGCCGGTGGCCTCGTCCAGGACTCCGCGCAGGCCGGCGTTGATGACCTCGCGCGAGGTGAGGGTGGACTCCAGGTCCATCGAGCCGATGATGTTGCGCAGCGTGGTGACGGTCAGCTGCTCGATGGCCTGGATGTAGCTGGCGACCTCGTACGTCGCGGCGCGAGGGTCGGTCACCTGGTAGTAGATGACGGTGTCGATGTTGACGACCAGGTTGTCCTGGGTGATCACCGGCTGCGGGGGGAACGGCACGACCTGCTCGCGCAGGTCGATGCGGTTACGAACCCGGTCGATGAACGGGACGACGATGTTCAGCCCAGCGTTGAGCGTCCGGGTGTAGCGGCCGAAGCGCTCCACGATCGCGGCGCTGGCCTGCGGGATGACCTGGATCGTCTTGATCAGCGCGATGAAGGCCACCACGACCAGGACGACCAAAACGATAAGGACGGGTTCCACGGACTCTCCCCTAGACGACCAGGGCGGTCGCGCCCTGGATTTCGACGACGTCGACCTGCTGCCCCGGCTGGTACACCTGGCCCGGGTGGAGCGCACGGGCCGACCAGATCTCGCCTCTCAGCTTGATCCGCCCGCCCTCCCCGTCGACGGTTTCCGCGACGACCGCGGTGGCGCCCTGGAGCGCCTCGATGCCCATCTTGACCTGCGGGCCCTTTCGAAGCTGCCGGTAGGCGATCGGGCGGACGAAGACCACCAGAGCGACCGAGACGACGACGAAGGTCACGGTCTCAAGGACCACTCCCCCGCCCAGCGCGGCCACGCCGGCGGCGGCCAGCGCCCCGACCGCGAACATGGCGAACTCCGGCATCGCGGTGAGCACCAGCGGTATGCCGAGCCCTGCGGCGGCCAGGAGCCACCAGATCCAGCTGTCCACACGTCCATCCTAGGGAGCGAAGGCCTTCGAAGCGGACAGTTCCCGCAGGTCGAGGGGCGGAAACCGGTCGCACGTGCGACCGGTTCCGACGGCCTTCCGGATGAACGAACGGACGGGGGCTCAGCCCAGCGGCAGACCCTGGGCCGACCAGCGGTCTCCGTGCCGCTCCAGGGTGAGCGGCAAGCCGAAGCACTTGGAGAGGTTGCGGGCGGTCAGCTCGGTGTCGATCGGCCCGGCCGTGAGCACCTTCCCCTGGCGGATCATCAGGACATGGGTGAAGCCCGGCGCGATCTCCTCGACGTGGTGGGTGACCATCGCCATCGCCGGGGCGAACTCGTCCTGAGCGAGCGCGCCCAGCCGGCGGACCAGGTCCTCGCGGCCACCGAGGTCCAGGCCGGCGGCGGGCTCGTCGAGCAGCAGCAGCTCGGGGTCGGTCATCAGGGCGCGGGCAATCAGGGTGCGCTTGCGCTCTCCCTCGGAGAGGGTGCCGAACTTGCGGTCTGTGAGGTTGGCCATGCCAAGGCGGTCGAGCAGGGCAAGGGCGCGGGCCTCGTCCGACTCCTCGTAGGTCTCCTGCCAGGTGACCGTCATACCGTACGCGGCGGTGAGGACGGTCTGGAGCACGGTCTGCTCGGCGGGCAGCTTGTCGAACATGGCGGCGCCGGCCAGGCCGATCCGGGAGCGCAGCTCGAAGACGTCGATCTCGCCGAGCTTCTCGCCCAGCACCGTGACCTTGCCCGAGGTCGGGAACAGGTACGAGGACGCGATCTGCAACAGCGTGGTCTTGCCGGCGCCGTTCGGGCCCAGGATGACCCAGCGCTCGCCCTCGGAGATGGACCACGAGACCTGGTCGACCAGCGCGCGCCCCTCCCGGACCACGGATACGTCCACCAGCTCCAGCACGTCGCTCATGCCTACGCCTTCCCCAAAAAACAAGATTCTCGGCCGTCGGTGCGGGCGGCGAGCCTACTCCGGCAGCCGGTGGGCACGGGGTCGGTGCGCCGCACACGCATGGGCAAACCTACGCCACGCGGATGACCGCCGATTCCGTAGGCTGGCCGGATGCTCGCGACACCTGCCGACAATCCGTACGAAGAGCCCCGTTCGGGGCGGCTCACCGCATGGGGCAACGCCCTGCTGGCTGGTCTGGTCCCTCCGGACGACGCCGCCACGGCAGTCCTGGGCGCAGACGAGATCCATCGGGTCACCGGGCTTCCCGGCGACGAACCTGGCGAGCAGCACGGCCTGACCTGGGCGCTGGGCCGACTGCGAGTGCTCGGTGTGAAGGGTCTTCGTCTCGCGCTGCCCTCAGCCGGGCATCCGCTCGGGCTGACCGGCCCGAGAGCCTTCAACGAGCAGGCCATGAGTGCGGGTGAGGCCGTCCTGGCTGTGGGTGCACCGCTCGGGCTGGTGCCGGAGGTGGAGGTGTACGGTCCGGCCGGCGACCGCTCGGCCACCGTGCTGTGGCGCTGTTCCGAGGTCAATGACGCACCTCCGGCGGACGTGCCGTCGCTCCACGAAGCCGAGCGTGAGCTCGCAGACGGGCTGAGGGAGGCTACCGTCATGCTCGCTCGCCTCGACGTGGCCGGGGCCGGGCCTGAGGCCCTGCGCGCCCTCGATGCGTACCGCCGGCGTGGCCACAGCGAATTGCTCGCCCCCGGCTACCCGTCCCGGGCCGTCCGTGTCCTGGAGTCGGCCCGCCAGGTGTCCGCCCTGCTCACCATCGCCTCCGGCGGCCACGGCGCTGCCGTCAGCGCCTCGGAGATGGCGGCCCGCCAATCCGTCCTGACCCCGCTGTGGCGCACCGCCCGGCGCGCCCAGGTGGCCGCCTACAACGCCCTCGTCGACGAGCGAGACGACCGCTGAGAGGCGGTGGGGCCCGGAGCCGGCAGCGGCGAGCGCGATCACCTCGGCGCGCTCGTACCTGCCGTCGGGCCCGACCGTCAGGTCTCCCTGCGTCGTAGCGGCCGCCAGCCTGCGCCGGGACCACCCCAGGATCTCGGCCGCCTCCTCCTCCGAGAAGCTCTCCGCAAGCCGCCGCTCCAGCACCTCGACCGCGGCTCTCGCCGTGTCCGCGGCCTTGCGCATGCGCTCCATGACGGCCTGCTCCACCGCGGCAAACGGGACTGCGGCCAAGGTCTCCCGGCTGTACGTCGGCCAACCCCGGTATCCGCCACAGGGCCGCAGCTCCCCTGTGGCGGCAAGGCGTCTGACGTCCTCGGCGATCACCAGCAGACCGGTGGTGTGCCTCAGCACCGTGGCCGCCTTGGCCGCTCCCACCGGCGGCACGGCGCCCAACGCGAGGACGATCTCCTCGGCACGAGCCTCGAGCTGCACCTCGACGAGGGCCGACCAGGTGCCGTTGTCGAGGTCCGGTTCGGGGATCAGTTCGCGTTCACGTGCCAGGTTGAACTGCCAGCGCCGCATCCGGAGCCGGCGCCTCAGCAGCTCCGGCCCGTACGCCTGCCGGTCGCGGATTGCCACCCGGGCCGATCGCGCCCGGCGCTCGGCGGCTTCCGCTGCGCCGATATGCGGATCCATGTCCTGACACCCCGACAAGAGGGGTTCGTCCGGCCCCCGCCCCTGGCTTCCGCGCTCGGAAGCCAGGGGCGGCTCAGAGCTGGACGGGATGGACGCGCCGGACAGGCGGCACGTCAACTCGAACTCATGGGCCAGCACGGCAGGCCCGCAGTTATTGCGCATCGCGTTCATCCGGCCCTCCATCGGAATCGGTGTCGGCATTCAGGCTGGCACAACCGAATGACCACACGTCACCAAAATTCGGACCATCCCTGCCGAAAGGCATATGCCGGACCATCGTTTGACGCCAGTTCTGGCCGAAACCCTGCCGATCGACACAGCGCCCGCACCAACTCCCTGCGCCCCCAGCGCACTACCCCTCGCGGGTCTCGCCATGGCGAACGGCCCAGAGTGCCGCCTGAGTACGGTCGGCCAGGTCCAACTTCATGAGGATGTTGGACACATGGGTCTTCACCGTCTTCTCCGAGAGGTGCAGGCTGCGGGCGATCTCCCGGTTGGAGCGGCCGTCAGCGATGTGGCCCAGCACCTCGCGCTCGCGCTCCGTGAGCGTGCCTCCGCGACCCTGCGGAGCACGAGGGCCGTCGTCGGAAAGCAGGGCCTCGGCCAGTTCGGGCTGGAGCAGGACGTGGCCGGCGTGCACAGATCGGATCGCCCCGGCCAGTGCCTCCGGATCCACGTCCTTGTAGACGTACCCGGCCGCACCGGCCCGCAGCGCGGGGACCATCGTGCGGTGCTCGGTGAAGCTGGTGACGATCAGGATCCGGGCCCGGCTGCCTTCCCCCTTGAGCGTGCGCAGCGCCTCGATGCCGTCGACGCCGGGCATCTTGAGGTCCATCAGGACCACGTCAGGATCGAGTTCACGGGCCCGCTCGATGCCCTCCGCCCCATCGGCGGCCTCCCCGACCACCTCGATGTCGTCCTGGACCTCCAGGAACGTGCGCAGCCCGCGCCGAACCACCTGGTGGTCGTCGACCAGCAGGACACGGATCGACGGTGTGCTCTCAGGCACCGGGGACCTCCATCTCGACGAGCGTCCCCCGGCCGGGGGCCGACTCCAGGGTTAGCGTGCCGCCGACGGCGGACGCTCGGTCGCGCATCGAGGCCAGGCCGAGGTGGCGGCCGGCTCGACGGACTGACTCTGGATCGAAGCCGCGCCCGTCGTCGTGCACCCGCAGCACCGCACCGCGCGCCGGCGTCCCGGCCAAGGTGACGGTGACGGTCCGAGCTCCCGAGTGACGTAGCGCGTTGTGCAGCGCCTCCTGGGCGACTCTCAGCAGCGCGGCCTCCTGGGCTGGCGGCAGCGCCCGGACACCGTCGGCGGTGAAGGTGACATCGGCGGTGTGCGCCCGGTCGAGCACCTGCACCTGCGAGGCGAGAGTCGCGCTGAGCCCGTCCTCCTCCAGCGCGGCGGGGCGTAGCTCCACGACGACGGCGCGCAGTTCGTCGGCCGCCTCGGCGGCCAGCCGGGCGACCTCGGCGAGCTCGGCACGCGCCCGGGCCGGGTCGCGGTCGACGAGCTTGGCGGCCGCCTTGGCCGTGAGCCGCAGCGAGAAGAGCTTCTGCGAGACGGCGTCGTGCAGGTCGTGGGCGATCCGGGCCCGCTCGCCGGCCAGCGTGAGTTCGCGGCTGCGCTCGTACAGCCGGGCGTTGGACAGGGCGAGGGCGGCGTGCGCGGCAAGGATCCGCAGCAGCTCCTCGTCGTGGTCGGTGAAGAGGCCGCCGCCGCGCTTGTTGGCGAGGAAGATGACGCCCATCACCTGCGGCTCGTCCTCGGCCGCGTCGGTGTCCAGGATCGGCATGCCCAGGAAGGCGTCCATGTCGGGGTGGGCCGCTGGCCAGCCTTCGAAGGCGGGTGCCTTGCGGACGTCCACGAGCCGCGTAGGACCGGCCTCGTGCAGCATCGCGGCGAGCACCCCGTGCTGCCGGGGCAGCGGGCCGATCGCCCGCCACTGCTCGTCGGTGACACCGTCGACCACGAACTGGGCGAAGCCCCCGTGGTCGTCGGGAACACCCAGGGCCGCGTACTCGGCGCCGAGCAGCCCGCGGGCAGAAGCGGTGATGCGGCGCAGCACCTCGCGGACCTCCAGGTGCCGGCTCATGGCGAGCAGTGCCTGGCTGACGGTCTCGATCCCGGACAGGCACGGTTCGCAGGCAAGCAGCGGGCCGCGGTGGGCCCGGTGGTCTCCGGTGATGCTGGGCATATCGCCAAACTACCGCCGTCGCGACGAGCGCCGCGTCCGTCCGCGGCCGCCCAGGGCCCAGGTCCGGGGACCTAGGCCACAGGGCCCGCCCGGAGTCCTAGGGAGACCACCCGGAGCCCCGAGGGACCTCCCGGAACACGGAACCGAACACGCCCGGAACACGAAAGAGGCGGCCCTCCACACTGGGAGAGCCGCCCCTCGGCCTGTCGTCGAGAAGGGTCAGCCCTTCTGCATGACCTCAGGCTCGTGCCGGCGCTGGAGCCGGGTCACGATGACGCCGATGACGATCGAGATGGCGATCAGCACGCCCGCGTCGATCGCCCACTGGGCGACGCTGTGCTTCCAGAGCGGGTCGTAGTTGGGGTTCTGGAAGTCCTTGTTCCAGGGGCCCATGAGCACGGAGAGGTCGAGCGTGGTGGACACGATGCCGGTGCCCCAGCGGGCCGGCATCAGCCAGGCGACCTGCTCCAGTCCGGGCTTGCTGAAGATCTGGAAGAGGCAGCCGGTGAAGACCACCTGCACGATGGCGAACATGACCAGCAGCGGCATGGTCTTCTCGGCGGTCTTCACCAGCGCGGAGATCATCAGGCCGAACATCATCGCGGCGAAGCTCAGCAGGATCATGCCGATGGTCATTTCGATGACCGGCAGGTTCTTGACGATCAGGCCGTGCTCGGGGAGCTTGCGCGGCAGGAAGCCGACGGCGGAGATGATGGCGCCCTGGATCACGCTGAAGAACCCCAGCACGATGATCTTGGACATCATGTACGCCGAGCGGGAGAGCCCGGTGGCTCGTTCTCGCTCGTAGATCGCCCGCTCCTTGATCAACTCGCGGACGGAGTTGGCCGCTCCGGAGAAACAGGCGCCGATCGCCAGGATCAGCATGATCGTCGCGGCGCCGCTGTTGAGGTGGAGCTGCGTCTTGGGATTGGGCGCGAGCCCCGGCTCGTTCGGGATCAGCACGCTGACCGCGCCGATGACGGCGGGCAGCAGCACGGACAGCGCGAGGAAGCCGCGGTCCGAGGCGAGCACCGACATGTAGCGGCGCATCAACGTCCACAGCTGCGAGCCCCAGCTCTGCGGCTTCGGCGGCCTGACGGCCTCCTGGGCGACCTGGACGTGCTGCACCTCACCCGCCTCCACGGTGGGCGCGGAGTACTGCCGGTAGTGCACCGAGCCGCGGTAGCGGCCGGCCCAGTCGTGGTCCGGGTAGTTCTCGAAGGCCTGGAAGACGTCCGCCCAGGTCTCGTACCCGAAGAAGTGCAGCGCCTCGTCCGGCGGGCCGAAGTAGGCCACCGAGCCGCCCGGCGCCATCACCAGCAGCCGGTCGCACAGCGCCAGCTCGGCCACCGAGTGGGTGACGACCAGGATGGTGCGGCCGTCGTCGGCGAGGCCGCGCAGCATCTGCATGACCTCGCGGTCCATACCCGGGTCGAGGCCCGAGGTGGGCTCGTCCAGGAAGATCAGCGAGGGCTTGGTGAGCAGCTCCAGGGCGACCGAGACGCGCTTCTGCTGGCCGCCGGAGAGCGCGGTGATCTTGTTGTCGGCACGCTTGTCCAGGCGCAGCTCGTACAGCACCTCGTCGATCCGGGCGTCTCGCTCGCGGGCCTCGGTGTCGCCGGGGAAGCGCAGCCGGGCCGCGTACTTGAGGCCCTTGCGGACGGTGAGCTCGCGGTGCAGGATCTCGGACTGCGGCACCAGGCCGATGCGCGAGCGCAACTCGGCGAACTGCTTGTAGAGGTTGCGGCCGTCGTACAGGACCTCCCCGCGGTCGGCCGGGCGGTAGCCGGTGAGAGCGCGCAGCAGCGTGGACTTGCCGGAGCCGGACGGGCCGATGACGGCGACCAGCGACTTCTCCGGGACACCGAAGCTGACGTCGTTGAGCAGGATCTTCTTGGTGCCCTTGTGCTCGACCTCGACGGTCAGGTGACGGGCGGAGAAGGAGACCGCACCGGTGTCGACGAACTCCTGCAGCTGGTCGCCGACCAGGACGAAGCTGGAGTGGCCGACGGTCAGCCGGTCCTGCGGGCCCATCAGCTGACGCTGCACCCGCTGGCCGTTGAGGAAGATGCCGTTGTGGCTGCCGAGGTCGACGATCTCGTAGCGGCCGTCCGGGAGCTGGCGCAGCTCGGCGTGGTGGCGGGAGACCTGGAGGTCGGACACCACGACGTCGTTGTCGAGCGCACGGCCGATCCGGACGGTGCGCATCGCCGACGTCAGGTTGCGGATGATGGTCGGCTGCGGCCCGCCGTCGTGCTGCGGCGGGGCCGGAAAGCCCTGCTGGGGGAAGCCACCGTGCTGGGGCTGGGGCTGCTGCGGGGCCGGCTGGGCCTGCGGCGGCGCGTACTGCTGCTGCGGGAACGCCGGCTGGGCCTGCGGCTGCCCCTGCCAGGCCTGCTGCTGCGGCTGCGGCTGCTGGTACGGGTCGTGCTGCGGCCAGCCCTGCTGCGGGGCGGGCTGCTGGGGCGTGGGCACCGGGCCGCGGCTGGTGGCGGCCTCGTGCACCGGGGCGGCCTCCGGCGCCGGGGCCTGCGGAGCCACGGCGTGCGCGGGTGCGGAGAAGCCGAGCCGGGGGCCGTTCTCCGGGTTGCCCAGGTTGACCACGGCACCGGGGAACAGCTGGGCCTGCATGGTGCGGGCGCCGGCCACGTACGTTCCGTTGGTGCTGCCGTGGTCGTCCAGCTGCCAACCGCTGCCGTTGAAGCTGATGGTCCCGTGCTGCCAGGAGACCCTGGCATCGTCGAACGTGAAGTCCGACTGCGGGTTGCGCCCGATGGTGTAGGACCGCCCGGGCTCCAGAGTCCGCTGCTGTCCGTTGATCTCGATGACGAGTTGCGGCACTGCTCGCCTGCCCCGCTCTCTCGGTTCCCCCGAATTGTGGCCCCCGGCCGGGGCTGCGATGTTCCTGTGACTGACGGGGGGAATCATTCCAGCCTGCCGACCGCCGGTGAAAGTCAGCCCTGGCGACTGTGACCAGGCTGCTACCGAGCCCTGACCCGCGGCGTCCCGCGAGGTGGGACGGGTGCTCCCGGGCCCTCGGCCGCCCGGTAGCGTGGGAGGCACCATGAACGCATCGCCCCTGGCCGCTGAGCCCCTCCCCGCCGCCCAGCACCGGACCGCGGACGAGCGCACCCTGCTCGTCAAGGTGTTCGGCAAGGACCGCCCCGGCATCACCGCCGGCCTCTTCGCGACGCTGGCCGGCTTCGGCGTCGACGTCATCGACATCGAGCAGGTGGTCACCCGTGGCCGCATCACGCTGTGCGCCCTGATCACCCCGCCTCCCACACCCGGTGCCGAGGGTGGACTGCGGGCCACCGTCCACCGCTGGGCCGACGAGCAGAAGCTCCAGGCCGAAATCCTCTCCGGCATCGGTGACAACCGGCCGCGCCGTGAGGGCCGTTCGCACGTCACGGTGCTCGGCAACCCGCTGACCGCCGCCGCCGTCTCCGCGCTCACCTCCCGGATCACCGCCTCGGGCGGCAACATCGACCGTGTCTTCCGGCTCGCCAAGTACCCGGTGACGGCGGTCGAGCTGGCCGTCTCCGGCGTGGCCACCGACGAGCTGCGGGCCGCCCTGGCCCAGGAGGCCGCCACCCAGCGGGTGGACGTCGCGGTGGTCGCCGCCGGGCTGGAGCGCCGGGCCAAGCGCCTGGTGGTCATGGACGTCGACTCGACGCTCATCCAGGACGAGGTGATCGAACTGTTCGCCGCCCACGCGGGCTGCGAGGAGGAGGTCGCCGAGGTGACGGCGGCGGCGATGCGCGGCGAGCTGGACTTCGCCGAGTCGCTGCGGGCCCGCGTGGCACTGCTGGCCGGGCTGGACGCCTCGGTGACCGAGAAGGTCCGTGCCGAGGTCCGCTTCACGCCGGGCGCGCGCACTCTGATCCGTACGCTGCAGCGCCTCGGCTACCAGGTCGCGGTGGTGTCCGGTGGCTTCACCCAGGTCACCGACCACCTGGTGGAGCAGCTGGGACTGGACTTCGCGGCCGCGAACACCCTGGAGGTGGTGGACGGCAGGTTCACCGGCCGGGTGGTCGGCGAGATCGTGGACCGGGCGGGCAAGGCCCGCTGGCTGGCCCGTTTCGCCGAGCAGGCGAAGGTGCCGCTGGAGCAGACGGTGGCGATCGGCGACGGCGCCAACGACCTGGACATGCTGAACGCGGCCGGCCTCGGGGTGGCGTTCAACGCCAAGCCGGTGGTGCGCGAGGCCGCCGACACCGCGGTGAACGTGCCGTTCCTGGACACCGTGCTGTACCTGCTGGGCATCACCCGCGAGGAGGTCGAGGCGGCCGACGCGCTGCACGGCACCCCGACCGAGTAGGCGCGGACCCGGCGACGGCCGATGGAGTGAGGCCCGCCGAGGAGTGCCTGCGTTTCGCGTCCCGCAGCCGCGGACACACGAGGGGCGCGTGGATCAATCCGCGCGCCCCTGACGTACGTTCCGGGGTCAGTCCTGCGGCGTGTGGTACGAGACCAGCTCGGCCACGCCCGGCTCGACGCCCTTCCAGGAGCCGCTGAAGCTGAGCACCGCGATCGCCGCCGTCGGGAAGCCCCCGAGTCGCAGCCGCTCCAGCGCGTCCCGGTCCCCCGCGTCCCCGGCCAGCACCTGGGTCAGGCCCAGCACCCCCGGGTTGTGGCCGACCAGCACCACGTCCGAGTACTCCTCCGGGGTCTCCTGGAGCACCGCGATGATCTCGCCGGGGCTGGCCTCGTAGACCCGCTCCTCGTAGACGGTCTTGAGGGGCCGCTGCGGCAGCTCGTGGACGGCCAGCTTCCAGGTCTCGCGGGTGCGCAGTGCGGTGGAGCAGACCACGTAGTCGGGGCTGATGCCGGAGTCCACCAGCCAGCGGCCGGCGTCCGGGGCCTGGTGACGGCCCCGGTCGGCCAGCGGCCGGTCGTGGTCGTCCACGCCGTTCGGCCAGTCGGCCTTGGCATGGCGGAGAACGATGATCCTGCGGGGCGTGTCGGCGCTCATACCCAGCAAGCTTGGCAGAAAAGCGGCCCGGCGGCGCGACGCTCCCGGATGCCGCCACTCCGAGGAACGACGAGTGTCATCATGCCCCGTTCACCGGGGCGTCGGATGGCGCACGGGCGTCCGTCAGCCCATCGTGGCCGCGACGGTGGCGATGATCGCCACCAGCACCACGACGGCGCCGAAGGCGAGGGCGATGCGGCCGAGCTGCTTGCGGCCGTCGGTGGGATTGGGATCGAGAACGGGCATGTCCGAAAGTCTCCCATCCCGAACACGCCCGTCCTCCGCTGGCCCCTCCCCCTTGGCCGGGCCTTGACCTTCCCAGGCCCGGCTTTCACCGCCGCGTCCGACCGCCTCGCGGCCTCACGCGCCCCGCCGCGGCGTCACACGCCCCTCCACTGCCGCACGCGCCCTGCCGCGGCATCACGCGCTCCTCCAGGGCATCGCACGCCGTGCCCGGGGCGTCACGCCTTGGCCTGCTCCGCCGGGTGCACCGCCTCGTCCTCGATGTGCCGGGCCCGCGCCGCGCGCAGGCCGAACAGCATCTGCGGCACCAGCAGCAGCGCCAGGAATCCCAGCGGCCAGTACCACTGGCCGGTGATGTCGTAGATCCGGCCGATCAGGATCAGGCCGGGAACGGAGATCAGGTAGCCGACGCCCTGGGCGAAGGCGGACAGCTGCGCCACCCCACCCGCCGTCCTGGCTCGCAGTCCGATCATCGTCAGCACCAGCGGGAAGGCGCAGTTGGACAGGCCCACCAGCACGGCCCAGACCCACGCCCCGCCGGCCGGGGCGAACGCCAGCCCGGCGTACCCGGCGATGCCGCAGGAGGCCAGCACGACCACGAACGGCCGCTGGTCGCCGCGGCGGGCGGCCAGGTTGGGCAGCACGAAGGAGACCGGCACGCCGATCACCATGGTGACCGCGAGCAGCACCCCGGACGTGCCCTTGTCGACGCCGGCGTCCTGGAAGATCTTCGGCAGCCAGCCCATCACCACGTACGCGCCGGTGGCCTGGAGGCCGAAGAAGCAGGCCAGCGCCCAGGCCGTACGGCTGCGGGTGATGGGCAACCGGGCGACGGCGGCGCCGTCGGCGCGCTCACCGCGCTCGCGCTTGGCGATCAGCACCGGCAGCCAGAGCACCAGGGCGAGCGCGCCCAGCGCGGCCCAGACGCCCAGTCCATGGCGCCAGTCACCGCCGAGCGCGTTGGTCAGCGGCACGCTGACCAACGCGGCCAGCGCGGTGCCGGCCGACAGCGCCATCGAGTACAGGCCGATCATCGGACCGACCTTCTCCGGGAAGTACCGCTTGATGACCACCGGCAGCAGCACGTTGGAGACCGCCACACCGGCCATGGCGAGCGCGGTGAGCAGCAGGAACACCGCCGTGCCGCCGGCGAAGGAGCGGGCCAGCACGCCCGCCGTGATCGCGCCCATCCCGGCCGTGACCACCGCGATCGGGCCGATCTGGCGGGCCGCGGCCGGTGCGGCGAACCCGAACAGGGCGAAGCACAGCGAGGGGACGGCGGTGAGCAGTCCGGCGAGCGTCGGGTTCATCCCGAGGTCGTCGCGGACCTGGTCGAGCAGCGGCCCGAGGCTGGTGACCACGGGGCGCAGGTTGAAGGCGGCGGCGGCGATCGCGACGGCGAACAGCCAGCCCAGGTACTTGGCGGAGCCGGAGGTGGCGGACCACTCGGCGGCCGGCGTCCGGCTCTCGGTCCGGGCGGAAGCGGTGGTGTCTGCTGCGGGCATGGAGAGCATCATAGAATGATGGGATGAATTGATGCACCCCGTTATTGGCATGATGTGCCGACCGTTCATCCGCCGGCCATCTCCCACCCAGGCCCCACCGAGCCGTAGTCGCAAGGAGTCCCCGTGGCGCTGTCCTCGCCGAGGCGCACCCCGCTGTCCGACCAGGTGATCGCACAGCTGCGTGCCCAGATCACTTCCGGGGAGTGGCCGGTCGGCTCCCGCATCCCCACCGAGGCCGCCCTGGTCGAACAGCTCGGTGTCGCCCGCAACACCGTCCGCGAGGCCGTCCGCGCCCTCGCCCACAACGGGCTGCTCGACATCAGACAGGGCTCCGGAACGTACGTCCTCGCCACCAGCGAGCTGGCCGGCGTGATGCACCGCCGCTTCGCCGACGCCGACCAGGCCCAGGTCGCGGAGCTGCGGGCGGCGCTGGAGACCTCGGCCGCGGCCCTCGCCGCCCGCCGCCGCACCGCGCGCGACCTGGAGCTGCTGGACGGCGCGATGGCCCGCCGGGAGGCCGCCTGGCTCTCCGGCGACGCCGAGGACTTTGTCCAGGCCGACGCCGCCTTCCACCAGGCCGTGGTGGAGGCCGCCCACAACGACGTCCTGCTCGCCGTCTACGCCGACCTCGGCGAGGCCACCCGCGAACTCCTGCGGCACGACATCGGCCCCGAGCTGGTCCCCGAGCGCTACATCGGCCACCAGGCCATCCTGGAGGCCATCAGGGACGGCGACGCCCAGCGCGCGTCCGTCGAGGCCGGCCGCGCCGCCCCCGGCCCCTGCGCCACCATCGAGGCCTGACCGCCCGCACGCCGGCCTCCGACGCCACCTCGGCCCCGACCCCGGCTGCCCCACCCCTCAGCCCTCAGCCCTCAGCCAGAACCACCCCGGGGCCCCACCGAACGAGAGCAAGAACGAGAACGAGAACGAGAACAGGACGCCGCTGCCCGGCACCCCTCGTGGGGTGCCGGGCAGCGGCGTACGGGCGGAGCGTCAGGCGCCGATGGCGTGCAGACCGCCGTCGACGTGGATGATCTCGCCGGTGGTCTTCGGGAACCAGTCCGACAGCAGCGCGACGATGCCGCGGCCGGCCGGCTCCGGGTCGCTCAGGTCCCACTTCAGCGGGGAACGGTGGTTCCAGGTGTCGGCCAGGTCGCCGAAGCCCGGGATGGACTTGGCGGCCATCGAGCCGATCGGGCCGGCCGAGATCAGGTTGCAGCGGATGTCCCGCTCGCCCAGGTAGCGCGCCAGGTAGCGGTTGGTCGACTCCAGGGCGGCCTTGGCCGGGCCCATCCAGTCGTACTGCGGCCAGGCGAACTGCGCGTCGAAGGTCAGGCCGACCACCGAGCCGCCGTCCTGCATCAGCGGCAGCAGCGCCGTGGTCAGCGACTTCAGCGAGTACGCCGAGACGTGCATCGCGGTGGCCACGGACTCCCACGGGGTGTCCAGGAAGTTGCCGCCCAGCGCGTCCTGCGGGGCGAAGCCGATCGAGTGGACGATGCCGTCCAGGGTCGGCAGGTGCTCGCGGACCTGGTCGGCGATGCCGGCCAGCTGCTCCGGGTTCGAGACGTCCAGCTCCAGCACCTTGACCGGGTTCGGCAGCTTCTTGGCGATCCGCTCGGTCAGGCTCGGGCGGGGGAAGGCGGTGAGGATGATCTCCGCGCCCTGCTCCTGCGCGAGCTTGGCGGTGTGGAAGGCGATGGAGGACTCCATCAGCACACCGGTGATCAGGATCCGCTTGCCCTCGAGGATTCCACTCATGTTCAGTGACCCATGCCCAATCCGCCGTCGACGGGAATGACGGCTCCAGTGATGTACGCGGCCTCGTCCGACGCGAGGAACCGCACGGTGGAGGCGACCTCGGCGGGCGCCGCGTAGCGGCCCAGCGGCACGCCCGAGACGATCTCCGCGCGGCGCTCGTCACTGAGCACGGCGGTCATGTCGGTGTCGACGAAGCCGGGGGCGACCACGTTGACGGTGATGTTGCGCGGGCCGAGCTCGCGCGCCAGCGACCGGGCGAAACCGACCAGGCCGGCCTTGGAGGCGGCGTAGTTGGCCTGGCCCGGGGAGCCGGACAGGCCCACCACGGACGAGATGAGCACGACACGGCCCTTCTTGGCACGCATCATCAGCTTGGACGCGCGCTTGACCACCCGGAAGGTGCCGGTCAGGTTGGTGTCCACGACGGAGGTGAAGTCCTCCTCCGACATGCGCAGCAGCAGGGTGTCGTTGGTGATGCCCGCGTTGGCGACCAGCACCTCGACCGCGCCGTGCTTCTGCTCGATCTCGGTGAAGGCGGCGTCGACCTGCGCGGCGTCCGTGATGTCGCAGCGGACCGCGAGGACGTCGTACTTGGCCAGCGCCTCGGGCACCTCGCCCGAGCGGCTGGTGATGGCCACCTTGTCGCCCGCCTCGGCGAAGGCCTGGGCGATCGCGAGGCCGATGCCCCGGTTTCCTCCGGTGACGAGAACCGAGCGGCTCAACGATCCACCTCTCTCCGTGTGTGAGCGCGTACGTCGGAATGCGCACGCAATGTGACGCTATCGGGCGGTCGGCGGCGGCGGCGCATCGGTCTCCCACAGCGCGACCCCGGCGGATCTGTCGCAATCCGACAATCCGCACCCGCCTGCGCCGCCCCGGCGACGGACATCGCCCAGGCCCGGGCGCTGCCCGGATCGGGGCGACTGTACGGGAACCACACGGGCGGGCGCACCCGTTGCCCCCGTGGTGCGGGCCGGCCCGGGACCTGCCGTACCGATCCCCGAGCATCCCGGTGAGCGACGAAGGCAGAGCGGATGACCAAGGCACGGCCCGGGAGCACCCACCGACGCGGACGACTGCTGGCCCTCACCGCCCTGGCGGCCGGCCTGGGGGCGGCCGCCTGGTCTCTGCGCGACCTCCCGGCGGCGTTCGGGCGGCGGCCGGACGGCGAGCGCGAGGAGCGGGTGCGCAACTCCCCGCAGTACCGCGACGGTGTCTTCCACAACGCGCCCTCCGCGCTCGCCCGCACCGCCGGCGCCCCCGGCTTCGACGGCGCCACCGCCCGCCGGATGCTGTTCGAGCGGGCCGGCCGTGTCCCCTCGCGTCCGGTTCCGACGGTCCGCCCCGCCGTCCCGGCCGGGCCGGCCGCCGAGGGCGTGGAGGTCACCTGGTACGGGCACGCCTCCGCGCTGGTGGAGATCGAGGGCTTCCGGGTGCTGTTCGACCCGATCTGGAGCGACCGCTGCTCCCCCGCCGCGCACGTCGGCCCCAAGCGGCTGCACCCGGTGCCGGTCGAGCTGGAGGAGCTGCCGCAGGTCGACGCGGTGCTGATCTCGCACGACCACTACGACCACCTGGACATGGTGACGGTCAAGCGCCTGGTGCGCAGCCAGTCCGCGCCGTTCGCGGTGCCGCTCGGCATCGGCGCCCACCTGCGCCGCTGGGGCGTCCCCGAGCACCGGATCATCGAGCTGGACTGGGACGAGACCTGCACCCTGGGCGACCTGGTGCTCACCCTCACCGCGGCGCACCACTTCTCCGGCCGCGGGCTGACCCGCAACACCACCCTGTGGGGTTCCTGGGTGGTCGCCGGCCCGAACCGCAAGGTCTTCTACACCGGCGACTCCGGCTACTTCGAGGGCTACGCCCGGATCGGCGCGCAGCACGGCCCGTTCGACGCCGCGCTGGTCCAGATCGGCGCCTACGACGCGGCCTGGGCGGACATCCACATGACCCCGGAGGACGCCGTCCTCGCGCACCGGGACCTGGCCGCCGGCCTGCTGGTGCCCGTCCACTGGTGCACCTTCAACCTGGGCCTGCACCCGTGGTCCGAGCCGGTCGAGCGGCTGGTGAAGGCCGCCAAGGAGCAGGCCGTCCCGCTGGCCGTGCCGCGGCCCGGCGAGCGGGTCGACGTCGACAACCCGCCGGAGCTGGACGGCTGGTGGGAGAGCGTCGACTGACGGCCCGCACCCACAGGCCGGTGGCACCGGCCCCGCTGGTCAGACGGCACCACCGGTCGGACGGTGCCGGTTTCGGACGGCGCGTCCGAAACCGCGGCGCAGCGGTCGTAATGCGCTGGCCGGAAACCGGGTGGACGGGAAATGATGCGGTGCGGGCGCCCCTGTGGCGCCGCACCGCCACCCTCCGCGACCTGGGAGCCCGATTGCCTCCGATCCCTCCGGCCGATCGCTCCGGCGCCCCGCACGGGCGCGCCGTCGACCCGCTGTTCCTCGCCCTGCCGCTGCGGCCCCTCGCCGACGCCGCCCTCACCCGGGCCCGCGAACTGGGCGTGAGCCACGCCGACTTCCGGCTGGAGCGGATCCGCAGCGCCTCCTGGCGGCTGCGTGACGCGCGTCCCGCCGGCACCTCCGACAGCGTGCAGCTCGGTTACGCCGTCCGGGTGCTTCTGGACGGCGCCTGGGGCTTCGCCGCCGGTGTCGACCTGACCGCCGATGCGGCGGCCCGGGTCGCCGAGCAGGCCGTCGCGGTGGCCCGCCTGTCCGGCGGGATCAGCCGGGCGGCCGGCACCGCCGAGCGGGTCGAGCTGGCCGACGAGCCGGTGTACCGCGACGTCACCTGGGTCTCCGCGTACGAGGTCAACCCCTTCGAGGTGCCGGACGCCGAGAAGACGGCGCTGCTCGCCGAGCGCAGTTCCCGGCTGCTGGCGGCCGAGGGCGTCTCGCACGTCCAGGCAGCCCTGCGCACCGTCCAGGAGAACAAGTTCTACGCGGACACCGCCGGAACGGTGACGACCCAGCAGCGGATCCGGGTGCACTCCGACCTGGAGGCCACCTCGGTCGACGAGCGCACCGGCGCCTTCGACTCGATGCAGACGCTCGCCCCGCCGGTCGGCCGCGGCTACGAGTACGTCACGGGCACCGGCTGGGACTGGGACGCCGAGCTCGCGGAACTGCCCGTCCTGCTGGGCGAGAAGATGCGGGCCCCGAGCGTGGAGGCGGGCCGCTACGACCTGGTCATCGACCCGACCAACCTCTGGCTGACCATCCACGAGTCGATCGGCCACGCCACCGAGCTGGACCGCGCGCTCGGGTACGAGGCCGCCTACGCCGGCACCTCCTTCGCCACCTTCGACCAGCTCGGCTCGCTGAAGTACGGCTCCGAGCTGATGCACGTCACCGGCGATCGCACCGCCGAGCACGGCCTGTCCACCATCGGCTACGACGACGAGGGCGTGGCCACCCAGTCCTGGGACCTGGTCAAGGGCGGCGTCCTGGTCGGCTACCAGCTGGACCGCGGCATCGCCAGGCTGAAGGGCTTCGAGCGCTCCAACGGCTGCGCGTTCGCCGACTCCCCTTCGCACGTCCCGGTGCAGCGGATGGCCAACGTCTCGCTGCAGCCCGCCGCCGACGGCCCGGACACCGAGGGCCTGTTCGCCCAGGTCGAGAACGGCCTCTACATCGTCGGCGACCGTTCGTGGTCGATCGACCAGCAGAGGTACAACTTCCAGTTCACCGGGCAGCGTGCCTACGCGATCAAGGACGGCGAGCTCGCCGGCCAGGTCAAGGACTTCGCCTACCAGGCCACCACCACCGACTTCTGGGGCTCGATGGCGGCGGTCGGCGGCCCGCAGACCTACCTCCTCGGCGGTGCCTTCAACTGCGGAAAGGCGCAGCCCGGTCAGATCGCGGCGGTCAGCCACGGCTGCCCGTCGGCGCTGTTCCGCAACGTCAACGTGCTCAACACCCAGCAGGAGGCGGGTCACTGATGACCGCGAAGCAGCCCCACGAACTCGTCGAGCTGGCGCTCGGCCTCTCCCGCGCCGACGGCTGCGTGGTGATCGCCGACGAGGAGTCCACCGCCAACCTGCGCTGGGCCGGCAACGCGCTGACCACCAACGGCGTCACCCGCGGCCGCCGCCTCACCGTGATCGCCACCGTGGCGGGCGCCGAGGGCACCGCCTCCGGTGTGGTCTCCCGCGAGGCCGTCACCGCGGAGGAGGTGGAGGGCCTGGTGCGGGCCGCCGAGGAGGCCGCCCGCGCGGCCGGACCGGCCGAGGACGCCCAGCCGCTGATCGCCGACCAGCCCTCCTCGCCGGACTTCACGGAGCCGCCGGCGCTCACCTCCATCGAGGTGTTCGACGCCTTCGGCCCGGCCCTCGGCGAGGCCTTCGCCCGCGCCGCCGCCCAGGGCGAACTGCTGTACGGCTTCGCCCGGCACGAAATGACCTCCAGCTACCTGGGCAGCTCCACCGGCCTGCGGCTGCGCCACGACCAGCCCACCGGCATGGTCGAGATCAACGCCAAGACCGCCGACCTCTCCGGCTCGGCCTGGGTGGGCGCCGCCACCCGGGACTTCGCCGACGTCGACCTCACCGCCCTGCACACCGGGCTGACCAGGCGGCTCGGCTGGGGCGCCCGCAAGGTGGACCTGCCGGCCGGCCGGTACGAGACGCTCCTGCCGCCCTCGGCCGTCGCCGACCTGCTGGTCGTCCTCAACTGGAACGCCGGCGGCCGGGACGCCCAGGAGGGCCGGACGGTCTTCTCCAAGCCCGGCGGCGGCACCCGGCTCGGCGACAAGCTCAGCTCCCTGCCGCTGACGCTGCGCTCGGACCCGCGCGAGCCCGGCCTGGAGGCCGCGCCGTTCGTGCTGACCCACTCCACCGGCGGGGACTTCTCCGTCTTCGACAACGGCCAGCCGATCGCCGCCACCGAGTGGATCCGCGACGGTGTGCTGAACGACCTGATCACCAGTCGCCACGCGGCCGCCCTCACCGGCCTGCCCCTGCGCCCGGCGATCGACAACCTGGTGCTGGAGACGGCCGACCAGGAGTCGGCGCCGACGCTGGACGAGATGATCGCCCGCACCGAGCGCGGCCTGCTGCTCACCTGCCTCTGGTACATCCGCGAGGTGGACCCGGCGACGCTGCTGCTCACCGGCCTCACCCGGGACGGCGTCTACCTGGTCGAGAACGGCGAGGTCGTCGGCGAGGTCAACAACTTCCGGTTCAACGAGTCCCCGGTGGACCTGCTGGACCGGATCACCGAGGTGGGCCGCACCGAACGCTGCCTGCCCCGCGAGTGGAGCGACGTCGTCACCCGCACCGCGATGCCACCCGTGCGTGTCACGGACTTCAACATGAGTTCGGTCAGCCAGGCCTCTTAGCCACTGACCTACGGGGGATACGAGAGACATGATGGACGAGAAGCGCCTGGTCAGGTCGAGCAAGATGCTGTCGCGCATCCTGCGGCACGAGCCCGGGCTGGTGGGGATCACGCTGGACGGGGCCGGCTGGGTCCGGGTCGACGAGCTGCTCACCGCGCTCGCGGCCCGAGGCAGGCCACTCACCCGGGCCGAGCTGGACCACGTCGTGGCGACCAACAACAAGCGCCGCTTCGGCTACTCCCCGGACGGTCTCTCGATCCGCGCCAACCAGGGCCACACGGTGGCGGTCGACCTCGGTCTGGCCGCCACGGTTCCGCCGTCCGTGCTCTACCACGGCACCGCCGACCGGCACCTGGCGGCGATCTTCCACGAGGGGCTGCGCCCGATGGCCCGCCAGGACGTCCACCTCTCGGCGGACACCGAGACGGCGACCAGGGTCGGCGCCCGGCACGGCCGTCCTGTGGTGCTGACCGTGAACGCGGCGGCGATGACGGCGGCCGGCCACGAGTTCCGGCTCAGCGAGAACGGCGTCTGGCTCACCGACGCCGTGCCCCCGCAGTACCTCTCCCGGCGCTCGTAGCCGACCGGGCCGCGCCGCCTCGCCGGCGCCCCGACCGAAGGGCCTGTCCGCTCCGCCGGACAGGCCCTTCGCGTACCCGACCGGGTGGGTCCGGCCCACCCGGTCTCGTCGCCGCCCGTGGCCGGGCGTACCGTGAGGAGGCCGCGCGGCCAGGCGCGCGGGTGCGTGACGAGGGCGGTAGGACACATGGGCAAGAGCGCCGACGGCGGGCAGGTCTTCCGGATCACCGGGGCGCGCAGCAGCCTCACCGAGGACGTCCGGGGACGCCAGCGCCGTTACGTCATCTCGATGCTGGTCCGTACGGCCTGCGTGCTGCTCGCCGTGGTGCTGTGGGACGTCCAGCGGATCCTGGCGTTCGCCGCGCTGGCGGGCGCCGTGCTGCTGCCGTACTTCGCGGTGCTGATCGCCAACGCGGGCCGGGAGCGGGCCCCGGGGCTGCCGAGCACCTTCGACATCCCGCTCGACACCCCGCTGATGCTCGGCCCCGGCGGGAGGGGTGGGGCGGGCGGGACGGGTGGAGCGGCCGCGAAGGCCGGTACAGGAGAGGCAAAGGCCGCTCCCACCGATCCTTCACAGGACGTGGACTGACCGTCCGTTTCATGCCGCTTCACCCCCGTCCGGCCCGGAGAAAGCTCAGAAGAAGCTCAGATTAATCATGCAAGACCTCCCCAACCCCGGGTCTTCGCGTGACATACTGCGTACGCGCTCCGCATCCCCCGTCGGAGCGACGGACCGACGCCGGGCGGCTCCCCCCGTGGCTGCCCGGCGTCGTCATGCCCGGACGGATCCGTTCGGCCCGGGCGGGCGTGACAGACTGGCGGCGCAGACGTACCCGCCAATCGTTGAGGACGGCCCGATGGAAACCCCGCAGACGCCGATCTGCTCCGCCAAGGGCTGCCGGGCGGACGCCGGCTGGGTGCTGGTGTGGAACAACCCCAAGCTGCACACCCCGGACCGCCGCAAGACCTGGCTCGCCTGTGACGAGCACCGCGAGCACCTGTCCCAGTTCCTCGGGGTGCGCGGTTTCCTCAAGGAGGTCGTCGCCTTCACCGAGTGGACCCCCGAGGCCTCCGAGAGCACCGCGAGCACCGAGGGTTCCGGGAAGCCGGCCTAGCCGCCGATCGCGGACATCGGCCGCTCGGGCTGGAGGAACTCCGGGTCGTCGATCCCGGCCCCGGCCTTCTTGCCCCACATCGCCGCCCGCCACAGCGCGGCCAGTTCGGCGTCGTCCGCGCCCGAGCGCAGCGCGGTGCGCAGGTCGGTCTCGCCGGTCGCGAACAGGCAGTTGCGCACCTGGCCGTCGGCGGTCAGCCGGGTGCGGTCGCAGGCCCGGCAGAACGGCCGGGTGACCGAGGCGATCACGCCCACCCGGCCGGGGCCGCCGTCCACCAGCCAGCGCTCGGCGGGTGCCGCGCCCCGGCGGGCGGACGGCTCGGGGGTGAGCGTGAAGCGGGCCCGCAGCAGGTCCAGGATCTCCGTCGCGGTGACCATCGACGCGCGGTCCCAGCCGTGCTGGGCGTCCAGCGGCATCTGCTCGATGAAGCGCAGCTCGTAGCCCCGCTCCAGGCACCAGGCCAGCAGGTCAGCCGCCTCGTGGTCGTTGACCCCGCGCATCAGCACCGCGTTGAGCTTCACCGGCGCCAGCCCGGCGGCCTCGGCGGCGGCCAGCCCGTCCAGCACGTCCTGGTGGCGGTGGCGGCGGGTGAGGGTGTGGAACACCTCGGGGTCGAGGGTGTCCAGCGAGACGTTGACCCGGTCGAGGCCGGCCTCGCGCAGCGCCGTCGCGGTGCGGGCCAGCCCGATGCCGTTGGTGGTCAGCGAGAGTTCCGGGCGCGGCTCCAGCTCCGAGCAGGCGGCGACGACGGCGACCAGCCCGGGGCGCAGCAGCGGCTCGCCGCCGGTGAAGCGGACCTCGCGCACGCCCAGGTCGCGCACGGCGACGGTGACCAGCCGGACGATCTCCTCGTCGGTCAGCAGGTCCGGCTTGGCCAGCCACTGCAGGCCCTCCTCCGGCATGCAGTAGGTGCAGCGGAGGTTGCACCGGTCCGTGAGGGAGACCCGCAGGTCGACGGCCTGGCGTCCGAAGGTGTCGAGCAGCACGTGCGTCCTTCCCCGAGATGCGGCCGGCCCGGCCACCGTCACGGCGGGCCGGGCCAGCATAGTCATCGCGGGACGATCAGTGGGCGCCCAGCCCGGTCAGTGAGCGGACCTCCAGTTCAGCGTACTTCGCCGGATCGGGGCGTTCCGTGGACAGCAGCGTGCCGAGCCAGCCGGCCAGGAAGCCGACCGGGATGGAGACCAGGCCGGGGTTCTCCAGCGGGAACCAGTGGAAGTCGGAGTGCGGGAAGAGCGAGGTCTTCGCGCCGGAGACCACCGGGGAGAAGACCACCAGCACCACCGAGGTGACCAGGCCGGCGTAGACCGAGCTGACGGCGCCGACGGTGGTGAACCGCTTCCAGAACAGCGAGTAGAGCAGGGTGGGCAGGTTCGCCGAGGCGGCGACCGCGAAGGCCAGGGCGACGAGGGCGGCGGTGTTGAGCTTGTCCGCGAAGAGGCTGAGCACGATCGCCACCGCGCCGATCGCGACCGCGGCCCACTTCGCCGACAGCACCTCCTCCCGCTCGCTCGCCTTCCCGCGCCGGATCACGTTGGCGTAGAGGTCGTGGGCGAAGGAGGCCGAGGAGGCGAGCGTGAGCCCGGCGACGACGGCCAGGATGGTGGCGAAGGCGACGGCCGAGATCACCGCGAGGAGGATCGCGCCGCCGGTGGTCCCGACGCCTCCGCCGAGCGCCTCGGCCAGTTGTGGGGCCGCGGTGTTGCCCGCCGCGTTGGCCGCCTTGATCGCCTTGGAGCCGACCAGCGCGGCCGCGCCGAAGCCGAGCGCCAGGGTCATCAGGTAGAAGACGCCGATGATGCCGATCGCCCAGAGCACCGACTTCCGGGCCGCCTTGGCGGTGGGCACGGTGTAGAAGCGGACCAGGATGTGCGGCAGGCCGGCGGTGCCGAGCACCAGCGCGATGCCCAGGCTGATGAAGTCGAGCTTGGCGGTGCCGGTGCCGTACTTCTGCCCCGGTTGGAGGAAGGCCTCGCCCTTGCCGCTCGCGCTCGCCGCCGCGCCGAGCAGTTCGGAGGGGTTGAAGTGGTACTTGGCCAGCACCAGGACGGTCATCAGCGCGGCGCCGACGATCAGCAGCACCGCCTTGACGATCTGCACCCAGGTGGTGCCCTTCATCCCTCCTATCACCACATAGACGATCATCAGCGCGCCGACCCCGACGATGGTCCAGCGCTTGGCGGCACTCCCCTCGGCCCCCAGCAGCAGGGCCACCAGGGTGCCGGCTCCGACCATCTGGGCGAGCAGGTAGAAGATCGACACCACGATGGTGGAGACGCCCGCCGCGGTGCGCACCGGGCGCTGGCGCATCCGGAACGCGAGCACGTCCGCCATCGTGAAGCGGCCGGAGTTGCGCAGCGGTTCGGCGATCAGCAGCAGGGCGACCAGCCAGGCGACCAGGAAGCCGATCGAGTAGAGGAAGCCGTCGTAGCCGCTGAGCGCGATGGTCCCGGCGATGCCGAGGAAGGAGGCGGCGGACATGTAGTCGCCGGAGATGGCCAGGCCGTTCTGGAAGCCGGTGAAGCCGCGGCCGCCCGCGTAGAAGTCGGAGGCGCTCCTCGTCTGCCGCCCGGCCCAGACGGTGATGCCGAGGGTGGCCAGGACGAACACGCCGAACAGGGCCATCGTCAGGCCGCGGTGCTCGGTGGCGGAGCTGGCGAGCAGAGTCATTCGGCGGACTCCCGGGGGGCGTGGACGACGGCGCCGTGCGCCTCGCGGATCGCCGCGGCGGCGGGGTCGATCCGCCGGTCCGCGTAGCGGGCGTACCAGGCGGCGATGGCGAAGGTGGTCGCGAACTGCAGCAGCCCGAGCACCAGGGCCACGTTGACGTGCCCGAGGACCTTGGTGCGCATCAGTCCCGGGGCGTAGCAGGAGAGCAGGACGTAGAGCAGGTACCAGAGCACGAAGCCGATGGTGACCGGGAAGGCGAAGCTTCGGAACGAGCGCCGCAGGGTGCGGAACTCCTCGCTTTCGTCGATGACTTGGGCTTCCGTGGCGGCGGTGGTGGTGAGCGGCGGCGAATCCACGCTGTCTCCTCACTCCTTCGGCGTATGTGTCACACGGGGGAACGGTCGAGCGTGAGGGGCATCACAGGTCTGGTGCGCGCCGCGCAATGCTAGGAGCGTCCCGCCCACCCCGGAAGGGGTTGACCGCGATCAGTCGACCGTTCACCCCCTCGCACCATCCGATTGGCCGAAAAACAGCCCATCCCAGTGATGCCCCGCCCCTCCAGCCCCACCCGGAACACGGCACCGGGGGGGGGGGGGGGGGGGGGGGGGGGGGGGGGGGGGGGGGGGGGGGGGGGGGGGGGGGGGGGGGGGGGGGGGGTGGGAGGGGGGGGGGGGGGGGGGGGGGGGGGGCGGGGGGGGGGGGGGGGGGGGGAGAAAGTACGAGAGTACCCTCCCCCCCCCCCCCCCCCCCCCCCCCCCCCCCCCCCCCCCCCCCCCCCCCCCCCCCCCCCCCCCCCCCCCCCCCCCCGGTCCCGGGAGGCCGAGGACTCAGAACGCGATCCGCACCTTCAGGGCCGAGCGGTCGTCCATCGCGCGGTAGCCGTCCGGAACGTCGTCCAGGCCGACGGTGCGGTCGAAGACCAGCCCCGGCTCGATGGCGCCCGAGAGCACGTCCGGCAGCAGTTCGGGGATGTACGCGCGGGCCGGGGCGACTCCGCCGTTCAACGAAACGTTTCGGCCGAACATCTGACCGATGTCGACGCCCGCGCTGCCTCCGTGCGGCACCCCGACGTAGCCCACCGCGCCGCCGTCCCGGGCGATCGAGACGGCCGTCCGCATCGACTCCTCGGTACCGACCGCCTCCAGGACGGCGTGCGCGCCCTGACCGCCGGTCAGCTCCTTCACCGCCTCGACCGCGGCCTCGCCGCGCTCCGCCACCACGTCCGTCGCGCCGAAGCGACGGGCCAGCTCGGTACGGGCCGTGTGCCGGCCCAGCGCGATGATCCGGCCCGCGCCCAGCCGGTGCGCCGCCAGGACGCCGCACAGGCCCACCGCACCGTCGCCGACCACCGCGACCGTCGCGCCGGGCCGCACCCGCGCCGAGACCGCCGCGTGGTGTCCGGTCGACATCACGTCGGACAGTGCCAGTAGCCCGGGCAGCAGCTTCTCGTCGCCCGCCGCCTCCTTCGGCAGCTTCACCAGCGTCCCGTCCGCGAACGGCACCCGCACCGCCTCGCCCTGGCCGCCGTCCGAACCGACCTGCCCCCAGAACCCGCCGTGCGGGCAGGAGGTCTGGAGGCCTTCGAGACAGAAGTCACACGTCCCGTCCGACCAGACGAACGGTGCCACCACCAGGTCGCCCTTGACGAAGCCGCGCACCTCGGCGCCGGCCTCCTCGACCACCCCGAGGAACTCGTGCCCGATCCGCTGCCCGGCCACCCGGTGCGCGACCCCACGGTAGGCCCACAGGTCACTGCCGCAGATGCAGGCGTTCACCACCCGGAGCACCACGTCCGTCGGGTGCTGGATCACCGGGTCCGGGACTTCCTCGATCCGGATGTCCTTGGGGCCGTGAATCACGGTGGCACGCATGCGCTGTTCCTTAGCTGAACGGTTTCGACCAGGTGTACGACACCCCCCGCGACCACTCTATTCCGGCCGGTCCATCGGATCATTCCGGCCGGAACCCCCCGCCCGGCCCCTTATCCTGTTGGACCATGCAACCGATCCAGCCCGAGACGTACGGAGTGCCGCGGACCGCGCCGGTCCCCGCGCAGCGCTCCGCCGACCCCTCCCGGGGCTTCGCGGTCGTCGACGTCGAGACCACCGGTCTCGGCCGCTCCGACCGCGTCATCTCGGCGGGCGTCTACCAGCTGGACCCGGACGGCGACGTCGTCGACCACTGGTACACCCTGGTCAACCCCGGACGGGACCCGGGCCCGGTCTGGATCCACGGCCTCACCGCCGAACTGCTCGCCACCGCCCCGACCTTCCCGCAGATCGCCGACGAGTTCGCCGCGCGTCTGCGCAACCGCGTCCTGGTCGCGCACAACGCGCTGTTCGACTGGAACATGATCTCCCGCGAGTTCTCCCGGGCCGGCCTGCGCGCCCCGGTCGAGCAGCGGCTGTGCACCATGGTCCTCTCCCGCGACCTGCGGCTGCCGCTGCCCAACGGCAAGCTGTCCTCGCTCGCCGCCCACTTCGGCGTCCAGCAGCGCCACGCCCACAACGCCCTGGACGACGCCCGGGTGCTCGCCGAGGCCTTCCGCCCCAGCCTGCACCTCGCCCGTGACGGCGGCGTGCCGCTGCCGCTGCAGAACTGCGTCGCGGTCACCGACCTCGGCGAGGAGGAGCCCGCCGGCCCGAGCCGCACCGGCTGGACCGGCGCCACGTACCGCCAGGCCAAGAAGCGCCGGCCCTGCCCGTACCCCAACCCGGGGCGCTGGGAGGACGGCAAGCCGCTGGTCCAGGGCATGCGGGTGGCCATCACCGGCGACACCGCCACCGACCGCGAGGTCCTGGAGGACCGCGCGGTCGAGGCCGGACTGCACATCGCCACTTCCGTGAGCCGCCTCACCAGCCTGCTGGTCACCAACGAACCGGACAGCTGGAGCGGCAAGGCCCGCAAGGCCCGCGAGGTCGGCACCCCCGTCGTCGGCGAGGACGCCTTCCTCCAGCTGCTGCGCGAGGTCGCCCCGCACCCCGGTGCGTGAGCCGGTTGTGAGGTCGGCGTACCGTTCCCATGTGTACCGTTTTCTGCTGACCCGACAGTGGTTGATCACCATGCTGGTCGCACTGCTGCTGATCCCCGCGACGATCAAGCTGGGCTTCTGGCAGCTGCACCGCCACGAGGCACGGGTGGCCCGGAACGAGCTGATCGGCCAGGCCCTCACGGCCGCGCCGGTCCCCTTCGACACCCTGTCGCCGACCCCCGGCTTCGCGGTCCCCAAGGACCTCACCTGGCGCGCGGCGACCGCCACCGGTCAGTACGACCCGGCACACGAGTTCGTGGTCCGCAAGCGGACCGACTCCAGCGGGACCATCGGCTACTTCGTCGTGACCCCGTTCCAGCTCGCCGACGGCAAGGGCACCGTCCTGGTCAACCGCGGCTGGGTCGCCTCCGGCGACGGGGCCACCGAGTACCCCCCCGTCCCGGCCGCCCCCGCCGGCGAGGTCTCCCTCACCGGCCGCCTGCGCGCCGAGGAGACGTACGGCGCCAGCGGCATCAAGGACCGCACCGGCCTGCCGGACCGCCAGTTCAACCTGATCAACACCGACGAGCAGGCCAAGCGGACCGGCGTCCCCCTCCTCGGCGGCTACCTCGAACTCACCGGCACCACCCCGGCCCCGGCCGACCAGCCCCAGCTGATCCCCGAGCCCAACCACTCCGACATCGGCCCGCACATGGCCTACGCGATCCAGTGGTGGCTGTTCACCGCGATGATCCCGGTCGGCGTCTGGGTCCTCGCCCGCCGCGAGGCCAAGGACCGCGCCAAGCAGGCCGCCGAAGCCGAGGTCCCGCTCGAGGCCGTCCCCGCCTAGCTCGAAGCCGCCCCCGCCTAGAGCACGTCGTCCAGCTCCCGCAGCAACCGCGCCTTCGCCCGCGCCCCCACCACCGACCGCACCGGCTGCCCGCCCCGGAACACCATCAGCGTCGGCATCGACAACACCCCGTACGCCGCCTGCGTCCGCGGGTTGCGGTCCACGTCCACGCTCACCACCCGCAACCGGTGCGCCTCCTCCCGCGCGATGTCCGCCAGCACCGGCGCCATCATCCGGCACGGCGGGCACCAGTCCGCCGTGAAGTCCACCAGCACCGGGCCCTCGGCCGCCAGCACCTCCGCGGCGAACGTGTCGTCCGTCACCGCCGGCACACCCGTGATCTCCACCACCGTCTACTCCTTCACCAGTTCACAGCGGGGCGGCTCCCGGACGGCGGCCAACTCGTCCCGTGCCCGCACGGCCCGATCGAACTGCCCCGCCACCTGCGCCCGCACCTCCTGGAGCCGGGCGATGCACTCGTCCAGCTCCCCCAACTTCCGCCGGTACACCTCCAGAGAGGCCGGACAGGAGTCCCCCTCCGGGTGCCCCGCCCGCAGGCACTCCACGAACGGCCTGGTCTCCTCCAGCCCGAACCCGAAGTCCTGCAACATCCGGATCTCCCGCAGCAACCGCAGATCCCCCTCGTCGTACGCCCGGTACCCGTTGCCCGCCCGCCGGGCCGGCAACAATCCCAACTGCTCGTAGTACCGCAACGCCCGCGTGGTCGTCCCCGCCCGCTCCGCCAACTCCCCGATCCGCACGCCGAACCACTCCTCCCGCACTTCCGGCAACGACCGTAAACCTTCCCCCCGACGTCAACGCCAGCCCTGCCCCGGCTTCCGATCACCCCTCACCCGACCCCACCGGGCGGCGGCCTCCCCCCACCCCCGGAACCGCCCCCGGAACCGCCCTCGGCCCAACCATGCCGAGAGCCCACCCCTCGAACCCCAACCCCCACCGGGCACTATGTCCCCATGGATCTCGGACTGAAAGACAAGGCCTACATCGTCACCGGCGCCACCCGAGGCCTCGGCCTCGCCGGCGCCCGCGAACTCGCCGCCGACGGCGCCCGCGTGCTCGTCAGCGGCCGCACCCAGCAGGCCGTCGACACCGCCGTCGCCGAACTCGGGACCCTCGGCACCGCCCGGGGCCTCGTCGCCGACAACGCCGACCCCGACACCCCCGAGCGCCTCATCTCCGAGGCCCGGCACCACTTCGGCCGTCTCGACGGCATCCTGATCAGCGTCGGCGGCCCCCAGGCGGGCCCCGTCGAGACCACCCCCGAGGACGCCTGGCGCGACGCCTTCGAGTCCGTCTTCCTCGGTGCCCTCCGGCTCGCCCGCGCCACCGCCGCCGCGCTCCCCGAGGGCGGTGTGATCGCCTTCGTGCTCTCCAGCTCGGTCCGCCAGCCGATCCCGGGCCTCGGCATCTCCAACGGCCTGCGCCCGGGCCTCGCCATGGCCGCCAAGTCCCTCGCCGACGAGCTCGGCCCCCGCGGCATCCGTGTGCTCGGCCTGCTCCCGGGCCGGATCGACACCGACCGGGTCCGCGAGCTCGACGGCCTCACCCCCGACCCCGAGGCCGCTCGCGCCAAGGCCACCGCCACCATCCCGCTGGGCCGGTACGGCGCCCCCGAGGAGTTCGGCAAGGTCGCCGCCTTCCTGCTGTCCCCCGCCGCCTCCTACCTGACCGGCCTCATGGTCCCCGTCGACGGCGGCGCCCTCCGCACCCTCTGACGCCCTCGCAACTCCCAATCACTCATTCCTGACCAATCGATCCCGATCAGTCAGTCCCGGCTACTCCGTCCCGACTACTCCACCCTCGACTGCCGACGCCCCCGCCGACCCCGCCGCCCCCACCCGTGCCGCGGCTCGGCGGGGGCCGCCTGCAGGACCCGGATGCGCAGATCGGCCGGCAACTCCGCCAGCCGCAGGCTCCCGCACGCATCCGCCCGGGGCCCGTCCTCGAAGTGCTCCACCAGCGCGGCCGGATCCCCGCCCGGCCGCAACCGCACCGCGCCTCGCAACCGCGGATGCCTCGGTGCCCGCACCAGCCGCACCCCGGCCCGCTCGACCTCCGGCAGCACCACCGTCCCGTTCTCCAGCGCCTCTTCCAGCGCCCGCGCACCGATCCGCAGTCGCAGCCCGCTCACGCCCGGCGTCGGCACCGCGATGCTCGGCAGCCCGCTGCGCCGCAGCTGCGCGACCAGCCACCACGCCATCCCGGCCACCAGCACGGCCAACCCGCCGATCACCGTCGGCCACCACCACGCCGACGCCACCCACTGCCGCCGCGAACGCGCGCTCACCACCGGCTGGTCGGGCGAGGTGAGCGGCCACCAGTCCGGCGGATGTACGCCCAGCCGCCGGTACAGGTCGAGCCCGCCCGCCAACACCAGCACCCCGACGCCCAAGAGCACCGCACCCACCAGCCCCAGCAGCACCCGGTTGACGACCGTCCTCCTCACCCCGCCACCCCCTCACCGCGACCCGCGCCGCCACCCGTCCCCGCGCCCGTCCCCGCACCGAAGTCCTCCCCCACCGCGCCGGCGGCCCCTCGTGCCATCCGCACGTCCAGCCGCAACGGCCGCCCCAGCCCCACCCGCTCCAGCTCGTCCCGCAGCTGCCGCTGCACCAACGCCGGATCCGCCACCCCCGCCAGCGAGATCCAGACCCGCCGCCGACCGACCCGGATCCGCAGGTGGTCGATCCCGTCCAGGCCCGCCGCCCGGTCCGCCAACAGGTGCCCGACCCCGGCCCGGTCGATGGCCGCCGACGTCCCCCCGTACGGACGCAGCACGAGCCACCGCCGCAGCCCTGGCGCGACGGCCAGCCACAGCAACCACCCACCGAGTGCGGTCGCCACTCCGGCCCCCACCAGCACTCCCAGGTCGTCGAGGTGGCGTGTCGCCAGCTCGTCCGCGATCTGTGCCCGCCACCGCCGCGCCGGCTGCCCCACCCGCACCGCGATCACGTCGTACAGCAGTGCCCCCGCCATCACCAGCACCCCGGTCGCCACCAGCGCCGCCGCGGCCGTACGCGGAGCCCGCAGCCGTCTCACCCTCCGCGGCCGGGCTTTCGGCGCCGCCCCTTCCACGCCCGCCGTCGCGGAATCCTCCTCGTTCACGCCCACGAGGCGCCCCCCGTCACCAACTTCTCGACCACGACGACCACTTCCGACACCCTCGTCCCGGTCAGCCCCACCACCCGTTCGGCGATCCGCTGCCGCACCGCCCCGGCCAGCGCCGCGATGTCCGAGGGGAACGGCAGCTCGAGCTCCACCCGGACCGTCACCGTGCTGCCCGGTACGGTCACCGAGACATGCGGCGGCGCCCCCTTCGCCCGCCCGGCGGGCCAGGCATCGGCGAGCACCTCCCGGGCGGCCCGGGCCGCGATCCGGGCGTACACCCGGTCGGCGACCCGGAGCCGCCCCCGACGGCCCGGCACGGATCCCACGGCGGAACCCGACCCGGGGACCGCCGAGGAATCCGGACCGGAGCCCGAACGGGAAGGGACCGCAACCCGCCCCGGACCGGACGCGACGCCCGCCATCAGTGACGCCGGTCGCGGCCGCGGAGCAGGTCCCCGAGGTCGCCCAGCTCGATGTCTCCCTCCAGCAGGCGCCCGACCACGAAGCCGACCAGCCCGAGCGCGCCCACCAGCAGGAAGGCCGCGAATCCGCCGAAGTACCCGGCGAAGCCGAGGGCCATACCCGCCGCCAGGCCGATGATGGCCAGGTTCATCCGCTACTCCCTCGTCTCCAGCTACCTCGTCCGGCCCTGATCCGACCCGCCACCAACCCACCGCCAACCGCCGCCGAGCCATCGCCGAGCCGCCGACAACCCGACCCCGACCCGCCCCCGCCCCGCCCCGCCCCGCCGAACGCGCTACTTGAGCTTCGGCCGCTGCCCGGGCGCCGTCTCCGGCACCTCTTCCTCCTCGAACTCCGGTTCGTCCGGGAGGTGGACGTCGTTGACCGAAATGTTGACCTCGACGACCTCCAGGCCGGTCATCCGTTCGACCGCGTTGATGATGTTCTCCCGCACTTGGCGGGCGAGTTCGGGAATGACCACGCCGTACTCGACCACCAGGGCGATGTCGATCGCGGTCTGCTTCTCGCCGACCTCGGCCTTGATCCCCCGCCCGACGCTGGGCTTGCCGCCGGGCACCCGGTCCCGCATCGCACCGAAGGTACGGGCGAGCCCGGAGCCGAGCGCGTGGATCCCGGCGACCTCACGGGCCGCCATCCCGGCGATCTTCTCCACCACGCCGACGGCCAGCGCAGTGCGGCCGCGCTCGCCGGCCGGCTTGGTACCGCCGCCGGCCCCCGGCGGCGGGCCGGCGGTCGCGGCGCTGCCGCCGCTGGTGTGCTTGTGCATGGTCGCGGGCGTCGGAGTGTCAGGCATGGCGCTTCTCCCGTCGTGCGGCTCCAGCTATATCGCAAGCCTCCACAACTCTGGCATTTCGCCACGAACCCCGCCCGCCGAGCGCCGACGGCCGGCTCCCCGCACGGAAGCCCCCGCCCCGCACAAAGGGCAGGGCCCGGCCCCGGGAGGATCTCCCGGGGCCGGGCCCTGCGCCGTCACCGCGCGGTCAGTCGCCGATCCCGGCGAGCTCCCGCAGTCGGCGGGCCTGCGCCGCCCGTTCGGCCGAACGCTGCTCGTCGAAGGAGCGCCCGGCGGCCCCCTGCAGCAGGGCCTTGGTCTCGATCACGGCCCCGCGCGGAGCGGCCAGCAGGGCCGCCGCGAGGTCGCGGGCGGCGGCGTCCAGTTCCTCGCCCGGCACCGCCAGGTTGGCCAGCCCGATCGCGGCGGCCTCCTCGGCACCCACCCAGCGGCCGGTCGCGCAGATCTCCAGCGCCCGCGCGTAGCCGACGAGGTCGGTGAGCGGCTTGGTGCCGGCCAGATCCGGGACGAGGCCCAGCGAGGTCTCCTTCATCGCGAACCGGACGTCCTCGGCGACCACCCGCAGGTCGCAGCCGAGGGCCAGCTGGAAGCCCGCGCCGACGGCGTGGCCCTGGACCGCCGCGATGGAGATCAGGTCCGGGCGGCGCCACCAGGTGAAGGCCTCCTGGTAGGAGGCGATGGCGTCGTCCAGCTCCTGGTCGCTGGAGGCGGCGAGCTGGAGGAAGGTGGGCTCACCCGGGATGCCCTCGGGGGTGAACATGGCCCGGTCCAGCCCGGCGGAGAAGGAAACGCCCTCCGCGCGCAGCAGCACCACTCGGACGCTGCCGGGCAGCTCGCGGCCGGCCGCGGTGAGGGCGCGCCAGAGCGCGGGCGACTGGGCGTTGCGCCGCTTGGGCAGGCACAGGGTGACGACGGCGAGTTCACCGTCGATCTCCAGGCGGACGCCGTCGCGCTCCCAGCTCGGGGCCTGCGGGTCGGTGGCGGGAGCGGTCATGCGGGAACCTCCGGTGGCGAGGGACTTGGCTACCGGAGAGTAACAAAACTCGAGACGCGAGGGCAGGGGCCCCGGCCCGAAAAGATCGACGGGGCCCACGGCGCTCGACGGAACGCGAAAGCGGAGCGGAGCGAAGCTCGAAAGGAAAACGAACGGACGTGAAGAACGGGGGGCGGACGACACCCCGGACATGACGATCGGCGGCCGGTCCACACGACCCGAGGGCGGACGCCCAGCTGGTGGTCAGCTGCCGTCTCCTCGGCCGGCGCCCTGCCGCCGCGTCATCCAGCCGGTGGCTGACTAACCGTCAGGACCCGGCCCCGGCAGTTGCCTTGTTCTTGCCCCGCGTGGCACCGCCGCGGCCCCGGAGAATGACTCCGGATTCGCTCAGCATCCGGTGCACGAAGCCGTACGAACGACCGGTCTCCTCCGCGAGAGCGCGAATGCTCGCCCCGGAGTCGTACTTCTTCTTGAGATCGGCCGCGAGCTTCTCACGCGCGGCACCGGTCACCCGGCTGCCCTTTTTCAGAGTCTCGGCCACCCGTGCCTCCTCGTAGCGTTGCTCGGTCAGATTCCCATGATCACCCATCCATCGCGTCCTGGCCACCCATTCGACAAGGTCGATGTCGGAAATGCGTGGTCCTACGGTGGTGATCCGAGCGCATCAGGGCGCTCACACAGAGTGCACGCCCCCGGGTGGAAGTCGCCGTTCGCCGAGAAATAGCTGATCAGCAGCGTCGGCCCGACCACGATCGAGTGGCGGGCCGACGGAAAGTCCTTAAACGGAATCCGGGTCTACTTCATTCCCGGACACGCCGAAAGGACTAGATATTCTCATCCGAAAAGCGGATCTCGCGTCTACTTCCGGTCAGGCCAAGGAGACCAGATCGGCGTAGGACGGGTTCCAGAGGTCCTCCACGCCGTCCGGCAGCAGGATGATCCGCTCCGGGTCGAGCGCCTCGACCGCGCCCTCGTCGTGGGTGACCAGGACGACCGCCCCGGAGAACTCGCGCAGCGCGCCCAGGATCTCCTCGCGGCTGGCCGGGTCGAGGTTGTTGGTGGGCTCGTCGAGCAGCAGCACGTTGGCGGAGGAGACCACCAGGGTGGCCAGCGCCAGACGGGTCTTCTCACCACCGGAGAGCACCCCGGCCGGCTTGTCGACGTCGTCGCCGGAGAACAGGAAGGAGCCGAGGATCTTGCGGATCTGCACCAGGTCGGTGTCCGGCGCGGCCGAGCGCATGTTCTCCAGCACGCTGCGGTCCGGGTCGAGCGTCTCGTGCTCCTGGGCGTAGTAGCCGATCTTCAGGCCGTGGCCCGGGATCACCTCGCCGGTGTCCGGCTGCTCCACCCCGGCCAGCATCCGCAGCAGGGTGGTCTTGCCGGCACCGTTGAAGCCGAGCACGACGACCCGCGAACCGCGGTCGATCGCCAGGTCGACGTCGGTGAAGATCTCCAGCGAGCCGTAGGACTTGGACAGGCCGCTGGCGGTCAGCGGGGTCTTGCCGCACGGGGCCGGCTCCGGGAAGCGCAGCTTGGCGACCTTGTCGCTCTGGCGCACCTGCTCCAGGCCGGAGAGCAGCTTGTCGGCACGGCGGGCCATGTTCTGCGCGGCCACCGTCTTGGTCGCCTTGGCGCGCATCTTGTCGGCCTGGGCGTTGAGGGTCGCGGCCTTCTTCTCGGCGTTGGCCCGCTCGCGCTTGCGGCGCTTCTCGTCGTCCTCGCGCTGCTGCTGGTACTGCTTCCAGCCCATGTTGTAGACGTCGATGCAGGAGCGGTTGGCGTCCAGGTAGAACACCTTGTTGACGACCGTCTCGACCAGGTCGACGTCGTGCGAGATGACGATGAAGCCGCCCTTGTACGTCTTCAGGAAGTCCCGCAGCCAGACGATCGAGTCGGCGTCCAGGTGGTTGGTGGGCTCGTCGAGCAGCAGCACGTCGGAGTCCGAGAAGAGGATCCTGGCCAGCTCGACGCGGCGGCGCTGACCGCCGGAGAGGGTGTGCAACGGCTGGCCGAGGATGCGGTCCGGCAGGCCCAGCGCGGCGGCGATGGTGGCGGCCTCGGCCTCGGCGGCGTACCCGCCCTTGGTGAGGAACTCGGTCTCCAGCCGGGCGTACTTCTTCATCGCGTTGTCCCGGGTGGCGCCCTTGCCGTTGGCCATCCGGTCCTCGTTCTCGCGCATCTTCTTCAGCACGGTGTCGAGGCCGCGGGCGGACAGGATGCGGTCCTTGGCGAGGACGTCCAGGTCACCGGTGCGCGGGTCCTGCGGGAGGTAGCCGACCTCGCCCGACCGGGTGACGGTGCCGGCGGCGGGCAGGCCCTCGCCGGCCAGCACCTTGGTGAGCGTGGTCTTGCCGGCGCCGTTGCGGCCGACCAGACCGATCCTGTCGCCGGCGGCGACCTTGAAACTCGCGGACTCGATCAGGATCCGGGCACCGGCACGCAGTTCGAGGGCGTTGGCGGAAATCATGGCTGAGGACTACTCCTGGGACGTGGGCGGGCGGCCGGGTACGACGGACCCGGGGCCGGGTTGGCGTGAGGGGGACTTCAACGGCGGTCGGCGCGGCCCTCGTGGCGCCGCCACCCGCTATTGCCCGGAGAAGATAGCCATGGCGGCAAGTCTACCGGGCCCCGTGTGTCGCCTCCGGAGATGTACCGGCCTGGGGTATCCGCCGGGCACCGGGGCCCCGCCGGTCCGGCCGAGGGCCGCCCGGAGCGAGGCCATCACGTCGGACCGAAGCCTCGCCCCGGGCCGAAGCCGTCACCCCGGGCCGGAGGCCGCCGTCCGCGGGCCGAGCCGGTGGCCGCGACCGGAGACGACCGCGGCCCGCGACCGACCGCGACGACCGCGACTACTGCGGCTGTCCGGCCGGCTGGTCCCCCGCAGGCGCCGCGGAGTCCGCCGCCGGGGCGTCCGGGGCGGTGCCGGCGGCCGCCGACTCGCCCGCGGCCGGGAGGAGCGCCGACGGGTCCGCCGCGCAGCCGCCCTGCGGACGGACCGCGGCGAACGGCGCGTCCACGCTGCCGCAGGGCGTCTCGGGCGCCGCCGCCTTGGTGTCGAACACCCTGGGCGGGACGATCGGGCCGTCGGTGATCTCCACCCGGCTGCGGTCCAGCACCTTGACCGTGGCGTTCGGGCCGGTGCTCGTCGCCCAGCCGTTGCTGTCCAGCCGGTAGCCGGTGATGCCGCCGGACACGGCCTGCCCGCTGCTGTTCGTGCAGGTGCGCGGAATGAGCACGGCGTAGTCGGTGTGGACGGCGCGCAGCGGGTCGTAGACGCAGCCGCCGGAGGGCTTGTCGTTGTAGCGCAGGTCGCCGTCGGCGTCGCGCAGGCCCATGGTCAGGTTCGGCGTGACCAGGGCCAGCCAGGGCGAGCCGTCCCGCTGGACGGTGTGCAGCGCGCCCGCGGCCCGCTGCGTGGCGAGCGCCTTGCGCTGGGCCTCGGTCCGCTTGTCGGCGCCGGGTTCGCCGTCGCCGCGCAGCCAGTCGGCCAGGCCGGGCACCGCGCGGTGCCAGCGCACCTCGTGGTCGCCGGGCCGCACCGAGGTCACCATGCCGTCGTCCCAGACCACAATGGCGTTGTCGCCGGCCATCGCCAGGTAGAGCGCCTCGGCGCCCTCGCGGCGGTAGGACCAGGCGTGCTCGCCGGTCTGCTTGTGGGAGGCCTCCAGGCCCGGGCCCACCCGCAGGTCGAGGTCGGCCGAGCTGAGCGACTCGGAGTTGACCGGAGTCGCCCCCGCGTCACCCGGTCCCGCCACCCGGTCGCCGAACGGCACCGGCTTGTTCGCGTGTGCCGCCGCTCCGGCCGCAAGGACCAGCACCACCGCCGAGGCAGGCAGGATCGAGCGGGGGGTCAGTACACGCAGCGGCTTCCAGGACACGGCCGCAGGGTACCTTTCACCGGGCCCGCGAGTCAGCCCGGTTCCGCCGCCGATACCTCCCGCCCGGCGTCCGCCCGGCCCCGCGCGCCCTCCCCGCACGTCCGCCCGCCCACCTGCGCCGTCGGGGCCGCGGCCGCTCCGGCGGGCGCGCCGGAGCGGGCCGCAGCGGCCCGGCGGGACCGTTACAGAGCTGATACATGACCGGCGATCGTCGGCCGCCGTGGCAGCCGACGTTCGATCGGCGCCCACTTTGGGGTGACATTCGGCCCCTTCGTCCCTCTTCGGGCCTACTGTCAGCGAGCGGGGCGCCACGGTCCGTCCACGCCGTGACCGTGGCTCCCCGCCCACGAGACTCCGGAGGAGAGCACCATGCGAATCGGCCGCCTGACGCTGGCCGCCGCCACCCTGCTGCTGATGGCCACGGCCAGCGTCCCGGCCGGGACGCCGTTCAGCCAGACCGAACGGCACACCCTCTCCTCGGACGCCATCGAGCAGCGCGGTCCGGCCCCGCGCCCGCCGGTCCAGCGGCCGAGCCACGAGCCGCCGTTCGGCGCGTTCGTCGGCTCCTGGGACGACTACATCCCGCAGATCGGCCGGTACGCGCAGTGGCTGGGCGACGCGAACATCCAGGTCGGCCACACCTACCTGGCGGGCAACGGCTGGAGCGACATCGAGGGCGAGCCGATGGTGCTCGGCCTCTGGTCGCAGTGGCGGCAGGCCGACCCGTCGCGGCTGCTGGTGCTCGGTGTGCCGATGCTGGTGCCCAGCGAGGCGAAGGTGTCGGACGACGAGGTCGCCGAACTGCTCGCCCAGGGGGCGCGCGGGGACTTCGACGGGCACTTCCTCAAGCTCGCGCGCCGACTGGTCGCGCTGGGCAGTCCGGACACCGTGCTCACGCTCGGCTGGGAGATGAACGGCACCACCTACACCCACCGCTGCAAGCCCGACCCGTCGGCGTGGAAGACGTACTGGCGGCGGATCGTCGAGGTGATGCGCTCGGTGCCCGGGCAGCGCTTCCGCTTCGACTTCGCCCCCAGCCGCGGCCTGGACGCCATCCCCTGGACCAAGTGCTACCCCGGCGACGACGTGGTCGACATCATCGGCATGGACAACTACGACCAGCCCGCCGGCGGCACCTTCGACGACTACGTGCGCGAGCCGTACGGCCTCCAGGACCAGGTGGAGTTCGCCGCCAAACGCGGCAAGCCGGTCTCGTACCCGGAGTGGGGGCTGTTCCGCAACGGCGACAACCCCGAGTTCGTGCAGCGGATGGTCGACTGGATCCGCACCCACGACACCGTCTACCAGACCGTCACCGACTACTGTCCGCACGGCTTCTTCCAGTGCGAGCGCAATCCGCGCTCGGCGGCGACGTTCAAGGGGTTGATGGCCGGGTCGAAGGGGGCGCCCTCGCCGACGCCCACCGCGGCGGCCCCCGGCGTGCCCGCGGCGCCGGGCCCGGCCGGCCCCGTGGACTCGCCGGCCGCGCCCGGGGGCCGCGCCGCGCCGAGTGCGACGCCGCACCCGGCGGCCCGTCCGACGACCGCCAAGGCGACGGCCGTTCCGACGGGCACGAAGCACGCCCGGCACTGAGCGGTCAGCTGCGGCGGCGGGCCAGCAGCGCCTCCTTGAGCCGGGGGAAGCGGGTGCGCAGCTGGTGCGCCGCCGCCTGCCGGGCGAGCACCGCCCCGGCCCGGAGGGCGGCCGCCGGTGCCGCCCCGGCCGGGCCGAGCAGCAGCCGGTGGTTGGACAGCTGGTCCGGCCGCCAGCGCTGCTTGTACGGTTCCTGCCCGCGCAGCAGGCCGAGCACCGGGACGCCCGCGCCGACGGTCTCGTCCAGGGCCGCGCTGAACAGCAGCCCGGCGATGTCCAGGCGCTCGCGCAGCACCGGGTGGGCGCCGTACATGTACAGCCCCCCGAAGGACGGGCAGAGCAGCAGCAGGTTCACCGCGACCAGCTGGCCGTCCAGGTGGAACTGGTGGACGACGGCCCTGCCCGCGGCGACCAGTCCGGTGGTGGACTCGGTCAGGTGCCGGGCGAACCGGTCGGTGCGGTGCTCCGGCGTGACGCCGCGCGCCTGCCACTGCAGGAAGTGCAGCCGCAGCAGCCCGTCCAGCGCCTGCGGCACCTCGGCCACCGGGGTCGTACGGACCTTCACGCCGGCCTCGGCGATCTTGCGGAGCTTCACCCGGCTGCGCTGGGCGGTCTTGCCGGGTACCCGTTTGAGCAGCCGGTCCATCGGGACGGCCGGCAGGTACTGGCAGAGCGAGTCGCGGTAGCGGCGGCGGCTGCCGCGCCAGTGCCCGTACACCCGATGTACCGCCGCGTCGGGGTGGACCTCGCGCAGCTCCAGCCAGTGCCACGGGCGGGTGAGCGGGAGGGCGGCGGCGAGTTCGACGGCGGCCCGGTCGGCGTACTCGTCGTCGAGCAGGACGTCGGTGTAGTCGGCCAGCCCGACGCCGAGACCGGTCAGGCCGCCGAACGGTCCGCCGCGGCGCACGAAGGCGCCCGCGCCGACCAGCCGGCCGTCGCGGCGGACCAGCACCACGAGCAGGCCGCCGGGGCGGCCGTAGTGGCGCCACCAGGAGCGCTGCCAGTCGGCGGCCTGGAAGAAGGTGGCGGTCCGGCAGCGGGCGGCCAGGTCGTCCCACTCCTCCGCGAGGACGTCCAGGGCGTCGTCCTCGCGGCGCAGCTCGGTGGTCCAGGCCGGCGCCGTCGCCTGGGCGGGCAGGCTGCTCCCGCGGGTGCGGGTGCTCACCGGCCGCTCCCGGCCGGGGCCTTCTTCCGGGCGGGGGTCTGGTTCCCGGTGGCGGGGACCTGCTCCTCGGCGGCCGCGGGGCCTTCCCCCGCGGTGGCGGGGACCTGCTCCTCGGCGGAGGCCTGCTCCTCGGCCGGGGGCTGCTCCGTCGCGGGCTGCTCCGCCGTCGCGGGCGCGGTGCCGGCCTGCTTGTCGGCCTTGTCGTCGGCCTTGCCGTCGGCCTTCTTCTCGGCCTTCGGGCTCTCCTTCTTCACTCTGGTGGTCCTGGCGCTCTCCTTCTTCGGGCTCGCGGCCTTCGCTCCTCCGGTCTCGGTAGCGGTGACAGCCCCGGGCTCGGCCTCGGCCGGCTCCTCGCGACGCGGGCGCGGCTGCGTCGGGACCGCCACCGACACGACGGCGGCGGGGGCGGGGGCAGCGGGGGCGGGGGCGGGGACCTCCGGTGCCCGTGCGGCCCGCGGCGCTTCGCGGCTCGCGTCGGCCTCGGACGTTCCCGCGCCGCCCCGGCGGCGGGTCATCATCACCAGCGCGCCCAACAGCAGCCCGGCCGAGCCGCCGACCGCGACGTCCAGCTTCCCGGAGGGCGTGGTCGGCTTGTCCGGCGCGGCGGCCGGGGCCAGCGTCACCAGCCGGACGTTGGTGTCCTTGCTGCTGGTGTTGGCGAAGGCGACCAGCGAGCGGGCCACCGCGTCGGCGGTCCCGGCCGCGTCCTGGGGGCGCC
The DNA here is from genome assembly GCF_055580145.1 of Kitasatospora sp. NPDC032121. Lineage (NCBI taxonomy): Bacteria > Bacillati > Actinomycetota > Actinomycetes > Kitasatosporales > Streptomycetaceae > Kitasatospora > Kitasatospora sp. NPDC032121. Next base: position 310,165 of record NZ_JBVILX010000008.1, on the reverse strand, counting down.
GCCCGGTCCCGGTGATCTCGATCATCGGGGCGTCCGGCGAGGTCGTCCCGTGCACCAGGGTCTGCAGCTCGGTCCGGGTGTGGCCGGTCTCGTCGGCCGCCACGGCGAGCACCTGCGGCTGGCCGGCCAGCCGGCCGTACGCCTGGGCGAAGTTGGTCGCGATCGCGGCCTCCCCGGGGTTCTGCGCGACCACGAGGACGTAGGCGTTCGCGGCGTACGACGGGTGCGCGACGACGGCGTACCCGGCGCCGGCCGCGGCGCCCAGCGGAACCGCGAGCACCACCGGCCACCAGCGGCGGACCAGGCGGCGGGCGCTTCGGCGCGGTGTGGTCATGGGTGTAGCTCCTTGGGTCTGGTACGGCGGTTCCGGCGGTGGCAGGCGGTCAGACGCGGGCCAGCCGGTCGTAGAGGGCACCCAGGTCGGAAGCGACCCGGGCGATGTCGTAGTGGCCGATGGCCGGGGGGTGCGGCAGCGGGTCGGCGATGTGCCCGCTGAGCGGCCGCAGGTCGCGCAGCGCGGCGGCGTAGGCGGCCGGCTCGGAGGGGATGCGGCGGGCCTGCGGGGCGGCGCTGGGCGGGAGTTCGTCGAGTGCCGGGCAGGCGCTGTGCCGCACCGGCAGCCCGGCCGCGAGGCCCTCCAGGACGCCGAGGCCGAAGGTCTCCGCGGTCGAGGGGGCGGCCAACACGTCCAGGGCGGCCAGCAGTTCGGGCACGTCGTCGCGCTCCCCGGCGAGCACCAGCCGGTCCCGCACGCCGGCCTCGTCGGCCCGGCGCTCCAGCGCGGCGTGCTCCGGGCCCTCGCCGACCAGCACCAGCCGGGTGGCCGGGTCGAGCTCGGCGAGCGCCTCGACCAGCACCTCGAAGCGCTTGCCCGGTACCAGCCGGCCCACCCCGCCGACCACCCAACTCCCGTGCGGCAGCCCGAGCTCGGCCCGCAGCCGGCTGCGGACGGCAGCCCGTTCGGCGGGTGGGAGGCGGTAGCGGGAGGCGTCGATGCCGTTCGGGATCAGCTCGATCCGGGCCGGCGGGACGCCCCAGGAGCGCAGCGTCTGGGCGACCTGTCGGGAGACGGCGACGGTGGTGCTGCCGAGCCGTTCGGCCGCCAGGTAGAGGCCCTTGACGCCCCGGGTGACCGGGCGGCCCTCGATCACCCCGGCGTGCAGCGAGTGCTCGGTGGAGACCACCGCGCGCACCCCGGCCAGCCGGGCGGCCAGCCGGCCGTACAGCTGGGCCCGGTAGAGGTGGGTGTGCACCAGGTCGTAGCGGCCGGCCCGGACCAGCCGGACCAGTCGGGGCAGCGCGCGCAGGTCCCGGTTGCCGCGCATGCCGAGGTGGTGGACGGTGACGCCGTCGGCGCGCAGCGCGGCGGCGACCGTGCCGGGCTCGGTCAGGGCGAGCACCTCGCACTGCTGGTGCGCCGGCAGGTGCCGTAGCAGCAGGTGGAGTTGGCGCTCGGCACCGCCGGCGGCCAGTCCGGTGACGATGTGCAGCACCCTCATGGCCGGGGCTCCCTGCGGGCGCGGCGCAGCTCGGTGACGGCGTCGCGCAGCCGCTGCCGGCCCCTCTTGGCGCGCAGCCGCCAGGCGCCGTCGCGGGCGCCGACGTAGCAGCGGGGCAGGGCGAAGCGGCCGGTGAGCGGGGAGTGCCCGATGGCGCAGGCGTAGTCGTACCCGGCGTCGCGCACGGCCAGGGCGGCGGGCAGGTCGACGGCACCGTACGGGTAGCAGAAGCCGGTGACCGATCCGCCGACGGCCTCCTCCAGCAGGCGCCGACTCTCCCGGGCCTGGACGGCGAGAGTCTCGGCGGGCAGGCCGGGCAGCGCCTGGTGGCCGAGGCCGTGCGAGCCGATCTCCCAGCCGGCGGCGGCGAGTTCGGTGACCTCCTGGACGGTGAGCAGCTGCTTGCGCGGGCCCTCGGTGTCCCAGTCGTTGTCCCGGCCGAGCAGGTCGGCGACCACGTACGCGGTGGCGGTGAAGCCGTACGCCTGGAGGATCGGCACCGCGTACCGGGCAAAGTCGGCGTAGCCGTCGTCGAAGGTCAGGCCGACCAGTCCGTCGTCCCGGCCGAGGGCCCGGGCCCGCATCAGCTCGCGGACACTGACGCCGCGCAGGCCGCGTCGGTGCAGCCAGGCGATCTGTTCGGCGAACCGCTCGGGGCTGACGGTGAGCCGGTAGGGGTCCTCCTTCTCGACCGCCACCGAGTGGTACATCAGGATCCACGGCGAGGCGGAGCCGGGGACCGGTGGTTCACCGAGCGGGGGGCGGCTCCTGGGCAGTGGTGCCCGGTGCGGCGGGGCGCTGCTGACGCCCGCCCGGGCCGAGCGGACGGCTCCCCGTTCATCGTCCATGGGGACGCTTCCCTTCTTCGGCGACGGTTGGCGGGGTCCGCCCGGGCCCCAGGGCCCGGGCGGCGGCGAGGACTGGGCCGCGCACCTCGCGGGCGCCGAGCCCGGTGCCGAGGGCGGCGAAGGCCAGCGCCACGGTGAGGCCTCCGAGGAGGGTCGAGAGCAGCGGGTCGGCGGCCAGGGCGGCGGCGGCGGTGCCGAGCACGGTGGCCCCGGCGGCGGCGGCCACCAGCCGGCCGTGTCCGCCGAGCACCCGGTGCAGCCGCAGCGGGATGCCGCGCAGCACCAGGCCGTGCAGCAGCAGCGCGGCGGTGGTGGTGATGCCGGCCGCGTTGCCGGCGGCCAGCCCCAGGGCGCCGAAGCGGGGTGTGGCGAGCAGGCCGGTGGTGACGGTGACGCCGAGGCCGAGCAGCATGGCGGCGACCGGGTACCAGTCCAGGAGCCGGCTGCGCCCGTCCTCGGTGCCCGGGTCGTCGGCCCGGCGGACCACCGGGCACAGCGAGAAGTACGGGCGGATCATCACACCGATCAGTGCCTGGGCGGGCAGGCCGAAGCTGTAGACCCGGATGACGTCCGCGGTGGCGGCCGTGTCGTGCGGGCCGAAGGCGCCGCGTTCGAACAGCAGTGAGACCACCGAGGGGGCGCAGGCCATCAGGAAGGCGGTGCCGAGCAGGACGACGGCCGCCGCCTGGCCGAGGTCCTTCTCCACCCGGTCGCGGGCGGCGGTGAGGTCCCCGGCGGCGAGGGCCCGGGCGACCAGCGGGAAGGTGACGGTGCAGATCAGGATGCCCGCCGTCATGGCGAGCTGGGAGACCTTGGCGGCGTAGTTGAGGTGCGAGATGGTGCCGGGCGGCAGGGCCGAGCCGAGGTAGCGCTCGACGAAGACCTGGGACTGGCGGGTGAGGGTGAAGGCGGCCACCGGCAGCAGGGCGAGCGGCATCAGCACCAGGGTGCGGCGCGAGCGGCGGCCGCGGCCGGTGCCGGGCGGGCCCTGGCGCAGTCGGCTCAGGAACGGGCCGACCAGCAGGCCGGCCATCAGCAGGCTGCCGGCCGCGACGCCGAGGGCGGCGGAGCGCACCCCGAGGTGGGAGTGGAGGCAGAGCAGGACGGCGAGGATGCCGAGGTTGTGGGCGACGTAGATGCCGGCCGGGGCGGTGAAGCGGTGGTGGGCGCGCAGCGCGGCGGCCAGGTAGCCGGCCACCCCGAAGGGCAGCACGGTGATCGCGGTGATCCGGGTGCAGGTGACGGCCAGGCCGGGGTCGGTGAGGCCGGGGGCGAGCAGTGCGACCAGTTCCGGGGCGCCGAACGCGGCGGCCAGGGCGAGGCCGCCGAGCGCGAGCAGCAGCCAGGGCAGGGAGGCGCGGACGAGTTGGCGGACCGGGTCGGGGGCGTCCGGGTCCTCCTCGCGCAGCACCAGGGCGAGGGCGAAGGCGGGCACCATGAGGAAGGACATGGCGTCCTCGATCAGCAGCGGTGCGGCGGTCTCGGGGACGGTCCAGGCGACCAGGAAGGCGTCGGTGCCCTGGTTGGCGCCGAAGTAGCGGGCCAGCAGGAGGTCGCGCAGCAGGCCGAGGCCGGAGCCGGCGGCGCTGAGGACGGCGGTGATGCCGAAGGCCTTGGCGAGGAAGCCGCGCCGGGGGGCCGGGTGGGGCTCGGCGGCGGGGTCCTCGCCGGTGGCGCCGCGGGGGGCCGGGAGGGCGGCTGGGGCGACGGCGGCAGCCGGTTGGTCGGTGGTCACCGGGCCGCTCCGGCGGCGGGGTGGTCGGTGGCGGGGAGCCCGGGGCGGTGGGTGGCCGCGTGGGCGGCGAGGCCGAGGACGACGGAGGTCAGCACGGTGGTGGTGCCGCCGATGTCGGCGTACAGGAAGTCGACCAGGACCCAGGTGAGCAGGGCGAGTGCGGCGAGCCCGGAGCCGTGGCGGTGGCGCAGGCAGCCGAGCAGCAGGGCGAGGAAGAGCGCGGCGTAGGCGGTGATGCCGATCAGGCCCTGCTCGCTGAGCACCAGGAAGTACATGTTGTGCGGGGAGAGCAGCGGTTCGCGCTGGAAGCCGATGGTGGCGTCGGCGGCGTCGCTGCCGGAGGACAGCCGCAACGGGGCGTGGCTGTCGCGCAGTTGCTGGAAGGCCTTGGGCCCGGCGCCGTGCACGGGGTGGTCCTGCCAGATCAGTCCGGCGGTGGACCACAGGTCGTACCGGTCGGAGACGGACTGGTCGGGGGCGGCCGAGACGGAGCCGATCGAGCTGAGCCGCTGGGTGACGCCGGAGCCGCCGAGGCCGAGGCCGCCGACCAGGACGACGACGGCGGCCAGGCCGACGACGGCGCCGCGCACCAGCAGCCGGGCGTCGGCGCGCAGCAGCAGCACGGTGGCGGCGAGGCCGGTGGCGATCCAGCTGCCGCGGCTGAAGGAGACGGCCAGCGGGAAGACGAGGAAGGCGGCGGCGGCGAACATCGCGCGGCGCAGGCGGGGGTTGCCGTCGGGGCACGGCGCCGGGCTGCCGTCCACCGCCCGGCGGGCGGGGGTGCGCCGCCCGGCCCCTCGTCCGCGCTCGGCGAGGGCCAGTGCGAGGGCGGCGAGCAGGCCGTAGCTGACCACGCTGGACATCGCCATGACGTCGAGTGCGCCGAAGGTGCCGACGGCCCGGATCGGCTGGCCGGTGTAGGAGGCGCCGGTGTGGGTGAGGTACTGCTTAACGCCGACCGCGCCCTGGATCAGCGCGGCGAGCACGAAGGAGCCGAGGACCAGGCGCTGGTCGGTGCGGTCGCGCAGTGAGCAGAGGACGGCGACGGGGACCAGGACGAACACCTGGGTGAGCCGGACGAAGCCGGTGACGCCGGCGGCCGGGTCGATCGAACCGATGGTGGCGACGGCGGCCGCCACGACGATCCCTCCGAACAGCGCGCAGGTGGTGCGGCTGATCGCGGGCAGCCGTCCGCGCAGCAGGTCGAGCGCTGTGAGGGCGACCAGGGCCAGCGAGGCGAGGTCGGCGGCGGTGATGTGGACGGCGGCGGCGACGTCCTTCTGCCCGGTGGGCACGCAGACCAGCAGGACGGTGGCCGCGGCCAGCGGGCTGGTGCGCTCCGTGAGTACGGGCAGGGCCTTCCGTAAGACGGGGTGGGGGAAGGCGGGGAGGGTCAGGGCCACGCGGGGTCAGCTCCCGTCCGGGTGGAGCATCAGGGCCGCGGTGCGGCACAGGATCTTGACGTCCTGCCAGAGGCTCCAGCTCTCGATGTAGCGGTTGTCGAAGCGGGCCCGGTCCTCGATGGAGGTGTCCCCGCGCAGGCCGTTGACCTGGGCCAGGCCGGTGAGGCCGACCGGGACCCGGTGGCGGTCGGCGTACTCGGGGTAGGCCTGGCCGAACCTCATGACGAAGTACGGCCGTTCGGGGCGCGGGCCGACCAGGCTCATGTCTCCGCGCAGGACGTTCCACAGCTGGGGCAGCTCGTCCAGCGAGCTCTTGCGCAGCAGCCGGCCGACGGCGCCCATCCGGTGGTCCTGGGCGATGTTCCAGCGGGTGGCGGACTCGTGCTCGTTGCTCGGGCGCAGGGTGCGGAACTTGAGGAGGGTGAAGGCCCGGCCGTCCAGGCCGGTGCGCTGCTGGCGGAAGAGCACGCCGGGGCCGGTGTCGAAGCGGACGGCGAGGGCGCAGAGCGCCAGGACGGGGGCGAGTAGCAGCAGGCCGACCGCGGCGGCGGTGAGATCCAGGGTGCGCTTGGCGATCCAGCCGGGGCGGCGGCGCGCGGGGCGGCCGACCCGCAGGCAGGGGAAGCCCCACAGGTGGTCGCCGCCGGTGACCGGGGTGACGGGCAGCGAGCCGTACTCGCGCAGGGCGGGCACCAGCCAGGCCTGGCAGCCGAGCCGCGTGGCCTCGCGCAGGGCGGCGGCGGTCTCGGCCTCGTCGGCGCCGCCGGCGGTGGCGATCACGTGCTGGACGCCGTGCCGGCGCACCTCGCGCTCCAGCGCCTCGCGGCCGCCGAGCACGGGCAGGTCGGTGTCGCCGGGCAGCAGCGGCGGGTCGGCGTCGAGGAAGCCGACCGGGCGCATCCCGTACTCGCCGTGCTCGCGCAGGACGGCGGCGACCCGGTGGCCGAGCCGGCCGGCGCCGAGCACCAGGACGGGGCTGGGGCGGCTGCGGCGGATCCGCCGGGCCAGGTGGTAGAGGACGGCGCGGCCGGCGGCGGCGATCAGCAGTTGGGCGCCGAGCAGGAGGGTGAGCCGGGCCGGGCCGCAGTCGGGCCAGCGGCCGCCGAGGCAGCCGGACAGGGTGACGGCGAGGGCGGCGGCGACCACGGCCCGGGCGGCCAGTGCGGGCAGTTCGTCCAGGACGGAGAGGGTGAGGCGGGAGCGGTAGAGGCCGCCGGTGAGGTTGAGCAGGAGCAGCAGGGGCAGGACGGCGGGGACGCCGAGCAGCGGGTCGAGCGGGCCGGCCGGGTCGATGACGCGGCTGGCGATGCCGCCGGCGGAGCAGAGCGCGATGATGTCGGCCTGGACCAGGGCGAGCGACAGGGCCGGCCGGGATCGGACCGTGCCACGGGACCGGCGCGGCGAGGGGACCGCCCGGGGGTGTGCCGCTCCCGCCGGACGGTCGAGCAGCCCGGTGCCGGGCCGGCGGGGGCCGGACAGGGGTCCGGCGTATCGCGGCACACTGTCGTGGTCAATGGTCATCAGCGCACGATCTCCCCTGCTGTGTGCCCGGGGTGACGGTGCCCCGGCACCGGCTGGCGCGGGGCGACCGTCCCGGCCCGGTGGGCGCGGTCCTGACAGCGCCTGCTGCCGCTGACGGCTTTCGGACGTCCGGTGGCGGGGCCGATCACCGAGGGACCAATCACGAGGGAATCGGTCGCGCGGGGCTCTGCCGTGAATTCCCGGCATGAAATCTGAACGAAGCAGGCAAAATCCGACAATACAGAACCATGCGGCACCGGACGGAAGTTGACTTGCCGTTTCATTCCAGCCGCCCAGTAATAGGTATTTCGGATTTGACTCCTCGCCTCCATATCCGGTCGAGGGTGCGAATACGACAACGCCGGAAACGGCGGGCATTCACGGCATGTGAAACGATCAGATCCGCTCTGGGACACGGGCCCGACGCCACCCCGACGCCGGACCCGCACCCAGCAGGTGGCGGTAGAGGACGTCCACCTGTTCGACCACGGTGCGCACGTCGTGCCGGCCGGCCACGTGGTCGCGCAGCCGCGCACCGCGCCGCTCGCACTCGATCGGATCCGACAGCGCGTCCCCCATTCGGGTGGCGAGGGCCCGCACGTCCTCGGACGGGACCACCGCGTGCGCGAGCTCGGACGGCGGCAGGCACTCCCTGGCCCCGGACACGTCGGTCAGCAGCACCGGACGGCCGGCCGCCATCGCCTCCAGCGGGGCCAGCGCCATCCCCTCCCAGCGCGAGGGCAGCACCACCAGGTCGGCCGCCGCCAGCCACGGGCGGGGGTCCGGCACGTCCCCGACCAGCCGGACCCGGGCGGGCTCGGCGGTCCGCCTGACCAACTCAGCGACCCGCTGCTCCTCCGGCCCGCCGCCGACCAGTGCCAGCCGGGCCCGCGGCACCCGGCGCAGCACCTCCGGCCAGGCGGCCAGCAGCACGTCCTGGCCCTTCTGCCGGCACAGCCGCCCCACGCACACCGCCAGCGGGGCGTCCAGGTCCAGGCCGAGCGCGATCCGGGCGGCGCGGCGGTCGGCGGGCACGAAGTGGCGCACGTCGACACCGTTGGGCACCACCGCCCAGTCGGCGTGCACCCCGGCCGCCACGCCGTCGGCCCGCTCCTGGACGCTGACGCACAGCAGCCGGTGCGACCAGCGGGCCGCGAAGCGCTCCCAGCGCAGGGTGGTGGCGGCGAGCGCGCCGTCGACAGCGGCGAAGGACCAGGCGTGCGGCTGGAAGACCGTCGGCACCGTGCCGCGCACCGCGAGCCGCCCGGCCAGTCCGGCCTTGGCGCTGTGCAGGTGGACCACGTCGGGCGCGGCCGCCCGGACGATCCGGCGCAGCCGCCAGGCCTCAGCGGCGGTGCCCGGGCCGGGCGAGCGCCGCGCGGGCCAGTCCTGGACCAGCGCGCCCACCGCGCCGGCCTCCTCGGCCAGCCGGCCGCCGCGCGGGCAGGCGACCATGACCCGGTGCCCGGCCTCCCGCTGACCCCGGACCAGATCGGCGACGACGCGGGCGACCCCGCCGTCCACCGGTTGCGAAATGTGAAGGATCGTCATATGCACGGCGGCGAGCCTAGGGTGGCTCCCCGGCGCCGGGCGGCCCTCGTCACCCGCAGGTGGTGGTTCGGCCACCCGTACGGCTTTCGGCTCGTACGGGAGACCGAGCCGCTCGAATTCCCGGGCGATTCGAGCGGTTCGATGGATCTACGCGCGCGAATCGCGCGGTTGGCGATTCCGCGGCCTCGGCCGGGCCGCGGATGATTCAGCGGGACGCCGCGGCCGTGGAGGGTTCAGCGGACCTCGGCGTCCCCAGTGGGCCGCGGATGCCTCAGCGGACCTCGGCGGCGAGGTTGGCGAGCACCTGGTCGTGGATCCGGTTCAGGCCCTTCGGCGCGAAGGTGCGCTCGAAGAAGCCGCCGATGCCGGACGCGCCCTGCCAGGTGGCGGTCACGGTGACCTTGGAGCGGCCCTCGCCGACGGCCGAGACGGTCCAGGTGATCACCATGCTGGAGTTGGCGTCCTTCTCCACCAGCTGGTCCGGCGAGGGCGCGGAGACGGTGAACAGGCAGTCTCGCACCCGCTTCTCGGTGGCCTGGAGCTTCCAGTGCACCTGGGTGCCGGCACCGGTGCCGCCGACCCGCACCTCGTACTCGCTGTACTGCGCGGGCAGCAGCTTCGGGCGGGTCACCTGGTAGTCGGCCAACGCCTCGTACACCCGCTCGGGGGCCGCGTCGTAGACCCGCTCGGTGGTGGCCTGCACCTGTCCCATGACCTTGCTCTCCTCGTGTTGCGGGAACCGCTCTGTCCGGCAAGCCAATCACAGGCTCACGCCCGCGACGCGGCGGGATAGGGTGGCCGGTGTGCTCGATCTGGTGACTGCTGTGCGCTACGTCGACCCGCTACGGGCCGGTGGCTCCGTCCCCGGCGTGGTGGAGACCGACGACCTGGGAACGTACGTGGTCAAGTTCACCGGGGCCGCACAGGGCCGCAAGGCGCTGATCGCCGAGGTGATCGTCGGCGAGCTGGCGCGGCGGCTGGGCCTGCGGGTGCCGGAACTGCGGCTGGTGGACTTCGATCCGGCCGTCGCCGCGGACGAGCCGGACACCGAGATCCAGGACATGCTCAAGGCCAGCGCCGGCCTCAACCTCGGGATGGACCTGCTGCCCGGCGCGCGGGACTTCCGGCCGGGGATGATCGCGGTGGACTCCGCCGAGGCCGGCCGGGTGGTCTGGCTGGACGCGCTGACCGGCAACGTCGACCGCACCGTCCACAATCCCAACCTGGTGGTCTGGCACGGACGGCTCTGGCTGATCGACAACGGCGCCGCGCTGATCTTCCACCACCGCTGGGCCGGGGCCGAGGCGGCGGTCGGCAAGCGGTACGACCTCAGCGCGCACGCGCTGGGCGGCTCGGCCCCGGACGTCCGGCTGGCCGACGAGGAGCTCGGGCCGCTGGTCACCGTGCCGCTGCTGGAGGAGGTCGTGGCGCTGGTCCCGGACGAGTGGCTGGCCGGCGAGCCCGGCTTCGACTCGGTGGACGCCGTCCGGCACGCCTACGTCACCCATCTGGCCGCCCGGGTGGTGCTCTCCGGGGAGTGGCTGCCGGAGGGCTTCGCCACGCCCGAGCAACTGCTCGAGGCGGAGCGGCGGCGGGCGGCCCGGACCAGGGCGGGGCGGCCGGCCTGGCTGCAGGAGGTGCCGGACCTGCACGGCAAGCCGTCGGTGGAGACGGTCTGGGAGCACCACTTCGACGAGGGGTAGCCGGGCGCGGCGCGGCGCGGGCGGCGCGGCGCGGTTGGCGCGGTTGGCGCGGGAACGCGACCGGGGAGCGGGACCGTGTGGTCCCGCTCCCCGGCTCTACTGTTCGGAGATGTCCGCGATCAGCGTGTCAGCGTGTCAGCGCGTCAGCGCCACCACTGGACCGCCTTCTCGGCGTTGATCAGGCCCGCGCCGTAGAAGCCGTTGTCGTCCGCGCCGCCCTCGCAGGTGGCCTTCCAGGTGCCGGCGCCGCCCGGGTTGAACTCGCCGGTCGGGCACGGGACGGACTCGGCGTGGGTGGTCAGCAGCTCGGTCAGCTCGTCCGGGCTGGCCCACGGGAAGGTGCTGGCGAGCAGCGCGACCACGCCGGCGACGTGCGGGGTGGCCATCGAGGTGCCCTGCATGTAGCCGTACTTGCCACCGGGGATGGTGGACAGGATGCGGCCGTCCTTGTCCGGGGTGTTCGGGAGCTGGAAGCGGCGGTCGCCACCCGGCGCGGTGACAGAGACGACGCCCTTGCCGTAGCTGGAGTAGTACGACTTGACGCCGTCGGAGCCCACCGCGGAGACGGCGATGACGCCGGGCAGCTCGGTCGGCAGCGACAGGCAGTCGTTGGTGACCGGGCGGGAGCCGGGGGTGGTGTCGTCCGGGCTGGCCACGTCGACGGTCTTGTGCGCCAGGTCGATGTTCTCGTTGCCCGCGGCGGCGACATTGAGGACGCCCTTGCGCTGCGAGAAGGCGACGGCCTTGCGGACGGCCTCGGAGATCGCGGCCTGGTCCTTGTCCGTCTTGCAGTTGAACATCCACGGGTCGACGAAGTAGCTGTTGTTCGTCACCTTGAAGCCGTGCTCGCCGGCCCAGACGAAGCCGCAGACCGCGTTCTCCGGGTAGATGAACCCGCCGTCGTCGACGACCTTGACGGCCGCCAGCTTCACGTTCGGCGCGACGCCGACGACGCCCTTGCCGTTCTTGGCGGCGGCGATGGTGCCGGCCACGTGGGTGCCGTGGTCGCTGGTGGTCGGCTGCCAGGCCTTCCAGTCGGTGTTGGTCTTGCCGTCGATGCAGGAGACCGACTGCGAGGCGTCCACGTTGGCGGCCAGGTCCTCGTGGGTGGCGTCGATGCCGGAGTCCAGCACGCCGACGGTGACGTTGCGGCTGCCCAGCGAGATCTTGTGGGCCTTGTCGGCACCGATCTGACGCATGTCCCACTGGTAGGCGTCGTAGGGCTCCTGGCCCGGGGCGGCCGCGGCGGCCGGCTCGGCGGCGACGTCGGCCTTGCCCTGGTCGGCGGCCTGGATGCCCTTGGTGCGGCTGGCGCCGACCGAGTCGACGCCCTTGGCCAGGCGCAGCTTCTCGGCGAACTTGGTGTCGTTCGAGCGGGCGACGACGACGCCGACCTGCTCGTACGACTGGACCACGGTGCCGCCGAGGCCGGTGATGGCCTTCTCGACCTTCTGCACCTGGCCGTGGTTGGCCTTGGTGTTGACGACGTAGCTCATCAGCGGACCGGTCGTCGAGTCGGCCGTGGGGGCCGCGACGGCGGTGCCGGCCGGCAGCGCGAGGGCGCCGGCGGTGGCGAGCACGACGCCCACCGCCGCGTACCGGGTACGGCTGATCCGAGGAACACGCATGAGGGTTGGCCTCCCGGCTCGTCAGGCGGCAGCTGCGATGGGCAGGTGCGCTTGGGAATGACCGGGACGCTAATGAATATTTGGTTATAAGCGCAAGAGGTAGTCATCTAATCGTCACATCTTGACCAGGGATCGGGGCTAAGGGCACCCCGCGCTTAACACGAGCAACAGAGGTCAAGAGTGTTAAAAAGTGATGGTTCGCCGACGTGCCGCCACACCCTCCGCGACCTCGGCCACCAGCACGGATCGCACCCCTACAACGCGTACAACCGACGCGCGTTGTCGGACGCGACCGACCGCGCCAGCCGCTCGGCGTCGGCCGCGGAGCAGGCGCCGTCGGCCCGCCACTCCCCGAGCACCGCGGCCAGTCCGTACCGGAACTGACAGGTGCCCACCAAATAGAGTTCGGGCAGCCCGTACGCGTCGGTGGAGAACAGCAATTTTCCGAACGGGGCCAGTTCCAGCATCTCGCCCAGCACCGCGGCCACCCGCGGCCCGGTGTACGAGGCCGTCAACCCGAGGTCGGTGTACACCGTCGGGAAGGCCTGGGCCAGCCAGGCGGCCTGCCGGTGGTACGGGTACCCGTGCAGCAGCACCAGCGGGACACCACTGGGCTCGGCGGCCCGCACGAAGTCCGTCAGCAGGGACGGGTCGGCCCGGTGCAGGGTGAGGTCGGGATCGCCGAAGCCGGTGTGGAGTTGGAGCGGCAGGCCGAGCTCGGCACAGACGTCCACCGCCGTCCAGAGCAGGTGGTGCAGTAGCACCCGGTCCGTCAGCCGGCCGCCCCCGCCGCGCAGGTGGGTTCCGGCCGCGGCCACCACGGCCGCGGGGGCGGGGCGTTCGGCGGGGGCGGCCAGGCCGTGCCGGTACGCGAGCACCGACTTGACCGCGACGGCCCCGGCGGCGGCCGACGCGAGCGCCCCCGCGACGGCCCGCGGCCAGTCCTCGGCACCGGCCGCCACCGTCTCGGCGACCGACTCCAGCCGGACCACCTCGCGCACCGACGCCCCGGTGGCCGCGGCGAGTTCGGGCAGCGGCAGCAGCGCGTGGCCCGCCGCGGTGGCCAGCCCGGTGTCCACCAGGCAGGCGTCCAGCCCGGCCGCCGCGAGCAGCCGCCCGGTGGCCTCGGCCGCACCCAACTCCCGCCGCCTGGCCAGGTAGTCGGCGGCCGGGGCGTGCGCCGGCAGGCCGAGGGCGGGCGGGCACCAGCGTCGCACCACGAGGCCCAGCGCGCTGTCGAAGGGCGAACAGCCGGGCGCTGGCGGGCGGTCCGACTCGGTGAGCAGCCCGGCCAGGGCGTCGTCGGTGAGCTCGGCCGCCACCACGCTGTGGCAGTGGTGGTCGACCAGCGCGGGCCCCTCCGGCCGGGGCACCGCTCAGTACCGCCAGCGGGTGGCCGCGACCAGTTCCTCCGGCGTGGCGGCCGCGTACTGCTCCCGCTCCGCCCGGCGCACCGCCAGCACCGCCTGGTAGAGCGGCTCGCCGAGCGCCTCGCGCAGCACCGCGGAGTGCTCGTAGGCGGCGATCGCCTCGGCCGGGCTCGTCGGCAGCCTCGGCACCATGCCGGGCTCGGCGGCCGCTGGGTCCCCGGTGAACTCCGGTGGCAGCGCGCGGCGCTGGTCCAGCCCGGCGAGGCCGGCCGCGATCACCCCGCCGACCGCCAGGTACGGGTTGGCGCTCGCGTCGAAGCACTTGACCTCGGCGTTCGCGGCAGTGGACCGCTCTCCGGCGGAGCCCGTCACCAGGCGCAGCGCGGCCTCCCGGTTCTCCAGGCCCCAGCACTGGTAGGCGCCGGCCCAGTGCGAGGGCACCAGCCGCAGGTACCCGGCGGGGCTGGAGCAGCCCAGCACCAGCAGTTCGGGCAGCGCGTCGAGCACCCCGGCGAGGAAGCCCTCGGCCTCGGCGGTCAGGCCGTGCGGGCCGGGGCCGCCGTGGCCGAGGTTGTGCCCGTCGCGCCAGAGGCTGAGGTGCAGGTGCCCGCCGTTGCCGACGCCGCCGGTCTCGACCACCGGGGCGAAGGAGGCCCGCAGCCCGTGCCTGGCGGAGACGGCGCGGACGGTGTGCCGGACCAGGACGGAGGTGTCGGCGGCGGCGACCGGGTCCTCGGGGGCGACCGAGACCTCGAACTGGCCCGGGGAGTACTCGGGGTGGATCTGGAGGACGCTCAGCCCCTGCCGGCCGAGGGCGCGCAGCACGTCGCGCAGGTAGTCGGAGAGGTCGGTGAGGCGGTGCATCCCGTACGCCGGGCCGTGCGTCGGGTACTGCGGGTCCTCCTGCGGGGTGCCGGCCAGGGCGACCGTCCACTCCACCTCGATCCCCGCCTTGAGGCTCAGGCCGCGCGCGGCCGCCACGGCCCTGGCCCGGCGGGCGAACAGCCGCTGGCAGCCGGGGTGCGGGGTGCCGGCCTGGGTGTACCTGTCCCCCGGGGCCCAGGCCCAGCCGGGCTGGGCGGCCAGCGGGACGATCCGGTCGAGGTCCGGGTAGAGCCTGAGGTCCCCGGTGGGGCCGCCGATGATCGGACTGGTGGTGATCGTGTCGTCGGCGAGGAACACGTCGAAGCAGGGCGCGGTGCCGACGCCCCACTGCGCGGCGTGCACCAGGCCGCCGAGGGGCACGGCCTTGACCCGGGTGATGCCGGCGTTGTCCACCCAGGTGACGGCCACCGCCTCGACGGCGTCGGTGCGCAGCCGGTCGGCGGCCGCCTCGGCGCGCTCCGCCCGCTTGTCGCGCGGTGGCAGCGCGACGGCCGCCGCGGCGGCGGCAGCGAGCCGTTCGGCCGTGGCGGGCGGCTCGGCGGGACCGGACGCGGTGGGGCCGGCGGCGGCGGTTCGGGCGGTCATGTCCTCATGCTGCCCCGCCGACCGGGGTCCGGTAACTCCCCTATCGGGTGGTCCCGTTGGCAGCCGCGTTCGCCCGTTCACCCGTTCGGGGCGAGCCTGGCGGCCGGTTCCCCCAGGGCGCCGACGGGTTTGGCGACTCCGACGGGTTTTCCGCCCACGCCCCCTTCCTACTCGCGAGTAGCTTCGCTACAGTGGCCGGACACGCACCACCGCCGGGCTTCGGGAGCCGCACCGGCGGCAGGTTGTGGTCGCCGCTTCTCCGGCGCCCGCGCGGTGTGCTTTCACCGGCCGGTGCCGCGGACCGCGGCAGGCCGGGTTCTCCTCGTATTCAGAGCCGCTTCCTTCACCTTCGAGCGCCTGAGCACCACGGCACATCCGCAGTTCGGCCGGAGCGGACCGGCCGCTGCCCCGATGCGCCGCCCCCGTCATCTCCCCAGCCCCGCGCGTGGACCCTCCTCCGGCGGCGGCCGCCCCGGCGTACCGGCCCGGCGGCGTGCCCGCCGGAGCACGCGCGCGCCCTTCATGACTAGGAGTCAGGACAGATGGAGCGTCCCTTCCCCACTGTCGCCGTCGTCGGCCTCGGCACGATGGGTGCCGGCGTCGCGGTGGCGGTCGCCAAGAGCGGCCGCCGGGTGATCGGCATCGAGGCCACCGAGGACTCGGCCGCCCGGGCGCTGGCCCGGATCGAGGAGGCCACCGCGCACGCGGTGGACCGGGAGCGGCTGACCGCCGAGGAGCGCGCCGGGCTGCTGGCCCGGATCTCGGTCGGCCACGAGCTGGCGGCCGCCGCCGGGGCGGACCTGGTGATCGAGGAGGTGCCCGAGCAACTGGAGCTGAAGCGGGAGGTCTTCGCCGAGCTGGACCGGATCTGCCCCAAGGACACGGTGCTGGCCACCGGCACCACCGCGCTGTCGGTGACCAGGATCGCCGCGGCGACCGCCCGTCCGGAGCGGGTGCTCGGCCTGCACTTCTTCAACCCGGTGCACGGGATGAAGCTGGTCGAGGTGGTCCGTACGGTGCTGACCTCCCCGCGGACCGCCGAGGACGCCGCCGAGTTCGCCCGCGACCTCGGCAAGGAACCGGTGGCGGCCGGCGACCGGGCCGGCTTCGTGGTGAACGGCCTGCTGTTCGCCTACCTGAACCAGGCCGCCGCGATGTTCGAGTCCAAGTACGCCTCGCGGGAGGACATCGACGCCGCGATGCGGCTCGGCTGCGGCCTGCCGATGGGCCCGCTGGCGCTGCTCGACCTGATCGGCATCGACACCGCGCGCACCGTGCTGGAGGCGATGTACGAGCAGTCCAGGGACCGTCTGCACGCGCCCGCCCCGATCCTCGGCCAGCTGGTCGCGGCCGGGCTGCTGGGTCGCAAGACCGGGCGCGGCTTCTACACCTACGAGGCGCCGGGCTCCTCCCGGGCGGTGGACGCGGCGACCGGGCCGGCCAGGCCCGGGGTGCCGGGGCGGCAGGTGCGCACCGTCGGCGTCTGCGGCTCGGGGACGATGGCCACCGGGATCGCCGAGGTGTTCGCCAAGGCCGGGCACCCGGTGCTGCTGGCGGCGCGCAGCCAGGAGAAGGCCGAGGCGGCCAAGGCGCAGCTGGCGAAGTCGCTGGAGCGTTCGGTGACCAAGGGCCGGCTGTCCGCCGAGGCGCGGGACGCCGCGCTGGCGCTGGTCACCCCGGTCGGGCAGTACGCGGAGCTGGCCGAGGTGGACCTGGTGGTCGAGGCGGTCGCCGAGGACCTGGCGGTCAAGCGGGAGCTGTTCGCCACCCTGGACAAGATCGTCAGGCCGGGCGCGGTGCTCGCCACCACCACCTCCTCGCTGCCGGTGATCAGCTGCGCGACCGCCACCTCGCGGCCGCAGGACGTGATCGGCATGCACTTCTTCAACCCGGCCCCGGCGATGAAGCTGGTCGAGGTGGTCTCCACCGTGCTGACCGCGCCGGACGTCACCGCGACCGTGCTGGAGCTGACCGCCGGGGTCCGCAAGCACCCGGTGGAGTGCGGCGACCGGGCCGGCTTCATCGTCAACGCGCTGCTCTTCCCCTACCTGAACGACGCGGTGCGGATGCTCCAGGAGCACTACGCGACGGTGGACGACATCGACACCGCGATGAAGCTCGGCTGCGGCTATCCGATGGGCCCGTTCGAGCTGCTGGACGTGGTGGGCCTGGACGTCTCGCTGACCATCGAGCGGGTGCTGCACCAGGAGTTCCGCGAACCCGGCCTGGCCGCCGCGCCACTGCTGGAGCACCTGGTCGCGGCGGGCTGCCTGGGCCGCAAGACCGGCCGCGGCTTCCGCGACCACGCGCGCCGGTGACCACGCCGCAGGCCGGGGGCGGCCCGCTCGCCTCGCAGCCGTACGGGGCGCAGCCGCACGGATCCGCGGCCGCCACGCCCTCCGCGGCGTCCGCGCGCTCCGGTTGGAGCCCCGGGACGGTGTCCTCGCGCTGGCCCCGCCCGGCCGTGACCGGCCCGGTCGCACCGGTGCGACGGGGAAGGGCCGCGGCCGCGCCGTCCGGGCCGTGTAGCGTTCCGGACATGGATCGGGTTCAGTCAACCTCCCCGCAGCACCCCACCGGGCCGCACGGCGGCACCGACCGGACCGCCCCCTCGACCGGGGGCACCGGACCGGAGGGCGGGCCGGGCAGCCGCCGGGCCGCGGCGCAGCGCCAGCAGATGCGCCAGGACCTGGCCACGGCGGCGATGGAGCTGTTCGCCTCGCAGGGCTACGAGGAGACCACGGTCGACCAGATCGCGGCCGCCGCCGGGGTGGCCCGGCGCACCTTCTTCCGGTACTTCCGGTCCAAGGAGGAGGCGATCTTCCCGGACCACGACGACACCCTGGTCCGGGTCGCCGACCTGCTGGCCAGCGCGGAGCCGGAGGAGCACCCGCTGGACGTGGTCTGCCGCGGCATCAAGGAGGTGCTGCGGATGTACGCCTCCACCCCGGGGGTGTCGGTGGCGCGGTACCAGCTGATCCGTCAGGTCCCGGCGCTGCGCGAGCGGGAGATCGCCGTGGTGGCCCGCTACGAGCGGCTGTTCACCCGCTACCTGCTGGGGCGCTTCGACACCGGTGAGTCCATCCCGTCCGGCTGGCAGCGGGGCGGCGAGGACGACTCGATGCTGGCCGAGGTCTCGGCGGCGGCAGTGGTCGCGGCGCACAACCACGTGCTGCGGCGCTGGCTGCGAGCCGGCGGCCGGGGCGACGTGGAGGCGCAGCTGGACCACTCCTTCGAGGTGATCCGGCGGACCTTCTGGGCCTCCAGCGCACCGGGTGCCAGACGCCGGGGCTCACTGGTGGCACCGGGTGCCAATGGGACCCCAGGGGACACCGGGGCACAGAGCGCACTGAGTGCCAGCCCCGGGGGTGAGGTGCTCATCACAGTCGCCCGGACGGACGCTCCGCTGGACGTCGTGGTGGACAGCATCCGGGCCGCGCTGAGTGGCGCCCAGGAGTCGTAGACGCGGTATTCACGCAGGTCAGAGCTCTACATCGGGCCCGCGCCGACCGATCGGCGCGGGCCCTTCGCATGCCCGCTCAACGCGTGTCACGCAGCCCCGAAGGCCGCCCGAATTCGTGACACCCGGTGTCTTTACGAGTGGCACAGGGTGCCACTACCTTGTTACTCACCGGTCGCGGCGCCGCGGCTCCCCACCTCGGCGCGCCGTCGTCCGGCGTTCCCACACCCCGGGAGCAGAGCCAGCACGGCCCGGTCCACCCGGGCGCCCAGCCTGACCCGCCCACCACCCACCTCAGCGAAGCCGGTGTCCGCTCCCGGCTCCCCCAGACGCCCTGTGCCCCTCACACAGGTACGCCTTCGGAGGCAGCCATGCAGGAAATCCTCGACGCGATCCTCAGCACCGACAGCACGTCGGCGGACTTCGCGGCGATCAAGCTCCCCGAGTCCTACCGAGCGGTGACGCTCCACAAGGACGAGGAGCAGATGTTCGCCGGCCTCGACAGCCGCGACAAGGACCCCCGCAAGTCCCTTCACCTCGACGAGGTGGCCCTGCCCGAGCTGGGCCCCGGCGAGGCGCTGGTCGCCGTCATGGCCAGCGCGGTGAACTACAACACCGTCTGGAGCTCGATCTTCGAACCGGTCTCCACCTTCGGTTTCCTGGAGCGCTACGGCCGG
Organism: Kitasatospora sp. NPDC032121; assembly: GCF_055580145.1. Taxonomy (NCBI): domain Bacteria; kingdom Bacillati; phylum Actinomycetota; class Actinomycetes; order Kitasatosporales; family Streptomycetaceae; genus Kitasatospora; species Kitasatospora sp. NPDC032121. Next base: position 291,300 of record NZ_JBVILX010000008.1, on the reverse strand, counting down.
CTGTCGCCGCTGACGAAGCGCCACGACCTGCCGTACCACGTCGTCGGCTCCGACCTCGCCGGCGTGGTGCTGCGCACCGGCGCCGGCGTCAACGCCTGGAAGCCGGGCGACGAGGTCGTCGCGCACTGCCTCTCGGTCGAGCTGGAGTCCGCGGACGGCCACAACGACACGATGATGGACCCGGAACAGCGCATCTGGGGCTTCGAGACCAACTTCGGCGGCCTGGCCCAGCTGGCCCTGGTGAAGACCAACCAGCTGCTGCCCAAGCCCAAGCACCTCACCTGGGAGGAGGCCGCCTCCCCGGGCCTGGTCAACTCCACCGCCTACCGCCAGCTGGTCTCGCGCAACGGCGCCGGCATGAAGCAGGGCGACAACGTGCTGATCTGGGGCGCCAGCGGCGGCCTCGGCTCGTACGCGACCCAGTACGCGCTCGCCGGCGGCGCCACCCCGATCTGCGTGGTCTCCAGCGACCAGAAGGCCGAGATCTGCCGCGCCATGGGCGCCGAGGCGATCATCGACCGCTCCGCCGAGGGCTACCGGTTCTGGAAGGACGAGAACACCCAGGACCCGCGCGAGTGGAAGCGCCTGGGCTCGAAGATCCGCGAGTTCACCGGCGGCGAGGACGTGGACATCGTCTTCGAGCACCCGGGCCGGGAGACCTTCGGCGCCTCGGTGTACGTCACCCGCAAGGGTGGCACCATCGTCACCTGCGCCTCCACCTCCGGCTACATGCACCAGTACGACAACCGGTACCTGTGGATGTCGCTCAAGCGGATCGTCGGCTCGCACTTCGCCAACTACCGCGAGGCCTTCGAAGCCAACCGCCTGATCGCCAAGGGCAAGATCCACCCGACCCTCTCCAAGGTCTACTCCCTGGAGGAGACCGGCCAGGCCGCCCTGGACGTGCACCACAACAAGCACCAGGGCAAGGTCGGCGTGCTCTGCCTGTCCCCCGAGGAGGGCCTGGGCGTGACCGACCACGAGCTGCGGGAGAAGCACCTGCCCGCCATCAACCGCTTCAGGAACGTCTGATGACCGAGCCCCAGAAGCGCGACCGCCCCTGGCTGATGCGCACCTACGCCGGCCACTCCACCGCGAGCGACTCCAACGCCCTCTACCGGCGGAACCTGGCGAAGGGCCAGACCGGCCTGTCCGTCGCCTTCGACCTGCCGACCCAGACCGGCTACGACTCCGACCACGTCCTCGCCCGCGGCGAGGTCGGCCGGGTCGGCGTCCCGGTGGGCCACGTCGGCGACATGCGCACATTGTTCGACGGCATCCCGCTCGAACGGACCAACACGTCCATGACGATCAACGCCACCGCGATGTGGCTGCTGGCGCTCTACCAGGTGGTCGCCGAGGAGCAGGGCGCGGACATCGCCACGCTCACCGGCACCACCCAGAACGACATCGTCAAGGAGTACCTGTCGCGCGGGACGCACGTCTTCCCGCCCGGCCCGTCGGTACGGCTGATCACCGACATGATCGCCTACACGGTCGGCAACATCCCCAAGTGGAACCCGATCAACATCTGCAGCTACCACCTGCAGGAGGCCGGCGCCACGCCCGTCCAGGAGATCGCCTACGCGATGTGCACCGCCATCTCGGTGCTCGACGCGGTGCGCGACTCCGGCCAGGTGCCGGCCGAGCGGATGGGCGAGGTGGTCGCCCGGATCTCCTTCTTCGTGAACGCCGGGGTGCGCTTCGTCGAGGAGATGTGCAAGATGCGCGCCTTCGCCCGGCTGTGGGAGAAGGTCACCCTGGAGCGCTACGGCGTCACCGACCCCAAGCAGCGCCGCTTCCGCTACGGCGTCCAGGTCAACTCGCTCGGCCTGACCGAGGCCCAGCCGGAGAACAACGTCCAGCGGATCGTCCTGGAGATGCTGGCCGTCACCCTCTCCAAGGACGCCCGCGCCCGGGCCGTCCAGCTGCCCGCCTGGAACGAGGCGCTCGGCCTGCCCAGGCCCTGGGACCAGCAGTGGTCGCTGCGCATCCAGCAGGTGCTGGCGTACGAGTCGGACCTCCTGGAGTACGGCGACATCTTCAACGGCTCCGAGGTGGTCGAGGCCAAGACCGAGGAGCTGCTGGCCGGCGCCGAGGCCGAGATCGCCAAGGTGCTGGAGATGGGCGGGGTGATTCCCGCCGTCGAGTCCGGCTACCTGAAGTCCAACCTGGTCGCCTCGCACGCCGCCCGCCGGGCCCGGATCGAGTCCGGCGAGGACAAGATCGTCGGGGTGAACTGCTTCGACACCACCGAGCCGAGCCCGCTCACCGCCGACCTCGACAGCGCGATCATGGTGGTCGACCCGGCCTCCGAGCAGTCCGTGCTCGCCGCCCTGGAGGCCTGGCGCGCCGAGCGCGACGAGGCCGCCGTCCAGGAGTCGCTGGCCGAGCTCAAGACCGTCGCCGCCACCGAGGCCAACCTGATGCCGGCCACGCTCGCCTGCGCCCGGGCCGGCGTCACCACCGGCGAGTGGGCCTTCGCCCTGCGCGAGGTGTTCGGCGAGTACCGCGCGCCCACCGGCGTCGGCGGCGCCCCCGTCGCGGTGGCCGCCGAGCCGGGCGGCGAGCTGGAGCAGGTCCGCGCCGCGGTCGCCGCGACCGCCGAGGAGCTGGGCGCCGGCAAGCTGCGCCTGCTGGTCGGCAAGCCCGGCCTGGACGGGCACTCCAACGGCGCCGAGCAGATCGCCGTCCGGGCCCGCGACGCCGGGTTCGAGGTGGTCTACCAGGGCATCCGGCTGACCCCGGAGCAGATCGTCTCCGCCGCCGTCGCGGAGGACGTGCACTGCGTGGGCCTGTCCATCCTCTCCGGCGCGCACAGCGAGCTGGTGCCCGACGTGCTGACGCGGCTGCGCCGCGCCGGGGTGGAGGATGTCCCGGTGATCGTGGGTGGCATCATCCCGGCAGCGGACGGCGAGGCCCTCAAGGCCGCCGGCGTCGCCGCCGTGTTCACCCCGAAGGACTTCGGCATCACGACCATCATCGGCCGGATCGTGGACGAGATCCGGCTGGCCAACAAGCTCCAGCCGTGGACGCCCGCACCGACCGCGGCCACGAACTGACCAGCTGACCAGCTGACCACTGGGAAGGAACCCTCGATTCTTATGACTGCAGTCAACCGTCTGCGCCCGCGCCGCTCCTGCCTCGCGGTGCCCGGCAGCAACCCGCGCTTCCTGGAGAAGGCCCAGGGCCTGCCGGCCGACCAGGTCTTCCTCGACCTGGAGGACGCCTGCGCCCCGCTGGTCAAGGAGAGCGCGCGCCACAACATCGTCGACGCACTCAACAACGGCGACTGGGGCGGCAAGACCCGCGTCGTGCGGGTGAACGACTGGACCACGCACTGGACCTACCGCGACGTGATCACCGTCGTCGAGGGTGCCGGCACCAACCTCGACTGCATCATGCTGCCCAAGGTGCAGGACGCCGAGCAGGTCAAGGCGCTCGACCTGCTGCTCACCCAGATCGAGAAGACCATGGGCTTCGAGGTCGGCCGCATCGGCATCGAGGCGCAGATCGAGAACGCCAAGGGCCTGATCAACGTCGACGCCATCGCCGAGGCCTCGCCCCGGCTGGAGACCATCATCTTCGGCCCCGCCGACTTCATGGCCTCCATCAACATGAAGTCGCTGGTCGTCGGCGAGCAGCCGCCCGGCTACGGTGCCGACGCCTACCACTACATCCTGATGCGCATCCTGATGGCCGCCCGCGCCAACGACCTCCAGGCGATCGACGGCCCGTACCTCCAGATCCGCAACCAGGAGGGCTACCGCGAGGTCGCCCGCCGCTCGGCCGCCCTCGGCTTCGACGGCAAGTGGGTGCTCCACCCGGACCAGGTCTCCGCCGCGAACGAGATCTACTCGCCCGCCCAGGAGGACTACGACCACGCCGAGCTGATCCTCGACGCGTACGACTACTGCACCTCCGAGGCGGGCGGCGCCAAGGGCTCCGCGATGCTCGGCGACGAGATGATCGACGAGGCCAGCCGCAAGATGGCGCTCGTCATCGCCGGCAAGGGCCGCGCCGCGGGCATGCAGCGCACCACCAAGTTCGAGATCCCGGAAAGCTGAGGGCCCACGCCATGCAGTTCGGACGCACCTACGAGGAGTTCGAGGTCGGCGCGGTCTACAAGCACTGGCCCGGCAAGACGGTCACCGAGTACGACGACCACCTCTTCTGCCTGCTCACCATGAACCACCACCCGCTCCACATGGACACCAACTATGCGGAGAAGACGACGGACTTCGGCAAGAACGTCGTGGTGGGCAACTACATCTACTCGCTGCTGCTCGGCATGTCCGTCCCGGACGTCTCCGGCAAGGCGATCGCCAACCTGGAGATCGAGTCGCTGCGCCACGTCGCGCCGACCTTCCACGGCGACACCATCTACGGCGAGACCACCGTGCTCGACAAGTGGCCGTCCAAGTCCAAGGACGACCGCGGCATCGTGTACGTCGAGACCAAGGGGTACAAGCAGGACGGCACGGTCGTCTGCATCTTCCGCCGCAAGGTGATGGTGCCGACCGAGACGTACACCAAGGAGCGCGGCGGCGAGCAGCCCGGCCGTCCGACCCCGCTCGCCTGAGCCGCTCCCCCTTCCCAGGTCCACCTCTCCCCTTTGGTCCACCTCTCCCCTTTATAGGGAGCCCTCCTTCCGGGGCGGGCCCCCTCGAGAGACCCCGGACGGGCAGGCCGCCGTCATCGGCCGCGCCCCACCCGGTACCGGGGGCCCTGCTGCCGCAGCCACGCCGGCAGGGCCCCCGCAATCCCCCCCCCGGGGATTCCCCGACTTTCCGCAGACCCTCAGACCTTTCGGAGCCGCACGATGGGACGCCTCGCACAGACCGACGGCCTCACCGAGATCCAGCGGGACATCCTCGCCACCGTGCGGGATTTCGTCGACAAGGAGATCATTCCGGTCGCGACCGAGCTGGAGCACAAGGACGAGTACCCGACCGCCATCGTCGAGGGGATGAAGCAGCTCGGCCTGTTCGGCCTCACCATCCCCGAGGAGTACGGCGGCCTCGGCGAGTCGCTGCTCACCTACGCCCTGGTGGTCGAGGAGATCGCCCGCGGCTGGATGTCCGTCTCCGGCATCGTGAACACCCACTTCATCGTGGCGCACATGATCAACGCCCACGGCACCCAGGAGCAGAAGGACTACTTCCTGCCGAAGATGGCGGCCGGCGAGATCCGCGGCGCCTTCTCGATGTCCGAGCCGGGCCTCGGCTCCGACGTTTCGGCCATCTCCACCAAGGGCGTCAAGGACGGGGACTTCTACGTCCTCAACGGCCAGAAGATGTGGCTCACCAACGGCGGCACCTCCACCCTCGTCGCGGTCCTCTGCAAGACCGACGAGGGCGGCAACACCCCGTACAAGAACATGACCACCTTCCTGATCGAGAAGGAGGCCGGTTTCGGGCCGAACCCCAAGGTTCCCGGCCTGACCGTGCCCGGCAAGATCGAGAAGATGGGCTACAAGGGCGTCGACACCACCGAGCTGGTCCTCCAGGACGTCCGCATCCCGGCCGACCGCATCCTCGGCGGCGTCCCGGGCCGCGGCTTCTACCAGATGATGGACGGCGTCGAGGTCGGCCGCGTCAACGTCGCCGCCCGCGGCTGCGGCGTCGCCCGCCGCGCCTTCGAGCTCGGCATCTCCTACGCCCAGCAGCGTTCCACCTTCGGCAAGAAGATCGCCGAGCACCAGGCGATCCAGTTCAAGCTCGCCGAGATGGCCACCAAGGTCGAGGCCGCCCACCAGATGATGGTCATGGCCGCCCGGAAGAAGGACAGCGGCGAGCGCAACGACCTCGAGGCCGGCATGGCCAAGTACCTCGCCTCCGAGTACTGCAAGGAGGTCGTCGAGGACGCCTTCCGCATCCACGGCGGCTACGGCTTCTCCAAGGAGTACGAGATCGAGCGCCTCTACCGCGAGGCCCCGATGCTGCTCATCGGTGAAGGTACTGCGGAGATCCAGAAGATGATCGTCGGACGCCGGCTCCTCGAGGAGTACCGGATCGCCGACTGATCCCCGGGCCGCCCGCCGACGGACCACGTCGCGGGGCGGCCCCTCGAACCGCCGGTCGACGGGCGTGCGGGCCCGTCCCGGCGGAGCGCCGTGCCCCGTCACGGGCCCGGCCTGGTCCGCCTGGGTCCGGCACGGCCCTCCAAAAGCGGCCGCAGGGCGTACAGCTGCAACGACACGCCCTGCGGCCGCTTCCGCACACCCACTTCCGGCCGCTACGGCCGTTTCGCCCGACGGGTTCCGTCGGCGTACCCGCTGAGACAAGTGTCACCAGCCCCGTCCGGTCCCTTGGGAACCGGACCGGGTCGAGCTACGGTCGTAGGGGTGGACGCGCATACGCGCCGCCACCGGACACATGAACGAGCAGGCGGGTTGCCCACCCACCGTGTGCTCCCGATAGCATCCACCGGGACAGCAAGCCGTCCCTCTATTACCGATCCCGCGGTGGCCCCCGTCCAGCGGCCATGATCCCCCGCGACAAAGGTCTTCGATGCCCATCAGCCCGTCCCCTCACACCTCCGTCACGGACCGCGATGCCCTCGCAGCCCCGACGGCCGGTCGGCGACCCCGCGTGACCATCGCGCGCGGAGCCACCCCCTGGTTCGTCCCCACCCTCGCCACGGCCGCCGTGACCACCGCCCTCACCCGGCGCAGCGGCAAGTGGGCCCTGGCGGCGGTACCCGCCTGCGCGCTCAGCGCGGGCATGCTGTGGTTCTTCCGCGACCCCGAGCGTGAGATCGGCACGGGCAGAGTGATCTCCCCCGCCGACGGCGTGGTGCAGAGCATCGACGCCTGGCCGGACGGTCGCACCCGGGTCGCGATCTTCATGAGCCCGCTGAACGTCCACGTCAACCGCGCGCCCCTGCCGGGCACGGTGACGTCGGTCGAGCACGTCGCGGGCGGCTTCGTCCCCGCGTTCAACAAGGACAGCGACCAGAACGAGCGGGTCGTCTGGCACTTCGACACCGAGCTCGGCGACATCGAGATGGTCCAGATCGCGGGGGCCGTGGCCCGCCGCATCGTGCCGTACGTGGACGCCGGAACCAAGGTCGAGCAGGGCGACCGGATCGGCCTGATCCGGTTCGGGTCCCGGGTCGACACCTACCTGCCGGCCGGCGTCGAGGTCGGCGTCGAGGTCGGCCAGAAGACCACAGCCGGGGTGACGCGCCTTGACCGTGACTGATCCTGAAACAATCGTCGGCCTGGACGACGAGGAGACGGCCCTGCGGCGCCGCCGCTGGGCGCGCGACCGCGAGCTGCGCGCCCCGCGCTCTCCTCAGCACCTGTCCACCGCCGACTTCCTGACCCTGGGGAACGCCGTCTGCGGCTTCCTGGCGATCTACTCGATCACCACCGGGGTCCTGGTCCCCCACATCACCAACCCGGACGCCGCTCCGGACCGGCACAGCGCCGCCACCGCGGTGACGCTGCTGCTGATCGGCTCGATGTGCGACCTCTTCGACGGCCTGGTGGCGCGCAAGCTGCGCTCCTCCGCCCTCGGAGCGGAATTGGACAACCTGGCGGACCTGATCAGCTTCGGCATCGCGCCGGCCTACTTCGTCGCGGTCTGGGGCATGGTCTCCCAGGGGTCCAACACCAAGCTGTCGGCGCTCATCGCGATCACGGTGCTGCTCGCGGTGGTCCTGCGGCTGGCCCGCTTCTCGGCCGTCAAGATGCGGCCAGGGGTGTTCCAGGGCATGCCCTGCCCGATGGGCGCGATGACGGTGATCGCCATCGTGCTGCTCGATCCGCCGTTCCTGCCCGGCCTGCTCGCCATCTTCGGCGCCGCGTACCTGATGGTCAGCCGGATCGAGTACCCGAAGCCGCAGGGGCTGCTGGCCACCGCCACGCTCTGCTGGATCGTGGTCTCCATCGGCTGCCTGGCCGCCTGGGCCACCGGGCTGCCCGGTGGCGACAACCTGATGCACGTCGGGGCGTTCGCCCAGATCACGCTCGCCGCGATGGCACCGCTGCTGGTCATCCGCCGCAAGGTGGGGCAGAAGGTCGGCGACGTCCGCGCTCGGCGGGCTGAGTCTCGGATCGGCTGATTCCCCGCAAAAGTCATAAGAGTCAGGGCCCGGAACCTCTTGGTTCCGGGCCCTGACTCTTATGACTTTTCACGACGCTCGACCGCCTCGGGTGCGGGCGCCCAAGACGCGGTCGGTGCCTGACGACGACGTGAACGACGGAGGCGCGGTCGGTTCACGACGGAGCCACCGTCGCCGTGGACGACGAACTCCATCTCAAATGTCATAAAAATCAGGCGCCACCGGTGTGCACGCTGAACGCCGAACGACGGGCCGCCCGGGCCACGCCCGGGTCCGGGTGCACGCCGGAGACCGCCGTCAGCACCGAGGCCGCCCGCGGGTGCCCGGACTGCCGGGCCCGGGCGAACAGCCGCACCGGGTCGCCCGCCGAGGCGCCCTCGACGTGGCCCACCAGCAACTCGGTCTCCCCGTGGTCGAGCACCGCGGCCGCGGTGTCCACCCAGAGCCAGGCCGCGTCCTCCGCGCCCAGCACGTCCGCCGGGGAGACGCCCTCGTCCGCGCGCTCCGCCAGCCACAGCAGCGCGTAGGGGCGCAGCACCGGCGCGTCCACGGCGGCGCGCACCGCCTGCTCGGCCGGCCCTCCGGCCACCCGCAGCGCCTCGAAGGCCAGGCCGCGCACCAGCGCGTCGTCGCCCCGGGCGGCCTCCAGCAGCTCGCCCACCGCGCGGTCCGCCGGACGGGCCGCGACCCAGGCGCGGAACTCGGCGCGGGCCGGGCCCGGCGAGTAGTCGGCGCAGGCGTTCAGCAGTTCGAAGGCGCTCTGCTCGATGTGCCCGGCCGCGGTCTGGGCGACCGTGCAGATCTCCTCCAGCTTGGCCCGCACCGCCCAGTGGCCGAGCGGCGACAGCTCCGCGGCATCGTTCCTGCGCACCAGGGCGCCGACCGCCGCCAGGCCGTCCAGCATCCAGTCCAGGACGGCGGCCACGTCCGAGGGCGCGGCCGGGGTGTCGATCTGCGGTGCGCGGCAGGTGCCGCGGACGGCGGAGACGGCCGAGGCCGCGTGCGGCACCGGCGACAGGCCCGGGCCGCCGAGGCCCGCGCCGACCCGGCGCTCGTCCAGCCCGCGGCGCAGCAGCTCCAGCAGCTCGCTCTCGGCGACCGGGCCGTCCACCAGGTGCAGGAAGGAGAGCAGCTGCGGAGCCTGGTCCACGGCCTGCCCGGCGAGTACGGCGAACACGCCGCGCAGCGCGGCGGGCGGCACCGGGGCGAGCAGGGTCCAGGCGTCGAACAGCGCCGACCAGCCGCGCACCACGGCCTCGTCGTCGTGCTCCCAGGCGTGCAGGCGCCAGCCGGGGCCGGCTCCGCCGTCCCGGGCCTCGACCAGACCCACCAGCAGCGCCTGCCCCCATGCCTTGGCGGCGGCGCCGACCGTCATGGCCAGCGCCCGGCCCGCCGCACGGGCGTCCTCGGGAAGCAGCTCGCCGCGCTTGTCGACCTCGGCCAGCTCGCCGGCCCAGCGGGCGACCCGGACGGCGTCCACCAGCATCCGGCGGGCCAGCGGCGCCAGCTCGGCGGGTGCCGGGAAGCCCTCCGGCACGGGAACCCGACCCCGCCCGGGAGCCGGAGCCGGCCCCCGTCGCCGGGGTACTCCGTTACGGGGGACACCCGCCCCGCCCGGCCTGCCACCGGCGGGCCGTTGGGCCGTTCCGGGGAGACGGGTCACCGTCGCACCGGTACCGATCGTCGGCGGGAGCGGGGCATCACGGTCGCGCGGGTTCCGAGACGTCACGTCGAGCAGTCTTCCCCTTGTACCGGCCTTCTGTCACATCCGGTTGTCCGTACGACCGGGCGAGCGGCGGCGGCACCTCCGCAAGATCGGGCAACAGCGGCAAACCGCCTGGCCGGAAACGTATGGCCTGCCCATGCCATCCCGGGCGCATCGGTTGCCGGGAATACTCGACCGGTCACCGTGCGTACGGGTGGGGGGTAAGGGATCGGGCCAACTATTGCCCCTGACGACGCGCCGGATTTCGCACGGGCAATCCCCTCCCCCGACTTCCGGCCGGGCTGTCCAGCCCGAATCCGGACGGATGGCGGGCGGGGGCGGGGGGATCGTGCTGCACGAGAAGTCGGACGGGCCGACTTCTCGTGCGCGCTCGACGTAATGGGAGAAACGTTCATTCGTAGACGGGGGGAAGCCGAGCGGAAAAACCGACGGGACCCGGCCGAAAGCGCCCCGCGCGGAGAGGGGGGCTCACGCGGAACGGCTCGTACGGCAGGACTCGCGCGGAAAGGCTCGCACGGAACGGCTCGCGCGGAAAGGCTCGCACGGAACGGCTCGCGCGGAACGGCTCGAGCGGAAGGGCTCGCGCGGAGGGCGGCTAGAGCAGCGGAGTGAGCCACCGGCGGAGGAGCTCGGCATAGCGCTCGGGGGCGCTGTTCCAGAGGGTCGCGTGGTCGGCGCCGGGGAAGGCCTGGAGGCTGACCACGTCGCGGCGGGCGGCGGCCAGCTTCTGGACGGCGCCGAAGGGGGCGATCCGGTCCTCGGGGCTGTGCAGGAGGAGGGTGGGCACCCGCAGGTCGGCACCCTCGGCGATGCGGCCGAAGTCGGCGAGGTCGACGCCGGTCCGGCCCTCGGCGGCGAGGGCGCCGAGCTCCGCCGCGACGCCCGGGAAGCCGGAGCGGGCGGCGTCCCGGCGGGCTGAGGCCGGGAGGTCGAGCACGGGTGAGTCGAGGACCAGGCCCCGGACGGCGTGCGACCAGGCGGAGCGGGCCGCCGTGTGGAGGACCATGGTCGCACCGAGGGACCAGCCGTAGAGGATCACGTTGCCGGCGCCGCTGTGCAGCGCCAGCCGTATCGCCGCCTCGACGTCGCGCCACTCGGTCTCGCCGAAGTGGCTGAGCCCGTCCGGGGAGGCGGGGGCGCCCCGGTCGCCGCGGTAGGTGACGGCGAGGGCGGGCAGGCCGAGCCGGTCGAGGACGGGGAGCACGGGGAGGGTCTGCCGACGGTCGGCCTCGGGGCCGTGCACCAGGATCACCCAGGTGCCGCGTTTGCCGTCGAGCTGCCAGGCGGGAAGGGCGCCGAGCTCGCCGTCGACGGCGGTGTCGGCGAAGGCGAGGCCGAGCGCCTCGGTGGGGTCGCCGAGGTGGACCCGCGGGGTGAAGCGGACCTCGGTGCCGGGGGTGAGGGTGCCCCGGTCGGCGCGGACCAGCCGGCGGGTGACCTCCTGCTCGTCACTGTGCAGGACCTCCTCGACGACCGCGTGACCGCCGTCCGCCCACTCGACCGCCCAGCGGCCGGGGCGCAGGCTCCCGGGGCCGCGGGTGAAGGTGACCCGCCCGGGGGCGAGGCCGAGGACCACGACCGGAGCGGACTCCTGAACAGTGGTCACCGGACGGACCATCCGCTCGGATGCCCGACGGCCGATCACCAGCACGGCGGCCCCGACCGCGGCGGCCGCCACGACGGCTGCGGTTCCCCAACGCATTTCGTTCCCCGCTCTCGTGCCTCACGGACCGGACGGTGTTCGGACACCAGTTCACCGGCGCCCCGCCCGCCCGGCCACCGGGCTGGGCCGTCCGGGTCACCCGGGCGGCGGACCGGCCCTGCCGAGGAGCCGGCGGCCCTGGCTCTGCCGAGGTGGCGCCACAGACGGGTGGCGAGGACGGCGGGCCGGCGGAAAGACGAAGGCCGAGGACGAGGACGAGGGCAGCGGCAGGCCCCGTCCTCGGCCCGCCGCGCCGGCCGGTCCCACGGGGCGTCAGCGGCGTCCGGGTGTGACCAACCCCTCCGTGACCTCGGTTGACTCCCGGTTCGGGCCCGTGATGGGATCCTGGGGCCAAACGGAGGCATGGAGAGGAAGCCGGTGGAAGTCCGGCGCGGTCCCGCCACTGTCACCGGGGAGCACGCTCGGAACATCGCCACGGCGGGCCGTCGACGGCCGCTGGAAGGCTCCGAGGGTGCGTTCGACCCGGAAGCCAGGAGACTCTCGCCGCCGTCACGTCGATCCAGGGCGCGGACCCTGAGTGAGGACACGCACGCGATGCAGGCTGCCCCGCCCTGCCCGACCCCGAGCTGCCTTCCGCCGTGCGACCGATGATCCCGCCCGCGCCTTCCCCTTCCGTGCGCCGCCCGCTGACCCGCGCCGCCGCGTTCGCGCTCGGCGCCGCCGCGGGCTACGCCGCCGACGCCCGCTTCGCCGACCCCCGCCGGGGCCACCCGGTGGCCGTCTTCGGCAGCGCCGCGACCCGGCTGGAGCGGCGGCTGTGGCGCGACGGCCGCGCCGCCGGGGCCGGGTACACGGCGCTGTGCGTGGGCGCGGTCGCGGCGGGCGCGCTCGCCCTGGACCGTACGGTGGGCCGGCGCCCGCTGGGCCGGGCGGCGCTGGCGGCGGCCGCGACCTGGACGGTGCTCGGCGGCACCTCGCTGACCCGGGAGGCGCGCACCATCGGCCGCTCGCTGGCGGCGGGCGACCTCACGGCCGCGCGGGAACGGCTGCCGCACCTGTGCGGGCGGGATCCGAGCGCGCTGGACGGGCAGCAGATCGCCCGGGCGGTGGTCGAGTCGGTGGCGGAGAACACCGCCGACGCCGTGGTCAACGCGCTGACCTGGGGCGCCCTGGCCGGCACGCCCGGCCTGCTCGCCTTCCGCGCCGTGAACACCCTGGACGCCATGGTGGGCCACCGCTCGCCGCGCTACGCCCGGTTCGGCTGGGCCTCGGCCCGGCTGGACGACCTGGCGGGCTGGCCGGGCGCCCGGCTGACGGCCCTGCTGACGGTGGCCGCCGCGCCCGAACCGCGGACGGCCTGGCGGGTCTGGCGGCGCGACGGCTCCGCGCACCCGAGCCCGAACGCGGGCCAGGCCGAGTCGGCGTTCGCCGGCGCGGTGGGCGTCCGGTTGGGCGGGACGCTGCGGTACGGCGAGCGCGTGGAGAACCGGCCGGTCCTGGGCGCGGAGCTGCGGCCGGTGACGGTGGACGACATCGAGCGGGCCTGCGCGCTCTCCCGGCGGGTGGGCGCGCTGGCGCTGGGTACGACGGTCGCGGGGCACGTCCTGCTGCGGATGCTGGCGAAACGGGTGCTGGCGAAACGTGCGCTGACGCAACGGGTGCTGACGGAACGGGTGCCGGCGAAGCGACTGCTGCCGAGGATGAGGGGACGGGGATGAGCAACGCACTGCTGGTCGCGGGGACGACCTCGGACGCGGGCAAGAGCGTGGTGACGGCCGGGATCTGCCGTTGGCTCGCCCGCCAGGGCGTGCGGGTCGCGCCGTTCAAGGCGCAGAACATGTCGCTGAACTCCTTCGTCACCTCCGACGGCGCCGAGATCGGCCGCGCCCAGGCGATGCAGGCACAGGCCGCCCGGGTGGAGCCGGAGGCGGCGATGAACCCGGTGCTGCTCAAGCCGGGCGCGGACGGCCGCAGCCAGGTGGTGCTGCTCGGCAGGCCGGTGGCCGAGGTGGGCGCGCTGGACTACCGCGAGCGCAAGCCCGTCCTGCTGGAGCGCTCCCTGGAGTGCCTGGCCGACCTGCGCCGCCGCTACGACGTGGTGGTCTGCGAGGGCGCGGGCTCGCCCGCCGAGATCAACCTGCGCGACCGCGACATCGCCAACATGGGCCTGGCCACGGCCGCCGCCCTGCCGGTGGTGGTGGTCGGGGACATCGACCGGGGCGGGGTCTTCGCGGCGATGTACGGGACGCTGGCGCTGCTGTCGGCGGAGGACCAGCGGCACGTGGCGGGCTGGTTCGTCAACAAGTTCCGCGGCGACGCGCGCCTGCTGGCACCCGGACTGGACATGCTGCGCGAGCTGACCGGCCGTCCGGTGCTGGGCACGCTGCCGATGCTGCCCGGGCTCTGGCTGGACGCCGAGGACTCGCTGGACCTGTCCACGGTGGTGGACCGGGCGGACGGGCCCGGGCCGCTCGGCGCGGACGTGCTGCGGGTGGCCGTGGTGCGCTTCCCCCGGCTGTCCAACTTCACCGACGTGGACGCGCTCGTGCAGGAGCCGGGCGTGCTGGTGCGCTGGGCGACCAGGCCGGAGGAGCTGGCCGACGCCGACCTGGTGGTGCTGCCCGGCACCCGGGCCACCGTCGCGGACCTCGCCTGGCTGCGCGAGCGCGGCCTGGAGCCGGCCCTGCGGGCGCGGGCGGCGGCCGGCCTGCCGGTCCTCGGGGTCTGCGGCGGCTACCAGATGCTGGCGCACTCGATCGTGGACGAGGTCGAGTCGAAGGCGGGCGCCGTCGAGGGCCTCGGGCTGCTGCCGACGCACGTGCGGTTCGGCGCAGAGAAGGTGTTGGCCCGCCCGGTCGGCGAGGCGTACGGGCAGCGGGTCGAGGGCTACGAGATCCACCACGGAGTGGTGACGGTCGAGGGCGGGGACGCCTTCCTGGACGGCTGCCGGGTGGGCGCGGTCTGGGGCACGACCTGGCACGGCGCGCTGGAGAACGACGGATTCCGTCGCGAACTCCTGCGCGAGGTCGCCGAGTTGTCCGGGCGGGCGTTCGTCCCGGCGCCGGACACCTCCTTCGCCGCGGCGCGCGAGGCCCGGCTGGACCGGCTGGGCGACCTGATCGAGGAGCACGCGGACACCGACGCGCTGTGGAAGCTGATCGAGGGCGGGGTGCCGGCGGCCGGATCGCTGCCGTTCCTCCCGCCCGGGGCCCCTGGGAGTGACGCATGACCGACGTCCGCTATCCGTTCACCGCGATCGTCGGCATGGCCGACCTGCGGCTCGGGCTGCTGCTGAACGCGGTCTCCCCGGCCGTGGGCGGCGTGCTGGTGCGCGGCGAGAAGGGCACCGCGAAGTCGACCATGGTGCGCGCGCTGGCCGGCCTGCTGCCGTCCATCGCCACCGTGGACGACTGCCGCTTCGCCTGCGACCCGGCCGCACCCGACCCGCAGTGCCCGGACGGGCCGCACGTCGCCCCGTCCGCGTCCGAACGTCCGTCCCAGCTGGTCGAGTTGCCGGTCGGCGTGACCGAGGACCGGATCGTCGGCTCGCTGGACCTGGAGCGGGCACTGGCCGAGGGCGTCAAGGCGTACGAGCCAGGGCTGCTCGCCAGGGCGCACCGCGGCGTGCTGTACATCGACGAGGTGAACCTGCTCCAGGACCACGTGGTGGACCTGCTGCTGGACGCCGCCGCGATGGGGCGCTCGTACGTCGAGCGCGAGGGCGTGTCGGTGCGGCACGCGGCCCGGTTCCTACTGGTCGGCACCATGAACCCGGAGGAGGGCGAGCTGCGGCCGCAGCTGCTCGACCGGTTCGGTCTGACCGTCGAGATCGCCGCCACCCGGGACCCGGTCGAGCGCGCCGAGGTGGTCCGCCGCCGGCTCGCCTACGACGCGGACCCGGCGGGCTTCGCTGCGCGGTTCGCCGGGGAGGAGCGGGCGCTCGCCGAACGCATCACCACGGCCCGGGAGTTGTTGCCGGCGGTCGAGCTCACCGATGTGGCGCTGCGTCAGATCACTGCCGTGTGCGCGGCGTTCGAGGTGGACGGACTGCGCGCGGACATCGTGATGGCCCGCACCGCCGTCGCGCTGGCCGCCTGGGACGGGCGCACCGAGGTGCTGGAGGAGGACGTCCGACGGGCCGCCCGGCTGGCGCTGCCGCACCGGCGCCGCCGCAACCCCTTCGACGCGCCGGGGCTGGACGAGGAGCAGCTGGACCGCACCCTGGAGGAGCACGCCGGGCAGGACGACCCGGAGCCCGAGGGCGACGGGCCCGGCCCGGACGGCGACGGCGACGGCGGGCCGGGCGGGGGGCCGGAGGACGGCGGCCCCGACGGCGGACCCGAGGGCGGCGGCCCTGACGGCGGCGGCGCACCCGAGCCGTCCGACGGCGGCCCCGAGGCCCACTCGCCCGAGGCGCCCGCTCCCGAGGCGCCCGCCACCGAGGGCGCCGAAGCCCCCGCGCAGCCGCCCGTACCGGCCCAGCACCCGGCCCCCGCACGGGAGTCGGCGCCGGTCGCCGCCGGGGACCCGTACCGGACCAGGCTGTTCACCGTCAAGGGCACCGGGCGCGGCGCCCAGGGCCGCCGCTCCCCCGCCGAGACCACCGGCGGGCACACCATCCGCGCCCGCCGCCCGCAGGGCGCGCTCGGCCGGCTGCACCTGACCGCCACCCTCCAGGCCGCCGCGCCGCATCAGGCGGCGCGCGGGCGCAGCGGGCGGGCCCTGCTGCTGCGCAAGGACGACTTCCGCGAACAGGTGCGCCAGGGGCGGGAGTCCAACCTGGTGCTGTTCGTGGTGGACGCCTCCGGCTCGATGGCCGCCCGGCAGCGGATGACCGCCGTCAAGGGCGCGGTGCTGTCGCTGCTGATGGACGCCTATCAGCGCCGCGACAAGATCGGCATGATCACCTTCCGGGGCGCGGGCGCCGAGTTGGCGCTGCCGCCCACCTCCTCGGTGGAGGTCGGCGCGGCCCGGCTGGAGTCGCTGCCCACCGGCGGACGGACCCCGCTGGCCGCCGGCCTGCTGCGGGCGCACGAGGTGCTGCGGGTGGAGCGGCTGCGCGATCCGGACCGGCGCCCGCTGCTGGTCGTGGTGACCGACGGCCGGGCCACCGGTGGGCGGGACGCGCTGGCGCAGTCCCAGCGCGCGGCCGCGCTGTTCGCGGCGCAGGGCACGGCGAGCGTGGTGCTGGACTGCGAGTCCGGCCCGGTCCGCCTGGGTCTGGCCCGTACCCTGGCCGGGCTGCTCGGCGGCACCGCCGTCAGCCTGGACGAACTGCGCCCCGAGGGCGTCGCCTCGCTCGTCCGCGAGAACCGCTCCACGAGCCGACCCACGAACCGGTCCGAGAACCGTTCCACGAACCACTCCGCGAACCACTCCGCGAACCGATCCGCGAACCGCGCGACCACCACGATGCGAAAGGCGGCCTGAGCCGACATGCCCAAGGGTGTCCCCGAGAGCGTCCCCGACGACGGCCTGACGACGCGTCAGCGCCGCACGCAGCCGATCACCGCCGTGCACACCGGCCCGGGCAAGGGCAAGTCCACGGCCGCGTTCGGCATGGCACTGCGGGCCTGGAACCAGGGCTGGTCGGTCGGGGTGTTCCAGTTCGTGAAGTCCGCCAAGTGGAAGGTCGGCGAGGAGAACGCGCTGCGCGTGCTCGGCGCCTCCGGCGAGGGCGGCACCGTCGACTGGCACAAGATGGGCTCCGGCTGGTCCTGGATCCAGCGCTCCGCCGAGCAGGAGATGTCCAGCGAGGAGGCGGCCAAGGAGGGCTGGGAGCAGGTCAAGCGGGACCTCGCGGCCGAGACCTACCGCTTCTACGTGCTGGACGAGTTCACCTACCCGATGCACTGGGGGTGGATCGACCCGGAGGAGGTGGTGTCCGTGCTCGAGAACCGCCCGGGCAGCCAGCACGTCGTCATCACCGGCCGGTACGCGCCCGAGGCGCTCACCGGATTCGCCGACCTGGTCACCGAGATGACCAAGGTCAAGCACCCCATGGACGCCGGCCGCAAGGGCCAGCGCGGCATCGAGTGGTAGACCGTTGAACACCGCCCCCGGCACCGCCCCCCGCCTCGCCCCCCGCACCGTTCCCCGCCTCGTGGTCGCCGCGCCCTCCTCGGGCGCCGGCAAGACCACCGTCGCCACCGGCCTGATCGCGGCACTCGCCGCGCGCGGGCTGGCGGTGTCGCCGCACAAGGTCGGCCCCGACTACATCGACCCGGGCTACCACGCGCTCGCCGCCGGACGCCCGGGCCGCAACCTGGACGCCTTCCTGTGCGGGCCGGAGCGGATCGCGCCGCTGTTCCTGCACGGCGCGGCGGGGGCGGACGTCGCGGTGGTCGAGGGGGTCATGGGCCTGTTCGACGGGGCCTCCGGGCGCGGCGAGCTGGCGTCGACGGCGCACGTCGCCAAGCTGCTGCGGGCGCCGGTGGTGCTGGTGGTCGACGGCTCCTCGCAGTCCCGCTCGGTGGCCGCGCTGGTGCACGGCTTCGCCTCCTGGGACCCGCAGGTGCGGCTCGCCGGGGTGATCCTCAACCGGGTCGCCTCCGACCGGCACGAGCAACTCCTGCGCGAGGCACTGGAGGAGGGCTCCGGCGTACCGGTGCTGGGCGCGCTGCGCCGCTCGGCGGCGATCGCCACGCCGTCCCGCCACCTCGGACTGATCCCCGCGGTGGAACGCTCGGCCGAGGCCCTCAAGGCGGTCGCCGACATGGGTGAACTGGTGGCCTCCTCGGTCGACTTGGACGCCCTGCTCGAACTCGCCCGGACGGCACCGGACTTGGACGCCGAACCGTGGGACCCGTCGGCCGAGGTCGCCCCGGTGGCCGGCCGGCCGCGGATCGCGGTGGCGGGCGGCGCGGCCTTCTCCTTCTCGTACGCCGAGAACGCCGAACTGCTCGGCGCGGCGGGCGCGGAGGTGGTCCCGTTCGACCCGCTGCACGCCTCGGCCCTACCCGAGGGGACGGCCGGCCTGGTGGTCGGCGGCGGCTTCCCGGAACTGTACGTCCGCGAGCTGAGCGGCAACGCCCCGCTGCGCGACGCCATCGCCGCGTTCGCCGCCGCGGGCGGGCCGATCGCCGCCGAGTGCGCCGGGCTGCTCTACCTGGGGCGGGAGTTGGACGGTCTGCCGATGTGCGGCGTACTGGCCGCCGACGCCCGGATGACCGAACGGCTCACCCTCGGCTACCGGGAGGCGGTCGCCCTGCACGACTCCCCCCTCGCCCCGGCCGGCACCCGAGTGCGCGGCCACGAGTTCCACCGCACCGTCTGCGAGCCCGGCGCGGGCGAACTCCCCGCCTGGGGCTGGCGCCTGCCGACCGGCCCCCGCACCGAGGGCTTCGCCGGCGGCAACGTGCACGCCTCCTACCTGCACCTGCACTGGGCGGGCGCACCGGCGCTGGCGTCCTCCTTCACGGCCGCGGCGGCGGCCTTCGCGGCGGGGGCCGCTACGGCGGGTGCGACCTTCGGCGGATAACGCTACGGCGGGTGCGACCTTCGGCGGATAGCGCCGCGGCGGGTGCGCCCCCGGCGAATAACGCCGCGACACCGTGCGGTGTCCGGGCCTAGGCTGCGCGCATGCATGTGATCGTCCTCAACGGCGGGTCCAGCTCCGGCAAGTCGAGCATCGCGCGATGCCTGCAGGAGCTGCTGCCGGATCCCTGGCTGCACCTCGGAACGGACACCATGGTCGAGGCACTGCCACCCTCGCTGCGCAGCGGCGGCGAGGGGATCGGCGGGCTGGAGGGCGGGGACGGGACGGTCGAGGTCGGACCGGCGTTCGCCGCGCTGGACGCCGCCTGGACGCTCGGGGTGGCGGCGATGGCCCGGGCCGGGGCCCGGATCGTGGTGGACGAGGTGTTCCTCGGCGGCGCGGCTTCACAGGCCCGCTGGCGGGCGGCGCTGGAGGGCCTGGACGTGCTCTGGGTCGGGGTGCGCTGCGATCCTGCGGTGGCCGCGCGGCGGGAGGCCGCACGCGGCGACCGGGTGGCCGGGATGGCCGCCGCGCAGGCGGAGGCGGTGCACCGGGGGGTCGCGTACGACCTGGTGGTGGACAGCTCGCGGGCGGCCGCGGCGGACTGTGCCCGGGCCGTGGCGGCACGGGTGGCGGCCGCCGACTCGTCGGACGGGTCGGCGGACGGGCGGGCCGGCACCCCCGCGTAGGGCCGCGGGCTACTCCCGGTCGAGCAGCGCGGCGAGGTAGGACGCCACCTCGTCGCGCAGTTCCTCCGGCGACGGGACGTGCCAGTGCCCACTGCCCGCCGTCGCGTTGAACAGGACGCCGTCGCACCAGCGGATCAGGCGCCGGGCGTCCGCCGTCGGGGCGGCCGAGCCGCTCCGGGCGAGCAGCGCGGCGGCGATGTCGGCGAAGCGCCCGCCCAGCCGGTCGTAGACGGCGCGCAGTTCGGGCCGCCGGGTGGCCTCCAGGGCGAGTTCCATGCGGGCCAGGGTGAGCCGGCGGCCGGTGGTGAGTGCCTGGTGCAGCAGGTCGGCGCCGACCCGGACGAGGAGGTCCCGCGCGCAGGCGGGGGTGGGCGACGCCGCGGCGGAGGGCTCCACGGCGAGGACCGGGTGGTCCTCGGTCTCCCGCTCGACGATCCGGGTGAGCGCGAGTTCCAGCAGGGCGGCCCTGGTCCGGGCGAGGTTGGAGGTCGAGCCTGAGGGCAGTCCGGCCTCCTCGTCCACGGCGCGGTGGGTCAGCCCGCGCAGGCCGCGTTCGGCGATCAGGGTGATGGCGGCGTCGGCGATCAGGGTGGGGCGCGGGGGCGTCATGGGTCCGATCATGGCCTCTCTCCTCGGACGATCCCAAACCACTACAGCAGTAGTTTCCAGTGGACTACATCTGTAGTACGGTGCTGGGCAGACGCACACTACGGACGTAGTGCAAGGAGAGGAGCCCTCCCGTGGGCAGCCCACAGAGCAGTCGGCAGGCGATCGTCATCGGCGGCGGCATCGGCGGTCTCGCCGCCGCCCTCGCCCTCCACCGCCGGGGCGTCCCGGTCCGCGTCCACGAGCGCGCCGACTCCCTCGAACCCGTCGGCGCCGGGCTCGCCCTGGCCCCCAACGCCCTGCGCTCCCTCGACCGGCTCGGTGTCGGCGAGCGCCTGCGCGCCCTCGCCACCCCACACCCCGCCATCGGACTGCGCCACCCCTCCGGCCGCTGGCTGGCCCGCACCAGCACCACGGTGTTCGAGGCCTACTTCGGCGACACCATCGCCGCCGTCGCCCGCGCCGACGTCATCGACACCCTGGTCGACGCGCTCCCGGAGGGCACCGTCCGCACCGGCTCGCCCGCCGCCCTCGTCACCCCCGGCGGCCCCACCGAGCCCGCCGTCGTCCGCACCACCGACGGGGAGGAGACGGCCGACCTGGTCGTCGCTGCCGACGGCATCCGCTCCGCGACCCGCAGCCGGCTCTTCCCCCGACACCCCGGCCCCCGCTACAGCGGCTTCACCACCTGGCGCGCCGTCGTCACCCCCGACCGCCGCCCGGCCGCCGCCGGCGAGGTGTGGGGCCGCGGATGCCTCGCCGGGATCGTCCCGCTCGCCGACGGGCGGGTCTACGTCTACGGCGCCGCCCTCGCCCCGGCCGGCGAGCGGGCCGCCGACGGGGACGAGCGGGCCGAACTCCTGCGCCGGTACGGCGACTGGTGCGCCCCGGTACCGCAGCTGTTCGCGCTGGCCGAGCCCGAGCACGTCCTGCGCCACGACGTCTGGGACCTCGCCGACCCGCTGCCCGCCCACCACCACGGCCGGGTCGCCCTCCTCGGCGACGCCGCCCACGCGATGTGCCCCTTCCAGGGCCAGGGCGCCTGCCAGGCCATCGAGGACGCCGTCGTCCTCGCCTCCCTGCTCACCCCCGGTACCGACCCGGCCGCCGCCCTGCCCTCCTACACCGCCGCCCGGCTCCCCCGCACCACCGCCGTGGTGGCCGGCTCCCGCCGGATCGGCGACCTCGTCGCCCTCCGCTCCCCCGCCGCCACCGGCCTGCGCACCGCCGCCCTCACCCTCGCCGGCCTCCTCCCCGCCCGCGCCCTGCTGAGCCGCTCGGCCCCGACGTACGGCTGGCAGCCACCGGCCCTGGGCGAGACGGGGTGAGGGGGCACGCAGTCCCGGGGCCGAAGAGCACGCACACCACGGGGTGTCGGCGTCGAGGCCGGGTCAGAGGCTGTGCGTCGGTGTCCCTCGCGTGCCGGGGCGGCGGGTCGTAGGCGAGGTGGACGGCGCGGGCCGCCTCGTCCACGACCTACCGCACCCGGCCGCCGGTGGTCACCTCGTACTCCCACGGCGGCAGCTCACGGCTCGGCCACCTCGCCCTGATCGTCACCGGGCAGGGGCCCGGTGAGCTCGGCCGTCGGTTCCGGATCCGCGAGGGCTCTCGCCGTCCCGCCGCGTGACGTGCACGCGCTGGGCCCGCTCCACGGTGTCCGCCACACGTTCGAAGTTCTTCGACGACTCCGAGAACGCCACGGTGGGAGTCGACATGGCTCGACGGCAGTTCGGAACACGTTCCGCAGTCCATCGCGATGGGGTCACCAGGCCACGCATGTCGGTGGGTGTTGCGATGATGCGTGCCATGGGTGACTCCGGCCGACGGGCCATTGCCGAGTACTGGGACGCGGCCGCCGCGGCCTTCGACCAGGAGCCCGACCACGGGTTGCGGGCGGGGCCGGTACGGACGGCGTGGGTGCGGCGAGTGCGGGGGTGGGTGCCGGGTGGGCCGGCGGACGTGCTGGACGTCGGGTGCGGCACCGGGTCGCTGGCGCTGCTGCTCGCGGCGGACGGGCACCGGGTCACCGGGGTGGACCTGGCGCCGCGGATGGTCGGGCGGGCCAGGGCGAAGCTGGTCGCGGCGGGGCTGACGGCGCGTTTCCTGGTGGGCGACGCGGGCGCGCCGCCGCTCCGCGACGGAAGCTTCGACGTCCTGCTGTCGCGCCACCTGCTCTGGACGCTCCCCGAGCCCGAGCGGGCGCTGCGCGCCTGGGTGCGACTGCTGCGGCCCGGCGGCCGGCTGGTCCTGGTCGAGGGTCGCTGGCGCGAGGCCGGGCGGGCCGCCGACGTCCCGCCGCCGTACCCGGCCGGTGCGGGGCGGCTGCCGTGGGGCGGCGGGGTCGGGGCGGAGGAACTGGCCGCGGCCGTCCGGCCGTTGGTGTCCCAGCTACGGGTCGAGCCGCTCGCCGGGGAGGCCGAGCTGTGGGGCGGCCCGGTGGACGACGAGCGGTACGCGCTGGTCGCGCGACGTTGAGCGGCCTGCGGGGCGGCCGCGTCAGGCCCGCCTGCCGAAGGTGCCGTTGAGCGGGTCGGACCGGTGGCAGGCGGCGCAGCGCAGCCGGGTGTAGATCGCCACCGCGCCCATGAAGACGTCCTCGCGCCCGTCGGCCGGGGACGCGGAGGAGGCCGGCTCCCCGCAGTCCAGGCAGACGCGGCGCGGCCGGGCGGCGATCGAGCAGGCGCGGCAGACCAGGTGGGTCGGGTGTTCCGCGTGCACGACGACGGGCTGCGGGCCGCCGTACAGCAGGTGGTCGCACCACGTGCAGGACTCGTCCTGCTGCGACGCCAGCATCCGGGCCCGGGTCTCCTGCTGCCACTTCGCGGCCTTCTGCACCGGCACCCTGACCGGCGGCCCCCATCCGGAGGCGGTGAGCCACTGGGCGCCCTCGGCCCCGGCGGCACGCAGCTGGTCGTCGACGGCGATGTCCCTGGGGGTCTTCTTCATCGGGGCCTCTCCTCCGGTGGGCTTCCGCAGGGGATAACGCGGTCGGGACGCGCCTGGACACGCCGCCCGGCGCGCGGCCCCGTCGGTGCGGCCCGCTAGCGCAGCCCCTGGCGGCCCAGGCCGGGCCGACTCGGACGGCCCGATCCGGACGGCGGCCCGAACCGGACGCCCGATCCGGCCGGCGGCCCGATTCAGAGGAGCGGCTCGGTGTCCCCGTGGGCGACGAGGAGCTTGCGCAGCAGGGTGTCGAGCCGGGTGCGCTCCTCCGCGTCGAGGGCGGAGAGGATGCGCTCCTCGTTGGCGACGTGGCCGGCCAGGGCGCCGTCGATCAGCTCCTTGCCCGCCGGGGTGAGGCGGACCAGGACGGCGCGGCGGTCGCTCGGGCAGGGGTTGCGTTCGACCAGGCCCTTGGCGGACAGCCGGTCGACGCGGTTGGTGATGGCGCCGGAGGTGACCATCGCGGACTTGAGCAGCGCGCGGGCGTTGAGCTCGTACGGCTCGCCGGAGCGGCGCAGGGTGGCCAGCACGTCGAACTCGGAGGAGTCCAGGCCGCAGGCGCTGAAGTACTCGCGCAGGGCGTTGTCGACCCGGACGTTGAGCCGCCGCAGCCGGCCGATCAGGGCCATCGGGCCGGCGTCCAGGTCGGGGCGGGCCCGGGCCCACTGCTCGACGATGTCGTCCACGGTGTCGCGCTGCTGCATGTCCGCCGCCCTCCCGGAGCCGTCTGTCCGCGACCGCCCGAGGCCGTCCGGACCCGCCTGTCCAACCTAGATATCTTAACATTCACATACTTGACGTTCGCCGATCCCGGGCGTAGAAAGTATCTCAACGTTCAGATAATCAACGTTCAGGGGGAAGCCATGGCCGTCATGGACCGCAAGCGCGCGGGGATCGCCGTCACCGCCGCACTCGCCCCGGCCGCGTGGGGCACCACCTACCTCGTCACCACCCAGCTGCTGCCCGAGGGCCGCCCGCTGCTGCTCGCCGCGCTCCGCGCGCTCCCGGCCGGGCTGCTCCTGCTGCTGATCGGCCGCCGACTTCCCAAGGGGCGCTGGTGGGGGCGCGCGGCCGTACTCGGGATGCTCAACATCGGGCTGTTCTTCCCGCTGATGTTCGTCGGGGCCTACCGCCTGCCCGGCGGCGTCGCCGCCACCATCGGGGCGATCCAGCCGCTGCTCGTCGCCGGGTTCTCGATCGGCGTGCTGCGGGTGCGGCCCGGACGACGGGCGGTGGTCGCCGGACTGGTCGGGGTCGGCGGAGTGGCCCTGCTGGTGCTCAAGAGCGGCGCCCGGCTGGACGGCGTCGGTATCGCCGCGATGGTCGCCGGGATCTCGCTGATGGCCATGGGCACCGTCCTGACCCGCCGCTGGGGCCGCCCCGAGGGCGCCACCCTGCTCGACCTCACCGCCTGGCAGCTCCTGGCCGGCTCGGTCTTCCTCGTCCCGCTCGCCGCCCTGGTCGAGGGCGCGCCGCCCGCGCTGAGCGCCGCCAACCTGGCCGGCTTCGCCTACCTCGGCCTGTTCGGCACCGCGCTCGGCTACTTCCTCTGGTTCCGCGGCATCGAGCACCTCGGCGCCGGCCCGGCCTCCTTCCTCGGCCTGATCAACCCGGTCGTCGCCACCCTCGGCGGCCTCCTCGTCCTCGGCCAGACCCTCACCCCCTGGCAGCTCCTCGGCCTCCTCCTCGCCCTCGCCGCCATGCTCGTCGGCCAGGCCCCCGCCCGCCGCACGCCGGCCTCGACGCCCGCCCCCACGCCCCCCGCGGCACCTCTTGCCCCCACACCCCACCCCACACCGGCCACCACCCGCTGACCACGCCGCCACACGCCTGCGCCCCGCCGAGTCCGTCCCGGTGGGGCGCAGGCGTGTGCGTGTGCGTGTGCGCGTCGGTCGGCTGTGGGGATGAACGGGCTGCTCGGACGGCGACACCCGGGCCCTGGCGGTGGGTCAGCCGGTGGCGCGGATGTAGATGTCGGCGGCGCCGGGCAGGCCGCCGGGGATGGTGGCGACGTAGATGCGGCGGGCGGTGGTGGTGCGGGTGGGGACGGCGGTGGGGCTGGGGGTGGGGGTCCAGGTCGGGGTGGGGGTCGGGATCGGGGCCGGGTCGTCGGCGGTGGGCTCGTCGGGGGCCGGGTCGGCGGCGGGGGCGACGGCCGGGGTCGGGGCGGCGGGGTCCGCGGGGGCGGTGAGAGGGTCCGCCCGGTTTCCCGCGGTGCCGGCGGTGCCGCCCGGGCTGTCTGGGTCGGCCTCCGGCGACGGGCCCTCGGTGGGAGTGGAGGCGAAGGTGGACGCGGACGGCGTGGCGGCGGGCGGCAGCGGGGAGGCGGGGAGTTCCGGGGCCTCGGCCGGTTCGTCGCCGCCGAGGGCGGCGACCAGGTCGGCCGGGAGCCGCGAGGCCGGGCCGGGTGAGGGGAGGTCGTAGGCGCTGAGGAAGTCGCCGAGGCCCGGGGCCCTGCCGCCGCCGAGGCGGTAGTGCAGGTAGGCGACCGGGGCGCCGTCGGAGGTGTGGGTGTAGACGGCGCCGACCGGGACGTAGAAGCGGCCGACCCCGGGGTGCTGGGACGGGTGGAGGCCGGCCAGGCGTTCGGCGCGGTCGCGGTCGGTCTCGCGGCCGGCGGTACCGGCGGTGAGCGCGTTGACGCCGCGCACCACGAGGGCGGCGGCGACGGACACGCAGAGCACCAGCCCGACGGCGACGGTGCGCCGTAGGACCGGGCGGCCGTGCAGGGCGGGCCAGGAGTCGGTCACCATGCGCTCGGGTGGGATGCCGTCCACGGTTGTCTCGCTCCCCCGTTCGATCAGAACGCTCGATCAGGACGTCTGATCAGGGCATTCGTTCAATATGCCCGATCAGGGACGTCACACTCTGCTCGACGTGGGACCGTAGCCGAGAGTTCCTCAGCCCAGGTAGGCGGGGGCGACCGCGGCCTTGGTGACCGGCTGCGCGCTGCCCGAACCGTCCGCCGGGACGGTCCACAGATCGGCACCGTAGTCGCCGGGCAGCGCGTAGACCAGAGTGCCGTCGCCGGACCAGAGCGCCTGGTCGTCGATGTTGCGCTGCTCGGCGGTGGCGGTCTCGGTCATCGTGGCGAGGTCGAGCACGTACAGCCGCCACGGGGAGTCGGCGGGCAGGCCGGGTACGCGCTTCTTGTACGCGACGCGGGTGCCGTCCGGGGAGAGCGAGGGGCACTCGACGTTGTCGTGCAGGGCGGTGAGGGTGCGGGCGGCGAGGTCGCCGCGGACGAGGTGGGTCCGCCCGGCGCTGGCGAGGGTGGCGTAGAAGGTGTTGTCGTCGGCGAAGGTGACGCCCCAGATGTTGACGTCGTGCGCCTGGTACGGGTGGCCGTCCAGCACGACGGCGAAGTCCTCCAGGTTCTCCCGCAGGTTCCAGTCCCGGACGTCCACGATCGAGGTGCGGGTGGAGAAGTCGCTGCCCGCGTACGAGTCGCCGCTGACGAAGACCGTCCACGCGGCGAGGTGCCCGGACGGCGAGACCCGGGAGCGGGTGGGGATGCCGGCCGCCGGGAACGAGCGGAGCTCTCGCAGGTGGTCGTCCAGGACGACGGCGCGGTAGCTGTCCTCCAGCGCGCCGCGCTGTGCCTGGAGGCAGATGCCGGTGCCGGCGGCGGCGTGGAAGCGCAGGCACTGGACGCCGGAGGCGGTGCGCGGTCCGTCCGGGTGGTCGGCGGCGACGGTGGTGATCTCGTCCCGGTGCGGGCCCCAGGCCATGTTGCGGAACAACAGCTGTCGTCCGCCGCTCTGCACCTGTAGTGACACCGGCCCCGACTCGACGGACGGCCCGCCGGGCTGGGCCTGGTCCCGGCGGGCGGTGCGGCCGGCGGCGTTCAGGACGGCCCCGGTGCCGACCGCGCCGAGCAGGACGACGGCGACCAGCAGGATGATCACCCTGGTCCGGTTCCGCAGGTTCATGGGGTCTCCTCCTGGGTCGTCTCCGACGGCTTCGCGGCGACGGCGGGCTCGGGCTGCCCGCCGACGGATTCGGGCACGCCGCCGCCCGGTTCGTACGAGCCCGGGGCCCCCGGTCCGGACGGGCCCGGGGCCACGGCGCCGGACGGGCGCAGCACCGCCGCCGCGCCGAGCACGCACAGCGCCAGCGCCCCCGCCGACCAGCCCAGCGCGGCCGGGCCGCCGACGGCGCCCCACAGCGCGCCGAACAGCAGCGAGCAGGCGAACCGGGCCAGCGCCTGCCCGGTGCCGACCAGGGCGAGCCCGGCGCCGCGCTGCTCGGCGGGTACCGCGTCGGCGGCCGCGGCGGCGAGCACGCCGTCGGTGGCCGCGTAGAAGGTGCCGTGCAGCACCAGTACGCAGAGCACCGCCGGCAGCCCGCGCAGCGGCGAGAGCAGCAGCCCGTACGCGAGCAGCAGTACCCCGTGCCCGGCCAGGAAGAGCCGGTGGCGGCCGATCCGGTCGGCGAGCGCGCCGAGCGGGACGGCGAGCAGCAGGAAGGCGGCGGCGGTGCCCAGCGGCAGCAGCGGGAACAGGGAGACGGACAGGTCGAGGCGGCGCTGGACGAGCAGGTAGAGGAAGGAGTCGCTGACGGTGGTGAGGCCGAGCAGGACGGCGCAGAACGTCAGCCTGCGCAGCCCCGGCAGCCGCAGCAGGGCGAGGCCGGCGCGCAGCGAGGGTGCGGAAGTCGACAAGTCGTCACCCCGCTGCCGGTTCGGCACGAACAGCAGCAGGATCAGCACGCCGAGCGCCGCGACGCACGAGCTGACGGTGAACACCGCGTCGTAGCCGTGCCGCTCCCCGCCGTCGGCGAGCAGCGGCCCGCCGGCCAGCCGCAGCACCAGGAAGGCGGTGAGCGGGCCGAGCAGGGCGCCGGCCGTGTCCATCGCCCGGTGCACGCCGAACGCCCGGCCACGGTGCGCCGGTTCGGTGGCGAGCGAGATCATCGCGTCCCGCGGCGCGGTGCGCAGACCCTTGCCGGTGCGGTCGACGGCGATCACGGCGCCGATCAGCGGCACGGTGTGGACGAACAGCAGCAGGGGCCGGCACAGCGCGGACAGCCCGTACCCGACGGCGGCGACGGCCTTGTGGCGGGCGGCGCCGTCGCGGCCGCGGCGGTCGGAGAGGTGGCCGCCGACCAGCCGGACGAGGGTGCTGAAGCCGTTCTGGATGCCGTCGAGCAGGCCGAAACCGAGCGGGGAGAGGCCGAGGCCGGTGAGCAGGTAGAGGGGGAGGACGGCGGTGACCATCTCGGAGGAGATGTCGGTGACCAGGCTGACCGTGCCGAGGGCGATGACCGCCCCGGGCACGGTGCGCGGGCCGATGCCCCGCCGCACCGGGCCGGCGGCCGGGGAGGCGGAGCCGGCCGGCGCGGCCTGCGTGGCCGGCCCGCCGGGGGCCTTCGAGCTGCGGGAGTCCGCGACGTACACGGGCGTCAGTTCCAGATTCCGGTGATGTCGGCGGCGCCGGCGGAGTTGCCCGCGTGGGCGTCGACCCCGGCCAGGTCCTCCAGGGTGTGCAGCACGTCGTAGTGGTTGTAGGTGGCGGCGGTGCTGCTGCCGGGTGCGACGTGGGCGCCGTAGACCAGGGTCGGGATGCGGTTGCCGGACAGCTTGTCGTCCTCGTCGAAGGTGAGCAGCAGCAGGCTGTTGTGGCTCTTCGCCCACTGCGCGTACCCGTCGAGGTTGGTCTGGAGCCAGGAGTCGCCGGTGCCGACGGAGCAGTCGTGCATGTCGTCGCAGAGGTCCGGGACGACGAAGGAGACCTTCGGCAGGGTGCTGTAGTCGCTCGGGAAGGCGTCCATGCCGTACGCGCTGGAGGTGGGCACGTTGCCGAAGCCGAACCACGGGTTGTGCTTCTGGGCGTAGTCGCCGCTGCTGCAGTCGGTGGCGCCGGGGGCGGGCAGGCCCTCGTTGTAGCTGGCCCAGGTCTGGCCGGCACCGATCAGCTCGGAGGCGAGGTTGGGCTCCTGAAGGGCGCCGACGTCCACGCAGCCGTCGTCCACGATGCCCTGGGAGCTGCCGGAGAACAGCATGTAGTAGTTGGGCTGGCTGGGGTGGGTGAGCGCGTAGGAGTTGGTCAGCGTCGCGCCGCCGGCCACCAGGGTGTTGTTGATGTACGGGGCCTTGGAGCTGCCGATCACCTGCTTGTAGGCGTGGTTCTCCAGCACGACGACGACCACGTGGTCCGGCGCGGGCAGCCCGGCGGCGGCGTCGGCGGCCGCGCTGCCGCCGGCGGCCCACAGGCCGAGCGAGCCGGCGACCAGGCCGAGGCCGGCCGCCAGCGCGGTGAGCGGGCGGCGGCGGAGGGGGCGCGGGAGGGCGCCGGGGTCGTCGGGGTCGCCGGGGACGGGGACGGGGACGAGGGTTCCGGGGGTGCGCAGTCGTGCGAAGGCCATGAGGTCCTCCGGAGGTCGGGGGCTTCCCGGGCGGGAGCGCCGAGAACAGTACGAGCGCCGCAGTGTCGTGTACCCCACAACACAGGTGAAGAACAGACGAACACCTGCCGCGCGCGGCGGCCCCGGGGCGGACCGGCGGCGTCGGGCACGGTGCCTGGCACAGCGTCGGGCACAGCGTCGGGCCTGGCATCGGGCACAGCGCCGGGCCTGGCGTCCGATGTCACACCCGCCACGATTGACCCGTTCCGGCCGGGCGTGGTGGGATCACCGGAGTTCGGGACGAAGGGGTGCGGTAGGTGAGCGGACTGGTCGCCGTCGTCCCGCGCACCCTGGTGGTCGGGATCGGCGCGAGCAGCGGCGCCGATCGGACCGAGGTGCTGCGGCTGTTGACGGACACCCTCCGGGAGGCCGGGCTGGACCGCTCCGCGGTGGCCCGGCTGGCGACCGTGACGGGCAGGGCGGACCACCCGGCCGTGCGCTGGACGGCCGACCGCCTCGGCGGGGTGCCGGTGGACGAGCACCCGCCCGAGGCCCTGGCGGGCGTGCCGGTGCCGAACCCCTCCGCCACGGTCGGTACGGCCGTCGGGACCGCGAGCGTGGCCGAGGCGGCGGCGCTGGCGAGCGCTCCGGGCGGCCGGCTCCTGGTCACCAAGCGGAAGTCGGCGCGGGCCACGGTCGCGATCGCCCGGGCCGCGGCACCGGACGGGCCCGCCGCGCCGGTCGCGCAGGTCGCACCGCCCGTCACGCCCGCCGCACCTCCCGGCCCGCACCAGCCCCACGCCGCACCACCCCGCACGCTGAGCACCACCCGCACCACCCCGCAAGGAGACCCCACGTGACCACCCCCGAACCCGACCTGCGCCACCACGGCGACGCCGAGGTACGCGCCGACGGGCTCGGCCTGGTCGACCTCGCCGTCAACGTCCGCACCGGCACTCCCCCGGCCTGGCTGCGCGAGCACCTCGCGGCCACCCTCGGCGACCTCGCCGCCTACCCCGACCAGAGCAGCGCGCGCGCCGCGGTGGCCGCCCGGCACGCCCGCCCGGTCGAGGAGGTGCTGCTCACCGCGGGGGCCGCGGAGGCCTTCGTCCTGCTGGCCAGAACTCTGACGCCACGTCATATCGCTGTGATCCACCCGCAGTTCACCGAGCCGGAGGCGGCGCTGCGGGACGCCGGACACCGGGTGCACCGGGTGCTGCTCTCCCCCGAGGACGGCTTCCGGCTGGGCACCGTCCCCGAGGAGGCGGACCTGGTCGTCCTCGGCAACCCGACCAACCCGACCTCCGTGCTGCACCCCGCCGAGGCCGTCGCCGCGCTGGCCCGGCCGGGGCGCACCCTGGTGGTGGACGAGGCGTTCATGGACACCGTCCCGGGCGAGCGGGAGTCCCTCGCCTCCGTCCGGGACCTGCCCGGCCGGGTCGTCGTGCTGCGCAGCCTCACCAAGACCTGGGGCCTGGCCGGACTGCGGATCGGCTACGTGCTCGGGCCCGCGCCACTGATCGCCGACCTCGCCGCCGCCCAGCCGCTCTGGCCGGTGTCCACCCCGGCGCTGGCCGCCGCCGAGGTGTGCAGCGGCCCGGCGGCGCTCGCCGAGGCGGACCGGGCGGCGGCCGAACTGGCGCTCCGGCGTGACCACTTGGTGAAGGGCCTGGCCGCCTTCCGCTCGGTGCGGCTGTACGGCGAACCGGCCGCCTCCTTCGTCCTGGTGCGACTGCCGGAGGCGGCCGCCGTCCGGCAGCGGCTGCGCGAGCACGGTTTCGCCGTCCGGCGCGGGGACACCTTCCCGGGGCTGGGCGAGGAGTGGCTGCGGATCGCCGTCCGGGACGAGGCGACCACCGACCGTTTCCTCAACGCCCTTGAGGCCGTACTCGGTTCGGCCTGACCACCAGAGAGGCTCGGCCGTCCAGCCGCCCGGCGAACGGCCGAACAGGAACCCCTACCGGAGCCCGAGCGCCTCCGCCGCCAGGGCGGTGCCCCGCACCCGCGCCGCGATCTTGGCGAAGGCGGTCTCACGCGCGGTGGAGGTGTCGTCGGCGAACGGCGAGAACCCGCAGTCGTCGGTGGTGCCGAGCTGGTCGACCGGGATGTACCGGGCCGCGGCCAGCACCCGGTCGCGCACCTCCTCCGGGGTCTCCACCCTGGGGTCGATCGGGTCGGTCACCCCGACGAACACCCGGATCCCGGGGTGGAGTTGATCCGCGATGACGGCGAGAACGCGGTCGGGATCGGCCTCGCTCGCCAGCTGCACGTAGAAGTTGCCGACCTTCAGCCGGAAGAGCTTCGGCAGCAGCTCGGCGTAGTCGACGTCCAGGCTGTGGGTGGAGTCCTGGTCCCCGCCCGGGCAGGTGTGCACGCCGAGGCGGGCCCGCTCCTCCTCGGTGAACCGGTCGAGCACCCGGTTGTTGAGGGCCACGAAGTCGTCCAGCAGACCGCCCGACGGGTCCAGCTTGAGCGACAACCGCCCCTCGGTGAAGTCGAGTTGGACGACGTGGGCGCCCGCGTCCAGGCAGCCCCTGATGTCGGCCTCGGCCTCGTCGACCAGGTCCTTCAGGAAGTCCTCGCGCGAGTAGCCGTCGATGCCGTCGGCCGGGTAGAGCAGGCTGAGCGCCGAGGGCGCGATGACGGCCTGCTTGACGGGCTGCGAGGTGTGGCGGAGGGCCTCGCGCAGGTAGGTCTCGGCGCGGACCCGGTACCGGAAGGGCCCGGCGGTCAGCCGCGGCAGCTGCCGGGTGTGCCCGTCGGCGAAGGGGATGACGGCGCCGTTCCCGTCAAGGGCGGTCAGCCCGGTGAGGGGGTACGTGACGAAGCTCGGTTTCGCCTGCTCGCCGTCCACCAGGACGGGGCAGCCGAGTTCCGCGAGCCTGGCCAGGGTGTCGGCGGTGGCCTCGTCCTGCAGCTTCTTCAGGTCGGCGTCGGACAGGCGCCCTTCGGCGTGCTCGGCCAGGGCGTTCAGCAGGGTGCGCGGCCGCGGGATGCTGCCGATGGGCTCCGTGGGAATGGTCATGATGGGACGTTAGAAAGCGCGGCGCGACGTGCACAACGGGGCGCACGGCGCACTACACCGGATCACTCACACCGCGCGCGCCCCACCCTCCATGGTTCACGCCCCCGGAACAGCGCGACCCTCCGCCCACTCCCGTAGCCTGGCGAAGTCGTCGGCCAGCAGGCCGATCCGGGGGTTGACGTGCAGGGCGAGCGCCGGACCCGGGTGGTGGGCTGCGATCCACTCCTCGTCCCGCGGGCCGAGCTCGTCGTCCACCCAGACGAACGGGCGCCCGGCGGCCCAGGCGACCACGTCCCTGGTCTTCCAGTGCAGCCCGCCCGGGTCCGTACCGAACAGGTCGGACCAGCGGATGTACGGGAGTTCGGGCAGGCCGATGTGCGGGCCTATGTGGGTGTTCGCCTCGCCCATCCACCCGGTGGCCCACACCAGTTCGTACGGCAGCGCCAGCAGCTCCTCGCCGTGCGAGGGGTTGAGCCAGACCCGCAGCGGCTTGACCCGGACGGCCGGAGGCTTGGCGTGCTTGGCGCGCGTCGCCTGCCGGGCCTGGACCGCCGCCAGGTGCTCCTGCTTCGCCACCCACCAGGAGGGGCGCAGGCGGTGGGTGGCGTAGCCCTCGGGCCTCCGCTTCGGCGCGGCGTAGGGGTTGAGCGGTCCGTCCACGTCGAGGAGGAGCAGGGGCTGCTGGGTCATGCCATGAATTCTCGATCCGGCAGGGGCGCTTGACCAGCGATTTGCCAGTCACGATCGGGTTCCCACGCCAGGAGTCACGGGCGGACCCAGGAGTCACGGGCGGCTCCGGAGGCCACGGGCGGCTCCAGAGGCCACGGGCGGCTCCGGAGGCCACGGGCGGACCCAGGGCTCACGGGCGGCTCCAGAGGTTGCGGGCGGCGAGCAGCGGGAGCACGCCCTCACCGAACCAGTACGCCTCCTCCAGGTGCGGCATCCCGCTCAGCACGAACTCGTCGATGCCCAGGCCGTGGTACTCGCAGATCAGGTCCGCGACCTCGCGGTGGCTGCCCACCAGCGCCGTACCCGCGCCGCCGCGCAGCAGCCCGATGCCGGCCCACAGGCCGGGGTGCACCTCCAGCCGCTGCGCCGAGCCGCCGTGCAGCGCGAGCATCCGCCGCTGCCCCTCCGACTCGCTCTCGGCGAGCGCCCGTTGGGTCTCCCGCACCCGGCGCGGGTCCATCGCGGCGAGCAGCCTCTCGGTCTCCGCCCAGGCCTGCGCGGCGGTGTCCCGGGTGATCACGTGCAGCCGGATGCCGAACCGGACGGTCCGGCCGCGGGCGGCGGCCAGTTCGCGGATCCAGCGGATCTTCTCGCGGACCTGGACGGGCGGTTCGCCCCAGGTCAGGTAGACGTCCGCGGACCGGGCCGCGACCTCACCGGCGGCCGGCGAGGAGCCGCCGAAGTACACCGCCGGCACCGGGTCCGGCAGCCGGTTCAGCCGCGCCCCCTCGACCCGCAGGTGGGGGCCGTGGTGGTCGACCGTCTCCCCCGCCCAGAGCCGCCGGGTGACGTCCAGGAACTCCCCGGTCCTGGCGTACCGGGCGTCCTTGTCCAGGAAGTCCCCGTAGGCGCGCTGCTCGGCGGACTCCCCGCCGGTCACCACGTTGAGCAACAGTCGCCCGCCGGTGTGCCGTTGGTAGGTCGCGGCCATCTGCGCGGCCAGCGTCGGGCTGATCTGCCCGGGCCGGAAGGCCACCAGGTACTTCAGCCGCTCGGTCACCTGGCTCAGCATCGCGGTGGTCAGCCAGGCGTCCTCGCACCAGGCCCCGGTCGGCGTCAGCACCCCCTCGAAGCCCAACTGCTCGGCGCTGCGGGCGATCTGGCCGAGGTAGCCGATGCTCGGCGGCCGGTCCGACCCGGCCGCGCCGGGCGTGGAGCCGTGCCCGCCGCCGACGATCAGCCGACTGTCGCCGTTGGTGGGGAGGAACCAGTGGAAGGTGAGAGCCATGGACGGACACACTCCTGGGGCCGGTACTGCCTGAGGTCGGTTGACGGAACCCACCGACCACGACACCCGTCCGCCCACACCCGCCCCAGGTCCACGTGCAGCCTGCGCACGAGGAGGGGCCGGTCCGAAGCAGTCACGGCCCGATTCTCCGTGAACTCCCCCACCCGATCAAGGCCCCCCGTCCGCCCCCGGCACCACCACGCGATCAAGGCCCACCGTCCACCCCGGACACCACCACCCGATCAAGACCCACCGTCCGCCCCGGACACCACCACCCGCCCCGAGGGCCACACACGCGACGGAACGCCCGCAGGCCCCCTCCTGCACCGGGAGGGGGCCTGCGGGGTGTGGTGCGGGTGCCCGGGTGGGGCGGGTGGATCAGACCTGGCCGGCCTTCTCCAGAGCCTCGCAGCAGGTGTTGATCAGGAGGCGGGTGACGACGTAGGGGTCGACGTTGGCGTTCGGGCGGCGGTCCTCGATGTAGCCCTTCTTGTCCACCTCGACCTGCCACGGGATGCGCACCGAGGCGCCGCGGTCGGAGACGCCGTAGCTGTAGACGTTCCACGGGGCGGTCTCGTGCTTGCCGGTGAGGCGGGACTGGATGTCGTCACCGTACTGGTTGACGTGCTCCAGCACCTTCTCCTGGGAGGCGCCGAGCGACTCGCAGGCGGTGATGATGGCGTCGTAGCCCTCGCGCATCGCCTTGGTGGAGAAGTTGGTGTGGGCACCCGCGCCGTTCCAGTCACCGCGGGCCGGCTTGGCGTCCAGGGTGGCGTCGATGCCGAACTCCTCGGCGGTGCGGTAGAGCAGGTAGCGGGCGATCCACATGTCGTCCGAGACGGTCAGCGCGTCGACCGGGCCGATCTGGAACTCCCACTGGCCGGGCATGACCTCGGCGTTGATGCCGCAGATGGCCAGGCCGGCGTCGATGCAGCGGTCCAGGTGCAGCTCGACGATCTCGCGGCCGAAGACCTCCTCGGCGCCGACGCCGCAGTAGTAACCGCCCTGCGGGGCCGGGAAGCCGCCCTCCGGGAAGCCGAGCGGGCGGGAGCCCTTGAAGAAGGTGTACTCCTGCTCGATGCCGAAGATCGACTCCTGCGCGGCGTACTTCTCGGCGACCTCGCGCAGCAGGGCGCGGGTGTTGGAGACGTGCGGGGTGCCGTCCGTCTCCAGGACCTCGCAGAGGACCAGGATGTGGTCGCCGCCACGGATCGGGTCCGGCACCACGCGCACCGGGTCCAGCACGCGGTCCGAGGCGTGGCCCTCGGCCTGGCTGGTCGAGGAACCGTCGAAGCCCCAGGTGGGGATCTTGTCGGCGTTGGGCAGGACGCGAGTCTTGGAACGGAGCTTCGCGGTCGGCTTGGTGCCGTCGATCCAGATGTACTCGGCCTTGATTGCCACGTCGTGTCCCTCGCATTGCTGGGTGGTGGGTGCCCGCGTAGCGTCGCAAGCCGCCGTTTCCCGGTTGTTCCTCTCGTGTAACGCGCATGTGAACCAACCGTCCGCATTGACACCGTCACGGTGCGGGAGTGCCGCGGGCGGCACTCCCGCCGTTCCGGGTGCCGTCGGTGACGGCACCTGCGTGGTCAGTGACGACGGATGCGGTCGCGGGCGACCGCCGTGGTCAGTGACGGCGGGCGTGCGCGGCGCGGCGGCGCCGGGTGGCCCACAGTGCGGCCGCCCCGCCCGCGACCAGGGCGGCGGCCCCCGCGGCGAGCGGGCCGGTGGCGCTGCTGCCGCCGGTGGCGGCCAGCCTCTCCGCCTTCTCCGGCTTCTCCGTCTTCTCGACCGCGGCCTGCGGGGCGGCGGTGCGGGAGGCGGTGGTGTCGGCGACCGGCTGGGCGGCGGGCGCACCGGTGGACGCGCCGCCGCCGGTGGCCTGACCGGAGGGGACGGCCGGAGTGGCCTGGCCGGACGGAGTGGCCTGGCCGGCCCCCGGCGAGGAGGGCTTCTCGCAGCTCACCGAGGCGACGGTGACCTTCCCGGTGACCTTGGCGACGTTCAGGTTGAGCGGGTTCACCTCCACCTGCACCTCCAGCGCGGAGGCGGCGGCGGTGGTCGTCGTCACGGTCTTCTTGGAGAACTCCACCGAGACGCTGCCGACCAGCGGCACTTCCACCTTGGTCGGCCCGTAGAGGCCGACGGTGACCGGCTTGCCGAGCACGCTGAGCTTGACCGGCGCGACCACGTCGGCGGTGGGCTGCCCGTCCACCGGACAGGTCGCCTCGGCGCTCATCGCCTCCAGGCCGAGCAGCGCGGTGGCGGGCAGGCCGGGGGCGTGCACGTCGGCGTTGACCAACTTGACGGAGGCGGTGGCGCCCTTGGCGTCGACCCTGGTCACCGACTTGCCGATGTCGGCCTTGACCAGCTCGACCGGGCCGGTCTGGTCGACCCCGGCCACGGTGGCCGTCAGGACCGACCCGTCGCGCTGGGCCGGCGACTCCACCTTGTTCAGCGCGACGTTCACCGGGATGTCCACGGCCTTGTTCAACAGGCTGACGTCCAGGTCGAGTTCGGCGGTGACGGCGCGCGCCTTGCCGGGCGACGGGGCGGGCTCGGCCGCCTGGACGGGCCCGGCGGTGAGCAGCGTGCTCGCCACCACGGCGGTGGCCGCGGCGGCGGAAACGATTCGGCGAGAAGACATGGCGATACCCCCACACAGATGAAACGATGAGACGCCAGTCTTCTCGAACAATCCGTCACATGAGTAACACAGAAAGTCATTTCACTCGTTGGAGTGAGATTGGCGTTCTGCACTGACTCGACTCTGCTACGGACGGCCCGCTACGGCCCGGTCCGTACGGACGGTCCGCTACGGCTGGTCCGCTACGGCAGCCGCCAGTCCACCGGCTGAGCCCCCTGCCGCACCAGCAGCTCGTTGGCCCGGCTGAACGGCCGCGAGCCGAAGAAGCCGCGGTCGGCCGACATCGGGCTGGGGTGGACCGACTCCACCGACGGGACGTTGCCCAGCAGCGGGCGCAGGTTGCGGGCGTCGCTCCCCCAGAGGATCGCCACCAGCGGGCCGCCGCGCGCCACCAGCGCCCGGATCGCCTGCTCGGTGACGGCCTCCCAGCCCTTGCCGCGGTGCTGGCCGCTCTTGCGCGGCTGGACGGTGAGCACCCGGTTGAGCAGCAGCACGCCCTGCCGCGTCCACGGGGTGAGGTCCCCGTTGGTGGGCTGCGGCAGCCCCAGGTCGGTGCCGTACTCCCGGTAGATGTTGATCAGGCTCGCCGGGATCGGCCGCACCTCCGGCGCCACCGAGAAGCTCAGCCCGACGGCGTGGCCGGGGGTCGGGTACGGGTCCTGCCCGACGATCAGCACCCGCACGTCGGCGAAGGGCTGCTGGAAGGCCCGCAGCACGTTCGGGCCGGAGGGCAGGTAGGTGCGGCCTGCGGCCAGTTCGGCGCGCAGGAAGTCGCCCATCTCGGCGACCCGTCCGGCGACGGGTTCCAGGGCGGTGGCCCAGCCGGGCTCGACGATCTCGTTCAGTGGACGCGGTGCCATGGTCGCCACCCTATCGGCCTACACCGACAGGGCATTCAGCGGATGATCATGCGATCGAAGGGCCGCCGAGGAAGGCCGGAGCGACGGCCCGGACCGGCCCGCGCGACGGTACGAGCGGGCCCGCACGACGGCACGGACCGGCCCGCACGACCGTCCCGCCGGGCCCTCGCGGCGGCCCCGCGCGACTACCCGACCGGCCGCCCCCGCAGCACCACCAGCCGCGGGTCCGCGAGCACCCGGACGTCCGCCCGCGGGTCCTGCGCGTACACCACGAAGTCCGCCGGCGCGCCCTCCTCCAGCCCGGGCCGCCCCAGCCACTCGCGCGCGCCCCAGCTCGCCGCCGACAGCGCCTCGGCCGGGCTCAGTCCCGCCTTCACCAGCTCCGCCACCTCGTCCGCGACCAGCCCGTGCGCCAGCGAGCCGCCCGCGTCCGTCCCGACGAACACCGGGATGCCCGCGTCGTGCGCGGCGCCGACGGTGTCGTACCGGCGCTCGTGCAGCCGCCGCATGTGCGCCGCCCAGGCCGGGAACTTGGCCTCGCCGCCGGCCGCGAGGTCCGGGAAGGTGGCGATGTTGACCAGGGTCGGCACGATCGCCACCCCGCGCTCGGCGAAGACCGGGATCAGCTCCTCGGTCAGCCCGGTGGCGTGCTCGACGCAGTCGATCCCGGCCGCCAGCAGGTCCGGCAGCGACTCGGCGGAGAAGCAGTGCGCGGTGACCCGGGCACCCTCCTGGTGCGCCGCCGCGATCGCCTCGGCCAGCGCGTCGCCGGGCCAGCAGGCGGCGAGGTCGCCGCGTTCGCGGTCGATCCAGTCGCCGACCAGCTTCACCCAGCCGTCCCCGCGCCGGGCCTCGGCCCGGACGTAGGCGGCCAGGTCGCCGGGCTCGATCTCGTGCGCGTAGTTGCGGATGTAGCGGCGGGTGCGGGCGATGTGCCGGCCGGCCCGGATGATCCGGGGCAGGTCCTCGCGCTCGTCGATCCACCGGGTGTCGGCGGCCGAGCCGGCGTCGCGGATCAGCAGGGTGCCGGCGTCCCGGTCGGTGAGCGCCTGCTTCTCGCTGGTCTCGGCGTCCACCGCGCCGTGCGCGTCCAGTCCGACGTGGCAGTGCGCGTCCACCAGGCCGGGCAGCGCCCAGCCGGTCACCGTCCGCACGTCCTCGGCGGTCGGCGGGCGGGTGAAGCTCACCCGGCCGTCCACCACCCAGAGTTCGTCCCGGACGTCCTCGGGACCGACCAGCACCCGACCCCGCACGTGCAGCACCGCACCATCACTCATGCGCCCGCCTCGCTCCGCTCGCTCATGGCCGCACTCTACCGACGGGCGGGTTCCGTGTAAGCAGTCATGATGCGGCAGACTCGTTTCCGCACCCCACCCCCGCGAAAGGCGAAAAAGACGTGAGCCCCTTCCTCGACCTGCCCCCGCTCAGCGCCGCCGAGTTCGCGGCGATCGAGGACCAGGTGGCCGCGCTGCTGCACACCGAGGCCGACGTGATCGTCACCCAGGGCGAGGCGCTCCTCCCCCTGGAGGCCGCGATCCGCGGCGCCGCGCACCCCGGCTCGACCGCCCTCAACATCGTCACCGGCCCGTACGGGCAGACCTTCGGCAACTGGCTGCGCTCCTGCGGCGCGAAGGTCGTCGACCTGGCCGTGCCCTTCGACAGCGCGGTGAGCGCCGAGCAGGTGGCCGCGGCCCTGGAGGCCCACCCGGAGATCGACTTCGTCTCCCTGGTGCACGCCGAGGCCGCCACCGGCAACACCAACCCGGTCGCCGGGATCGGCGCCGTGGTCCGCGAGCACGGCGCGCTGCTGATGCTCGACGCGGTGGCCTCCGTCGCCGCCGAGCCGCTGCTCACCGACGAGTGGGGCGTCGACCTGTGCGTCATCGGCGGCCAGAAGGCGATGGGCGGCCCGGCCGGGGTCTCCGCCGTGTCCGTCTCCGAGCGCGCCTGGGAGCGGATCGCCGCCAACCCGGCCGCCCCGCGCCGCTCCTACCTGTCACTGCTCGACTGGAAGGAGCGCTGGACGGACGCCGGCCGCGCCGTCCTGCCGCACGCCCCGGCCCAGCTGGAGATGCTCGCGCTCGGCGCCTGCCTGGACCGGATCGCCGCCGACGGCCTGCCCGCCGTGATCGCCCGCCACCGCGCCGCCTCCGCCGCCACCCGGGCCGGCGTCCGCGCGCTCGGCACCCTGGCCCCGTACGTCGTCGAGGACGCCCACGCGGCCCCGGTCG
Source organism: Kitasatospora sp. NPDC032121 (assembly GCF_055580145.1). Taxonomy (NCBI): domain Bacteria; kingdom Bacillati; phylum Actinomycetota; class Actinomycetes; order Kitasatosporales; family Streptomycetaceae; genus Kitasatospora; species Kitasatospora sp. NPDC032121. The sequence goes on along the minus strand of NZ_JBVILX010000008.1, from coordinate 251,064 downwards.
CCACCACCCTGCGCACCCAGGACGGCGTCGACGCGACGGCCATCGCCGCCCGCCTCGACCCGGCCCTGCCCGTCCAGCCGGGCGGCGGCGCGCTGGCCGGCTCGATGCTGCGGGTCAACCACTACGGGCAGGCGGCCGCCCTGGACACCGTCCGGGCCTGCCTGTCGGCCCTCGCGGACGCGACGGACGCCGACCCGGCGCCCGCCCTGGCCGCCGCCGAGGCCGCCTGGAACGTGACCGTCCGGGCCTGACCCGGTACGGGGGAGGGGGGGGGGGGGGGGGGGGCCGGGGGGGGGGGGGGGGGGGGGGGGGGGGTGGGTGGGGGGGGGGGGGGGGGGGGGGGGGGGGGTGGGGATGGTGTTCGGCATCCTCGCGCTGGTCCAGATCAACCGCCGCAAGGAGCGCGGCAC
>NZ_JBVILX010000008.1:213381-250644 GCF_055580145.1 Kitasatospora sp. NPDC032121 | reverse complement strand
ACCGACCCTCCTCCTCCCCTGTCCCCAGCAGAGTCCTCTGGGAGTTCCCCTTTCGGCCCCTGCCCCCGAAGCCCGGCGCCCCCGGGGGGCCCCCCTCCGGGGCCCTCGGCCGTCTGTCGCGCGCCGCGGTGCCCGTGTGGCCCGGTGCCAGCGGACTCCGGTGCCCCGGTGCCCGCGGCCGCCTCGCGCGGACCTCAGTGCCCGTTGACGTCCACCACCTCGACGCCCCGGATGTTCCGCTCGATCTCCTCCGCCGGCAGCGCGATCGCCAGCGCCCAGTAGTAGACGACCAGCGAGAACGCCACCACCACGACGATGTCCCACCACAGCGGCAGGTTCCCCTGCGAGCCCACGCCGAAGGTGCCCTGCCAGGAGATCAGGCCCATGCCGACCAGGTAGACCGGCAGCCACTGACCGGCCCGGAAGTCCATCCGGGGCGCGTTCGGCAGCCCCTTCGAGCGCGCGTACCAGGAGTACCCGCCGAGCAGCACGTAGCCGATCACGATCGCCAGACCGAGGCGCCACAGGGTGTCCCAGCCGGACCAGTAGATGACCAGGCCGGCCACCACGAAGGCCAGCGGCGAGACCACCGAGCCGCCGGGCAGGTGGTACGAGCGCTCCATCCCGGGCAGCCGCTTGCGCAGCACCCCGAAGGCCAGCGGAGCGCCCGCGTACATCAGCACCACCGCCGAGGTGATGAACCCGACCAGCCGCTGCCAGCTCGGGAAGGGCAGGAAGCAGATCACCCCGGCCACCCAGGCGATCAGCAGGCCGAGCCAGGGCACCGCGCGCTTGTCGGTGGACTGCAGCACCTGCGGCGCGTAGCCGTTGCGGCTCAGGCCGTAGGTGACCCGGGAGCTGGAGGTGATGTAGACGAGCCCGGTGCCGGCCGGCGAGATGACCGCGTCGATGAACAGCACGGTGGCCAGCCAGCCCAGCCCGATCAGGGTCGCCAGGCCGGCGAACGGTCCGCTGATCCCGGGGTAGTCGAGCGTGCTCCAGCCGTGGGCGAAGGTCTCCGGCGGCAGCGCGCCGATGAACACCACCTGGAGCATCACGTAGACGATCGTGCCGATCACCACCGAGCCGAGCACCGCGCGCGGGATGTCCCGGCGCGGGTTGCGGCTCTCCCCCGCCCACTGGATGGCCTGCTCGAAGCCGAGCAGCGCGAAGATCACCCCGCTGCTGCTGATCGCCGTGAGCACGCCCTTGGCACCGTCCGGCGCGAAGCCGTGGACGTCGAAGTTGGAGCCGTGGAACTCGCTGATGCCGAGCGCGAAGATGGTCAGCACCGGGATGGCGACCTTCCAGACGGTGGCCGCGCTGTTGGTGTGGGCGAGCAGCCGCACGCCGAGGAAGTTGACCGCGACGAAGAGCCCGAGCAGGACGGCCGCGACGACGAACCCCCAGCCGGTCAGCGTCAGGTTCTTGTTCAACAGGCCGTCCGCCCAGCTCCAGTGCTGGGCGTAGTTGAGCATCGCCTGCACCTCGATCGGTGCGATGGTGGCGGCCTGGAGCCAGGTGAACCAGCCGAAGGACATCCCGGCGAACCCGCCGAAGGCGTAGTGCGGGTAGCGCGCCGTACCGCCTGCCACCGGGAACAGCCCGCCCAGCTCGGCGTGCACCAGCGCCAGCAGGACGATCGCGACCGCGCCGATGCCCCAGGACAGCAGTGCCGCGGGCCCGGCCGCCACCGCCGCCTTCTGCGCCCCGAACAGCCAGCCGGAGCCGATGATCGCCCCGACCGAGGCCCAGAGCAGTCCGATGACGCCGACCTCACGCCGCAGTGCGGTGTGCCCCGAGCCGGGCGGGTTGGAGGAGGAATGGGCCATGGCCGATCGCCTCTCGAAGCAGGAGGAATTCCTCGGACAGTCCCCACCCGCCCGCCCCGAAACGCCCCGCGCCCCGCGCCCCTCACTCGAACAGCCCTCCGGAACCACTCGCCGGACCACCCGCCACCGCACCTGCCGACGCACCTGGCGACATGCCCGCCGCGCCGACCTCCGGCACAGTTCCCGCATCGTTCACCTGCCCGGCACGCGGACCTCACCGGAGGCAGGCAGGCTCCCGGACAGGACGTGAAGTTGGCTATACAACTCCACCCGACACGACTGCCCCGCACGACCGCCCCGACACGACAGCCGTAGTGCGCCGAGGAGAAGACCGATGACCGAACTGCCGCCGTACTGGCTGCGCGACAACTGCCCGTGCGCCGAGTGCCGGGACCCGCGCAACGGGCAGAAGCTGTTCCGGATCGACGACCTGCCCGAGGGCCTCGCCGTCGCCGGGAGCACCGAGGCCGACGGGCACCTGGAGGTGCTCTGGTCGGACGGGCACCGCTCCCGCTACCCGCTGGAGTGGCTGGACCGGGCCGACGAGGGCGACGGGCGTACCGAGCTGGACAAGCGGCTCTGGACGGCGGCGGACTTCGCGCCCGGCATCCCGCGGGCGCGCTGGGAGGACTACCTGGCCGACCCGGCCGAGCGGGCCGCGGTGCTGGCCGCCGTACGGGACAGCGGCTTCGCCGTGCTGCGCGGGGTGCCGGCCGTCGAGCGGCAGGTGCTGCGGGTGGCGGAGAGCTTCGGGTACGTCCGGGTCACCAACTACGGGGAGCTGTTCGACGTCCGGGTCGAGCCGGACCCCAACAACCTGGCCTTCACCAGCGTCGCCATCGCCCCGCACACCGACAACCCGTACCGGGACCCGGTGCCCACCCTCCAACTGCTGCACTGCCTGGAGAACTCGGCGACCGGCGGCGACTCCGGACTGGTGGACGGCTTCAAGGCCGCGGCGATCCTCCGGGAGGAGGCGCCGGACGCGTTCGAGGTCCTCACCCGCACGCCCGTCCCGTTCGTCTTCCGCGACCGCCGCACCGAACTGCGCGCCGACCGCCCGCTGATCGACGTGGACCCGCGGGGCCGGATCCGTGAGGTCAGGTTCAACAACCGCTCGATCGGCACCGTCCGGGCCGACGGCCCGAAGGGCCTGGACGCCTTCTACGCCGCCTACCGCCGCTTCGCCGCGATCACCCTGCGCCCCGAGCTCCAGCTCACCTTCCGCCTCGGCCCCGGCGACTGCCTGGTCTTCGACAACACCCGTCTGATGCACGCCCGGACGGCCTTCCAGCAGGACGGCCACCGCCACCTCCAGGGCTGCTACGCCGACCTCGACTCGCTGAACAGCACCCTCGCCGTGCTGCACCGCCGCGCCGCCGCCCTGGACGCGATCGCCGCGTTGTTCGCGGGCGAGGGCGCCGGGGAGTACCTGGGCGAGGAGGTCACCATGGCTGAGCACATGCTCCAGGCCGCCGCTGCCGCCGAGGCCGCCGGGGCGCCGGAGCACCTGGTCGCCGCCGCGCTGCTGCACGACGTCGGACACTTCATTGACGGGCACGGCCACGGATCCCTGCGCGGACGGGATCTGATGGAGGGTCAGGACAACCTGCACAGCGACTCCGGGGCCGACTGGCTGGCCCGCTGGTTCGGCCCGGAGGTCACCGAGCCGGTCCGGCTGCACGTGGCCGCCAAGCGCTACCTGTGCGCGGTCGAGCCCGGGTACCGGGAGCGGCTCTCCGAGGCCTCCGAGTACACGCTGAGCGTGCAGGGCGGCCCGATGGACGAGCGCCAGGCCGCCGCCTTCGCCGAACTCCCGGGCGCCCGGGACGCGGTGGCGGTGCGGCGCTGGGATGAGCAGGCGAAGGTGGCCGGCGCCCCGACGCCGGGCTTCGAGCACTACCGCCCGCTGCTCGCCGCGCTCATGCGGTGAGGACGCCCGTACGCCGACGACGCCCGCACCTCGGGGACGCCCGTACGCCGACGACGCCCGCGCGCCGAGGACGCCCGCACCTCGGGGACGCCCGCGCACCGAGGACGCCCGCGCACCGAGGGCGCCCCTCGCGGCACGCGCGGGAAGCTCAGTCCAGCTCCCGCGCGTGCCGCGAAAGCGCCGACGTGGCCAGGGAGTTGTGCACGCTGAACGCCACCGTCCCGGGCAGGTAGCGGTCCTGGGACCACTCCACCGGCGTGCCCGTCGGGTCGGTCGTGCGGCGCCGCTCGCGCAGCAGCGGGCCACCCCGGCGGCAGCCGAGCAGCCGGGCGTCCTCGGCGTTGGCCGGGACGACGTCGATGGTGTGGTCGGCGTCGGTGAACAGGATGCCGTGCTCGCGCAGCACTTCGGTGTGCGAGACCACGTCCGGCGGCAGTTCGGCGACGATCTCGCCGACCCGCGGCGGGTAGACGGTGCGCTCGACCATCACGGGCGTGCCGGAGAGCGTCCGCAGCCGGACGATGACGTACACCTCGGCGCCCGGCTCCAGGCGCAGTTGCTCGCGCTCGGCGGCGTCGGCCGGGCGGCGCACCAGCGAGTCCAGGATGCCGCCGGGCTCCTCGCCCATCGAGTACGCCCAGTGCGTGAAGCTGAGCAGCTCGGAGAAGCTCTGCACCCGGGCTCCGCCGAGGACCACCCGGCGGGTGCCGCGGCGGGAGGTGACCAGTCCGTCGGAGCGCAGCACGGCGAGCGCCTGGCGGACGGTGCCGCGGGAGACGCCGTACTGCTCGGCCAGCGCGCCCTCGGCGGGCAGCCGGCCGGCCTCGCCGAACGCGCCGGTGGTGATCGCCTCGCGCAGGTCGGCGGCCACCTTCCGGTACAGCGCGCCGGGGCGCTCGGCCGGGGGCTCGCCGGCTGTCAGGCGCCCCCCGGCAGCCGAGCGCTCCCCGCCGGCCGAGTGGTCCCCGGCGGCCGGGTGCCCCTCGGTCTCGGGGTACTGGGGCTCAGTTGCCACGTCAGTCAATGTCCCTCCTGGGGCGGTGTCCTGCGCAGCCGTACCGGTGCGGACAGCCCGACCTTATCCCGCTGCGCCATCGAAGCATCGCACCGAACGGTTCACGCTCCGATGGCCGGATTCCACCGTTCCCGCAGCCGACCCCGGTTCTGGGCCGTCCGTTCACCTTCCCGTCACCGGGCTCCGGCGTACTTACTGCTGTCAGCGAAGTTGGCTAGTCAACTCGGACGACGTCGATCGATCGCCCACCCGGTCGGTCCGCCGCCCTTCGCGAGACGCAAGCCCGCGGAACCCCCCGCGAACGCCCCTCGCAGTACGCCCCCTTAACAGGAGACTTCCCCGTGACCGTGCACCGCGCCCGCGCCGCCGCCTTCGCGGCCGTACTGACCGCCGCCGCGCTCTCCCTCACCGCCTGCGGCTCCGCCGGTTCGAGCGCCAAGTCCGGCGACACCGCCAAGGGCGGCGCCAAGGACGCCAAGACGGCCACCTCGGTCGCCGACTTCGGCGGCATGGACGGCCTGGTCGCCGCCGCCAAGAAGGAGGGCAAGCTCCACGTCATCACGCTGCCCCGGGACTGGGCCAACTACGGCAAGATCATCGACAGCTTCAAGGCCAAGTACGGCATCGAGGTCGAGGAGGAGAACCCGGACGGCTCCAGCCAGGACGAGATCAACGCGATCAACTCCCGCAAGGGCCAGGACCGCGCCCCCGACGTGGTCGACCTGGGCAGCGCCTTCGCCCTCCAGGCGGTCAAGGACGGCATCCTCGCCCCCTACAAGGTGTCCACCTTCGACAAGGTGCCGGACACCATGAAGGACGCGAACGGCGCCGCCGTCAACGACTACGGCGGCTACGTCTCCATCGGCTGCGACGCCAAGAAGATCGCCGTCTGCCCGACGACCTTCGCCGACCTGCTCAAGCCGGAGTACAAGGGCCAGGTCGCCCTCAACGGCAACCCGACCAAGTCCGGCTCCGCCTTCGGCGGCGTCTACGCGGCCGCGCTCGCCAACGGCGGCTCGCTGGACAACATCCAGCCCGGCATCGACTTCTTCGCCAAGCTGAAGCAGTCCGGCAACTTCAACCCGGTCGAGTCGACCCCGGCCACCGTCGAGAAGGGCGAGACCCCGATCTCGATCGACTGGTCCTACCTGAACGCCGGCTACACCGACGAGTTCAAGGGCAAGGGCGTCGACTGGAAGGTCTCCATCCCGGTCGACGGCTCCTACGCCCAGTTCTACAACCAGGCCGTCAACAAGTGGGCCCCGCACCCGGCGGCCGCCCGCCTGTGGCAGGAGTACCTGTTCAGCGCCGAGGGCCAGAACCTCTTCCTCGGCGGCTACGCCACCCCGTCGACCTTCGAGGCCCTGAAGAAGGACGGCACCCTGGACGCCGCCGCGGCCGCCAAGCTGCCGCCGGTCGAGAAGCCGTTCACCAACTTCCCGACCGTCGACCAGATCAACGCGGCCAAGAAGGTCGTCACCGAGAACTGGACCAAGGCCGTCGCGGGCTGACACCCCGACCACGTACCGCAATTCGGGCTGAGAAAAGGCACTCATGACCACGGCTCCCACCCCGGTGCCGACCACCCCCGCCGCCACCTCCCCCGGTGGCGGCGCGGGGGAGTCCGCCACCGCCACGACCGCCTCCCCCGCCACCACCGCCCCCGCCCCGCGGCGCCGGCCGCTCGCCCGCCTCGGCGGAGCGTCCTGGCTGGCCGCCGTGCCGCTGCTGCTGTTCTTCCTGATCGGCTTCGGACTTCCCACCGTCGCCATCGTGATCGGCGCGTTCACCACCTCCAGCGACGCGGAGACCGGTGCCGGGCAGTTCACCTTCGACAACCTGACGGCCTCCGTCCAGGGCGGCTACCAGACGGCCATGCTGAGCAGCCTCAAGCTCTCCGCGCTGACCGCGCTGCTCGCCACCGTGCTCGGACTGCCGCTCGCCCAGGCCGTCGTCACCTCCCGGCACGGCTGGCTGCGCCAGGCGGTGCTCACCGCCTCCGGTGTGCTCGCCAACTTCGGCGGACTGCCGCTCGCCTTCGCCTTCGTCGCCACCCTCGGCAACGCCGGCGAGATCACCAAGCTGCTGCACCTCACCGACCACGGCTGGTCGCTGTACTCCTTCACCGGCCTGACGGTCGTGTACCTGTACTTCCTCGTCCCGCTGATGGTGCTCACCATCACCCCGGCCCTGGACGGCCTGCGGACCCAGTGGCGCGAGGCCGCCCAGAACAACCGCGCCACCGGCCCGCAGTACTGGATCCACGTCGCCCTGCCGATCCTGGCCCCCTCCCTGCTCGGCGGCTTCGTGCTGCTCTTCGGCAGCGCCTTCGCCGCCTACGCGACGGCCGCCGCCATGGTCGGCGCGACCGTCCCGCTGGTCAGCCGCTCGATCGCGGACGCGCTCTCCGGCAACGTGCTGGTCGGCCAGGGCAACCTCGCCCTCGCCCTCAGTCTCAACATGATCGTCGTGGCCGTCCTGGTGATGGCCGTGTACCTCCCCCTCCAGCGCCGGAGCGCCCGATGGCTCAGCTGACCACCCCCGCCCGCCCCGGCCGACGACGCACCGTGCGCTGGTGGCGCGGCGCCGTGCTGGCGCTCGCCGGCGTCTACTTCGTCGTCCCGCTCGCGGCGTCCTTCTGGTTCTCCATCGACGACCCCAAGGGCATCTCCTTCGAGGCCTACACCGGGCTGCTCTCCGCCCCCGGCTTCCTGGACAGCCTCTGGCTGACCCTCGGCCTGGCCGTGGTCACCGTCGTGGTGCTGCTGCTCCTGCTCGTCCCGGCGCTGATCTCCGTGCGGCTCGGCTCGCCGAAGCTGCGCCCGGTCATCGACGTGCTCTGCACCCTGCCGCTGGTCGTCCCGCCGGTCGCGCTGACCGCCGGCCTCATCGGCGTGCTCCGCTGGGGCCCGGACCACCTGATGGACACCCCGTTCTTCCAGACCTTCGTGTTCATCCAGGACCCGCACTTCCCGCTGGTGCTGGTCATCGCGTACGTGCTGATGGCCCTGCCGCTCGCCTACCGCGCCCTGGACGCCGGCCTGCGCTCGATGGACGTGCGCACGCTGGTCGAGGCCGCCCGCAACTGCGGCGCGAGCTGGCCGCGCGCGGTGTTCACGGTCGTCCTGCCCAACCTGCGCGGCGCCCTGCTGAACGCCTCCTTCCTCACCCTGGCCCTGGTCCTCGGCGAGTTCACCACCGCCTCGATCCTCGGCTTCCAGCCCTTCCCGGTCTGGATCTACTCGGTCGGCAACAGCCAGGCCCACATGTCGGTCGCGGTCTCCATCCTGAGCCTGCTGCTCACCTGGCTGCTGCTGCTCCTGCTGGCCACCGCCGGACGCGAGCGCCACGCCAAGACCGCCACCTCCTGAAACCCCCCGGAGTCACCAGTCATGACCACGGCCACCGCCATCGCCAACGGCGTCTCGCTCTCCCCCGGCAGCGCCACCGTCGAATTCCGCTCCCTGCGCCGCGCGTTCGGCGCCACCACCGCCCTCGACGGCCTGGACCTGACCGTCCAGCCGGGCGAGCTGCTCGCCCTGCTCGGCCCGTCCGGCTGCGGCAAGACCACCGCGCTGCGCATCCTCGCCGGCTTCGAGCAGCACGACTCCGGCGAGGTGCTGGTCGACGGCCGGGACATCACCGCGATCCCCGCGCACAAGCGCGACGCGGGCATGGTGTTCCAGTCCTACAGCCTCTTCCCGCACCTGACCGCGCTGGACAACGTCGCCTTCGGGCTGCGGATGCGCGGCACCGGCAAGGCCGAGCGCCGCCAGCGGGCCCAGGAGCTGCTGGAGCTGGTCGGCCTGCCGCACCGCGCCGACCACTACCCGCACCAGATGTCCGGCGGCCAGCAGCAGCGCATCGCGCTCGCCCGCGCGCTCGCCCTCCAGCCGCGCGTCCTGCTGCTGGACGAGCCGCTGTCCGCGCTGGACGCCAAGGTCCGCCTCCAGCTGCGCGAGGAGATCCGCCGCCTCCAGCAGGAGCTGGGCATCACCACCCTGTTCGTCACCCACGACCAGGAGGAGGCCCTGTCGATGGCCGACCGGGTCGCGGTGCTGCGCGCCGGGAAGCTGGAGCAGTGCGCCACCCCGTCCGAGCTGTACGGCCGGCCGGCCACCGCCTTCGTCGCCGAGTTCGTCGGCACCATGAGCCGCATCCCGTGCACCCGCACCTCGGACGGCGTCGAGGTGCTCGGCCGCCGCCACGCGGTGGACGGCGAGATCCCGGCCGACGGGGAGCTCCAGGTGCTGGTCCGCCCGGAGAACGTCACCCTGACCCCGGCCGAGGACGGCCCCGCGCTGGTGGTCACCGCCTCATTCCTGGGCGCCGTCACCCGGCTCACCGTCCGCCTGGACGACGGCACCGAGGTCAAGGCCGACCTGCCCACCGAGTCCGCCGCCGCGCTGCCGGCCGGTGCGCGGGCCTCGCTCACCCTGCCGGAGCGCCCGGTCCTGGTGGACCGCCGCGCGGCCTGAGAGCCTCGTACCTCCCCGCTCCGCCCGATGGAGCACCGCCGAACCACCGAAGAGCCACCCGAAGGTACCGCCATGCCTGACTCCGCCATGCCCGGATCCCCCGCCCTGCCCGCCGCCGTCCTGCCCGCCGCCGTCCTGTTCGACATGGACGGCACCCTGGTCGACACCGAGCGACTGTGGTGGCAGGCCGCCGCCGAGCTCGCCGAGGAGCTGCACCGCCCGCTCACCGACCAGGACGCCCCCGAGGTGCTCGGCCAGGCCGTCGAGCACACCGCCGCCCACCTGCACAGGGTCAGCGGCACCGCCCTCGGCGAGGCCGAACTCGCCGCCCGGCTGGACGAGTCCTTCGCCACCAAGGTCGCCGCCGAGACGGTGCCGCGCCCCGGCGCGCTCGCCCTGCTGGCCGCGCTGCGCGAGGCCCGGGTGCCCACCGCGCTGGTCTCCGCCTCCCCCCGCGGGGTGGTGGACCTGGTGCTGTCCGCCATCGGCCGGGACTGGTTCGCCGTCACCCTGGCCGCCGGGGAGACGGCGCGCACCAAGCCCGCGCCCGACCCGTACCTCGCCGCCGCCGAGCGGCTGGGCCTGGACCCGGCCGACTGCCTCGCCGTCGAGGACACCCCGACCGGGGTCGCCTCCGCCGCCGCGGCCGGCTGCGCGGTGCTCGCCGTGCCGTCCGCCGCGGTGCCGATGCCGCAGGGCGAGCGGATCACCCTGCTCGCCAGCCTGGAGCAGGCCGACCTCGCCCTGCTCGGGAAGCTCGCCGGAGCCGGCGCGGTTCGACCCTGACATGCCCTATCTCCTGCTCGCCCTCGCCATCGCCAGCGAAGTCTGCGCCACCAGCTGCCTCAAGCTCACCGAGGGGTTCACCCGGCTCTGGCCGAGCCTCGGCGTCGGCATCGGCTACGCGCTCTCCTTCCTGCTGCTCGGCCGCGCGCTCAAGCACATACCGGTCTCGGTCGCCTACGCGGTCTGGTCCGGGGCCGGCACCGCGGCGGTCGCTGGGATAGGCGTGGTCGCCTTCGGCGAGTCGCTCGGGCGGCTCCAGTGGCTGGGCATCGCGCTGGTGATCGTCGGGGTGGTGGTGCTCAACCTCAAGGGCGGCCACTCCTGACCGCCCCCGAGCACCCCTGACGACTCCTGACGGATCGTCAACTCCACCAAAGCCCTTCAACTCGCCTGTCGGGGCGGGAAGTCGGACGCGCCGACCTCCCGTCCCGAGGGCTTCGCTACGGTGTCCCCATGACGGACCCCCGGCCCCACCACTACCGCTTCGTCCACCGCGAGCTCGCCCGCCAGGTGCTGGAGTTCGGCCCGCGCGTGGCCACCCCGACCCCGGACGGCGGCAGCCTGCTGCCCGTCGTCACCCAGATCTGGGACGACCTCGGCGCGTCCCTGCCGCCCGAGGACCGCCTGCCCGGCCACGGCCTCGACTGCCGCCACCTGTCGGTCGACGGCCACCACATGCTGCTGGTCACCCTGCCCACCCCGGTCGGCGCCACCGAGGCCCACTTCGTCGCCGCCGTCCAGCCCAAGGGCGCCAGAGCCGTGCGCTACGTGACCCTCGAGCACGCGCTCAGCCCCCTCGACGGCAGCCCCGGCACCGTCCTCGGCGAGTGGACCGCCGAGAGCCACCTCAACCACGGCCCCGGGCCCTCCCCCGTCGCCGAGTTGTTCGTGGCGGCCGTGGTGCAGCTCGTCGGCCGGAAGAAGCGCGGCTTCTGGCGCCGCTGAGCCCCCGTCGCGGATGTCCGTCCCAGGGCCGGGCCGCCGGCGCCAAGAAGGCGTCGACGGCCCGTAGAAGTCCCGTGATGACGGCCCCGGTACCGGCTCCCGCGATCACCGGCCGCCCCCGACTGACCGAACACCAGCCCAGGGCAGCCGAGTTGGCCGCTTCCGCGGTCGCCGCCAAGAAGAAGAACGAGGCGTACCGCGCCCACAGCGCCGCGGCCGCCGCCCCCGACCTCCAGCCGGTCGGGCGGCACTTCCCCGAGTGCTCTGGTCCGTGCGCAGGCCCGGGGCGTCGTTGGCCTGAGCCGGCCGCTCACCACCCCTCCCGCCCGTCCCGGCGGACCGCAACGGGCGGGCGTCGCGCGCTTTCGCCGCGACACCCGCCCGCCCCGGGAACGCCCGGTCAGCCCAGCAGCGCGGGCAGTTCGGCGATCGAGCCGAGGACGTGGGTCGCGCCGTCGGCCCGCAGGCGGGCCTCGTCGTGGGCGCCGGTGAGGACGCCGGCGACGACCGAGGCGCCGGCCCGGGTCCCGGTCAGCATGTCGTAGCCGGTGTCGCCGGCGACGGCGATCCGGCGGACCGAGTCGGTGCCGGTGCGCAGCAGCGCGGTGAGCACCATGTCGGGGTACGGGCGGCCGCGGCCGGCGTCGGCCGGGCAGAGCGTCAGGTCGGCGACGGACTGCCAGCCGAGGGCGTCCAGGATGCGGTCCTGGGTGGTCCGGGAGAAGCCGGTGGTGAGGACCACCTTGCGGCCCTGGCCCCGCAGTTCGGCGATGGCCTCGGCGGCGCCGGGCAGCGGGGCGCAGTGGCCGGCGTCGACCAGGTCGTCGTAGGCGGCCTCGAAGGCGGCGTTGGCCAGCTGGGCCTTCTCCTCCTCGCCGAACAGGTGGCGGAAGACGGAGATCTTGGACTCGCCCATGGTGGCCCGGACGTGGGCCAGCATCGGGTCGAACTCCGGGCTGCCGGCCTCGACGCCGAGCTTCGCGGCGGCCGCGGTGAAGGCCTGTTCGACCAGGCCGTCGTCGGCCACGGTGGTGCCGGCCATGTCGAGGACGACCAGGCGGATGTCGTTGGTCATGACAGCGTTCCTTACAGGTTGGCGAGTTCGGCGGTGGTCTCGGCGATGGCGGGCGAGCAGGTCATGCCGCGGCCGCCGGGGCCGGTGACCAGCCAGACGCCGTCGCGCACGCGCTCGCGGTGGACCACCCGGGTGGAGTCGACGCACTGGGCGTACACCCCGGCCCAGCGGCGGCGGATCCGCGGCATCGGACGGCCGAGCAGCTCCTCGACGACGCCGACCAGGTGGTCGTACGGGTCCTCGACGACGTCGAAGCCGAACGGCTGGTCGTACTCGTGGGTGTCGCCGATGGTCAGCCCGCCGTCGCGGCGCTGGACCATCAGCAGCTGCATCTTGTGCTCGGCGGCGACCGGCGGCTGCGGCTGGGTCTCGCGCAGCCGGTCCAGGGCGGTGCCGGCGAAGGCGGGGTAGTAGCGGAAGCTGTCGCCGTCGGCGACGGAGGTGGTCAGGGTCTCGCCGAGCGGGTCGGTCTGCATCATCTGGAGCCGCACCCGGCGGACCGGCAGGGCGGGGGCGAGTTCGCGGACCAGGCCGCCGAGCCAGGCGCCGGTGCAGAGGATCACCAGGTCGCCGGTGTGGACGTCGCCGTGGTCGTCGCGGACGGCGTTCTCGCCGACCACCTCGCGCACCTCGCGTCCGGGCAGGAAGGTGTACCGGCCGGTGGACTCCAGGTACCCGCGCAGCGCGCGCTGGGCGGTGCGGGGCTCGACGGCGGCGTCGCGCTCGCACCACAGGGCGCCGAGCAGCTTGCCGCGCAGGGCCGGGTTGACGGCGCGGGTCTCGTCCGGGTCGAGCAGCTTGTAGCCGCGGGCGGCGGCGTCCGGCAGGGCCAGGGCCTGCTCGGCGACGGCGAGTTCGGCCTCGGTGCGGACGGCCGTGAGCGAGCCGTTGGCCCGGAAGCCGAGGTCGGGGACGCGGGAGCCGATGGACTCCCACAGTTCGCGGGCCCGCAGCGCGGTGTCCAGTTCCTCGCCCTGTGCCCGGCCGCTGACCCAGACCAGGCCGAAGTTGCGCACCGAGGCACCGCGCGCCTCGGTCTCGCGCTCCAGGTGGACGACCTCGTGGCCGCGCTCGACGGCCTGCCAGGCGTGCATGCTTCCGAGCACGCCTGCTCCTACGACGATGACTCTCATGCGTCCAGGCTGGTGCGCCCAGGTGTCCGAGGGGCGTCGACCCGCCGTCCCGCAGATGAACCACCTGGGAAGTTGTACAGACAACCTGCCGCCTGGCCCGCGGGAGTCACGACCGCACCACCCGTACCCGGACACGAATGAGCCGGGCGGGCGCCCCCGAAGGAGGCTCCACGCCCGGCTCACCTGCTCCACCCGTCGTCCGAGACCGGACGAGGGGCGGGGAGGACTACGGAACGGCGGCGGCCCAGCGGCCGGCCGCGGCCCGGATCACCCGGATCAGCGCCCCTGCGCCCGGTACCCGGAGTAGCCGTGGGCGACCACCGGCAGTTCCCCCGCCCCGAGCAGCGGGCGCAGCGCGCCCGCCCGCATCCGGTCCACCAGCGGCCCGCAGCGCCCGGCGAGCGGCGCCAGCAGCACCGCGACCAGCAGCCCGACCAGCGCGCCGACCGCCACGTCGTGCGGGTAGTGCACGCCGACCCAGACCCGGGAGGCGGCCATCAGCACCGCGAACAGGCCGGCCACCCAGCCGAGCCGCCGGTTGACGAACCAGAGCGAGGCCGCGGCGGCGAAGGCGATCACCGAGTGGTTGCTCGGGAAGGACCAGTCCCCGGTGCCCGGGCAGGTCTCCAGCGCGACGCTGCCGGGGATCTGCGCGCACGGCCGGAGTTCCTCGACCGCGCCCTTGAACACCGAGTTGACGCCGTACGCGACGACCACGATCAGCGGCGAGGCGAGCACCCTGGCCATCACGGCCGAGTCCGCGCCGCGCGCCCGCCACCAGGCGTAGACCATGAAGACCGCGAACAGTCCGAGGCCGAGGGCCGACCAGACCTTGATCAGCTCGTCCAGCCAGTGCGGCGCCGACTGCGCCCAGCCGTTGACCCGGCTGTACAGGCCGCCGTCGATTCCGCTGCCGTCGTACACGGCGAGCGCCCGGGAGGACATCACGCGTCACCTCCGTGACGCCGCGCCTTACGGGCGCGGAACAGTTCGAGAAGAATGGGGAGCACGGAGACAACTACTACCAGACCGATGATCGGCAGCAGGTACTGGTCGATACCGGGGATGGACGAACCCAGCCCGTAGCCGGCGAACACCACGCCGACCGTCCAGACCGCGCCTCCGGCCACCTGCCAGAAGGTGAACGAGCGGACCGGCACCTCGAGTACGCCGCAGAGCGGATTCAGCACCGTACGGACCACCGGGATGAACCGGGCGAGCACGATCGCCTTGCCGTGGCCGTACTTGGCCAGCAGCTCCTCGGCCCGCGCCACGCCCTCCAGCAGGCTCCTGCGCCTGGTCCTGGCGAGCAGCGCCCGGCCGCCGCGCCGGCCGATCAGGTAGCCGACCTGCGCCCCGCCGAGCGCGCCGACCAGGGCGGCGGGCAGCACCTGCCACAGCTCCAGCTGCGGCCCCTGGGTGGCGCCGGGCACGCAGAGCAGTCCGGCGGTGAACAGCAGCGAGTCGCCCGGCAGGAAGAAGCCCACCAGTAGGCCGGTCTCGGCGAACAGCACCACGGCGATGCCGAGCGCGCCGAAGGCGGCGAGCAGTGAGGACGCGTCCAGCGGGTTCACCGCGAGGTGAACGGCCGGATCGGCAAGGAACTGGAGCAAGGCCGACGGACCTCCCGTACGTTGGAGGGCGGTTCGCATCGGAACCCGCCCTGATCGTCTACAGTCGCGTAGACGGTCTACATGACTGTAGACGAAACTTGGAGGAAGCGCCGCCATGCCCGACGTACCGTCCGTCCGCCGGCCCGCCGGGGAGCTGGAGGCCGAGGTGCTGGCCGCCCTCTGGTCCACCCGGCAGCCGATGACGCCGCAGGACGTCCAGGCCGCGCTCGGCGGGGACCTCGCCCGCACCACCGTCGCGACGATCCTGGCCCGGCTGTTCGACAAGGGGACGGTCGAGCGCACCCGGGCCGGCCGCGCCTACGCCTACGTTCCGACCGTCCAGGACACCGCGGGGCTCGCCGCCCGCCGGATGCACACCGAGCTCGGCCGCGAGGCCGACCGCTCCACCGTACTGGCCCGCTTCGTCTCCGACCTCTCCGCCGAGGACGAGCAGCTGCTGCGCGACCTGCTCGGCGACGGCGCCGCGGACGCACCGGACGCCCCGGAGGCGGACCCGACGGGGCCGGGCGCACCGGGAGCGGCCGGCCGATGATGCTCGCCGTCTGGGTCCCGCTGCTGCTGCCCTTCCTGGCCGCCCCGCTGGCCCGCCGCCTCGCCGAGGCGCTGCCGCCGCGGGCCGCCGCCTGGATGCTGGCCGGCAGCGCCGCCGTCCTGGCCGGCGGCACCCTCTGCTCGCTCGGCCTGCTGGCCGTCGACGGGCTGCTCCAGCTCCCACCGGTCGCCGCCCTCGGCCACCTCTCGCTGCCCGGGCTCACCGCGGCCTCGCCCGACGCGCCGTTCGCGGCCGTGCTGGCCGCCCTGGCGCTCCTCGCGCTCGGCGCGCTCGCGGTGCGCACCACCCGCCGGCAGCTGCGGGAGCTGCGCATCGCCAGGGCCGCGCTCCCGGCCCACGACGCGCCCCGCACGGAACACTCCGGCGGCCCCGACGGCAGCCTCGCCGACCACGCCGGTGCCATGGGTGCGGCGGGTGCCATGGGTGCGGCGGGTGCGGCGGGTGCCGACGATCACCGTACGGACCGGACCGGCGCCCACCACCCGCTCCGCGAGCCCTCCTCCGTCCAGCATCCGGACATGCGCCCCCCGCACGCCTCCGTGCGCCGCTCACGCCCCCCGGCCTGGCCGGCCACCCGCCTGCGGCCCGCCGCACTGCTCCGGACGGCCACCCGCCTGCGGCCCGCCGCACTGTTCCGGACCGCCGACCACCCGCTCACCGTCCTGGACGACGAGTGCGCCGACGCCTTCGCCCTGCCCGGCCGCCTGGGCCGCCCCGGCCGACCGGGCGAGCCCGGCCGGATCGTGGTCACCTCCGGCATGCTGCGCGCCCTCAGCGCCCCCGAGCGCTCCGCCCTGCTCGCCCACGAACGGGCCCACCTGACCGCCCGCCACCACGTCTTCCTCGCCCTCGCCGAGCACGCCGCCGGCATCCACCCGGCCCTGCGCCCGCTGCGCGCACCCCTCGGGTACCACCTGGAGCGCTGGGCCGACGAGGTGGCCGCGGCCCGGGTCGGCGACCGCGCGGTGACCGCCCGCGCGGTCGGCCGGGCCGCTCTGGCCGCGAGCCGTTCCCCCTGGCCGGGCCGCCCCCGGCTGGTCGCCGCCGCCCACTCGGGTCCGGTCCCGCGCCGGGTCGCCGCCCTGCTCCAGCCCCGCCAGGCCGGCGCCCCCGGCACCTGGCTGCGGGCCGCCGCCGTGGCCCTGGCCGCCTGTCTGGCGCTGAGCACCGGCGCCACCCTGGCAGCCACCGCCGACCTGCACCACACCGTGGAGGCGGCCCAGCAGGGCACCGGCGCACGGCACTGATCCCGCCCGGCCCCCGGACCCCGCCGCCGAACGCCCACCGGGCGCCGCCGGGGCCCGGGGGCCGGCCACGGTTCCGTACCGCCCGGTAGGCGGAGTTGCCGGACCCAGTCCCCAGCGGCCCACCGCCCCCGTACGCTTTCGTCAGCGCGTCGGCCCCGGCGCGTCCTCGAACGGTGGCGAGGAGCGAAGCGCGTGCGGCAGACCGGACGGCAGTCCCGACGACCAGAGCGCCGCACCCCGCCGACCGCGACGGAACTGGCCAAGGTCCACGACCGCACCCTCGCCGACGCCGCCGCCCGGGAACTGGCCGCCCCCGCCCTCACCGCGCAGCCCGCGGGCCCGGGCCTGCTCGAACTCCGGCCCGAGATCGGCGACTCCTGGGCCCGGCTGCGACGCCTCGGCCTCGACCCCGACAGCGGCGCCGCCGCCGTCCTGCTCGGCCCCGGCGAGATAGAACAGCGCCGCCGCACCAGCGGGCTCGACGCCGTCCTGCCGGTGCTGCGCGAGACCCTGCTGGAGGTGGGCGGCGCGGCCCCGCTGCTGGTGGCCGTCGCCGACGCCGAGGGCCATGTGCTCTGGCAGGAGGGCGAGCGCGGCCTGCGCCGCAGCGCCGACCGGATCGGCTTCATCACCGGCGCCCGCTGGACCGAGGAGCGTGTCGGCACCAACGGCATCGCGGCCACCCTGCGCATCCGGCGCCCGACGCACGTCCACTCCGCCGAGCACTACCTGCGCAGCCACCACGCCTGGACCTGCGTCGCCGCGCCGCTGCGCGACCCCGGCACCGGGCAGCTGGTCGGCGCCGTCAACCTGAGCGTCCCGGCGCACAGCGTCCGCCCGTACCTGCTCCAGCTCACCGCCACCGCCGCCCGGCTCGCCGAGACCGAGCTGCGCGCCCACCGGCTGGAGGCGCTAAACGAGCTGCGCGCCCTGGCCGCCCCGCTGCTCGCCCGGGTCGGCGGCCCGGCGCTGGTGGTGGACGCGGCCGGCTGGACCGCCGCCGCGGCCGGGCTGCCGCCGGTCGGCCGGCTGCGGGTGCCCAGCGGGGGCTGGACCCCGGCCGCCGTGCACTGGGTGCCGGGCCTGGGCGAGTGCGTGCTGGAGCCGCTCGCCGACGGCTGGCTGGTGCGCCCAGTGCGGTCACCCGAGGACGGCGGCTCCGGCGCGGTGACCGCCGAACAGGCCGAGGGCGCCCACCTCCGGCTCGACCTGCGGCGCCCGGACCGCCCGGAACTGTCCGTCCGGAGCGCGGCCGACAGCTGGTCGCACCCGCTCAGCCCGCGCCACGCCGAACTGCTGCTCCTGCTCGCCACCGGACGCGAGGGCAGCACCGCCGCCCAGCTCGCGGAGGCGCTGTTCGACGACGCCCGCCGGACGGTGACGGTCCGCGCCGAGCTGTCCCGGCTGCGCCGCTACCTGGGCGGGCTGCTGGCCCACCGGCCGTACCGGTTCGCGGAATCGGTGCTGGTCACCGTGGACGGGCCGGACGACCCGTACGACCTGCTGCCCGCCTCCTCGGCCCCGGCCGTCCGGCGGCTGCGGGCCGCGCTGGCCGCGGGGACGGCCCGGCTGCCCGGTACGCCGTCCCTCCCGCCGCCGCGTGCCGCCGGTCCGGCGGGGCGTCGCTGACACCCCGGCGCCGCGACCCCGGCCTCGGTCGGCCTCAGCCCTCCGCGAGCAGGGCGGCCAGATCGGCGTCGGTGGGGCCGCAGACCCGCTCCTGACACTCGGAGACCAGCGCGTAGGTGCGGTCCAGCCAGGCCTGCACCCGGGGCCTGGGAGCCTCCAGCAGCGCGCTGCCGTGCGGGGACTCGAGCGCCAGGTGCAGCGTCGCCCCGTGGCACGGGCAGTACGCCGGCCACAGCTTGACGTCGCCCTGGCCGCTCAGCGCGCGCAGGCCGTCGCGCAGCAGTTCGCGGGAGAACACCCAGTCGGCCTCGTCGGGCCGCCCCAGGTGGAAGGTCAGCAGCACCTCGTACGGGCGCGCGGCGTCGAACCGGAACCGGGTGAGCACCTCGCCGACCACCTCCTCGCCCAGCGAGATTCGCAGGATCAGCACCTCCTCCTCCACCGCCGCCGGAGCGGCGGTGGAGCCGTCCCCATCGCCGCCCGTGGGGGTGGCGGCGAGGGGTGCACTGGAGGCTGCGGACAGCGGGTCGGGCGGCATGACGGTCTCTCCGGGACGGCGTGGGATGCCCTCAGCGTGCGTCACACACGGCGCACCGGGCAAGGGTTGCAAGGGGGTTGCAACGGCCCCCGTCCGGCGCGGCCGACCCCGTACCGCGCTTGTCGGACGGAGTGTCAACTTCCGCACATCGAACGGGTGTCCATGAAGTGGAGGGGAACCGGCCGGGGTGCGCTCGCCCGCTGGTACGCTCTCCCCCTCCCCGCGCGGGCCCGCGCGGAACCGGTCCTCGGCGGCCGGAGCCGGGCCCGGCGGTGACGCGTGGGAGAATACGGCGACGCGACGGCGGCTTCGGGGAGGGAGGGGTCCGGTGGCTGTGCGCGAGGACACCGCGCGAGACGTGCAGCACGAGCCCGCACGGCAAGGCCGGCACGGGCGGCCGCGCCCGTTCGGCGGGCTGTTCCGACTGCCCACCCTGCGCTTCTCCGGCGCCGCGATGGCGATGTCCACCGTGGTCGGCATCAGCATCGCCACCACCCTGCTGCTGAACGAGCAGCAGGGGGTCGGCCGCCGGGCCGGCGTCGCCCGGGTCGGCACCACCCCGCCGCCCACGCCGGGCACCACCGACCAGGCCGAGGCGGCCTCCGCGCAGACCCCGACCGACGGCCCGTCGACCGGCTCCTCCGGCCGCCCCGTCGGCGGCCGGCCCTCACCGAACGCCTCCTCGCACCTCTCGGCGCACCCCACGGGGCCCGCGCCGGTCGCCGCCTCCCCGTCCGCGCCCCACGGCGGGAGCCCCGGAGCGCCCCAGACCGGCGGCCAGGCCTCGGCCGGGCAGGACGCGCCGGCCTCCGGCACCCAGCTCGCCGGCACCGAGGCCCGCGTCCAGGCCGACCCCTCGCCCTCCCCTTCCGTCTCCGTCCCCCCGGTCCCGAACGCCAAGCAGCCCGGCTACGCCCCGGGTCCGGCTCCCGCCCCGGGCGCCGGGCAGCCCGACCAGGGCGCGGCCGCCACCGGCCCGGCGCCGAACCTCCCCGGGCTGCGGCCGACCGTGCCCACCCGCCCCGTGCCGCCGCCGGTCGCACCCCTCCCGGCCGCCGGGGAGGCCCCGGCCGACACGGTCGACGGCACCGGCCCGGCCGGCCCCCGGCCCTCCGCGGACACCGACCAGGCGCTGATCGGCGCCGCCCGGCTCTCCCCGCTCGGCCGCGACGGCCTGCGCCACCGGCTCACCCTCGCGGTGGGCGAGCCGGTCACCGCGTTCCAGGCCGAGTTCCGGCTCGCCCCGGGCGAGTCGGCCCCCGGCAACGGCACCGCCTGGACCGACCTGCCGGGCGCCGTGGTGACCGCCCAGCAGGAGCGCGGCACCCTCGTCTACCGCTTCACCACCCCGCCGGGCACCGACGTCCGGCCCGGCACCTACACCTTCGGCGTCCATGGCGCCCGGCCGGCCGCCGACCCGTCCGCCGGGGTGCGCAGGGCGGCCCCGGCGGAGGGCTGGAGCGTCTCCGCCTTCGCGCTCGACCACCCCCGCGCGGTGGCCGCGCTCGGCACCTTCGGCCCGGTGCAGCCGCTGCCCGCACCGGCCTCCGGGGCGGGTGCCGGGGTGGGTGCCGGGGTGGGTGCCGGGGTGGGTGCCGGGGTGGGTGCCGGGGTGGCCACCGCCCCTGCCGCCACGGCACCCTGACCTGCCGAAGGCCGCCCTGTAACGGTCGTTCGACGATCCGGCAGCAGGCCGTTCCGGACGGGCGCATCCCCGTACCCCCGTTCGTTACTGTGGGCAGCACCCGGCCCGGCGCCCCCGACGGCCCCGGACGGGCCGCCGATCCGCACCCGAGGAGGAGTCCGTGTCCACCGTCCTGACCCAAGGCGGCAACGCACCGCTGACCGCCGCGCGAGTGACCGTCGAGGTCACCGCGCCCAAGGCGCTGGACGTCTCCGGCCTGCTGCTGACCGATGCCGGAAAGGTCCGCTCGGACGACGACTTCGTCTTCTTCAACGCCCCGAACGGCCCCGGCGTCAGCCACCGCCCGGCCACCGCCGGCTCCCCCGACGCGATCACCGTCGACACCCGGGCCGTCCCGGCCGGCATCACCAAGATCGTGGTGACCGCGAGCCCCGCCGACCAGGTCTCCACCTTCGCCGGGATGGAGCCCACCTCCACCGTCCGCGACGCCGACACCGGCGAGGCGCTGGTCACCTTCACCCCGCCCCGGCTGGGCCTGGAGACCGCGCTCATCGTGGTCGAGGTCTACCTGCGGGGCGGCGTCTGGAAGGTGCGCGCGGTCGGCCAGGGCTACGCCGACGGCCTGGCGGGCATCGCGACCGACTTCGGCGTCACCGTCGAGGACTCCCCGGCGCCCGCCACCCCGGCCCCGGCGCCCGCCGCCCCGGTCGCGCCCGCGGTCACGCCTCCGGTCTCGGTGGACCGGACCGTCCACCTCCCGGCCCCGCCGGCCGCCCCGCCGATGCCGCCCGCGCCTCCCGCGCCGCCCGTGCCGCCGACCGCCCCGGTCGACCCGCGGATCGCGCTCGCCACCGGCCAGACCTCCACCCCGGCTCCGGCTCCGGCTCCGGCTCCGGCTCCGGCTCCGGCCAAGATCACCCTGGACAAGGGCCGGGTCAACCTGGTCAAGGGCAGCTCGGTCTCCCTCATCAAGAACGGCCGCCCCTTCCTCTCCTCCGTCCGGATGGCGCTCGGCTGGAAGTCCGCCGCCCGCGGCCGCGCCGTCGACCTGGACGCCTCCTGCCTGGCCTTCGACGCCCGGCACAAGCGGCTGGAGACGGTCTGGTTCATGAAGCTGAACATCTTCAACGGCGCGATCTCCCACTCCGGCGACAACCTGGTCGGCGGCGAGGGCGGCGACGACGAGGTGATCACCGTCCACCTGGAGGGCCTGCCGGCCGAGGTCCACGGGCTGGTCTTCGTGGTGAACTCCTTCTCCGGGCAGAAGTTCACCGACGTGCGCGACGCCTACTGCCGGCTGCTGGACGCGCGCACGGAGGAGGAGCTGGTCCGCTTCGACCTCACCCACTCCGAGCCCCACACCGGTGTGATGATGTGCAAGCTGGTCCGCCGCCCGGGCGGCGAGTGGGAGATGACGGCGCTCGGCGAGTACGTCGACGGCAAGACCGCGCGGGCGATGATCGAGCCCGCCGCCGCGGCGCTCTGACCCCCGGCGTCACCGCGACGCCCACGGATTCACCCCTCTGAGGCATCAAGTCGTCCACATGGCGACTCGATTGACTCTCAGGGGGGTGAACCGCACTCTCCCCCGCACCCCGAGGAGGAGAGCCGTGCCAAGCTTCCTGTCCCGCCTCGCCGTCGCCGGCACCGCCACCGTGCTCGCCGCCGGGCTGATCACCCCGACCACCGCCCAGGCCGCCGCCCGGCCGGGCGACCGCGCCGCCGCACTGCGGTGGACGGCCCTCGGCGACTCCTACACCGCCGGGGTCATCGAGGCCACCGGCGACGAGACGGACCCGCGCGACGGCTGCGCCCGTACCGTCGAGTCCCACCCCGAGATCGTCCGCCGCGACCTGGGCTCCCTGGTCGACCTGCGCAACGTCAGCTGCAGCGGCGCCACCACCGACGGTGTCTACGCGACCGCCCAGGCCCCGCTCGGCCGCCCGCTCCCGCCGCTCGGCACCGACCCGAACGGCCCCTACCCGGCCGTCCCGCCGCAGATCGACACCGTCGACGCGGCCACCGACCTGGTCACCGTCGGGGTCGGCGGCAACGACCTCGGCTTCGCCGAGATCCTCAAGAGCTGCATCGAACTCGGCGCCGTCCGGCTCGGCCAGGGCACCCCCTGCAAGGACAAGTTCGACGCGAGCCTGCCCGACCGCTTCGACCGGCTGCGGAACGGCTACGACCGGATGCTGACCGCGCTGCACACCAAGGCGCCGTCCGCCAAGGTCCTCGCCGTCGGCTACCCGCACCTCGTCCCCGAGAACGCCGCGCTCTGCCAGTACGGCAACCTCCTGCAGTTCGGCACCTTCACCGCCGGCGACCTCGGCTGGGCCCGCACCGCGCTCCTGGAACCGCTCAACGCGCTGATCGCCGGGAGCGCCGCCGCCCACGGCGACACCTTCGTGGACCTCTACCCCGCCAGCGCCGGCCACAGCGTCTGCGACGCCGACCACTGGCTGGACGGCGTGCTGACCAGCGTCCTCCCCCTCGAGTACGCCGTGGTGCACCCCAACGCGACCGGCCAGGCGCACACCGCCGCCCTGGTCGAGAAGGCCGTCCTCGGTGGCTGACCCGGCCGGAAAACCGTTCGCCGGCCCGCCCGTCGGGGGCCATCCTGGTCCGATGCCCATCGAGATCCGCGAGGCCGCCCCCGAGGACTGGCCGGCCGTCTGGCCGTTCTTCCACACCGTCATCGCCGCCGGCGAGACCTTCCCCTACCCGCTGGACATGGACTCCGAGCTGGGCCGGGAGTGGTGGATGCTCACCGCCCCGAACCGCACGGTGGTCGCGGTGGACGAGGACGGGCGCGTCCTCGGCACCGCCAACATGAACCGCAACCGCCCCGGCAACGGCTCGCACGTCGCCAGCGCGAGCTACCTGGTCGACCCGGCCCACCACGGCAGGGGGATCGGGCGGGCGCTGGTCGAGTACTCCCTCGACTGGGCTCGCCGGAGCGGCTTCCGCGCCATGCAGTTCAACGCGGTCGTCGCCAACAACCACCACGCCGTGCGGCTCTACGAGTCACTCGGCTTCGCGATCGTCGGCACCGTCCCCGAGGCCTTCCTCCACCCGGTGGACGGCTACGTCGGCCTGCACGTCATGCACCGGCCGCTGTAGGGCCGTCACTCCTCGATCGCACCGCCGACCCGCCGCAGGTGCTGCCGGAAGCTGTACGCCGGGTCGGCGGCGCGCCGCTCCAGGTACTCGTCGAAGCCGGTCTGCCGGCGCAGCGTGTCCCCGGAGACGATCCGCGCGGCCTGCTCGCGCTCGGTCCGGGCGATCGCGCCGGCCGTCTCCAGCACCTGCGCGACCCGGTCGGCGGGCACGAACAGCACCCCGTCCGGGTCGGCGAACACCACGTCCTCGGCGCTCACCGGGTGCGGCCCGAACTTCGCCGTCAGCAGCGCCTGCGGCTCCCGGGCGTCCAGCCGCACCGGGCCCAGCGGCAGCGCCCCGTAACTGAACACGGGCAGCCCGATCTCCCGCAGCTCGGCGGTGTCCCGGTGCAACCCCCACACCACGATCCCGGCCACCCCGGAGGCCCGCGCCTCCAGCACCGCGAGGTCCCCGATGCAGGCCTCGTCGGTGCGCCCGCCGTTGTCGACCACCAGCACGTCCCCGTCCCGGGCCGACCCGTACGCCTCCAGGAACACGTCCACGCTCCCGTAGTGCCGCACCGGCAGCGCCCGCCCCGCCACCCGGGCCCCGGCCGCCACCGCCGACACCCCCGCGGGCGCCACCCGCAGCCCCACCCCGAGCCGCACACAGGCGTCCGCCACCAACGGCGTGGACAGCTCCGCGAAAGCCTTCAGCATCCCCAACTCCTCCGGTCGAAAAGCCAGTTCACCAGCAGGGGAATCCTAGGCGAGACCTCAAACTCACACCATCGAGTGAAACCCCGCCGCATACGGCACAGCCCGGCCGAGCCGCGAATAGCGTGACGGCCATTTGAAGGAGGGGCATCATGAGTGCTGTGGCGCATGAGCAACCGATCACGGGCTCCCCATCGCAGGCCGACATCCTGCTGGAGAGCTTCCTGAGCCTGCACTCCCCCGAAGGCTTCCGAGCCGAGCTCATCGAGGGAGAGATCATCGTGACACCACCGCCGGACGGCGATCACGAGGACTACATCGACCTTCTCATCGATCAGGTGAAGGCCAAGTCCCAGGTCCACATGCAAGTGTCCGGAGGCAAGGGTCTGCGGCTCGTCAGCGGCGGTCTCTGTCCGAAGAACCACGTCATCCCGGATGCGACGTTCGCGCCGCGAGAACTCCGACTCTTCCGCGGTGCACCACCGTGGATGGAACCCGACGGCGTGGCCATGGTCGCAGAGGTCACATCGAGCAAGCCCGACCATGACCGCATCACCAAGCGACACTGCTACGCCCGCGCCGGCATCCCGCTCTACCTGCTGATCGACCGCGAGAAGTCGCAGGTGAGCCTTTTCTGCAGGCCCCACCGCGAGGAGTACACGGAGGTGCATCTCGCCGCCTTCGGCGAACCGCTCGCCGTCCCGGCCCCCTTCGAGTTCGAGTTGGACACCAAGGACTTCCTCTAGAGCCGAGGACGCGGACGGCCCGCACCCCCCGTCAGGGGTGCGGGCCGTGGCCCGGGGCGCCGGAGGTCAGCCGCGGGTGGCCATGGCGCGCAGGAAGAAGGTCAGGTTGGCGGGGCGCTCGGCGAGGCGGCGCATGAAGTAGCCGTACCACTCCTGGCCGTACGGGAGGTAGACGCGCATCGTGTTGCCCTCGCCGGCGAGGCGCAGCTGCTCCTCGGGGCGGATGCCGAACAGCATCTGGTACTCGAAGGAGTCCCGCTTGCGGCCGTTCCACTGGGCCAGCTGGCCGGCGATCTTGATCATGTTGGGGTCGTGCGAGGCGATCATCGGGTAGCCCTCGCCCGCCATCAGGACCTTCAGGGCGCGGACGTACGCGAGGTCGACCTCGTGCTTGCCCTGGAAGGCGACCGACTCGGGCTCCTTGTAGGCGCCCTTGCACAGGCGCACGCGGGAGCCGGCGCCGGAGAAGTCACGGCAGTCGGCCTCGGTGCGGCGCAGGTAGGCCTGGAGCACGACGCCCAGCCAGGGGAAGTCCGCCCGCAGCTCGCGCGCGATGGCGAGGGTGGAGTCGGTGGTGGTGTGGTCCTCCATGTCGAGGGTCACCGTGGTGCCCGCGTCGGCGGCGGCCTCGCAGATGCGGCGGGCGTTCTCCAGCGCGATCTTCTCGCCGTCCACCGGGAGGAACTGGCCGACGGCCGACAGCTTGACCGACACCTCGGCGCCGGCCGCGAGGCCGGTCTCCTTGAGGGCCTTGAGCAGGTGCTCGTAGGCGACGGCGGTGTCGGCGGCCTGGGCGGCGTCCTGGGTGTCCTCGCCGAGGTGGTCCAGGGTGACCTTGCGGCCGGTGGCGATCAGGTCGTCGGTGGCGGTGACCGCGTCGTCGAGGACGTCGCCGGCGACGAAGCGCTCGACTATCGCGTGGGTCGGGGGGAACTTCTCGACCACGGTGCGGACCTGCGGGGACCGGGAGGCCGCGAGAAGGGCGGAACGGAGCATCGTGACTCCTGGTGCTGGTGTTTCCAAGGGTGGCAGAAGGGCCGGGGCGGCGGGTACGGGGGTGGGGCCCCGCCGCCCCGGCGGGCGACGCCCGGCTGCGGGACCGGGCGTCGCGGGTGACCGGTGGCTACTGGGTGAGCCGTGCGATCGGTGGTGCGGGGCCGGTCAGCCCATGTGCGGGTAGCGGTAGTCCGTCGGCGGGACGAAGGTCTCCTTGACCGAGCGGGTGGAGGTCCAGCGCGCCAGGTTCTGCTTGGCGCCCGCCTTGTCGTTGGTGCCGGAGGCCCGGCCGCCGCCGAAGGGCTGCTGGCCGACGACGGCGCCGGTCGGCTTGTCGTTGATGTAGAAGTTGCCGGCCGCGAAGCGCAGCTTGTGCATCGCGTCCTGGGCCGCGGCGCGGTCCTGGGAGATGATCGAGCCGGTCAGGCCGTACGCCGACACCGACTCCATCTGGGCCAGCATCTCCTCGTACTTCTCGTCCTCGTAGACGTACACGGCGAGGATCGGGCCGAAGTACTCGTCCTTGAAGTACTCGCTCGACGGGTCCTGGCAGACCAGGACGGTCGGGCGGACGAAGTAGCCCACCGAGTCGTCGTAGGTGCCGCCGGCGAGGACCTCGACCTGCGGGTCGGCCTGGGCGCGGTCGATGGCGGCCTTGTTCTTGGCGAAGGAGCGCTCGTCGATGACGGCCGACATGAAGTTGGACAGGTCGGTGACGTCGCCCATGGTGAGGCCGTCGACCTCGGCGGCGAACTCGTCCTTGAGGCCGGCCCAGATCGACGCCGGGACGTAGGCCCGCGACAGCGCCGAGCACTTCTGGCCCTGGAACTCGAAGGCGCCGCGGGTCATCGCGGTCTTCAGGACCTTCGGGTCGGCGGACGGGTGGGCGACCAGGAAGTCCTTGCCGCCGGTCTCGCCGACGATCCGCGGGTAGGTGCGGTAGCCGGCGATGTTGTTGCCGACCTCGCGCCACAGGTGCTGGAAGGTGGCGGTGGAGCCGGTGAAGTGGATGCCGGCGAGCGCCGGGTGCTTGAGCGCGACCTCGGAGACGGCCAGGCCGTCGCCGGTCACCATGTTGATGACGCCCTTGGGCAGGCCGGCCTCCTCCAGCAGCTGCATCAGCAGGTGCGCGGAGAACTGCTGGGTCGGGGACGGCTTCCACAGCACCACGTTGCCCATCAGCGCGGGCGCGGTCGGCAGGTTGCCGGCGATCGCGGTGAAGTTGAACGGGGTGATCGCGTAGACGAAGCCCTCCAGCGGGCGGTGGTCGCTGCGGTTCCACACGCCGTCCGAGGAGATCGGCTGCTCGGCCATGATCTGGCGGGCGAAGTGCACGTTGAAGCGCAGGAAGTCGACCAGCTCGCAGGGGGTGTCGATCTCGGCCTGCTGGGCGGTCTTGGACTGGCCGAGCATGGTGGCGGCGGCCAGGGTCTCGCGCCAGGGGCCGGCCAGCAGGTCGGCGGCCTTGAGGAAGATCGCGGCGCGGGAGTCGAAGGAGAGCGCCTGCCAGGCCGGAGCGGCGGCCAGGGCAGCGTCGATGGCGTCCTGCGCGTCGGCCTGGGTGGCGTTGCGCAGGGTACCGAGCCGAGCCGCGTGGTTGTGCGGCTGGACGACGTGGATCTCGGTGCCGCCGCCCATCCGGCGCTCACCGTTGATCGTCATGGTCAGCTGGACCGGCTCCTGGCCGCCCAGCTCCTTCAGCTTGGCCTCCAGCCGGGCCCGTTCCGGGCTCCCGGGGGCGTAGCTGTGGACCGGCTCGTTCACCGGCGCGGGGACCTGGGTCACAGCGTCCATAGAGCGCACGCTCTCCTTCGTTCAGTGCGGGGGATCGACCGGCGCGGGTTGCACACCGACCACAGCAGGAACGCTATTCCTGGCCACCGGGCCACATGATTGGCCGGGCGGCTAAATTCCCCCGTACGGCGTTGTCCGGACCGACGAATCGGGTCACGCCGCGGTCACGAACCGCTCCCGGCCGCCCCACTGTTCACACCCCCTCGCACCACCCCCGGCCCACCCCGCGCCCCCGGGCTCACGCCCCTGGCTCGCTCGACCGGCTCACGCTCCGGCGCCGGCCGTCCGGGCGTTCACCACCTCGGCCCCGGCCGCGACCGCCTCCACCGCCGGCCGCCTGAACGGTCTCCTGCTCGGCGACGAATCCGGCCTTCCGCAGCTGCTCCGACGAACCCGAACTCTGTCCGTCCGGCTAAAATCGACCACAAAACGTTGTCCGAGCGGATGAAGGAGGACCGACGTGACCACCCCCGGCCTGCCGCTCCGTCAACTCCTGATGTCCCTCGGCGAACCGCTGGTCGAACTGCAGGCCGCCCCGCAGGGGCTGGACGTCCCGGTGCGCGACGTCGCCATCCTCGACCCGGAGGACCCCCCGACCGCCGCCCCCGGCGAACTCGTGCTCGCGATCGGCGCCCGCGGCCGCGCCGCCCTGCCCGCCCTGCGCGCGGCCGGCCGGTCCGGGGCCGCCGCCGTCGCGGTCAAGCTGGACGGCCCCGGCCAGGCCGACGCGCTGCGCGAGGCCGCCACCGACGCGGGCGTCGCCCTGCTCTCGGTGCGCCGGGAGACGCGCTGGGAACACCTCGACTCGCTGGCCCGGGCGATCATCGCCGGCCCGGACGCCCCGGACGCCCCCGGCGCCCCCGAGCCCAACGCGGGTGACCTCTTCTCCCTCGCCCAGACCGTCGCCGTGCTCACCAACGGCATCGTCTCGATCGAGGACACCTCGAGCCGGGTGCTCGCCTACTCCCGCTCATCGGACTCCGACGAGGTCGACGACCTGCGCCGGCTGTCCATCCTCGGCTGGCAGGGCCCCGAGCCGTACCTTTCCAAGCTCCGCGAGTGGGGCATCTTCCAGCACCTGCGCAGTTCGGACGCCCCGATCGCGGTCGAGCCGCACCCCGAGCTGGGCCTGCGCCGCCGCCTCGCGGTCGGCATCCGGGCCGGGGCGCAGCCGCTCGGCACCATCTGGGTCCAGGAGGGCTCCCGGTCGCTGGCCCCGCTGGCCGAGCAGGCCCTGGTCGGCGCCGCCCGGGTCGCGGCCGCCCAGCTGGTGCGCCGCCGCCGGGAACTGTCCGCCGACGTCCGGCTCACCCAGACCCTGCTGACCGGTCTGCTGGAGGGCTCCACCGGCCCCCAGTCGCTCGCCACCCACCTCGGGCTGGACCTGCGCCGCCCGGCCACCGTGCTGGCCTACAGCGCGCACACCACCGACGCGCTGCACCGCTCCGACGTCACCGGCCTGATCTCGGTGCACACCGCCGCCCGGCACCGCACCGCGCTGCTCGCCCCAATCGACTCCCGGGTGTACGTGCTGCTGCCCGAGCTGCCCCCCGGGCTGCCGATGACCACCGTGCGCGACTGGGCCTCCGAGGTGGTGACCGCCGCCCGTGAACACCTGGGGGTCCCGCTGCGCGCCGCGATCGGCTCGACCGTCGACGGCCTGGCCCAGGTCCCCGACTCCCGGGCTCAGGCGGACCGCATCCTCGACGCGATGGGCCGCGGCGGAGTGGACCTCGACGTCGCGGCGCTGATCGACGTCCAGGCGGAGGTGCTGGTCAGCGAGATGCTCGCGCTGCTCCAGGAGCGCACCGGCCTGCGCGACCCACGACTGACCGCGCTCACCGGGTACGACCGCCGGCACGGCACCCGGCTCGCCGAGTCCGTACTGGCCTGGCTGGACGCGCTCGGCGAGGTGCGGGTGGCCGCGGACGCCCTGCACATCCACCCCAACACCCTGCGCTACCGGGTGCGCCGCGCCGAACAGTTGACCGGCATCGACCTCGCCCAGCCGCAGCAGCGCCTGCTGGCGATGCTGCAACTGCGACTGCCCGCGGACGAGTAGTCCGCGGGCAGCCCGCCGGTCAGCCGGTTCCGTCGGTCAGCCGGTCAGCCGGTTCCGCCGGTCACGCCTGACCGCTCATCACTCGCCGTAGCCCTGGCCGCGCTTGTGCTCGTTCAGCCGGCGCCACGGGCCGCTGATGGCCAGCTGGATGCCCGGGGTCTGGATGTTGGCGAACAGGGTCTTGCCGTCGTCCGAGAAGGTCACCCCGGTGAACTCGCTGAACTCGGGCTTCTCCGCGGTGCCGATGTTCAGCTCGTTGCGGGCGATCGGGAAGACCAGGCCGTCCTCGGTGGCGCCGAACAGGTGCGAGACGCCCTCGCCGTCCTCGGCGATCACGATGCCGCCGTACGGCGAGACGGTGATGTTGTCCGGGCCGTCGAAGTTGTCGTGGTCGCCCCAGACATCGCTGTTGACGCCCAGCAGCACCTTCAGGGTGATGGTGCGGCGGTTCGGGTTGTAGAACCAGACCTGGCCGTCGTGCTGGAGCGGGCTCTCCGAACGGGCGTAGCTGGAGACGAAGTAGAAGCCGCCGTCACCCCACCACATGCCCTCCAGCTTGCGGGCGCGGGTGACCTCGCCGTCCTTGAACTGCTTGCGCACCGAGACGGTCCTGGCGTCGCGGTCCTGGACCTTGACCCAGTCCACGCCGTAGGTGGTGCCGACCTTGGTGGCGCGGGAGAGGTCGTCGATGAACTTGCCCTGCGCGTCGAAGACCTTGAAGGCCTCCAGCACGCCGGCGTCGTCGGCGAGCTTGCGCAGCTTGTAGCGGCCGTGCTTGAAGCCGGCCGGCGGGGTCCAGCGGAACAGCAGGCCGTTCGGGTTCGAGGCGTCCTCGGTCAGGTAGACGTGGCCCTTCTTCGGGTCCACCACGACGGCCTCGTGCGCGTAGCGGCCGAAGGCCTTCACCGGCTGCGGGTCACGGTTGTAGTCGTCGTCGAACGGGTCGACCTCGAAGACGTACCCGTGGTCCTTGGTGAAGCCGTTCTTGCCGGCCTTGTCCTCGGTCTCCTCGCCGGACAGCCAGGTGCCCCACGGGGTCACGCCACCGGCGCAGTTGGTGGCGGTGCCGGCGATGCCGACCCACTGCTCGACCGAGCCGTCCCGCTTGGCGTGCACGACGGTGCAGCCGCCGGCCGCGCCCGGGTCGTAGACGTGGCCCTCGATCAGCGGCACCGGGTGCGGCCAGTTGGCGCGGGCACCGGCCAGCTCATGGTTGACGACCATCAGGTTGCCGCCGTGCTCGTCCTCGAAGGCGGAGGTGCCGTCGTGGTTGCTCGGGGTGAACTCGCCGGTGCGCAGCCTGGTGACGCCGGCCCGGTTGAGGACCTTGTACGAGAAGCCCTTCGGCAGGGAGAGCAGGCCGGCCGGGTCCTGGACCAGCGGGCCGTAGCCGACGGCGGTGCCGGCGGCCGAGTTGCTCCCGGCGGCCGCGGCGACCGGCGCCTCGCCGCCGACCGGGGCGGCGATCGCGCCCGGGGCGCTGGCCAGCGCCTCGGCGCTGCCGGCGATCAGCACGCCGGCCCCGACGAGGGTGGAACGGTTGACGAAGTCCCGGCGGGACAGCGACATGGCAGCAACTCCTGAGGATGAGCGGGGGCGTCGGTGCGGGATGCCGACGCCCAGCAGGCTCCGCCCGACGGGTGAACCCGACATGACGCCCACCTCACACCCAGGCGGCCATTTGCCGACCGATGACTGTCACATGACCTCGGCTTTACACATGTCCCCGTCAGACAGCCGGGCCCGGAACGGCGCGGACCCACCCGGCCGCACCCGCCCGGCACCCCGTCAGCGCCGCGCCGCCCGCCACTGCTCCCAGGCCGACAGCCACAGCTGCTCGGCCAGCCGCTGCTCCTCCCAGACCCCCGCCCCGCCACCGCCCGGCCGCTCCCGCCACAGCTGCGCCCACGCCCGCTGCGCCGGCAGGCTCGCCACCTCGCTCGCGAACACCGTGTACCGGATGACCTCCTCGACGGCCGCCTCGCCCTCCGCCGTGCCGACGAGCCAATGCGTCTGCTGGGACAGCCGGTTGAGGTGGTTCACCATCGAGGTCACCGCCGCCACGGCCTCCTCCCGGGTCTCGGTGGCCAACCGCATCTGCTGGCGCACCGCCGCCTCCCAGCGCACCGCGCCGACCTCCCCGCGCAGCCCGCGCGGCAGCCTCGGCGTGCGCCCGACCCGCACCTGCGCCTCGATCGCGGCGGACTCGGCGACGCTCTGCTCGATCAGCGCCCGGTGCGCCTCCATCCCGACCACCGGCGGCAGTTCGCGCTCCTCGACCGGCACGTGGCGGGCCCGCCGGGCGGCCAGGTCGCGCAGCAGCTCGGTGCGGCCGCGCAGGCAGCGCTCGAAGTCGCCGATCGAACGGAGCTCCAACGCTCCGGGGGCCACCCCGCGCCCGCACACCGTGACGGTCAGCCCGCCGACCCGCAGCCGCCCCGCCCACACCGGCTCCGGCCCGGCCGCCGCCGGGGCGCCGGGCTCCGGCACCGGCCGGTCCTCGTGCACCTCCACCGCGCAGGGCTCGCCGTCCACCGTGATCCACGCGCGCAACGCCCGCACCCGGCCCGGCCCGTCGCCCTCGTCGACACCCAACTGCTCGTAGACGCGGTCCCGTTCGTCCTCGACCAGGTCCTCCAGCTCGGGCAGCTGCTCACCCCGGTCGGCGCCGGGCCGGTAGGTGCGCACGGTCACGTACGGGCCGGCCGCCGAACGCCAGTCACCGCACTGGACCTCGACCCAGCACAGCTCGCCGCCGGAGGTCTCGAAGGCGGCCAGCGCCTCACCGGCCGACGTCCCGTCCGTCGGTTTCCCGTCCACCGGCGTCCCGTCCACCGGCGTCCCGCCGGCCACGCCGTACACCGGGAAGTCGGCCGCCGCCAGGGTCCTGCGGGAGAACTCCTCCTGAACGGCGAACCGGTCGGCGTGCTGCTCCGCGGGCTGATCCCCGGGCTGATCCGCGGACCGCCCGGCCGACCGGTCCGGTGCCCGGCCCGCGGGCCCACCGGCGAAACGGTCCTCCCGGACCGGCCGGTCCGGAGCCGGGGCGGCCCCCGGGGAGCCGGTGTTCCGCTTCTGGTACCCGCCGCCGCTCTCCCGCACCATCCTGTGTCGCACCCCCGAGTCCTCGCGCCCGCACCGCTGACGCCACCTTACGTGGCCGCAGCTGCCGGGTCATCAGCTCCGCCTCCGGCCCCGGGTGGTGGCCGTGTCAGGAGGCCGGTTGTCAGCCGCCCTCCCTAACCTGGGCGACATGACAGCACAGAACGACGCAGCACAGGACCGGACCGGACAGGGCACCTTCCCCGCCCGGATCAGCATCGTCACCCTCGGGGTGACCGACCTCGACCGCAGCGCCCGCTTCTACGAGGCGCTCGGCTGGAAGCGCTCCGCCGCCTCCAGCCCGGAGATCGTGTGGTTCCGCACCGCCGACTCCGCGCTCGGCCTCTTCCCCACCGAGGAGCTGGCCGCCGACGCGGGCGTGCCCGCCACCGGCGAGCCCTCCTTCCGCGGCGTCACCCTCGCGGTGAACCTGGAGTCCCCCGCGCTGGTGGACGCCGCACTGCGGACGGCGGTGGAGGCCGGCGCCGTGGTGGTCAAGCCGCCGGTCCCGACCGACTGGGGCGGCTACTCCGGCTACTTCGAGGACCCGGACGGCCACCTCTGGGAGCTGGCCCACAACCCGTTCTTCCCCTTCACCGAGGACGGCTCGCTGGACCTTCCCTGAGCGGGGCCCTCGGAGCACACCGTGGGGCCCGGCTCCCGGAGCACACCGTGAGGCCTCAGTTCCTGGAGCGCGCCTTGAAGGCCGCCTTGCGCGCCTCCTTGGCCAGCGCCCGGTCCGGGTGCAGCTCCCCGATGGCCTCCAGGACGTCCGCCGTGTACGGGTGGTCGACCCGCCACAGCTCGCCGAACCACCCGGCCGGATCGCCGTTCACCGGCAGGTCGGTGATCAGTTCGCGCAGCAGCTCGGCGTCCCCGCCGTTGTCCAGCAGCTGGGCGGCGAAGGTGTCGACCACCGTCCACAGCGCCATCGCCCGGTCCGGCACCGGCACGTCCGTCGCCCCCTGCGCGGTCAGCCAGGCCCGTGCCGCACCGCCCAGCTCCGGGTCGTCCATGACCTCCCGGACGGCCGGCGCCGCGTCCGGCCCGAGCAGGTTGAGCGCCGAGACGCAGAGCATCCGGCGCAGCGGGCCGTAGCCGTCGGTGCCGCGCGCCGCCGCGAGCAGTTCGCGCGCCGCCGCCACCGGCTCGCGGTCGGCGGTCCACACCCGCAGCTCCTCCTCGGGGAGCACGTTGGCCGACTCGCACACCCCGCGCAGCAGCTCGGCCGCGTCCCCCTTGGCGAGGTCGCCGACCAGCGGCGCGTCGTAGCCGTCCTCCAGCAGCCACTGCCGGATGCCGTACTGGCCGAGCGGGGTGAGCCGGACCAGCCCGAACCGGGCCGACTCCTCCTCGTCCAGCGGCTCCTCGCCGACCACGGCGGGCTCCTCGCCGTCCTCCTCGTCGAACAGCTCGGGGTCGATCGGGCGGTACTCCAGCAGGCCGAGCTCGGCGAGGTCGCCCAGCATCGGGTCCAGCGCGACCATCACGTCGGTGATGTCGCCGAGCAGCTCCTCGCTCGGCTCCTCGCCCTCCGGGACCACCAGCAGCGCGGCCAACACGCCCAGCGGCACGGTCTCGTTGCCCGGCTCGGCGAAGGCGGTGGTCTCGTAGAGCACCTGCAGGGCCTCGTCCAGCAGTTCGGCGGCCTCGTCACGGGCCTCCTCGACCTCGGAGAGCCCGTCCTCGTCCTCCTCGACCTCCCCGGCGGGCTCGGCCGGCTCGCCCTCGGCCTCCTCCGGGACGGAGTCCGCCTCGACGGCCAGCTCCCGGACGATCCCGGCGGCGGTCAGCCACAGCTCCAGGACGGTCTCCGAGTCGCCCTGCTCGGCGGGCTCCAGGTCCGGGCCGGGGACGGCGACGTGCTCGCCCTCCGCGGTCGTGCCGAGCTCCACCAGGTCCAGGTCGCAGGCCAGCGACCAGGCCCGCAGCGCCTCGACCTCGGCCTCCTCGGGCACCTCGCCCTCGGCCGGGGCCAGGCCCAGCAGCCGGGCCGCGGGCGCGCGGTCCTCCTCGACCAGGTCCCCGAACTCGTCCACCGCCCGGTGCGGGGCGGCCCAGCGGGCCAGCGCCAGCGCGTACCCGAACATCGGTACGGCCTTCGCCTGCTCGGCCAGTTCGCGCTCGGCGGGCAGCTTCACCGGCGGGACCAGGACGGCCGCGTCGTCCAGGTCCTCGTCGTCCAGCCCGTGCGCGGCGAACGCCCCGTAGAGATCCTGCAGCTCCAGGTCGGCCGGCAGCACGGCCTCGGTGCCGCCCTCCCCCGCCGAAGCTCCCGCGTTCTTCCGACGTCGTCCGGCCATCGTCCTGTGCTCTCCCTCAGCCAGCGGTCAGCTCGAACAGCTCCGCGTACCCGATCTACCACCTCAGCGTATAGGCCGGGCACCCCCGATGCCCGGCCCCGAGGGGCGCATCCAGGGGCGCGCGCCGTGGGCGCACGCCTACCCTTTATCCTTCGGTCTGGTACCGCGCACACCCCGCGCGTGCCACCGGGGCAACGAAGCCCACCGCCCTCCACCCGACCCCGGGCCGGAGGGGCCCTCTTCAGCTCACCTCGCCCCACCAGGGAGCCCTCACCCGCGGCCACCACCACAGCGCCTCCGGACGGGCACACCGGCACACCCCGCCGACCCCGGTGGTGCCCGGCCACAGGAGACCCCTGCCATGGCGGACCTCTCCCCCGCCGGCTCCGGCCTGCGCACCGCGCAGATCGACGGACGCCGACTGTCGGAGGCCCTGCTTCCCCTGGAGCTCGCGCCCCGCGCCCAGCTCCAGCTCGCCGCGATCAGCCGCTGGAACGCGCTGCGCGGCGTCCGCGTCGGCCTGGTGGCCGCCGCCCTGCTGCTGATGCTGATCGGCGCCAACCTCGCGACCCCGATCTACTCGCTGCTCCAGCAGCGGCTGCACCTCACCGCGCTCGACACCACGATCCTCTTCGCGGTCTACGTGTTCGCGCTGATCCCGGTACTGGCCGTCGTCGGCCACTGGTCCGACCACCTCGGCCGACGTGCCCTGATCCTGCCCGCCGTCGCGCTGTCCGCCATGGGCGACGTCGTGTTCGCCACCGCCGACAGCTTCTGGCAGCTCGCCGCCGGCCGCGCCGTCCAGGGCATCGCGGTCGGCCTGTCCACCGGCGCCGCCGGAGCCGCCCTCGGCGACCTGCTGCCCGACCGCCCGACCCTCGCCGCCAAGATCACCCTGGCCTGCTCGGCGGGCGGCGTCGCGCTCGGCCCGGTCGTCGGCGCCCTGCTGGCCGGCGGCTCCGACCCGCTGCTGACGCCCTTCCTGCTGCACGCCATCGCCCTGGTGGCGCTCTGCGTGCCGCTCGCCCTCCTCCACCCCCGGATGCCCGGCCGCAACCGCCCGCCGGCGTCGCCGCCCCGGATCACCACCCCGGCCCACCTGCGCCCGCAGCGCCTGCGCCTGCCGCGCACCGGCCGCCGGGAGTTCCTGCTCGCCGCCACGGCCGGATTCGTCTCCTACGCGGTCTTCGGCGTCTACCTCAGCCTGGCCCCGGCCTTCGCCGCCAACCTGCTGCACACCGACTCCAAGCTGGTCGGCGCGATCGTGGCCGCCCTCCTGCTCGGCTCCTCGGCCGCCACCCAGCTGATCGTCCCGCCCACCTCGGACCGCGTGGTGACCGCCCTCGGCATGACCGGCCTGGCCACCGGCCTCGGTCTGGTCGTGGCCGCCGGGTACACCGGCACCCCCGCGCTCCTCTTCATCGGCAGCGTCCTCGGCGGCATCTCCCAGGGCGTGGCCTACCGCTCCCTGTTCACCGGCGCCGTCGCCGCGATGAACCCCGAACGCCGGGGCTCCGAGCTCAGCTCCCTCTGGGTCATCGTCTACCTCGGCAGCTCCGGCCCGATCATCGCCCTCGGCGCCCTGGTCCAGCGCTACGGCCTCCTCCCCGCCGTCAGCGGCTTCACCGCCCTCGCCGCCACCCTCTGCGCCGCCCTGGCCCTCGCCATCGCCCGCAAGCCCAAGCCGACGGCCTGACCACGCCCCACGAAAAACTGCCCGGGACTTCCGAAGAAGTCCCGGGCAGCGTCGTTCGTCCATCCGCGGCGCCCACCCATCCCCACTTCGCCCGCCGCCGGGTGAACACCCGCGCGCGATCTGCTTCGCTGAACAGGTTCGCCGCCGTTCCCCACCATCCACCCCCCACCCGCCTGCCGGCGGGTGCCCGCCCCGGGCCTGGCCGCGGGGGGGGGGGGGGGGGGGGGGGGGGGGGGAGGGGGGGGGGGGGCTTCCCTGGACACAAAGGCGTCTTTCTCTCTTCTTTCTGCCGCTGAGGGGGGA
>NZ_JBVILX010000008.1:209265-213371 GCF_055580145.1 Kitasatospora sp. NPDC032121 | reverse complement strand
GTCATTGGCCGGGGAGGTCAGATCCATCTGTGCCGCGCGCCGCCCGGCCGGGCGGCGCGCGGCACAGATGGATCTGACCTCCCCGGCCAATGACTCTTTTTGTGCCATTTCATTCCAATATGGAGGAGTGCAGGGGCGGCGCAACCAGGGCTGGTCGGCCACGACAGGCGGTGAGCGATGGAACGTGTGACAGGCCCACTGGCCATCGACGTCACGGTGAGACGCTTTGCTGCCGGTGACTCCGTGGAAGAGCTGACCACCCTGCTCCATCGCGCCTACGCTGATCACGCGGCTGCCGGCAGGGTCTTTTTCGCGTCCTACCAGTCCGTGCAGGACACGGCCCATCGGCTGGGTGCGGGCGAGTGCTGGGTTGCCTGCAGAGGCACGGAGCTCGTGGGATCGGTGACGGTGGCGGCCCCGTACACGATGCCTACCGGATATCCGGTACCAGCGGGAGCCGGCTCGTTCTGGCAACTGGCAGTGGATCCTACGTACCGCGGAACGGGGCTTGGGCAGCGTCTGCTGGCGCTGGCGGAAGAGCGCGTCGCTGGTCTCGGGGCCAGGACGGTAGTCATCGACACATCGGCCGACGCGGTTGAGTTGGTCGGCTGGTACCGCCGGCGGGGGTACGTGCCGGTCGGGACGTGGCGGTGGGATGTCACCAACTACCAGAGCGTGGTCCTGCTGAAAGACCTCGGGGAGGTCGGGCGCGAGAGGTGAAGCGAGCGGCCGATGCTCTTCCGAGCCGGAAGGAGATCAGCCGCCCGCGCGAAGGCTCCGGGCTACTGGCCGAGCACTCGGGCAGCGTCCTGGGCAGCGATGGCGAGCGCCTCGTCGAGCGCTCCGGTGTGGCGTCCGCCGGCGCTGGCGGCGGGGCCCTTGCCGCCGGCTCCGCCACCGACCGTGCGGGCAGCCGGGATGAGGATCTGGCTGGCGTGGGCGCCGGTGTCGTGGAGGCTTCGGGTGATGGCGGCGGCGAGGAGGGCCTTACCGGCGTGTTCGGTGCCGAGGATAACCACGGCCTGGTCGTCGCCCAGGAGGTCGGCGATGTTGGTGGCCAGCGTGCGGAGCTCGGCGGGGCCGAGGCCGGTGACCTTCTCGGCGACGATCCTGCCACCGGGGACGGTGCGGGCGGTGGCAGCGAGCTGCTGGGCGCGGGTGCGGAGCTCGGCGTCGCGGAGGCGGGCGAGTTCCTGCTGGGCGTTGGTGAGGGTGTCGAGGCGCTTGCGGAGGGTGTCGGGGGCGTCCTGGGGGCGGGTGCCGAGGAGGGTGGAGAGTTCTTCAAGCAGGCGGCGTTCGGTGTCGTAGTAGGTGAGGGCGTCGCGGCCGGTGAGGGCTTCGATGCGGCGCAGGTTGGAGCCGATGGAGGCTTCGCCGAGGATCCGGACGGGGCCGGCGTTGGAGCCGTGGCCGACGTGGGTGCCGCCGCAGAGTTCGCGGGAGAAGTCGCCGATGTCGACGATGCGGACGTGGTCGCCGTACTTCTCGCCGAACAGGGCGGTAGCTCCGGCGGCCTCGGCTTCGGAACGGGTGGCCTGCCAGATGCGGACCTCGGGGTCGTCGAGGAGGTGGTCGTTGACGAGGGCCTCGATGGCGGCGAGCTGGGTGCGGTCGAGGGCGGAGAAGTGGGCGAAGTCGAAGCGCAGGCGGCCGGCGTCGACGAGGGAGCCGTGCTGGCGGGCATGGTCGCCGAGGGTGCGGCGGAGCATGGCATGCAGGACGTGGGTGGCGGAGTGGGAGCGGGCGACGGCGTCGCGGCGCGGGCCGTCGACCAGGGCTTCGGCCTGCTCGCCGCTGCGGATCTCGCCTTCGCGGATGCGGATGGTGTGGACGTGGAAGCCCTCCAGGCCGAGCCTGGTGTCCAGAACCTCCAGGAGCGCGCCGCCGGTGGTGCGGATGGTGCCGGTGTCGCCGACCTGGCCGCCGGACTCGGCGTAGAACGGGCTGCGGTCCAGGACGAGTTCGAGCGTGCTGCCCTGGTCGGCGCCGGGCACGAGGGTGCCGTCGGAGATGAGGCCGAGGACGGTGGCCTCGGTGTCAAGGCGGTCGTAGCCGGTGAAGTCGGTGCGGCCGTGGCGGGAGGACAGTTCGCGGTAGGCGTCCTGGCGGCGCAGGGCCTCGGCGGTCTTGGCCTTGCCACCGGCCTTGGCGCGCTTCTGCTGTTCGGCGAGCAGGGCGGTGAAGCGGTCCTCGTCGACGCTCAGGCCGGCGTCGCGGGCGGCCTCGATGGTCAGCTCGACGGGGAAGCCGTAGGTGTCGTGCAGTTCGAAAGCGGTGTCGCCGGTGAGGGTGGTGAAGCGGCCGTCTCGGCTACGGGTGATGGCGGCGTTCAGCAGCCGGGTGCCCTGGCTGAGGGTGCGGGTGAAGGACTCCTCCTCGGCGGTGACGACCTGCTCGATGAGGGAGGCCTGGCCCACCAGTTCGGGCCAGACATCACCGAGGTTGGCGATGACGCTGGCGGTCGCCGGGGCGAGGACGGGCTGTTCGATGCCGAGCAGGCGGGCGTGGCGGATCGCACGGCGCATCAGGCGGCGCAGGACGTAGCCGCGGCCGTCCTTGGCGGGCAGGACGCCGTCAGCGATGAGGTAGGCGATGGAGCGGGCGTGTTCGGTGACGACCTGGAAGGAGACCTTCTCCTCGCCGCCTGGGCCGCTGCCGGGGTAGTCGCGGCCGGCGAGTTCCTGGACGGTGGTGAGGGTGGGCAGGAGCAGGTCGGTGCCGCAGACGTTCTCGACGTCCTGGAGGATCGCGGCGAGGCGATCGAGACCGAGGCCCGTGTCGATGCTCTGCCGGGCGAGGTCGCCGAGGATCGGGAAGGTGCCGTTGTCGTCGTCCTCGCCGCGCATGGACTGCATGAAGACGAGGTTCCAGATCTCGACGTAGCGTTCGCCGTCGACGGCCGGTCCACCCTCGCGGCCGAAGGCCGGGCCCCGGTCGTAGTTGAGCTCGGAGGAGGGGCCGCAGGGGCCGGGGACACCCATGTCCCAGAAGTTGTCCGTGCCGAGGCGCTGGATGCGCTCAGCGGGGACGCCGATCCTGCGCCAGAGCCGCTCGGCCTCGTCGTCGTCCTGGTGGACGGTGATCCAGAGGCGGTCCTTCTCCAGGTTGTAGCCCTGGGTGAGGAGCTCCCAGGCGAAGGCGATGGCGTCGGCCTTGAAGTAGTCGCCGAAGGAGAAGTTGCCCATCATCTCGAAGAACGTGGCGTGCCGGTTGGTTCGGCCGACGTTGTCGATGTCGGAGGTGCGGGCGCACTTCTGGATGGTCGTGGCGCGGGGGTACTCCGGGGTGACCTCGCCCAGGAAGTAGGGCTTGAACTGGTTCATGCCGGCGTTGGCCAGCAGCAGGGTCGGGTCGGAGGGGATGAGCGGGCTGGACGGGACGTGGCGGTGGCCGCGCGAGGTGAAGAAGTCCAGAAAGGTGGAGCGGATCTGCGTCGAGCGCATGGCGGTAGGGCCCTCACGGAAGAGTCGCGGAGAG
Organism: Kitasatospora sp. NPDC032121; assembly: GCF_055580145.1. NCBI lineage: Bacteria > Bacillati > Actinomycetota > Actinomycetes > Kitasatosporales > Streptomycetaceae > Kitasatospora > Kitasatospora sp. NPDC032121. The sequence continues at coordinate 209,894 of NZ_JBVILX010000008.1, read as the reverse complement.
ATGTGGGGTGATCACACGCCGAGCCGGGCCGAGAACGAGGACTGAGTGGTTCTCAGTTCTCCAGCTCGGCGCAGATAGCTCGCGCCCCCACGGTGTAGACCATGACTCCGGTATCCGTCGCTCTGAGGTGGCACAGCCGACAGCGACGCAACGGTGCGCTGCGACTGCACCACCAACAGTAGCGGGTCGGGAGTCAAGATCGCTTGGAGTTGTCCTCCTGTCGGCCGATGCCGACCAGGAGGGGCAGGACGAAGGCGGCGTGGTCGGCACGGGGCATCACGAGGTGGGCTCCGGCCCGGGTGAGGGCTTCGGGGCCGGCGAAGCCCCAGCCGGCGCCGACGGCGGTGACGCCCGCGGCGTGGGCGGCGTGGATGTCGGTCTCGGTGTCCGCGAAACGCCGCTGCCCGGGACTACTGGAGTAGTCCCGGGCAGCGGCGTTTCCGCCACCAGGTGAACACCCGCGCGCCATCTGCTTCGCTGAACAGGTTCGCCGCCGTTCCCCACCATCCACCCCCCACCCGCCTGCCGGCGGGTGCCCGCCCCCGCCCTCGGGGTGTGGGTGGGGGGGGGGGGGGGGGAAGGGAGGGGGGGGGGGGGGGGAGTGGAGGGCCGGAGGAAGGAGGGGGAAG
>NZ_JBVILX010000008.1:197489-209255 GCF_055580145.1 Kitasatospora sp. NPDC032121 | reverse complement strand
GGAAACAGTTCCCAGCCCTTCCCCCCCCCCCCCCCCCCCCCCCCCCTACGGATGGTCCCCACCCCCCCCCTTCCCTGTGTCCCTCTCGCAGGGCAAACCCACGGCGAGGGCGGAGCAGGGCGACGTACCTGTCAGAAGCGAGAAGGCCCCGTCCTACCGGAGCGGCGTTCAACTCGTAAGGCCTCCAGTCTGATCGCCGGCCAGTCACCTGGCCGGAGCCTGATCTCGCACAGCTGCGGACGCAGGCGCACGGCTGGCAGGATCAGCCCATGAGGATTCTCGTGCTGGGTGGCGGCTGGTTCCTGGGCCGCGCGGTCGTAAGTGGCGCGTTGCAACGAGGCTGGGAGGTGACCACGTTCACGCGGGGACTGTCCGGAGTCCCGGTGCCCGGGGCGGTAGCTGTGCACGGCGACCGGGAACGCCCCGACGACCTGGCACGTCTGGCGGGTCACGGCCCGTGGGACGCTGTGATCGACACCTCGGCCTCGGAGCTGTCGCCGCGTGTTGTCCTGGCGGGCACCCGGGCCCTGGAACCGGTCGTCGGCCGGTACGTCTACATCTCCACCGTGTCGGTGTACGAGGGGTGGCCCAATGAGCCCCTGACCACGGACTCGCCCGTGCTGGAGGCACCGGCCGAGGCCGGGCCGGAATACGGAGAGCTGCCCGAAGGGTGGACCGGACCTGACACCCACTACGGACAGCAGAAGGCCGGTGCTGAGCGTGCTGTGACCGAGGCCTTCGGTCTCACCCGTACGAGCCTGCTCAGGCCCGGGGTCATCCTCGGGCCCGGTGAGTACGTGGGCAGGCTGCCGTGGTGGCTGCGCCGTGCCGAACGAGGAGGCCGCATCCTCGCACCCGGCAATCCAGCGAAGTCGATCCAACCTGTTGACGTGCGAGACGTAGCTGCCTTCGCGCTCGACCAAACCCAGGTGGTCGGTCACCAGGTGCACAACGTCACCGCACCGGTCGGCCGCGAGACGATGGGCGGATTCCTTACTGCCTGCATGGACACGACCGGGAGTTCCGGCGAGCTGACGTGGGTCACGGATGACGTCCTGCTCAACAGCGGTCTTCGTCAGTGGACGGAGATCCCGCTCTGGCGCACGCACCCAGGCGTCTGGGCCATCGATTCCTCGTCGGCGCTCACGGCTGGCTTCCGCTGCCGACCGCTCGCCGAGACCGTCGCGGACACCTGGACCTGGCTCCAGCAGGGAAACGTGCCCGTGCCGCACCAGCGTTGGGACGAGCACGGGATCTCCCCGGAGAAGGAGAAGGCCATCCTGTCGACAGTTGCCTAGCTACCGGCCCCGTTGATGGCAAGCCGCACCGCGCCCGGACCCGTGATGCGCGGTGCGGCAACCAGCGTGAAGTCGTCGATCCTCTCAACCAGGTCACGGGCGACAATGGCGTCCTGATAGATCGCTGAGACCAACTCGACCCGGACTGCGTTCACCCGGCTGACGAGACCGGCACTACGCCACTCCCTCGGCATGGACAGCACTCGTCCCATCTGCTCGGCAGCACCGTCGAGATCACGTCGCATCAGCAACGCCGCCGCCAGATCCGCACCCGCCTTTGCGGCGACTGCCAGCGGAGTGGTGGACGATGCCTGGCCGGCGATCAACTCCAGCGACTTCCGGGCGGACGCTTCCGCCCTGGCTCCGTCCCGGAGGACCAGCAGCGTCGAGCTGTTACTCATCGCGACACGCTCCACGCCGAAGTGGAACTCGCCGCCGATCCCGTCGTGGAGATCGTCCGTCGCAGGCCCCCGTTCTGCCAGGCTGAGCTCAATCGCCGCATGGGCCTCTTCCCGCCGCCCGAGGTGCGCGTACGACCGAGCCGCGATCGCTGCGAGCCTGGCCTGCCCGGTGGCTCCTACACCGGGAAAGGACTGGGCCAACGTGATCTGGCGCACCGCCTGAGCGGGATTGCCATCCCAGTAGTACAGCAGCGCCAGGTAGCCACGGGTGTACGCCTGCAACGGCCCGTGTTCTGCCACTTGACCGTAGAGCGCGGCGGCCCGCATCAGCTCGACAGCCGTCGACATGGAACCGAGGTCGAACGCACAGCCCCCGAGGATCGCCGATGCCTGGCCGGCTACGACGTAGAGACGGCTCCGTTGGGATGGCAGCTGAGTGCGGTCAAGCATGACGGTGGCGAGACCGAGCAGTTCCTTGACCCGCATGAAGATCTCATGCGGTGGAGTGCCGGTGTACGCCTGCGCCGTGGTCACCAGGTCATCCTCGAGTTGGTCGATGGTGAGATCAGGCAGAAGTTGCGAGGCCGCGTCGGCGGCGTGGGCTCGGACATCGCGTGCAGTCATGGCAAGTTCTCTTTCATCGAACACAGGAGTCGGTACCGAGCGCAGCAGCTGCGCCTGCTCGTCGCTGTAGGGCGCGAAGAGCTCCTCCACCGGCCTGCCGAAGATCTGCTTGAGGATCGCGGGCGCCGGGTGATGAGGCCGGGAAACCTGACCCGAGCGCCACCTCGTGAAGCTCTTGTCCGTCAGATCGACGTTCCTGAAGGCAAGATCACCTGTCCGCTCGTGGAGCAGTGCGGCAGCCCGCCTGTACTCGGCCAGGAAACCGCGGAAGTCCATGCCGGACTCAGTGACCAGGGCATCGAACAGGTTCATCGCGGTTCCCTTCGCCACAGCCCGGTGCGGACTGCGTCTGCTCCCTGCCTACCACCGTCGGGCCACGGCTCGTACGGGTGGTGCGGAAGTGTCTACGAACTGTCCGCGGATTGTCTCTACCGATCACCCCAAAGGAGAGCAAGTGTCCAAGGTTTGCCCGTAGTTCTGTCCTCGCCACCAGGCCAAGGTTGGTCCCCGCAGGCAAACCAAGACCGGAGCGTTCAAGCGCTCCTGCCGATCGGAGCGATGCACATGGTGGCCATCGGACGAGAGAGGTCTCTCCGCCGCTGGGAGGGCTCTTTCCCGGCGGAGGTGACCGCGGTTCCCACGGCACGCCGCATCGTGCGTTCCAAGCTCGCGGAGTGGGGGTGGGACGTCGACAACGAACGGGTTCGCGATGTCCTGCTCATCCTCGCCGAGTTGACGACGAACGCGATCCGGCACGCCAGCGAGTCGGGCGACGTCATCAGGGTGCAGATCGACGAGGCCGACGGCTACTTCCGCATCGAGGTCCTGGACTCCCGGCCCGACCTGTCGCTGAAGAAGGTTCAGGCAGCCCGCAACGACGAACATGGTCGCGGACTCCTCCTCGTCCAGGGTCTGGCGCACGCCATGGGTGAGGAACTGGCGGCCACGACCAAGAAGGTCTGGGCGAGCGTTCGAGTCGCCGACGCCCTTGCTCGCCCCCGCTGCCTGTAGCGAACGGCATCAATACCAAGGAGACATCGTGAACACCGAACCCGCCCCGGAGACCCTGCGCGCCGCCATGGTGGCGGCGCTGCGCGAGGACGGGACGATCCGTACCGAGCGGATCGCCGAGGTCCTGGGCCGTGTCCCACGCGAGCGGTTCGCCCCCGAGGCGCAGCCCGCCGAGGCCTACGACCCGGAACGCGCCGTGGTGACCAAGCGCGACGCGGACGGGCTCGCCATCAGCTCCGTCTCCGCCGCACGCATCCAGGCGTTCATGCTGGAGCAGGCGGCTCCCAGGCCCGGAGAGAACGTCCTGGAGATCGGATCCGGCGGCATGTTCGCCTCCTACCTCGCCGAACTCGTCGCTCCCGACGGTGCGGTCACCACCGTGGACATCGACCCGGAGGTCACCGGCCGTGCCCGCCGGCTGCTCGATGTCGCCCGCTACGAGCACGTCCGGGTCATCACCGCCGACGGCGCGTTCGGTGTCCCGGAGCACGCGCCGTTCGACCTGATCGTCGTCACCGTCGGGGCTCCGGACATTCCGCCGGCCTGGGTGGAGCAACTGGCCCCCGGTGGGCGGATCGTCGTGCCGCTGCGCGTTCGCGGTTTGATGCGTTCGCTCGTCCTCGTCCGTGCGGGCGACCACCTGGTGAGCACCGGGTACGAGCTGTGCGGGTTCGTACCGATGCAGGGCGAGGCGGAGAACCGCGAGCGCCTGGTACTGCTGCACGACGAGCCGGGCGAGGAGGTCGGGCTGCGGCTCGACGACGGCGATCAGGTCGACGTCGCAGCCCTGAGCGCGGCGCTGACCACGCCTCGCCAGGAGGTGTGGTCGGGCGTGACGGTCGGCGGCGAAGAGCCGATCGACGACCTGGACCTGTGGCTGGCCACCACGCTGGACGGTCACGCCCGGCTGACCGCCACACCGGCCGCCCGGGCCAAGGGGATCGTCGCGTCCGCCTCCCCTCTGGGCGTGGCCACGGTCGTGGTGGGCGGCACCCTCGCCTACCGCACCGTCCGCCCCACCGACGAGACCCGCACCCGCTTCGAGCTCGGCGCGTACGGGCACGGCCCGGCCGCCGGCGCTGCCGCCGCCCGCCTCGTCCAGGAGATCCGCGTCTGGGACCAGGAGCACCGGGGCGGCGCTGGCGCCCGCTTCGAGATCCACCCCGCCGGTACTCCGGACGACCGACTGCCCGCGGGCCGTGTGGTCGACAAGACCCACACCCGCATCACCGTCTCCTGGCCCGGAAAGTCGTGACCGGCCCCGAGGTCAGGTGAAGCACCACCTAATCCATCCCCGACTCCGCCAGGAGGTAAGAAACATGGCCCAGAACCAGGACAACGACTTCGAGCTGGACGTCACGATCGTCGAGCGGGGCCCCGTGATCGGCGAGCTGATGAGCAGCACCGATGACGGCTGCGGCCAGACCTGCCAGTCCGCCTGCTCCAACAGCGGCTGCATCGCCTGACCCGCATCCGCACCCTGGCACCGGGGCCCGCACGGCCCCGGTGCCAGGCCGGACACGACCCCACTGCCCCTGATACGGAGGCGCTCATGTACCGGGCCTTGGAAGTGGCGCTGTTACGAGCCACCGCGCACATCGGAACTCCCACGATCCAGCCGTGGCCCGACCTCGACGAGGGGGCCGGACCGGTCGCGGCGCAGGCGTGGCAGTCATGGATGACCGCCGTCTGGGCCGACCCGCAGCTCGCCGAGGCCGTCCAACTGGCCAACCCCGCCTACGCCGCGCCAGTCGAAGACGTCATCAACAGCCGGGTGCACACCCCTCGGAACGTTCGCAAGGCCGGTGGAACGCTCGTCCACTACCTACTGCGCCAGCGCCATCGGGCCACTCCCTTCGGCCTGTTCGCCGGAGTCGCCCCGGTACGGTTCGGCCACACCCTGGAAGGCGCCTGGGGCGCGGACCACCAAGCGATCGCCCGACCGGATGCCCGGTGGCTCGCCGATGTGGTGGCCCGGCTCGAGCGCGACCCTGAGCTGCTGCGGCGCCTGCTGGTGACAACCGAACAGACCTGCACGGTGCGTGGCGACCACCTGGTGGTACCGCTTCACCGCCCCGGCCACCACCAGCCCACCGGGGCGCCCGCCGAGGTCGTCCTACGTCGTACCAGGCCCGTCCGTACGGCGGTCGACGCTGCTCGACGACCGATCCGCCTCGACCACCTGGCCGAACTCGTACTCGACTCTCACCCTGGCGCCGGCCCCGAGCAGACCCACCGGATGCTCGCGCAGCTGGTCCACCACGGCGTCCTGATCACCGCCCTGCGTCCTCCGATGACCGCGCGCGACCCGCTCAAGCACGTCCTGGACCGGCTCATCGAGGCCGAGGCCGAGTCGATTCCCAGCATTGCAGGCCTTGTCCGGCTGCTCGGCGATGTCGACCGCAGGATCGTCGTACACAACCTGGCCCCGAGCCGCGAGCAGCGCCAGGAGCGCGCCCGCCTACGGGAGTTGACCGACGGAGCCGATCATCCCGGTCTCGCCGTCGATCTCCGGCTCGGTGCCGACCTGGTCATCCCGCACACGGTGACCCGCGAAGCGGAGACCGCCGCTGCTCTGCTCGCGCAGACGAGCCCCCACCCCAACGGCTCTCCGGCCTGGCGTGACTACCATCTCCGATTCCTGGAGCGGTACGGCATCGGCGCGCTCGTGCCGCTGCTGGACCTGGTGAACCCCGACACCGGGCTGGGCTTCCCGGCCGGGTACCGCACCAGCGCCCTGGAGCCGCCGACCGCCACGGCCACAGCCCGTGACAGGCATCTGGTCCAGGCCGCACAGCTCGCCGCCCTCGACGCGGCGGACGCCGTCGACCTCTCCGAGCTGCTGCCCCGGCTCGGCGTGGAACAGGCCGACCACCTGCCGCCCCACCTCGACCTGTGCGTTCGGATCCACGCCGCCAGCCGACAGCACCTCGACGAGCGCGACTTCCGCCTGGTGGTCACCGGCCTGTCACAGGGCGCGGGCACCACCATCGGCCGGTTCCTGCACTTGCCTCATGCCGACCTGCGCCGCCTCGCGGCCGGGCTTCGCGACGCCCCCACCCTGAGTACCGACGCCCGCCGTGCCCAGCTCTCCTGCCCGCCGCTGTGGGCCGGCACCGACAACGTCGCCCGCACACCGCAGGTCCTGGACGACGTGATCGCCGTCGCCGAGCCCACGCCCGGGACACTGCCGCTGCGGGAGCTCCTGGTGACCGCCGATGCCCGACGGATCCTCCTGCTCTCCCGGACCACCGGGCAGACGATCGAGCCGACAGTGTTCAACGCCGTCGAAATGGTGAACTTCGCCCACCCGCTCGCCCGGTTCCTCACCGAGCTGCCCCGTGCCCGCGCCGCCGTCCTCGCTCCGTTCTCCTGGGGTGCGATGGCCGAAGCCCTGCCCGTGCTGCCGGCCATCCGGCACGGACGCATCATCCTGGCCGCCGCCCGGTGGCGGCTCGACGCCGCCGATCTCCCCGCCCGAGGCCACAGCTCCGCGCAGTGGGAGCGGGCATTCGACCGCGTACGACGCCGTCTGCGGATCCCCGCGCACGTCGACCTCGGTGCCGGTGACCAGCGCCTGCGGCTCGACCTCGACCAGCGCTCACACCGGCAGCTGCTCCGCGCCCACCTGAGCCGCAGCGGCAAGGCCGTCCTACGGCAGGCTCCCGGCCCGGAGGAGCTCGGGTGGGCGGACGGCCGTGCCGTGGAGATCGTCCTGCCGCTCGTCTCCCTCCAGGAACCACTCCGGCCACCGGCAGTGGACCTGACGGCCGTCGCCGAGTCTCCCGGCGAGCACCCGGCCGGCCGGCAGGCCCGCTGGGCGTTCGCCAAGGTCTACGCCCAGCCGGCCCGACACAGCGCGATCCTGGCCCGCCTGCCCGAACTGCTCGCCACCCTCGAAGGCCCGGACTGCTGGTTCGTCCCCTACCGCGACCCGGAACCGCACCTACGCCTGCGCATTCGCCAGCACTGCCCGTTCGAAGACCTCGCCCGACAGGTCGCCACCTGGACCAACGGCCTGCACGCCGCCGGCCTGGCCACCGGCCGCGTCCAGTGGGACACCTACCAGCCCGAGACCGGACGCTACGGAACCGGCCCCCTGCTGGAGCAGGCCGAAGCCGTCTTCGTCTCCGACTCGACCGCCGCTCTCGTCCAGCAGCGCCACACCGGCTCGGGCCATCTGCACCCGCAGGCGCTGACCGCCGCCAGCTTCCTCGACCTCGCCGCCGCCTTCACCGGTGACACCACCTCCGGGGCGGCCTGGCTGGCAGAGCGCATCACCCGCACCGATGGCGCGCCGGCCCTCGACCGGGCCGTCCTCGCACAGAGCCTGCGCCTTGCCGACCCGTGCGGCCCCTGGGCCGAGCTACGCGCCGAAGCCGGAACCGAGATCGCCCACGCGTGGGCGATACGCCGCACCGCCGTACAGGCCTACCGTGCCGCCCTGCGCGCCCGGACCGGGCCCGAGCCGGACTCCGTCCTCGCCTCGCTCCTGCACATGCACCACATCCGTACCGCCGGGATCGACCAGGACAGCGAGCGCGACTGCCTCCGCCTCGCCCGCGCCGCCGCGCTCACCCTCACTCGCCGACACCAAGGACACCGCCCCCGATGAGCCCCGCCACCACCCGCAGTGCCGCGCCGTGCGGCTCCGCCGACACAGACGCCGCCCAGTCCCTGGCCACTGGCGCCGTGGGCATCACCCTGCTCCACACCGAACGCGCCGCGCTCGGGCACACCGCCTGGAGCACCGTCCAGGACTGGCTGACCGGCATCACCAGCCAGTCCCTCATCGGCTCCGACGACGCCGCCCTGTTCATCGGCGCACCAGCCCTCGCCTTCACCCTCCACACTGCCGCCGCGGGCAGCGAGCGCTACACGAAGACACTGCTCACCCTGGACCGGACCGTCCATCGGCTCGTCCACCGCCGCCTCGACCAGGCCCACGCCCGCATCGACTCCGGCGAATTCACCCGCGCCGCCGAGTACGACCTGCTGTACGGGCTCACCGGACTCGGCGCCTACCTGCTCAAGCGCGATCCGCACGGCGACACCCTGCACGAGGTCCTCGCCTACCTCGTCCGCCTCACCCAGCCGCTGCCCGGCACCGACCTGCCCGGCTGGTGGGTGCGCTACGACCCCGCCGGACGTACCTCTGCCAACTTCCCCGACGGCCACGGCAACCTCGGCCTCGCCCACGGCATCGCCGGCCCCCTCGCCCTCCTCGCCCTCGCAAAGCGCGTGGGAGCCACCGTCCAAGGCCACACCGGCGCCATGATGCGCATCCTCGACTGGCTCGACGCCCTGCGCCAGCCCTGCCCCTCCGGGCCCTGGTGGCCCCAATGGGTCACCGCCGACGAACACCGCCTCGGCGCCGTTCTCCAGGACGGCCCGCCCCGACCCAGCTGGTGTTATGGCACCCCGGGCCAGGCCCGCGCCCAGCAGCTCGCCGCCATCGCCCTCGGCGACGCCCACCGCAAGCGCGCCGCCGAAAACGCCCTGCTGCGTTGCATCACCGACCCCGCCCAGCTCGACCGGATCACCGACGCCGGACTGTGTCACGGAGCCTCCGGTCTCCTGCACACCGTCCACCGTGCAGCCCACGATGCCAACCACCCGGACCAGTTCACCGTTCACCTGCCCGCCCTGCGCGCACTCCTCAACGCCCGACTTCCCTCTCGCGCACCAGGATTCCTCGACGGCACCGCCGGAGTACGACTGGCCCTGCACGCGGCCGATCGTGGCGGCGCACCCGCCACCGGCTGGGACGCCTGCATGCTCCTCGCCTGAACCACCCATGGCCCACCACAGCGAACACCCGCGCTTGGAACAGGCAGTCCTCGCCGTCCTCACCGGAGCCGACACCGCCCGAGCCGCCGCCCGCTTCGGCATCGACGCCGCCGAGCTGGCCACCGCCTCCGAGGCCTACCGCACCGCCGGACGCTCCGCCATCTCCGCCCCGTCCGACACCTGGGTCCACGTCAACATTCAGCCGGTCGAATGGCACAGTGCCGAAGCCACCTTGGCCGCCCATCTCGCCCCCATGCTGTGTGACGCCGAAGCCCGAGGCGCCCTCACCTCCTGGTGGTACGTCCGCAAGCACCCGTACTGGCGGGTGCGCCTGCAAACCGGCCATCCCGCACTTCGCGCCCACCTCGGCGAGCAGTTGGACCGGCTCCAGCGCCAAAACACGATCGCATCCTGGTCGCCCGGCATCTACGAGCCCGAAACCGCTGCCCTCGGAGGGCCGTTGGGCATCGACGCAGCCCACGCCCTTTTCCATACCGACAGCCGCGCCATCCTGACCGAAGACCGCCGGCCGAACACCCAGCGCGTCGGACGGCGAGAGCTGTCCACCCTGCTGTGCAGCACGATGCTTCGCGCCGCGGGCCAGGAGTGGACGGAACAGGGTGACGTCTGGGCCCGGGTCTCCGCCATGCGCCCGGCACCGGCCGCCCTACCGCAACCGTTCGCCGACAAGATCCGGGTTCTGCTGTCCGCCGACACCCTTGCGATGACCGAACCCGGCCAAGCCCTCCACGCGGAAGCGGAGCGCATCCGAGCCTTCGCACGCGCGGGCCGCGAACTCGCCGACCTCGCCCTGCATGGAAGCCTCACCCGTGGGCTGCGCGACGTCCTCGCGCACATGATCGCCTTCCACTGGAACCGCGCGGCGATCGCCACTTCACATCAGGCCGCCCTCGCCCACGCCGCGCGCAACCACATCCTCGGCGCCCCTGCTTCACCCATGCGGGGCGAAGCTACGGAAGCTGCCTGACACTATGTCACACACAGTGGTACGTTCCGCACGCAAACCGAATAACAGGCGACCCGGCGGTGCTACCAACAACCCCGGGGTCCGGCAACAGGAGTCCACCTCCCGATGCGCGTATCAGGCGGAGTTCAAGGCCGCCCAGCACAGGAGTGGGCGTCACCATCCTGAACCCGCCAGAGCAGCGGATGGCCCCCACCGGCAGGCCACACCGCCCACTTCCGCGTGGTCGGCGGTGACGGGCTCCCGCACATCATCCGATCGTCGACCTCCTCCGCTCGCCCTCGGGGGTGAAGGTCAACGATCCGCTGAACGATCCTCTCCCACACCGCACCGCGAGGAGCAACGGTTGCTCAAGCTCGGGCGGCCACGATCCGGCCCCTGGTCCGCTGCCGTTCCAGAGGTGGAAGACCACCATCGGCTGCTGCGGATCCTCAGTGAGGTAACCAAGGGTCTTCCCATACAGCGGGTTGTTCCCTCCGAACAGTACGGAAGGAGAGCCGAACTCCGCCGTCACGTCCGCCCAGGTGCGGTCCACGGCCGCCCACTGCCGGACCCGGCCCACAAGGGCGTCGTATGCCTCCCTCGTGAGCATGTGGTCGGGCTTGAGCCAGCCGCGTCGATGCACGAACTCCGCGTACACCGAGGCGATGTCGTAGCAGTCCGCCTGCGTGGGGAACAGGTCTTGGAGAGCCCCGGCGATTCCGACGGAGGTCCAGAGCCCACGGTCTTCCCACTCCTGCTTCAGCTGAGCCGACGCCTCGGGCTCGCGCTCCACGAACAGCAGGTGATCAATGAGGATTCGAAGAGCTTTCTCGCCGCCGTGCATCCCGGGCCGGCGAAGGGCGAGGTTCAGCTGATCAACCAGGTGAGCGTGGATCTCTTCGGCAGCGGCAAGCGAAGCAGGAAAGGTCACTCGCACAGTCTTACGCATGAGGAGGGACTGACCAGCAACATAGCAACACGCGCAGGCCGGCCAGAGAACGTCGCACGTCGACGGCGGCTGGATCCTCCACTGACCCGCCCGTCCCACACGAACAGGAAGCAGCCCACCATGCAACACCGCGTCCGCGCCGTCCTCCTCACCCCGAACAACACCACGCTGCTGATCAAGCGCATCCGCCCCGGCATCGACCCGTACTGGGTGATCGTCGGCGGCAAGATCGAACCGACCGACGCCGGCCCCGAGGAGGCCCTCCTGCGCGAGGTCCGCGAGGAAATCGCCGGTGAGGCCGAGATCGTCAGCCTCCTCCACACCATCGAGACGGACGACGAGCGTCAGGACTTCTACCTCGCCACCATCGGGAAGTGGAGCTTCGAGGACCGCACCGGGCCCGAGTTCAGCCAAGAAGGCCGAGGCGAGTACATCCTCGAAGAGATCCCCCTGACCGTCGACGCCCTCGACGCGGTCAACCTCCTCCCCCAAGAGATCGGTGCGGTCCTCCGCGAGGCGGTCGGACGAGGGGACGGTGGCTTCATCAGTGCGCCAGCCTGCTGCCCGGAATCCTGAGCGGCCAGTGCCGAGGGCCGCAAGCCCAAATGAGCGCGAGCGCCGGAAGTGGGGGGGGGGGGGGGGGGGGGGGGGGGGGGGGGGGGAGGGGGGGGAGAGGGGGGGGGGGGGGGTTGCGGAGCGTAGGTTCTACACCCCGATCCCCCCTGT
>NZ_JBVILX010000008.1:130917-197479 GCF_055580145.1 Kitasatospora sp. NPDC032121 | reverse complement strand
CTGGGCAGTGAAGGAAGCCAACCACCCTACCAAATCAAACGGCCCATGTGCCTCGGGGGGGGGGGGGGCCCCCCCCCCCCCCCCCACCTCAGCACTGTGCCCTCAGTCGGTTCGCAGTGCCAGGCCGCCGGCAACACCGCCGTCGTCGCCGACCTCACCGGCGCCGTCACCGTGACCAACCCCACCGCCGGGCCGTTCGACAACCGGTCCACCTTGGGACAACTGGTCGAACAAGGGCAAGTAGCGCCACCCCGAACCACCCGGGCCCGCACCAGCGGTGCGGGCCCGGCCCGACCCTCGAGAGAGCGGAGCCACTCATGGACAGCATCACCTTCGGCCGTGTCACCGTGACCCTGCCCCACCTGAACGAGCCCGGCCTGTACCTGTCCAACGTCACCACCCTCGACTCCGCACGGGGCATCGTCCAGGACTTCCAGTACGGTGACGCCGACCTGCGGAACCTGGATCTCACCGAGGCCCACCTCGTCACCGGCCGCGTCTCCAACCTGCGGGTCGACCGCGTGCAGCTCGACCAAGTCCGCCTCGACTCCGTCGCGTTCGACACCTGCGACCTCGCCTCCGCCCGCATCACCGACAGCAAGCTCTCCCGGGTCGTCTTCCGCAACTGCAAGATCATGGGCGCCGGGCTCATCGGCGTGACCCTGGACAACGTCCTCTTCGACAACTGCAAGCTCGACTACGCGACCTTTGAGCAGATCCGCGCCACCGGCGCGGTCGTCTTCTCCGAGTGCGGGCTCACCGAGGCGTCGTTCACCGGTTGCGACCTCGGCAGCGCGGTCCTCGACGCCTGCGTCCTGCGGCTGACCGAGTTCGGCCGGGGCAAGTACCAAGGCCTCGACCTGCGAGGCAACGACCTCACCACGCTGCGGGGCGTCGCCAACCTCGGCAAGGTCCTCATCGACCGCACCCAGCAGGCCGAACTCGCCGAAGCCCTTATCGCCGAGCTGGACGTGACCTTCGCCGACACCCTCGAGGACCGGTAAACCCGGCCTGGGAGGAATCCGCGTGACTCTCGCCATCGCCCACACCGATCCCGCCGCCCTCATCGCCAGGTGTGACAGCACCGGCGTCCGCACCGCTCGCGGCGAGCCCGACTACGAGGACGGGGCCGTTCTCCCGGCCGGCCCCTGGCAGCCCCTCACCACCGTGCTGGCGGCAGAACTCCACCCGACCGAGAGATCGCGGCAGATGGCGCGGATGTCGAGGCCACTGAGCAGGAGGTAGCGGGTTCCGGGACCGAGGTTGAAGCACAGGCGTCGGCGACCGGTGTGCTTGGCCTGGTAGCGGAGCCTGTCCCAATTGTCGATGTGCAGGCCGATGCGGCGGCCGTCCTGGTAATTCGGGGTGGTGGTAAGGGCCTTGGCCGGGCTCCGGCAGTTTTATACCTAGGACACACTGTGGACCACGTGGCGGACTCCGCCGCCAGCCGAGGAGAAGGACGAGTCTGACCATGCCCAGCGCACCCGTGATCCTGAGCGGCACCCCCGGCTCGTTCGCTCGGGACGTCTTCCACGAGCGGCACCCGAAGCTCGTCCAGCAGGTGCTCGACGCACTGCCGTACGGGCCGAGCGAGCGAGCCGCGATCGAGGACCTCCTCGCCGAGAGCATCGACGGTGTGCTGCAACCGCTCGGCAACAGCGCCCACGACCACGACCAGTGGATGGAGTGGGGCGACGGCCTGTTCGGACGGCCGTGGGGCGAGGCGCCGTTCCTGTGGGCCGAGAGCTACTTCTATCGCAGGCTGCTCGAAGCCACCGGCTACTTCCGGCCAGGGACTTGGCAGGGCATCGACCCGTTCGCACCGTTCAAGACCGCCGAACTGGCCGGCTCGGCCGTCGACGCCGAACTGGCGGCTCTCAGCGAGTTGCCGTCCCTGTCGACCGAGAAGCAGGCCGACGTGCTGCTCTCGTCAGCGCTCTGGGGCAACCGGGCGGACCTCAGCTTCCAGATCACCGCTTCGTCGGCGAGCAACACCCAGCCCTCTGCCCTGATCGCGGACGACAGCCCTCTCCTGTGGTCCACCCTGGCTGCTGCGCGCAACCCGAAGGTCTGCGTCATCGCGGACAACGCCGGGCGGGAGCTGCTGCCGGACCTCGTACTGATCGACCACCTCCTCACGAGCGGGTTGGCCGCCGGGGTCGCCCTGTACGTCAAGCCTTCCCCCTACTACGTGTCGGACGCGACCACCGCGGACGTCCTCGCCGCCACCGAGCGCCTTCGTACCGCGCCCGGGCAGGAGGCTGCACGGATCGGACACCGGCTCTGGGACGCGATGAACAACGGCACGCTCGCGATCCGCACGCACGCGTTCTTCTGCGCGCCGCTGCCGTTCCACGACATGCCCGCCGTTCTGCGGGCCGAACTCTCCGGTGCCACGATGACGATCCTCAAGGGCGACCTCAACTACCGCCGCCTCGTCGGGGACCAGCTCTGGGACGCCACGGCCCCCTTCGCCGAGAGGACCGACCACTTTCCGTCGCCGGTAGCGGCACTGCGTACGTTGAAGTCGGACGTCATCGTCGGCCTCAACGGACCGGCAGTCGCCGGTCTGGACGCCACTGGGGAGCCATGGCGAACCAGCGGCAAGTACGGCCTCATCCAGGTCCACGCGCGGGCGTAGTACTTGCGCTATCGGCGAAGAGCAACCATGACGTTCTCAAGGACGAGCGACCAAAGCAGCCCCACTTCACCCTTATGGGGCATCGCCACCGAAAATGCCTGACGGCACATCAAGTGCGGTGGTACGTTCCGTGCTCCAACCGAAAAGAGGCGACCCCGGCGGTGCTACCAACACCCCGGGGTCCGGCAACAGGAGCTGACACTCCCGATGCGTGTCCATCGTAGCGCCCCCGTACGCAACTTCACCGTGCTGCCCAACGCCGTCCTCCAGTACCGACGGCTGTCCTACACCGCCCGCGGCCTGCTCGCAGACCTCCTCTCCCGCCCGGACGGCTGGCGCGAGGACGGTCGACACATGGCCGACACCAGCCCCCAGGGGCGCGGCGCCGTCCGCAAGGCGCTCAAGGAGCTGACCGAGGCCGGGTACTACCGGATCGAGAAGATCCGCATGCCGGACGGCACCATCCGCACCGAGACCCACGTCTACGACACCCCTCAGCTCGCGCGGCCGAGTGCCACCCCTCCGGCGTCCGGTGGAGCGACTACCGGTCGCGCAGTCGGCTCTGTAGTAAAGAACCGGCAGCAAGAACCCACCCTCCCGCCACCTCCGGATTCCGAAGAGGTCCGCGAGGCGGTCGCCACCCTGTTCCGGGTGATCCGGCCCGAGCCGCGTCTGCGCCTCGGCGAGGCCGAGGCCCGGGAGTTGGCGCCCCTCGTCGTACAGTGGCTGCAGCGCGGCGCGACCCACGCCGACCTCGCCCACGCCCTGCTGCCGGGCCTGCCCACCCCGATGCACTCAGCGGCAGCGGTGCTCCGCTACCGCCTGGAGCACAAGACGCCGCCCGCCCAGCCCGCCGCGCGGCCACCGGCCCGGTACGCCGAGTGCGCCAAGTGCCACGACCCCGTGCCCCGGCCGGGCATCTGTCGCCCGTGCGCCGGCCTGACAGCCCGAACCCCCACGGTCGGCCAGGGAGCGGACGTGGCGGCCGCAGGTGCCGCCCGAGTCCGAACCGCCCTGCGCTCCGCACTGGCCGGCCGTCGGCCTGCTCGCGTCGCCGTCTGAGACGCGCTGGCCCACCGGTCCGAGGGGCCTCCGGCAGGACCGGGACCCCTCGCTTCCGACAGGTAGCTCGCCCGGCTTCACCGTTCCGGCAGGTACTTCGTTCTGCCATTCAGTGCCGCGTGCCGCCCGGTCGGCCGGGCGGCACGCGGCCAGGCCCGGGGCGAGCACCCGCCGGCAGGCGGGTGGGGGGTGGATGGTGGGGAACGGCGGCGGACCCGTGCGGCGAAGCGGAGGACGCGCAGGTGTTCACCCGGCTGAAGCGCGGAAACGCCGCTGCCCGGGACTTCCGAAGAAGTCCCGGGCAGCGGCGAAGGCGCAAAGCAGCGATCAGACGTTGAAGCCGAGCGCCCGAAGCTGCTCGCGGCCGTCGTCGGTGATCTTGTCGGGGCCCCACGGCGGCATCCAGACCCAGTTGATGCGCAGGTCCTGCACCAGCCCGTCGGTGGCGGTCTTGGCCTGGTCCTCGATGACGTCGGTCAGCGGGCAGGCCGCCGAGGTGAGCGTCATGTCGATGGTGGCCACGTCGGACTCGTCGATGTGGATGCCGTAGATCAGGCCCAGGTTGACGACGTCGATGCCCAGTTCGGGGTCGACGACGTCCATCAGGGCCTCGGTCAGGTCCTCGACCGAGACCGTGCCGGCGGTGGTGCCGACGATGACGCCGGGCTGCTGCTCCTCCGCAGCGGAGGCCTCGGTGCCGGCGGTGGTGGTGCTCTCGTCACTCATGGTCTTGTCCTCCTCTGCGGGTTCAGTCGTTCACGGTGGGGTTCTGGGCGAGCGCCTGGGCGGTGGCGTCCTTCCAGGCCATCCAGCTGAGCAGGGCGCACTTGACCCGGGCCGGGTACTTGGAGACGCCGGCGAACGCGACCGCGTCCTCCA
The DNA here is from genome assembly GCF_055580145.1 of Kitasatospora sp. NPDC032121. Classification (NCBI taxonomy): domain Bacteria; kingdom Bacillati; phylum Actinomycetota; class Actinomycetes; order Kitasatosporales; family Streptomycetaceae; genus Kitasatospora; species Kitasatospora sp. NPDC032121. The sequence goes on along the minus strand of NZ_JBVILX010000008.1, from coordinate 192,897 downwards.
GCACCTCCTCGTCGCCCTCGCCCTGCCCCTTGCTCTGCATCAGCTCCAGGAAGGCCTCCTGGACCGCCTGCGCCTCGCCCACGGTCTTGCCGACCACCAGGTCGTTGAGCACCGAGGCGCTCGCCTGGCTGATCGAACAGCCCTGCGACTCGTACGAGACGTCGGCCACGGTGGCGCCGTCGAGCTTCACCCGCAGGGTGATCTCGTCGCCGCACGTCGGGTTGACGTGGTGCACCTCGGCGTCACCGTCCCGCAGCCCCTTGCCGTGCGGGTTGCGGTAGTGGTCCAGGATGATCTCCTGGTACATCGAGTCGAGCTTCATGGTCGTCCTGCCCCGTCCCGTCAGCCGAAGAAGTTCCGGACGTGGTGCAGGCCGTCGATCAGCGCGTCGACCTCGCCCGGCGTCGAGTACAGATAGAACGACGCCCGCGTGGTCGCCGGAATTCCGTACCGCAGGCAGACCGGCCGCGCGCAGTGGTGGCCGACGCGCACGGCGATGCCCTGCTCGTCCAGCACCTGGCCCACGTCGTGCGGGTGGATGTCGCCGAGGGTGAAGGAGATCGCCGCGCCGCGGTCCACGGCCGTGCGCGGGCCGATGATCCGCAGCTCCGGGACCTCCAGCAGCCGCTCGACGGCGTACTCGGTGATCGCGTGCTCGTGCGCCGCGATCTTCTCCATGCCGATGTCCTGGAGGTAGTCGATGGCCGCGCCGAGTCCGACCGCCTGGGCGATCGGCGGGGTGCCGGCCTCGAACTTGTGGGGCGCCGGGGCGTAGGTGGACGAGCCCATGGTGACGGTCTCGATCATCTCGCCGCCGCCGAGGAACGGCGGGAGGTCCTCCAGCAGCTCGTGCCGGCCCCAGAGCACGCCGATGCCGGTCGGGGCCAGCATCTTGTGGCCGGTGAAGGCGACGAAGTCGGCCTCCAGCGCCTGGACGTCCAGCACCATGTGCGGCGCGGCCTGCGAGGCGTCGATGACGACCAGCGCGCCGACCGACTGGGCCTTGCGGACGATCGTCTCGACCGGGTTGATCGTGCCCAGCAGGTTGGAGACCAGGGTGAAGGAGACCACCTTGGTCTTCTCGGTGATCAGCTCGTCGATGTTGGACAGGTCGAGCCGGCCCTCGTCGGTCAGCCCGAACCACTTGAGCTTCGCACCGGTGCGCTGCGACAGCAGCTGCCACGGGACGATGTTGGAGTGGTGCTCCATCTCCGTGATGACGATCTCGGAGTCGGCGTCCACCCGGTAGGGCTCGTCGGCCCAGCCGAGCATGTTGGCGACGAGGTTGAGCGACTCCGAGGCGTTCTTGGTGAAGATCACCTCGTTGCGGCTCGGCGCGTTGACGAACGCCGCGACCTTGTCCCGGGCGCCCTCGTACAGCGCCGTGGCCTCCTCGGCGAGCACGTGCACGCCGCGGTGGACGTTGGCGTTGTGCCGCTCGTAGTAGGCGGTCAGGGCTTCCAGTACCTGGCGCGGCTTCTGGGAGGTGGCCGCGTTGTCCAGGTAGACCAGCGGCTTGTCGTCGTGCAGCATCCGCTGGAGGACCGGGAAGTCCTTGCGGATCGCGTCGGTGTCGAGCAGTCCCGTGAACGGATGCGTCACTCGGACGCGCCCCCCTTCACATACGCCTCGTAGCCCTCTTCCTCCAGCTTGTCGGCCAGCTCGGCGCCGCCGGACTCGACGATGCGGCCGCCCGCGAAGACGTGGACGTAATCGGGCTTGATGTACCGCAGGATGCGGGTGTAGTGGGTCACCAGCAGGGTGCCGACCTCGCCGGTCGAGCGGACCCGGTTGATACCCTCGGAGACGATCCGCAGCGCGTCGACGTCCAGGCCGGAGTCGGTCTCGTCGAGGATCGCGATCTTCGGCTTGAGGAGCTCCAGCTGGAGGATCTCGTGGCGCTTCTTCTCACCGCCGGAGAAGCCCTCGTTGACGTTGCGCTCGGCGAAGGCCGGGTCCATCTGGAGGGCGGCCATCGCCTCCTTGACCTCCTTCACCCACAGCCGCAGCTTGGGGGCCTCGCCGCGGACGGCGGTGGCGGCGGTGCGCAGGAAGTTGCTGACCGAGACGCCCGGGACCTCGACCGGGTACTGCATGGCCAGGAAGACGCCGGCCTTGGCGCGCTCGTCGACGGACATCTCCAGGACGTCCTCGCCGTCCAGCAGCACCGAGCCGCCGGTGACGGTGTACTTGGGGTGACCGGCCAGCGAGTAGGCCAGGGTGGACTTGCCGGAGCCGTTCGGGCCCATGATGGCGTGGGTCTCGCCCTGCTTCACGGTCAGGTCCACGCCCTTCAGGATCTCGCGCGGGCCGTTCTCGGCGTCCACGGAGACGTGCAGGTCGCGGATTTCAAGGGTTGCCATGTGTACTCAGGACTCCTGGTTGACGGAGACGAGCACATCGTCCCCTTCGATCTTTACGGGGTAGACAGCGACCGGCTTGGTGGCGGGCAGGCCGGAGGGCTTGCCGGTGCGCAGGTCGAAGCTGGAGCCGTGCAGCCAGCACTCGATCATGCAGTCCTCGACCTCGCCCTCGGAGAGCGAGACGTTCGCGTGCGAGCAGGTGTCGTTGATCGCGAACACCCCCTCGTCGGTGCGGACGACGGAGACCGGCACGCCGTTGAGGTCAACGCGCTTGGGAACGTCCTCCTGGAGGTCGCTCAGCGCGCAGGCACGGAGGAAGGTCATCGTGCTCAGACCGCCGATTCCAGCTCGGCGTCGATCTTCTCCATGAGCTGCTCCTGGACCTCGGCCACGCCGATCTGCTGGAGCAGCTCGGCGAAGAAGCCGCGGACCACCAGGCGGCGGGCCTCGTCGGCCGGGATGCCGCGGGCCTGCAGGTAGAACAGCTGCTCGTCGTCGAAGCGGCCGGTCGCCGAGGCGTGGCCGGCGCCGACGATCTCGCCGGTCTCGATCTCCAGGTTCGGGATCGAGTCGACCCGGGCGCCGTCGGTGAGCACCAGGTTCCGGTTGAGCTCGTAGGTGTCGGTGCCGAGCGCGGCGGCGCGGATCAGCACGTCGCCGACCCAGACCGCGTGGGCGTCCTGGCCCTGGAGCGCGCCCTTGTACGCCACGTTCGACCGGCAGTGCGGCGTGTCGTGGTCGATGACCAGGCGGTGCTCCAGGTGCTGGCCGGCGTCGGCGAAGTAGAGGCCGAACAGCTCGGCCTCGCCGCCGGGGCCGGCGTAGTTGACCCGCGGGTGCAGGCGGACCAGGTCGCCGCCGAAGGTGACGACCACGGACTTGAAGGAGGCGTCCCGGCCGACCAGCGCGTTGTGCTGGGCGACGTGGACGGCGTCGCGCTCCCAGTCCTGCACGGAGACGAAGGTGAGCTTGGCGCCCTCGCCGACGAGCAGCTCGACGTTGGCGGCCCGGGTGCCGGTGCCCGCGTGGTTGAGCACCACGACGGCCTCGGCGAACGGCTTGACGTCGATCACCACGTGGGCGAAGCGGACCCCGCCCTCACCGCGCACGTCGATCTTGACCGGCTCGGTCAGCACCGCCTCCTTGGGGACGGTGACCACCAGGGCCTGCTCGAAGGCGCTGAACGCCTGAGCGGCGACCCGGTCGACCGGCGTGCCGGCCTTGCCCAGGCGGGCGTCGTCCCGGCCGACGGTCTCGGCGGTGACGCCGTCCGGCAGCGTGAACTCGACCTTGTCCTCGCCCTTCTCCGCGGCGGCGGCGGTGCCGTCGTGCAGCCCGCCGAGGCGGTGCAGCGGGGTGAACCGCCAGTCCTCCTCGCGGCCGGTGGGCACCGGGAAGTCGTTCACGTCGAAGGACGGCTTGACCGCGACGCGCGCGTCGATCGGCTGCTGGACCGCGGTGCGGCCGGTGCCGGGGCCGGCGAGCTGCGCGCCCGCGCCGGCGGTGCCGACCTCGATCGAACCGGCGGTGGTGGAGCCGGTGGGGGTGTTGACGTCAGCCATGGCTGTCGTAGTGCTCTCTTCCTCGAAAAGTCGGTGGGCGGTGGGCGGCCGGAACGTCAGCCGACCGCGCCCTCCATCTGCAGCTCGATCAGCCGGTTGAGCTCCAGCGCGTACTCCATCGGCAGCTCGCGCGCGATCGGCTCGACGAAGCCGCGGACGATCATCGCCATCGCCTCGGTCTCGGTCAGGCCGCGGCTCATCAGGTAGAACAGCTGGTCCTCGCTGACCTTGGAGACGGTCGCCTCGTGGCCCATGGACACGTCGTCCTCGCGGACGTCCACGTACGGGTAGGTGTCCGAGCGGGAGATGGTGTCGACCAGCAGCGCGTCGCACAGCACGTTGGACTTGGCGCCGTGCGAGCCCTCGCCGATCTCGATCAGGCCGCGGTAGGAGGTCCGGCCGCCGCCGCGCGCCACCGACTTGGAGACGATGTGCGAGGAGGTGTTCGGCGCCATGTGCACCATCTTGGCGCCGGCGTCCTGGTGCTGGCCCTCGCCCGCGAAGGCGATCGACAGGGTCTCGCCCTTGGCGTGCTCGCCCATCAGGTAGACGGCCGGGTACTTCATGGTGACCTTGGAGCCGATGTTGCCGTCGATCCACTCCATGGTCGCGCCCTCGTACGCCACGGCGCGCTTGGTGACCAGGTTGTAGACGTTGTTCGACCAGTTCTGGATGGTCGTGTAGCGGCAGCGGCCGCCCTTCTTGACGATGATCTCCACGACCGCCGAGTGCAGCGAGTCGGAGGAGTAGATCGGGGCGGTGCAGCCCTCGACGTAGTGGACGTAGGCGTCCTCGTCGACGATGATCAGCGTCCGCTCGAACTGGCCCATGTTCTCGGTGTTGATCCGGAAGTAGGCCTGCAGCGGGATGTCCACGTGCACGCCCTTCGGCACGTAGATGAACGAGCCGCCGGACCACACCGCGGTGTTCAGCGCGGCGAACTTGTTGTCGCCGGCCGGGATCACGGTGCCGAAGTACTCCTTGAACAGCTCCGGGTGCTCGCGCAGCGCGGTGTCGGTGTCCAGGAAGATGACGCCCTGCTCCTCCAGGTCCTCGCGGATCTGGTGGTAGACGACCTCGGACTCGTACTGGGCGGCGACGCCGGCGACCAGGCGCTGCTTCTCCGCCTCCGGGATGCCGAGCTTGTCGTAGGTGGCCTTGATGTCCGCCGGCAGGTCCTCCCAGGACTCGGCCTGCTTCTCGGTGGAGCGGACGAAGTACTTGATGTTGTCGAAGTCGATGCCGGTGAGGTCGGAGCCCCAGGTCGGCATGGGCTTCTTGCCGAACAGCTTCAGGCCCTTGAGACGCAGGTTGAGCATCCACTCGGACTCGTTCTTCTTCGCGGAGATGTCGCGGACGACCTCCTCGCTGAGCCCGCGCTTGGCCGCGGCACCGGCGGTGTCCGGGTCGGCCCAGCCGTACTCGTAATTGCCCAGGCCGTCGAGCTCCGGGTGCGAAACGGTGTCAGTCATGCGAGCTTCCTAACGCGCGGACGCAGAATCTTCGGTGGACGTACCGGCAGTCGGCACTGCATCGGAGCCGCGGCCCGAAGGCACCCGGGCGGACGACGATGCGGCACCGGATGCCGGCACATAGGTGGTGCAGACCCCGTCGCCGTGGGCGATCGTGGCCAGCCGTTGCACATGGGTGCCCAGGAGCCGGGAGAAGACCTCGGTCTCCGCCTCGCAGAGCTGCGGGAACTGCTCGGCGATGTGCGCGACCGGGCAGTGGTGCTGGCAGAGCTGGGCGCCCGCCGGGGCCTGGGCCGCGGCCGACGGGACACGCCGCACCGTGGCAGCGTACCCGTCCGCGCTCAGCGCCTGGGCCAGCGCCTCGGTGCGCTCCCCGGCGGCGGCCAGGCGCAGGGCCTCCAGGTACTTCTCGGCCTGCTTGCCGAAGCGGGCGCGGGCGAAGGCGGCGACCGCCTCCTCGCCCGCCTTGCCGCCGCCCACCGAGTCCGCGATCCAGCGCAGCGCGTCGGCGGCGAGCTGGTCGTACGCCTGGTAGAAGGCGTCCCGGCCGGCGTCGGTGAGGGCGAAGACCTTGGCCGGGCGGCCCCGGCCGCGGCTTCCGTAGACCCGCTGTTCACGGGACTCGACCAGGCCGGTGGCGGCCAGCCCGTCGAGGTGACGGCGGACGGCGGCGGCGGTGAGGCCGAGCCGGTTCGCCAGGTCGGCGGCGGAGGAGGGGCCGTGGTCCAGGATCGACCGCGCGACCCGGTCCCGGGTGGCCCGGTGGCCCTCCAGCAGCACCTCGGCCGCCGTCACGGGCACGTCACAGGAGGAGGCCGACTCGGCCTCCTGCTGCTGGGCGTGCTCGCGCATGTTTTTCACAACACCAGTGTTGCGTAATTCCTTCCGTCGGGACAAGCCGTGATCCATGCCTCACCGGTGTCATCGATCACGCAGGCAAGCCTTACCTGGCCTGGGAAAACGATCACCGAGCCGCCGGGCGGCCCGCGCGTCAGGCCCTCTTACACTCGCCGGTATGCACTCCGAACCCGCGGTCCAGATCGCCGGGCTGGTCAAACGCTACGACGACAAGCTCGCGGTGGACGGCCTCGACCTCACCATCCCGGCCGGCGCGATCACCGCCGTCCTCGGCCCCAACGGCGCCGGCAAGACCACCACCATCGAGACCTGCGAGGGCTACCGCCGCCCCGACGCCGGCACCGTCCGCGTCCTCGGCCTCGACCCGGTCACCCAGAACGCCGCGCTGCGGCCCCGGATCGGCGTCATGCTGCAGTCCGGCGGCGTGTACGCGGGCGCGCGCGCCGTCGAGATGCTGCGGCACACCGCCAAGCTGCACGCCCACCCGCTGGACGTGGACGCCCTGGTCGAGCGCCTCGGCCTCGGCTCCTGCGGCCGCACCACCTACCGGCGGCTGTCCGGCGGCCAGCAGCAGCGGCTCGCCCTGGCGATGGCCGTGGTCGGCCGCCCCGAGCTGGTCTTCCTGGACGAGCCCACCGCCGGCCTGGACCCGCAGGCCCGCCGGGCCACCTGGGACCTGGTGCGCGACCTGCGCCGGGACGGCGTCACCGTGGTCGTCACCACGCACCACATGGACGAGGCCGAGCAGCTCGCCGACCGGGTCGCCGTCGTCGACCGCGGCAGGGTCATCGCCGACGGCACCACCGAGGAGCTGTGCCGCGGCGGCGCCGAGAACGCGCTGCGCTTCGACGGCCCGCCCGGCCTCGACCTCGGCCCGCTGCTCAAGGAGCTGCCCGAGGGCGCCACCGCCACCGAGACCGCCCCCGGCAGCTACCGGATCGAGGCGCCCGTCGACCCCCGGCTGGTGGCCACCGTCACCGGCTGGTGCGCGGCCTCCGGGATCCTGCCCGAACGGCTGTCCGTCCAGCGCCGCAGCCTGGAGGACGTCTTCCTCGACCTGACCGGACGGGAGCTGCGCTCGTGAGCGAACGAAGCGAGGGAACCATGGGCGCCGTCACGACGGACTACTCCCCCCAGCCGGGCCCCGCGCCCGTCGGCCGGATGCTGCTCGCCCAGACGGCGTTCGAGACCAGGATGCTGCTGCGCAACGGTGAGCAGCTGCTGCTCACCGTGGTCATCCCGACCGTGCTGCTGGTGCTGTTCTCCGCCGTGGACATCGTCGCGGTCGAGGGCCCCGGCAAGCGGGTCGACTTCCTGGCCCCCGGCCTGCTCGCACTGGCCGTGATGTCCACCGCCTTCACCGGCCAGGCCATCGCCACCGGCTTCGAGCGCCGCTACGGCGTGCTGAAGCGGCTCGGCGCGAGCCCGCTGCCGCGCTGGGCGCTGCTGACCGCCAAGACCGGCTGCGTCCTGGTGACGGAGGCGCTGCAGGTGGCGCTGCTGTCGGTGATCGCGCTGGCCCTCGGCTGGTCCCCGCACGGCGATCCGCTGACGGTCGCCGCACTGCTGGTGCTCGGTACCGCCGCCTTCTCCGGCCTCGGCCTGCTGATGGCCGGCACCCTGAAGGCCGAGGCCACCCTGGCCGGCGCCAACCTGGTGTTCATCCTGCTGCTGCTCGCCGGCGGGGTGATCGTGCCGTTGAGCAGGTTCCCCGACGCCGTGCGATCGGTGCTGGAGCTGCTGCCGATCTCGGCGCTCTCGGACGGCCTGCGGTCGGTGCTCCAGGACGGTGCCGGGGTGCCCTGGTCGGACCTCGGCATCCTGGCCGGCTGGTCGGTGCTCGGCCTGGCCGCCGCCGCCCGCTTCTTCCGCTGGGAGTGAGCCGGCGCCCGACCGACGCGCGACGCCCCCGGCCTCACCAGGCCGGGGGCGTCGCGGTTTTTCAGCCTACGGAGCGTCAGCTCTCGTTGCCGCCACGGCGCTTGCGGGCCAGCAGGACGAGCGCGCCGCCGAGCAGCAGCACGCCGCCGCCGGCCGCCGCGATCATCGGGGTGGCGTCGCTGCTACCGGTCTGGGCGAGCGCCGGCGCGCTGGTGGTGGGCGCCGGGACGGGGGTCCTGCTCGGGGTGGGCGTGGCCGACGGGCTCGGGCTGGCCGGGGGCGTGACCGGCGGGGTCGGGGTCACGGTCGGCGTGGGGGTCGGCGTCGGTGTGGGGGTGGGCGTGGGAGTCGGGGTGGGCGTGGGGGTCGGAGTCGGCGTGTGGCACGGCTCGATGGTCTTGGTCTCGTTGATGTTCCAGCCCTTCTCGTTCGGGTTCTCCGTGGTGGTGACCACCAGGTTCGCCTTGATCGGGGCATTGTGGTCCTTCACCGGGAAGGTGCCGTGGAACTCCTTCGGGAAGATCTTGCCGTCCAGGACCTTCTCACCGTCGATGGTGAGGCTGACGGTGTTCTTCACGGTCTCGTTGCCGCTGTAGTTGATCAGATCGACCACGACCTTGTCGCAGGTCACCGTCCACGTCGGCACGTGTGCCGAGGCGTTGGACGCCAGCGCCAGTGGCAGTAGAAAGCCGGCCGCAGCCGTCCCGGCGAGTGCCGTGGCGCCGATCGCGAAGTGCCGCTGCTGTCGCACCATTACCTTGTTCCCCTCCGAACGGTCCTGTGCAGCAGGCGTGTTGAGTGTTTCGCGGTGGCCCGCTACGACTGTCCGGGGGACTCTACCGGCACTTCCGCACCCTGCCACACCCCGCCGTACGACCGGATTTCGACTGTCCGTCCGCCTTCCGATGTGCACGACCAGCCCATCACAGCCGCCACCTCGCGGAACACGGATTCGGCAAAGCCGAATGAACTTGGTCACTTTCAAGACAGAACGGCGCCCCCGGTGATCGAGTCGAGTCACCGAGGGCGCCGTTTCGGTCAGTTGACGAATTCACGTCGACCGGCTCGGCCGGTTTCAGGCCTTCCGGGCCGCCTTGCGCCGGACGGCCACCACGATCGCCCCGCCGGCCGCGAGCACGACCGCACCGCCGACGGCCAGCGGCAGCACCGGACCGGAGCCGGTGTGCGCCAGGTCGCCGCCCGCGTCCGGCCGGGCGGACGGACTGCCCGAGGCCGCCGGAACGGCCGTCGAACCGCCGGCCGACGCACTGGCCGAGCCGCTCGCCCCGGGCGTGCCGGTCACCGGGGCGGACGGGCCGCCCGAGGGGCTCGCCGAACCGCTCGGGGAGGCCGACGCGCTCGGCGTGGCCGACGGCGAGCCGCTCGGCACGGTCGGCGGCACGGTCGGCGGCACCGTCGGCGTGCCGGACGGCGTCGGGACGGTGGTGCCCGGCAGGCAGCCGGTGAAGGGGTAGTGGTGCGTCTCGGCGCCGCCCTTGCCGGTCAGCGAGGCGGCGATCACCGAACCGTTGACCGGACCGCCGCTGCCGAGGTCGAAGGCGGCGTTCGGCGCGAGCACGGTACCGGCCCAGGCGGCCTGGCTGTTCTTGACCACCTTGGTGGCGGTCGGGAAGTTCCAGAGCAGCTTGGCCCGGATCGCCCCGCCCGCAGCGCTCTGCAGCTTGTCGTCCAGCACGAAGGCCTTCCTGCCCTCGTCCCACAGGTGGAAGCCGGTGGTCCCGGCCGCTGCCATGTCGTACGAGCCACCGGTCACGTTGACCACCGTCACCGAGCCGGCCGGCACCTTGAGGTAGACGTCCTTGGCGCCCTGGAGCTTCGCCGCGTCGACGGTGAAGCTGTTGTACTTCGCGTCCCCGCCGGTGAACGTCAGCTTGGCGCCCTCGGCCTGGACGGTGGCGCCGGCGGTCTGCGGCGCGGCGGCCAGCGAGGTGGCGGCGGCGCGCAGCTTGGCGAACTCGGCCTTGAAGTCGATCGGCGAGGCACCCTGGGCGACGCTGCCCTGGTGGGCCTGGACGACAGCGCCGTCGGCCTTGGAGCCGTAGACACCGTTGCCCTTCATGACCTGGGTGTTGTGGCCGGTGATCTTGCCCGCCACGACCAGGGCGTTCTTGCCCGGCAGGGCGTCGACCTCGGCCGGGGTGAGTTCCTGGCCGACCGAGAAGCCGCCGGTGAAGTCGGCGTTGCCGCCGACCGCGACCGCGCCCTCGGCGTCGGGGGTGTGGGTGTCGTCGCCCTCGATGAACTCGCCGTAGAGGTTGGCGACCCCGAGGCTGCGGCACTCCTGGTCGACGCCGACGGCCTGGGCGGCCGGCGCGACGAGGCCGGCCAGTGCGAGCGAGCCGCCGACCGCGAGCGCGGCGGCGGAAGTGGATATGCGCATGTGCAGGATCTCCGCTTACGTGCGGGAGGAGTGGGGAATGGCCCACAAGAGGTATGGACCAATCCGCACTCTTGCGGCCAAACGGGTAATTGGTCAAGACCAATGCGTTCACTGTCCGAACCACCCTGTTTTGTCCGCGTGTCCCTCCCCCGCGTGTCGCCGCCCGCCGGCTCCTCGCCCTCCCCTCCCGCCGCCCGCGCCCCGCCCCAAGATCGCCTGTAAGGCCGCCTACGATGGACCCCGTGCCTAACCCCTTCTCCCTGCTCGCCGAGCGCTGGCAGCCATCCGCCGAGATGGTCCGGCGCGCCGCGTTCGCCGCGCTGGTGATGAGCGTGGTGATCGTCGTCACCGGCGGCGCCGTCCGCCTCACCGCCTCCGGCCTCGGCTGTACGACCTGGCCCCGCTGCACCGACGAGAGCCTGACGCCCACCGCCGAGATGGGCTTCCACGGCGTCGTCGAGTTCACCAACCGGATGCTCACCTACGTGCTGAGCGCCGCCGTCGGCTGGGCGATCCTGGCCGCCCGCTGCCACCGCCCCTGGCGACGCAGCATGACCAAGCTCGGCTGGGCGCAGTTCTGGCTGGTGATGAGCAACGCCGTGCTCGGCGGCATCACCGTGCTGACCGGCCTCAACCCGTACACCGTGGCGCTGCACATGATCGCCGCGATGGCCCTGGTCTGGGTCGCGCTGCTGATGTGGGAGCGGTCCAAGGAGGGCGACGGCCCGGCGCAGCTGTCCGTGGCCCGGCCGATCCACCAGCTCTCGTACGTCCTGGTCACCGTGATCGGCCTGCTCGTCGCGGCCGGCACCCTGGTGACCGGCGCCGGCCACCACCCGGGCACGCCGAAGGACAACAAGATCGTCCCGCGCATCCCGATCGACTACGACCGCCTCGCCCAGTTCCACGCCGACTTCGCGTTCGTCTCGGTCGGCCTGGCCATCGCGGTGATCTTCGTCTTCGCCGCCGTCAAGGCGCCGCAGCCCGCCCGCGCCCGGGCCAAGGAGCTGCTCGCCGTCCTGCTGCTGCAGGGCGTGCTCGGCTTCATCCAGTACTTCACCGACGCCCCCGAGCTGATGGTCGGCCTCCACATGCTGCTCGCAGCGCTGACGTGGATCGCCGCCCTGCGCGTCCCCCTCGCCCTGCGCACCCGCGCGGACGTGGCGGCGGCCGACCAGCTCCCCGCCCAGACCCCGCAGCCCGCCTCGGTCTGACCGCAACCCCGACGTACAACGGTCCGGTTCCCCCGCGCGGGGGAACCGGGCCGTTCGCGATGTGCGGGCTCAGATCTGGATGCCGGCCATCCGCTTCCACTCGTACTCGCCGGTCTTCACCTTGAGGCCCAGCTCGCCCTCGAAGTCGTCGTGCAGGGTCAGCCCGGCCAGCTCGGCGGCGCGCTTGCCCACGGCGTAGCTGGGGGCCACCTGGTCGCCCCAGGCGCCGTCCGCGCCCACCACGACGATCCGGGTGGCCACGGCGCCGACGTACTCGACGACCGCGTCGGCGCTGCCCCCGTGCTGCCGGGCGAAGCTGGTCAGGTTCTTGGCGATGCGCTTGGCACGGCGCTCGGTACGGGCGTCCGGCGCGGTGGCGGTCTCAACGCTGCTCATGCCCGCATGCTACCCACCGGTAGCGGCGCTGGCGACGGGAGCGCCCTGTGCACCGGGCCACATACTGGAGAAGTGACCTTCTCCGGCTGGCCGGCCGAGGCGCTCGACTTCTACGAGCACCTGGAAGCCGACAATTCCAAGGCCTTCTGGCAGGCCCACAAGGGGCAGTACGAGGACGCCGTACGGGCCCCGATGGAGCGCCTGCTCGCCGAACTGGAGCCGGAGTTCGGGCCAGGGAAGATCTTCCGGCCCAACCGCGACATCCGCTTCAGCGCCGACAAGTCCCCGTACAAGACCCACATCGGCGCCCATCTGGAGAGCGGCGGCTACATCCAGCTCTCCGCCGACGGCCTGGCCTGCGGCAACGGCTTCTACCACCTCGCCCCGGACCAGCTGGAGCGCTACCGGGCCGCCGTCGCCGAGGACGTGAGCGGCGCCGAGCTGGAACGGGTGATCGCCCGGGTGGAGCGGGCCGGCCCGCGGGTGCACGGCCGGGACAGCCTCAAGTCGGCCCCGCGCGGCTACCCCAGGGACCACCCCAGGATCGAGCTGCTGCGCCACAAGGGCCTGGTGGCCTGGCAGGACTGGGAGCCCGCGAAGTGGCTGGGCACCCGCGCCGCGTACACCCGGATCACGGGCTTCCTGCACGCCTCCCAACCGCTGCGGGACTGGCTGGACGGCCACGTCGGCCCCTCCGAGCTCCCCGCCCGCTGAGAACGCGAAGAGCCCCGGTCCGCCTGGACCGGGGCTCTCCTCATGAGTCTCTACTTGACGAACGGGTCGATCGCGCAGACCACCATCAGCAGCGACAGGTAGGTGATCGACCAGTGGAACAGCCGCATCTCCTTGAGCTTCGCGCCCACGATCCCGGCCTTGGCCCGCCCGTACAGCGCGTGCGCCTCGCGCAGCCAGGCCCCGCCCAGCAGCACCGCGGCGACCGGGTACAGCCAGCTCATGTGCCCCAGCGGCCAGAGCGCCAGCGAGACCGCCACCATCACCCAGGAGTAGACGACGACCTGCTTGCCGACCGCCACGTTGCCCTTGATGACCGGCAGCATCGGAACGCCGGCCCGCTCGTAGTCCTCGCGGACCTTCATCGACAGCACCCAGGTGTGCGGCGGCGTCCAGAAGAACACCACCAGGAAGAGCACCACCGCGGCCCAGGAGACCGAGTTGGTCACCGAGGACCAGCCGACCAGCACCGGCATGCAGCCGGCGATGCCGCCCCAGACGATGTTCTGCGAGGTGCGCCGCTTGAGCCCGAGCGTGTAGACGAACACGTAGAACAGCAGCGCGCCCAGCGCCAGCCAGGCGGACAGCCAGTTGACCCCGTAGCCCAGCAGCAGGGTCGAGACCACCGCGAGCACGACGCCGAAGACCAGCGCCTCGCGCGGCGAGACCATCCCGGTGACGATCGGGCGCCGCTCGGTGCGCGACATGACCGCGTCGATGTCCCGGTCGATGTACATGTTGAGGGCGTTGGCGCCGCCCGCCGAGAGGTAGCCGCCGACGACGACCTTCAGCACCAGCAGCATGTTCGGCACGCCCTGCTGGGCCAGGAACATCACCGGCACGGTGCTCATCAGCAGCAGCTCGATGATCCGCGGCTTGGTCAGTGCGACGAACGCGCCGACACGGGCCCCGAAGGGCCGGCGCGCAGGAGTCGCCCCGGTGACCCCGGCGGGACGGGTTTCGACGGCGGTCACTAACACCCCAACTGAAGATGAATCTTCGCAGGCGTCCACAGGAACGAAGGGTCCCGAATCGTCCGCTCTGCGCGTACCACGACACCATAGACGCTCCATATATCGCATCCGGCTCCGGGGTCCCCCGGCGAGGCGTAACGCACACCCCCGGGTGAACCGCCCGGGCGGGGCCGTCGGGGCCCTCCGGGGGGCCTCTGCCGGGGCCCGCTCGCCCGTCCTGACCACCGGAGCGGCGCGGGGCCGCGAATCGGGAGAGTCTGGGACAAATCCAGTCCGACCGTCCCAGTGGGAATCTGCGTGCGGAATTGCCGGTTGTCCCAGCACGGAGGGTGAGCCGTGACCCGGACGGTAGGCTCGCACGCAGAAGCGGGATCTACCCTCCGTGACCGGCACCACCCAACGTCGGGACCACAGCGCCGTGGCCGACCCGGTCCCCATTCACGGGGTCACTCTTCACAACGGAAGGAGCCCTGAGACAGGGTGAGCACTGCGCCGACGAACGCATTCGAGTGGACCGATCTGGACGAGCGCACGGTCGACACCGCGCGGGTCCTGGCCATGGACGCCGTCCAGAAGGTCGGCAACGGACACCCCGGGACGGCCATGTCGCTGGCCCCGGCGGCGTACCTGATCTTCCAGCGGTTCCTGCGCCACGACCCGACCGACCCGTCCTGGGTCGGGCGCGACCGCTTCGTCCTCTCCCCCGGGCACACCAGCCTGACTCTCTACACCCAGCTCTACTTCTCCGGCTACGGCCTGGAGCTGGACGACCTCAAGGCCTTCCGTGTCGCGGGCAGCCGCACCCCCGGCCACCCCGAGCACGGCCACACGGCCGGCGTAGAGACCACCACCGGCCCGCTCGGCCAGGGCATCGCCAACGCGGTCGGCATGGCGATGGCCGCCCGCTACGAGCGCGGCCTGTTCGACCCCGAGGCCCCGGCCGGCGAGTCCCCGTTCGACCACACCATCTGGGCCATCGTCTCCGACGGCGACCTGGAGGAGGGCATCTCCGCCGAGGCCTCGTCGCTGGCCGGCCACCAGAAGCTGGGCAACCTGGTCGCCCTCTACGACGACAACCACATCTCGATCGAGGGCGACACCGACACCGCCTTCTCCGAGGACGTCCTCAAGCGCTACGAGGCGTACGGCTGGCACGTCCAGCGGGTCGCCCCGAAGGCCAACGGCGACATCGACGTGGCCGCCCTCGCCGAGGCGCTGGCCGCGGCCAAGGCCGAGACCTCCCGGCCCTCGATGATCGCGATGCGCACCATCATCGCCTGGCCGGCCCCGGACGCCCAGAACACCGCCAAGGCGCACGGCTCCGCGCTCGGCGCCGCCGAGATCGCCGCCACCAAGAAGGTCCTGGGCTTCGACCCGGAGAAGACCTTCGAGGTCAGCGACCAGGTCATCGAGCACGCCCGCCAGGTCATCAAGCGCGGCAAGGCCGCCCGCGACCAGTGGCAGCAGGGCTTCGACGCCTGGCGCGCCGCCCACCCGCAGGCCGCCGCCGAGTTCGACCGGATCCAGGCCGGCGAGCTGCCCGAGGGCTGGAAGAAGGCCGTCCCGTCCTTCCCGGCCGGCAAGGACGTCGCGACCCGCAAGGCCTCCGGCGACACCCTCAAGGCCCTCGGCGCGGTGATCCCGGAGCTGTGGGGCGGCTCGGCCGACCTCGCCGAGTCCAACCTCACCACCATCGACGAGGACAGCTCCTTCCTCCCCGAGGGCAACCCGCTGAAGTCGGCCAGCTCCTACGGCCGGACGATCCACTTCGGCATCCGCGAGCACGCCATGGGCTCGACCATGAACGGCATCGCCCTGCACGGGAACACCCGCGTGTACGGCGGCACCTTCCTGGTCTTCGCCGACTACATGCGCCCGGCCGTCCGCCTGGCCGCGCTGATGAAGCTGCCGGTCACCTACGTCTGGACGCACGACTCGATCGGCCTCGGCGAGGACGGCCCGACCCACCAGCCGGTCGAGCACCTGGCCGCGCTGCGCGCCATCCCGGGCCTGGCCATGGTCCGCCCGGCCGACGCCAACGAGACCGCCGTCGCGTGGCGCACCGTCATCGAGCGCCAGACCAGCCACCCCGGCCCGGTCGGCCTGGCGCTGACCCGCCAGGGCGTGCCGACCTTCGACCGCGAGGTCTTCGGCTCCGCCGAGGGCACCGCGAAGGGCGGCTACATCCTGGCCGAGGCCTCCACCGGGGCCCCGCAGGTGATCCTGCTCGGCACCGGCTCCGAGGTCCAGCTGGCCGTCCAGGCCCGCGAGGTGCTGGAGGCCGAGGGCATCGCCACCCGGGTGGTCTCGCTGCCGTCCTTCGAGTGGTTCCAGGAGCAGGACCAGGCCTACCGCGACAGCGTGCTGCCGCCGTCGGTCAAGGCCCGGGTGTCGGTCGAGGCCGGCATCGCCCAGGGCTGGCGCGAGCTGGTCGGCGACCACGGCCGGATCGTGTCGCTGGAGCACTTCGGCGCCTCCGCCGACTACAAGGTGCTGTTCGAGGAGTTCGGCATCACCGCCGAGCGCGTGGTGGCCGAGGCCCACAACGCCCTGCGCTCCCTCGAGGCCGTCAACCGCTAGCGGCTCCGGGCCGCGTGCCCGCCCGCACGCGGGCACGCGGCCCCCTCCGACCACCCCACGAAGCAAGAAGAACAAGGGACTGAAGCACCATGACTGACGCACTGAAGCGCCTCAGCGACGAAGGCGTTGCGATCTGGCTGGACGACCTCAGCCGCAAGCGGCTGAACTCCGGCAACCTGGCCGAACTGGTGCAGAACAAGCACGTGGTGGGCGTGACCACCAACCCGACCATCTTCCAGAAGGCCATCGCCGGCGCCGGCGACGACTCCTACGACGGCCAGCTGCGCGACCTCGCCGTCCGCAAGGTCACCACCGACGAGGCGATCCGCATGATCACCACCTCGGACGTGCGCGACGCGGCCGACGTGCTGCGCCCCGTCTACGACGCCTCCAACGGTCGCGACGGCCGGGTCTCCATCGAGGTCGACCCCCGCCTGGCGCACGAGACCGTCACCACCGTGGCCGAGGCCAAGCAGCTGTGGTGGCTGGTCGACCGCCCGAACGTCTTCATCAAGATCCCCGCGACCAAGGCCGGCCTGCCCGCGATCAGCGAGGTCATCGGCAAGGGCATCAGCGTCAACGTCACGCTGATCTTCTCGCTGGAGCGCTACAAGGCCGTCATCGACGCCTACCTGACCGGTCTGGAGGCCGCCAAGGCCAAGGGCCTGGACCTCTCCCAGATCGAGTCGGTCGCCTCCTTCTTCGTCTCCCGCGTGGACACCGAGATCGACAAGCGCCTGGACAAGATCGGCGGCGAGGCCAGGAACCTGCGTTCCAAGGCCGCGCTGGCGAACGCCCGCCTCGCGTACCAGGCGTACGAGGAGGTCTTCGGCAGCGTCGACGGCAAGACCGCCGGCAACGCCCGCTGGGCCGCCCTGGAGGCCGTCGGCGCCAAGCCGCAGCGTCCGTTGTGGGCCTCCACCGGTGTCAAGGACCCGGCCCTGCCGGACACCCTGTACGTCACCGAGCTGGTCGCCCCCGGCACCGTCAACACGATGCCCGAGGCCACCCTGGACGCCACCGCCGACCACGGCGTGGTCACCGGCAACACCATCGTCCCCAACTACGCCGACGCCAAGGCCGTGCTGGACGCGATCGCCGCCGCCGGCGTGGACTACGACGACGTCGTGCAGCTCCTGGAGGACGAGGGCGTCGAGAAGTTCGAGCAGTCCTGGAATGAACTGCTCGACACCGTCACCGCCTCGCTCGCCTCCTTCGCCGACGAGAAGTGACCCCTGCTCACAGCCAGCGCACGAAAGCGGAGCCCATCAAGTGAGCACTGATTTCCCCGAGTTGACGTCGGAATCGGACGCGGACGATCTCCCGCCCGCGGCCGTCAACCCGCTTCGTGACCCCTCCGACCGACGGCTCCCGCGCATCGCGGGGCCGTCCGGTCTGGTCATCTTCGGGGTCACCGGCGACCTGTCCCGCAAGAAGCTGATGCCGGCCATCTACGACCTGGCCAACCGCGGTCTGCTTCCGCCGGGCTTCTCCCTCGTCGGCTTCGCCCGCCGCGAGTGGGACGACGAGGACTTCGCCAAGGAGGTCCACGACGCCGTCCGGGACCACGCCCGCACCCCGTTCCGGGAGGAGGTCTGGCAGCAGCTCGCCAAGGGCATGCGCTTCGTCCACGGGACGTTCGACGACGACGACGCCTTCGACAAGCTGCGCGAGACCATCGAGGAGCTGGACAAGGCCCAGGGCACCGGCGGCAACTTCGCCTTCTACCTGTCCGTCCCGCCGAAGTTCTTCCCGACCGTCGTCCAGCAGCTCAAGAAGCACGGCCTGGCCGATCCGCCGCAGGGCTCCTGGCGCCGCGCGGTCATCGAGAAGCCCTTCGGCCACGACCTGGAGAGCGCCCAGGAGCTCAACAAGGTCGTCCACGAGGTCTTCCCCCGGGACGAGGTCTTCCGGATCGACCACTACCTGGGCAAGGAGACGGTCCAGAACATCCTGGCGCTGCGCTTCGCCAACCAGATGTTCGAGCCGATCTGGAACCGGTCGTACGTCGACCACGTGCAGATCACCATGGCCGAGGACATCGGCATCGGCGGCCGGGCCGGCTACTACGACGGCATCGGCTCCGCCCGTGACGTCATCCAGAACCACCTGCTGCAGCTGATGGCGCTCACCGCCATCGAGGAGCCCGCCTCCTTCCACCCGAAGGCGCTGGTGGCCGAGAAGCTCAAGGTGCTCAGCGCCGTCAAGCTCCCGGCCGACCTCGGCCGGCACACCGTGCGCGGCCAGTACGCCTCGGGCTGGCAGGGCGGCGAGGAGGTCGTCGGCTACCTGGACGAGGACGGGATCGACCCCGAGTCCAAGACCGACACCTACGCGGCCATCAAGCTGGAGATCAACAACCGGCGCTGGGCGGGCGTCCCGTTCTACCTGCGGACCGGCAAGCGCCTGGGCCGCCGGGTCACCGAGATCGCGGTCGTCTTCCAGCGCGCCCCGTACCTGCCCTTCGACTCCTACGCGACCGAGGAGCTGGGGCAGAACGCCCTGGTCATCCGGGTCCAGCCGGACGAGGGCGTGACGGTGCGGTTCGGCTCCAAGGTGCCGGGCACCTCCTTCGAGGTCCGGGACGTCACGATGGACTTCGCCTACGGTGAGTCCTTCACGGAGTCCAGCCCGGAGGCGTACGAGCGGCTCATCCTCGACGTGCTGCTCGGCGACGCCAACCTGTTCCCGCGCCACCAGGAGGTCGAGCTCTCCTGGCAGATCCTCGACCCGATCGAGAAGTACTGGGACAGCCACGGCAAGCCCGCCCAGTACGCGGCGGGGACCTGGGGCCCCGTCGAGGCGGACGAGATGCTCGCACGAGACGGCAGGAGCTGGCGCCGGCCATGAAGATCGACCTCACCAACACGACGTCCAGCAAGATCAACGCCGCGCTGATGGAGGCGCGCCGGGCCCGCGGCTCCGGCGCCGCCGGCATGGTGCTCACCCTGGTGATAGTGACCGACGAGGGCAGCGCCTACGACGCCCTCAAGGCCGCCAACGACGCCTCCCGCGAGCACCCGATGCGCACCCTCGCGGTGATCAAGCGCGCCGGGCGCTCGCCCCGGGCGCGGGCCGAGACCCGGCTGGACGCCGAGATCCTGGTCGGCTCGGACGCCGGCTCCGGCGAGACGGTCGTCCTGCGGATGCACGGCGAACTCGCCTCGCACGCCCAGTCGGTGGTCCTGCCGCTGCTGCTGCCGGACGCCCCGACCGTCGTCTGGTGGCCGGACAACGCGCCGCACCACCCGGCGCAGGACCCGCTGGGCTCGATCGCCCAGCGCCGGATCACCGACGCCGTCACCGCGGAGTCCCCGGTCGGCCAGCTCGCCCAGCGCGCCCAGAGCTACACCCCGGGCGACACCGACCTGGCCTGGACCCGGATCACCGGCTGGCGCTCGATGCTGGCCGCCGCGCTGGACCAGCGGCCGTCCACGATCGTCTCCGCGGTCGTCGAGGGCGAGTCCTACAACCCCAGCGTCGAGCTGCTCGGCCTCTGGCTGACCAACCGGCTGCGCGTGCCGGTCGAGCGGGTCGTCACCAACGGCCCCGGCATCACCGCGGTGCACCTGCGCACCAAGGACGGGGACATCACCCTGGACCGCCCGGACGGCCTGCTGGGCACGCTGTCCATGCCCGGCTCGCCGGACCGCCAGGTGGCGCTCAAGCGGCGCGAGACCTCGGAGCTGATCGCCGAGGAGCTGCGCCGCCTGGACCCGGACGACATCTACGCGACGGCCGTGCGCACGCCCGTCGAGCGGCTGCAGGAACCGGTCAACGCCGAGACCGAGGCGGCCGAGAAGGTCGCCCGCGAGGTCGCCGAGGAGGCCGAGGTCGCCGTCGAGGAGGCCGCCGAGGCCGCCGTGGCCAACCCGGACCGGGTGACCGCCGAGGCCGCGGAGCGCAAGCCCGCGCGCAAGGCCGCCGGCAAGCGCACCACCAAGGAAGGCGCATGACCAACGCGACCCCGCAGCTGGTCGTCCACAGGGACAAGGAGCTGATGGCCCAGGCGGCCGCGGCCCGGCTGATCACCCGGATCGTGGACGCCCAGGCCGCCCGCGGCAGCGCCTCGGTGGTGCTCACCGGCGGTCGCAACGGCAACGCCCTGCTGGCCGCGATCGCCGCCTCCCCGGCGCGCGACGCGGTCGACTGGGGCCGGCTGGACCTCTGGTGGGGCGACGAGCGCTTCCTGCCCGCCGCCGACCCGGAGCGCAACGCCGTCCAGGCCCGCGCCGAGCTGCTGGACGCCGTCCCGCTCGACCCGGCGCGGGTGCACGAGATGCCCGCCTCGGACGGGGTGGACGGCTCGGACGTGGAGGCCGCCGCCGCCCGCTACGCCGAGGAGCTGGCGAAGGCGGCCGGGCCGGGCGACCGGCTCGGCGTCCCGGCCTTCGACGTGCTGCTGCTCGGCGTCGGCCCGGACACCCACGTCGCCTCGCTCTTCCCCGAGCACCCGGGCGTGCGGGAGACCGAGCTGACCGTGGTCGGCGTCCGCGGGGCCCCCAAGCCCCCGCCGGTGCGCATCTCGCTCACCCTCCCGGCGATCCGCACCGCCCGCGAGGTCTGGCTGCTGGCCGCCGGCGAGGACAAGGCGGGCGCGGTCGCGCTGGCCCTGTCCGGCCCCGGCGAGCTCCAGGCGCCCGCCTCCGGCGCGTACGGCCGCAGCCGCACCCTGTGGCTGCTGGACCGTGCCGCCGCGGAGCGGATCCCGCCGCAGCTCTACCCGCCGGCCTCCGCGTAACCGGATCCGGCAACGCCGAAGGGCGCCACCGTCGTTCGACGGTGGCGCCCTTCGTGCTGTTGCCGCTGTCCGGGCCGGAGCCGTTCGCTCAGATCTCGCCGCGGAGCTTCGCCAGCGCCTCCGCCAGGATCGCCTCGCCGTCGGCGTCGGTGCGCCGCTCACGGACGTAGGCGAGGTGGGTCTTGTACGGCTCGTTGCGCGAGGGCGCCGGCGGGTTGTGCTGGTCCTGCCCCGCGGGGAAGCCGCAGCGCGGGCAGTCCCAGGTCTCCGGGATCGCCGCTTCGGCGGCGAAGCTGGGACGGGTCTCGTGCTTGTTCGCGCACCAGAAGGAGATCCGGTTGCGCGGGGCGGACTCGCCGCGCTCCGCCTCGCCCATCGGGCCGGCCCCGACCCTGCTGCCACGGATGGCATTGCCACTTGCCACGGTCTGACTCCCTGCGTACTGGTGCGCCGACCCGCCGCGGTGCGCGTCGGTGGCGAAAGTCGTCCTAGTGTAAGCAGGAGTTAAGCATCCGCCACCATCGCCTCCGCACCCGACCGTCCCAGGATAGGCGCTCGGGCGACGGGGCGTCAGGGATACGTCAGCTCTGGTACTTCAGCACCAGGCCCAGGACGATGATGCACGCGAACCACCCCGCGCCGACCACGATGGTGATGCGGTCCAGGTTGCGCTCGGCCACCGCCGAGCCGCCGCCGGTGGACATCGCGCCACCGCCGAACATGTCGGACAGGCCGCCGCCCTTCCCCTTGTGCAGCAGCACGAGCAGGATCATCAGCAGACTGAAGATGATCAGGGCAATCGAGAACCCGAGAACCACGACGGGACCAACTCTCTCGTATCTTCGGCGAAGGGGCCGGGCCGCGTACGGCGGTCCGGCCCCAAAGCCTACGTTGCTGCGGCGGCGTTAGCCTACTGCCTGCTCACGGTAGCGCACGATCTTGACGAACTCGTCGGCGTCCAGCGAGGCACCGCCGACCAGGCCGCCGTCGATGTCGGGCTTGGCCATCAGACCGGCCGCGCTCGACGACTTCACCGAACCGCCGTACAGCACCCGGACCTTGCCGGCCAGCTCGGCGTCGTACAGCTCGGCGATCCGCTTGCGGATGGCGGCGCAGACCTCCTGCGCGTCCTCCGGGGTGGCCACCTCGCCGGTGCCGATCGCCCAGACCGGCTCGTAGGCGACCACGATCGACTCGGCCTGGTGGGCCGGGACGTCGGCCAGGCCGCCGTCCAGCTGCGCCAGGGTGTACTCGACGTGGGTGCCGGCCTTGCGGATCTCCAGCGGCTCGCCGACGCACAGGATCGGGGTGATCCCGGCGCGGTAGGCGGCCTTCACCTTGGCGTTGACGATCTCCTCGTTCTCGCCGTGGTACTGGCGGCGCTCGGAGTGGCCGATCACCGCGTAGGTGCACTTGAGCTTGGCCAGCATCGGGCCGGAGACCTCGCCGGTGTAGGCCCCGCCGTCGTGCTGCGAGATGTCCTGCGAGCCGTACTTGATCTTCAGCTTGTCGCCGTCGACCAGGGTCTGCACCGAGCGCAGGTCGGTGAACGGCACCAGGACGGCGACCTCGACGGCCTCGTAGTCCTTGTCGGCCAGCGCGAAGGCCAGCTTCTGGGTGTGCTGGATGGCCTCGAGGTGGTTGAGGTTCATCTTCCAGTTGCCCGCCATCAGCGGGAGACGGTCGGTCATGTGTTTCAGTCCTCCAGAGCGGCGAGACCGGGGAGGGTCTTGCCCTCCAGGTACTCGAGGCTGGCGCCACCGCCGGTCGAGATGTGTCCGAAGGCGTTCTCGTCGAAGCCCAGGATGCGGACGGCCGCGGCGGAGTCGCCGCCGCCGACCACGGTGAACGCGTTGCTGTCGATCAGGGCCTGGGCGACGGCCCGGGTGCCGTTCGCGTAGTCCGGGTGCTCGAAGACGCCCATCGGACCGTTCCAGAACACCGTGCCCGCGTCGGCCAGCTTGGCCGCGTACAGCTCGCGGGTCTTCGGGCCGATGTCCAGGCCCTCCTCGTCGGCCGGGATCCTGTCCGAGTCGACGGTCGAGGGGTTCGCCGGGGCCTTGGTCTTGAGGTCCGGGAAGTCGGCGGAGACCAGGACGTCCGCCGGCAGCACGAACTCGACGCCGCGCTGCTCGGCCTCGGCCAGGTAGCCGAGGACGGTCGGGATCTGGTCCTCCTGCAGCAGCGAGATGCCGACCTCGTGGCCCTTGGCCTTGAGGAAGGTGTACGCCATGCCGCCGCCGATCAGGATCCGGTCGGCCTTCTTCAGCAGGTTGTCGATCACGCCGAGCTTGTCGGAGACCTTGGCACCGCCGAGCACCACCACGTACGGGCGGGCGACGTCCTCGGTGAGCTTCTTCAGCACGCCGACCTCGGTGGCGATCAGGTCGCCCGCGGCGTGCGGCAGCAGGGCCGGCAGGTCGTACACCGAGGCGTGCTTGCGGTGCACGGCGCCGAAGCCGTCGCCGACGTACAGGTCGGCCAGCGCGGCCAGCTGCTCGGCGAAGGCCTTGCGCTCGGCGTCGTCCTTGCTGGTCTCGCCGGCGTTGAAGCGCAGGTTCTCCAGCAGCGCGACCTCGCCGCCAGCCAGCGCGGCCACGACGGCCTTCGCGCTGTCGCCGACGGTGTCGGTGGCGAAGGCGACGTCCTTGCCGAGGATCTCGCCGAGGCGCTTGGCCGCCGGGGCGAGCGAGAACGCCGGGTCCGGCGCGCCCTTGGGGCGGCCGAGGTGCGAGGCGACGACGACCTTCGCGCCGGCCGCGGCCAGCTTGGCGATGGTCGGCGCGACGGCGCGGATCCGGCCGTCGTCGGTGATCGTGTCACCCTCCAGCGGCACGTTCAGGTCGGCGCGCACGAAGACGCGCTTGCCTTCGATACCGGCTTCGATGAGCTCTTCGATGGTCTTCACGGGGATTCGGTTTCTCCTGGGGAGATGGTTGATGCGCAGTGAGGCGGCACGGCGCAGGGGCCGCCTGAGAAGTCCTTGAGCGCGGAACGAGGGCCCGGTCGGCACCGTACGCCGTCCGGGCCCTCGCCCCTACATCACGTCAGCTCCCGCAAGGTCAGAGCTGCCCGCCGACGAGGGCGACCAGGTCGACGACGCGGTTCGAGTAGCCCCACTCGTTGTCGTACCAGCCGAGCACCTTGACCTGGTTGCCCTGGACCATGGTGAGGCTGGAGTCGAAGATGCAGGAGGCCGGGTCGTTCACGATGTCCGAGGAGACGATCGGGTCCTCGGTGTAGGCCAGGATGCCCTTGAGCGGGCCCTCCTGCGCGGCCTTCTGGAAGGCCGCGTTGACCTCGTCCTTGGTGACCTCGCGCTCCAGGGTGACGACCAGGTCCGTGATGGAGCCGGTCGGGACCGGGACGCGCAGCGAGGTGCCGTCCAGCTTGCCCTTCAGCTCCGGCAAGACCAGGGCGGTCGCCTTGGCGGCACCGGTCGACGTCGGGATGATGTTCTG
Source organism: Kitasatospora sp. NPDC032121 (assembly GCF_055580145.1). Lineage (NCBI taxonomy): Bacteria > Bacillati > Actinomycetota > Actinomycetes > Kitasatosporales > Streptomycetaceae > Kitasatospora > Kitasatospora sp. NPDC032121. The sequence continues at coordinate 168,262 of NZ_JBVILX010000008.1, read as the reverse complement.
CGAGGCCGCACGAGCACGGCGCAGGTCCTTGTGCGGGAAGTCCAGGGTGACCTGGTCGTTGGTGAACGCGTGGACGGTGGTCATCAGACCCTTGACGATGCCGAAGCTCTCGTTCAGCACCTTCGCCATCGGCGCCACGCAGTTGGTGGTGCAGGAGGCGTTGGAGATGACGTGGTGGTTGGCCGCGTCGTACTTGTCGTCGTTGACACCCAGGACGATGGTGACGTCCTCGTCGGTGGCGGGCGCCGAGATGATGACCTTCTTCGCGCCGGCGGCGAGGTGCTTCTTCGCGGCCTCGGCCTTGGTGAAGATGCCGGTGGACTCGACGACGATGTCGGCGCCCAGGGCGGCCCACGGGAGGTTCGCGGGGTCACGCTCGGCGGTCACCTTGAAGGTGTGGCCGTCGACGGTGATGCTGTCCGCGGTGTGCGAGACCTCGCCCGGGAAGGTACCCAGGGTGGTGTCGTACTTGAGCAGGTGAGCCAGGGTCTTCGTGTCGGTGAGGTCGTTGACACCGACGATCTCGATGTCCGCGCCCTGGGCCTTGACCGCGCGGAAGAAGTTGCGGCCGATGCGGCCGAAGCCGTTGATGCCTACCCGGATCGTCACGAACCGATCTCCTCGTTAGGTACGCCGGGCGCGAGGCCCGACGGGGGTGAGATTTGGGAAGTCCCCGACCGCCTACGACCCTACCCCTCCGGGGCCTCGCACGGCACATCGCACCGCCTGCCGAGACCGGGCGTGGCGCGGCCGAAACCCGATTTCAGGCCGTCCGGCCTTGCTCCGCCGGGCAGTTGGTCCCGGGCCAGTGGTCTCTACCAATTCGGGTGTGCCGGCGGGTCCGGAAACCCGTTCGGGACGCCGTCCGCGACCCCGTCCGGGAAGCGGCCGGACGGCGGTCCCGGAACGCCGACGGCCGGCGCCCCGGATCGGGGCGCCGGCCGTGTGTTCGTCACGGAGCGTGAGCGTCAGTTCAGCGCCATCTCGTCGGTGAGGCTCGCCTCGGTGCTCGGCAGGCCGAGCTCGGAGGCCCGCTTGTCCGCCATCGCCAGCAGCCGGCGGATCCGGCCGGCCACCGCGTCCTTGGTCAGCGGCGGGTCGGCGAGCGCGCCCAGCTCCTCCAGCGAGGCCTGCTTGTGCTGCATCCGCAGCTGGCCGGCCGCGGCCAGGTGCTCCGGCACCTCGTCGCCGAGGATCTCCAGCGCGCGGGCCACCCGGGCGCCGGCCGCCACCGCGGCGCGGGCCGAGCGGCGCAGGTTGGCGTCGTCGAAGTTGGCCAGCCGGTTGGCGGTGGCCCGCACCTCGCGCCGCATCCGGCGCTCCTCCCAGGCGAGCACCGACTCGTGCGCGCCGAGCCGGGTCAGCAGGGCGCCGATCGCGTCGCCGTCGCGGATCACCACCCGGTCCACACCGCGCACCTCGCGGGCCTTGGCCGGGATGCCGAGCCGGCGGGCGGCGCCGACCAGGGCGAGGGCGGCCTCGGAGCCGGGGCAGGTGATCTCCAGCGAGGAGGAGCGGCCCGGCTCGGTGAGGGAGCCGTGCGCCAGGAAGGCCCCGCGCCAGGCCGCCTCGGCGTCGCAGGTGGCCCCCGAGACGACCGCCGGGGGCAGGCCCCGGATCGGGCGGCCGCGGCCGTCCACGAGCCCGGTCTGGCGCGCGAGCAGCTCGCCGTCCTTGACCACCCGGACCACGAAACGGCTGCCGCGGCGCAGCCCGCCGGGAGCCATCACCACGAGGTCCGAGGAGTGCCCGAAGATCTCCAGCAGGTCCTTGCGCAGCCGCCGTGCCGCCGCTCCGGTGTCCAGCTCCGCCTCGATCACGATGCGGCCGCTCACGATGTGCAGCCCGCCCGCGAACCGCAGGATCGCCGACACCTCCGCCTTGCGACAGCAGGCCCGGGTGACCGGGAGCCGGCTGATCTCGTCCTTCACCGCTGGAGTCATCGCCATGGCCCGATCCTTCCATGTGTCCGGAAAATCCGGTCGTACGCTGCCGCCAACAGCTCGGGGTCGTGTCGCGGCGTCCCGTCGGTGCGGGCCACCGAGCCGAGTACCAGAGCCGCGCCCATCCGCTCGGCGGCCTTCTCCAGGCCGTCCAGGTCGGCCTGGCCGAAGGCCCCGCCGGTGACGGCGCGCTCGTCCACCAGGATCGCATCCACCGCGAGGTCCGGAGCGTGGTCGGCGATGACCTCCAGGTGACGCTGGGGGGTGAAGCCCTCGGTCTCGCCGGGCTGGGGGGCCAGGTTCAGGGTGAGCAGGCGGCGGGCGCGGGTCTCGGTGAGCGCCTTGGCCAGGTCGGGCACCAGCAGGTGCGGCAGCACGCTGGTGAACCAGGAGCCGGGGCCGAGCACCACCCAGTCCGCCTCCCGGACGGCGGTGACCGCCTCCGGGACGGCGGGCGGCCCGTCCGGCAGCAGCCGGATCGACTGCACGGTGCCCGGGGTCACCGCGACGTCGGCCTGGCCGCGGACGGCCGTGACCTCGGTGGGGTGCCGCGGGTCGTGGCCGCGGACGGTCGCCTCGATGTCCAGCGGCACCGCCGACATCGGCAGCACCCGGCCCTGCACGTTGAGCAGCCGACCGACCCAGTCCAGTGCCGCCACCGGGTCGCCGAGCTTCTCCCAGAGCGCGACGATCAGCAGGTTGCCGACGGCGTGGCCGCCGAGCTCGCCGTTGCCGGTGAAGCGCTGCTGGATCACCTCGGACCAGGTGCGGCCCCAGTCGTCGTCCCCGCACAGCGCGGCCAGCGCCTTGCGCAGGTCGCCGGGGGGCAGCACGCCGAGCTCCTCGCGCAGCCGACCGCTGGAGCCGCCGTCGTCGGCGACCGTGACCACGGCGGTGAGGTCGGTGGTGAGCCGGCGCAGCGCGGACAGCGAGGCGGACAGGCCCTGCCCGCCGCCGAGCGCGGCGATCCTGGGCGCCGGATTGGTGCGGGCGGGACTGCTGCGCGGGCGGCCCGGCGCCGTGGGCCGGGCCGGGCTGCCCGCCCGGTCACCGGTCCTGCTCTGCGGCTGCCGCCCGGGCACGTATCCCGCCACAATCACCTCGCGTTCCTCGGCCCGCCGACCGCTCCGCCGGCGGGCCCGGCAGGGAGGCGGCGGTTACTCCCGTCCCATGTCACGGTGGACGAGCACCGTCTCGACTCCGTCGGCGATGAGACGCTTGGTCAGACGCTCGGACATGGCGACGCTGCGGTGCTTGCCACCGGTGCAGCCTACGGCAAGCGTCATGTAGCGCTTCCCCTCGCGGCGGTATCCCTCGGTGATGACGCGCAGCAGCTGGGCGTAACCGTCCAGGAACTCGTTGGCTCCGGGCTGCTGGAAGACGTAGTCGGCGACGTCCGCGTCGGTGCCGGTGCGGGCCCGCAGTTCGGGCACCCAGTGCGGGTTGGGCAGGAAGCGGCAGTCCACCACGAGGTCGGCGTCGACGGGCAGGCCGTACTTGAAGCCGAAGGACATCACGGTGGCGCGCAGCTCGGGCTCGTCGTGGTCGGCGAACTGGGCGTCCAGCTTGGCGCGCAGCTGGTGCACGTTGAGGTTGGAGGTGTCGATCACCAGGTCGGCCTCGCCCCGCAGGTCGCGCAGCAGGTCGCGCTCCTGGGCGATGCCGTCCACGATCCGGCCGTCGGCCTGCAGCGGGTGCGGGCGGCGGACGCTCTCGAAGCGGCGCACCAGCGCCTCGTCGGAGGAGTCCAGGAAGACGACCCGGAGCCGGACGCCGCGCTTCTCCAGCTCGTCCAGCGAGGTGAGCAGGTCGTCGAAGAACTGCCGGCCGCGGACGTCCACGACCACGCCGATCCGGGCGACGTTGCCCTGGGAACGGGCGCCCAGGTCGACCATGGTCGGGATCAGGGCCGGCGGCAGGTTGTCCACCACGAACCAGCCGAGGTCCTCCAGGCACTTGGCGGCGGTGGAGCGGCCGGCTCCGGACATGCCGGAGATGATCACCAGCTCCGGCGCGTTCTCGGCCACGTCTGACACGGTCACTTCGGTTCCCCGCTCTCGGTCTTTCTGCTGGGGAGAACGCGTACGGCTCGGCCGCCCTTCCCCGGCCCGGGCAGGCGGGCGGGGCCGGGGCACACCGGCTGACGGGCGGCGTCGGCCGTCATGGCGTCTCCTGGGATGGTGCGGTCTGGGGTGCTGCTGCCACCGGCTCGGTAGTCTCGTCGACCCCGTCCTCGATGATCTCGCCGGTCGCGGTGTTGACCGCGGGTGCGGCGGGTGTACGGGACGACAACGCCTCCGCAACAGTCTGCGCGGTGCGGCGTCCGATGCCGGGTACCTCGCAGAGCTCGTCCACGGTGGCGGCCCTGAGCTTCTTCAGCGAACCGAAGTGCTTGAGCAGCGCCCGGCGGCGAGTCTCGCCGAGGCCCGGGACGGAGTCCAGTTCCCCGGCGGTGAGTCGCTTGGAACGCTTGTTGCGCTGATAGCTGATCGCGAAGCGGTGCGCCTCGTCGCGGACCCGCTGGAGCAGGTAGAGGCCCTCGCTGGAGCGGGGCAGCACCACCGGGTCGTCTTCGCCGGGCAGCCAGACCTCCTCCAGGCGCTTGGCCAGGCCGCACAGCGCGACGTCGTCGATGCCGAGTTCGTCCAGGGCGCGCCTGGCGGCGGCGACCTGCGGCTGTCCGCCGTCGACGACCAGCAGCTGGGGCGGGTAGGCGAAGCGCTTGGGGCGGCCGTCCTCGGTGCGCGGGCCGTCCTCGGGCCGGCCGTCCTCGAAGGGGCCCTCCTCGGGCTCGGGGACGGCCCACTCGCCGGTCTGCTCGCGCTCCTGGAGGTAGCGGCGGAAGCGCCGGCTGATCACCTCGTGCATCGAGCGGACGTCGTCCTGGCCCTCGAAGCCCTTGATCTGGAAGCGCCGGTACTCGCTCTTGCGGGCCAGGCCGTCCTCGAAGACGACCATGGAGGCGACCACGTCCTCGCCCTGGAGGTGGGAGATGTCGTAGCACTCGATGCGCAGCGGGACGGAGTCCAGCTCCAGCGCGTCGGCGATCTCCTGGAGGGCGCGGCTGCGGGTGGTGAGGTCGGAGGCGCGCTTGGTCTTGTGCAGCGCGAGCGCCTGCTGGGCGTTGCGCTGCACGGTGGCCATCAGGTCCTTCTTGTCGCCGCGCTGGGGGACGCGCAGGTCGACCTGGCTGCCGCGCAGGCCGCCGAGCCACTCGCGGACCGGCTCCACCGGGTCGGGCAGGGCGGGGACGAGCACCTCGCGCGGGACGGACTCGCCGCCGCCGTAGAGCTGCTGGAGGGCGTGCTCGACCAGGCCGGCGGTGTCGACGTCCTCGACCTTGTCGGTGACCCAGCCGCGCTGGCCGCGCACCCGGCCACCGCGGACGTGGAAGATCTGCACGGCGGCTTCGAGTTCGTCCTCGGCGACGGCCAGCAGGTCGGCGTCGGTGGCGTCGGCGAGCACGACGGCGTTCTTCTCCATCGCGCGCTTGAGGGCGCCGATGTCGTCCCGCAGCCGGGCCGCCTTCTCGTACTCCAGGTCGGCGGCGGCCTCGCGCATCTGCTCTTCCAGCCGGCGCAGGTAGTTGCCGGTGCGCCCGGCCATGAAGTCGCAGAAGTCCTCGGCCAGCGCCCGGTGTTCGTCCGCCGAGACCTTGCCGACGCAGGGCGCGGCGCACTTGCCGATGTAGCCGAGCAGGCAGGGCCGGCCGACCTGGCGGGCGCGCTTGAAGACGCCGTTGGAGCAGGTGCGGACGGGGAAGACGCGCAGCAGCAGGTCGACCGTCTCGCGGATCGCCCAGGCGTGGCCGTACGGGCCGAAGTAGCGCACGCCCTTCTTGTGCGCCCCGCGCATCACCTGGACCCGCGGGTACTCCTCGTTGAGGGTGACGGCGAGTTCCGGATAGCTCTTGTCGTCGCGGTACTTGACGTTGAACCGCGGGTCGAACTCCTTGATCCAGGAGTACTCCAGCTGGAGCGCCTCGACCTCGGTGCCGACCACGGTCCACTCCACCGAGGCGGCGGTGGTGACCATGGTCGCGGTGCGCGGGTGGAGGCCGGCCAGGTCCTGGAAGTAGGAGGACAGGCGCGGCCGCAGGCTCTTGGCCTTGCCGACGTAGATGACCCGGCCGTGGGCGTCACGGAACCGGTAGACGCCGGGGGACGTCGGGATCGCACCGGGCGCGGGGCGGTAGGTGCTCGGGTCAGCCATGGGTCCACCGTACCGACTGCGGCCGGGGCCACGGGGCGGAGATCGTCAAGGGGAACCGTGGCGGTCGTGAGGCGGTCAACTCGGTCAGCTCGGGGTCACCTTGAGGTTGCCGCCCTCGACCGTGACGGTGTAGGCGGGCAGCGGGGTGGAGGCCGGTCCGTCCTGCACGGCGCCGTCGGCGATGGCGAAGCGGCTGCCGTGGCAGGGGCACTGGATCTGGGCGTTCTTCACCTGGTCCACGAGGCAGCCGGCGTGGGTGCACCGGGCGTTGAACGCCTTGTACTGGCCGGCGGTGGGCTGGGTCACCACGATCTTCTGCTCGCGGTAGACCTTGCCGCCGCCCTCCGGCACGGCCGAGGCCGGGCCGAGGTCGACGGGGCCCTTGAGGGCGCCCTTGTCGGAGGAGGACGAGGACGAGCATCCGCTGACCGCCACGGTGCCGCCGGCCGCCAGGACGGCCGCGGCCCCGCAGAGCAGGGTGCGGCGGGAGGCGGCGGGGCTGGTCTCGGGGGCCTCGGACATCGGTGTGCTCCTACGGTTGCTGCTGCTGCGAGGGACCACGGAAGTCTATGCGGCGCCCGCCCCGCCGTTCCCGGGGTGCCCCTGGCTGTCAGGGTGGCCCGGGACGGGCGGGGCGGGCGGGCGGAGCTACTTCTTCGCGGCGGCCGCGCGCTTGCGCGGCGCCTTCTTCGCCGGGGCGGCGGCCGGGGCGTCCGTGAACCCGGCCGGCAGGATGTCCCGCAGGAACTTGCCGGTGTGGCTCTCGGGGACGGCGGCGATCTGCTCCGGGGTGCCCTCGGCGACCACCGTGCCACCGCCGGAGCCGCCCTCGGGGCCCATGTCGACGACCCAGTCGGCGGTCTTGATCACATCGAGGTTGTGCTCGATGACGATCACCGTGTTCCCCTTGTCGACCAGCCCGCTGAGCACCTTGATCAGCTTGCTGATGTCCTCGAAGTGCAGGCCGGTGGTGGGCTCGTCCAGCACGTAGACCGTCCGCCCGGTGGAGCGCTTCTGGAGCTCCGAGGCGAGCTTGACGCGCTGCGCCTCACCGCCGGACAGGGTGGGCGCGGACTGGCCGAGCCGGACGTAGCCGAGGCCGACGTCGTTGAGCGTCCGCAGGTGCCGGGCGATCGCCGGGACGGCCTCGAAGAAGTCCAGCGCCTCCTCGATCGGCATGTCCAGCACCTCGGCGATGGACCTGCCCTTGTAGTGGACCTCCAGCGTCTCCCGGTTGTACCGGGCGCCGTGGCAGACCTCGCACGGCACGTAGACGTCCGGCAGGAAGTTCATCTCGATCTTGATGGTGCCGTCGCCCGAGCAGTTCTCGCAGCGGCCGCCCTTGACGTTGAAGGAGAACCGGCCGGGCAGGTAGCCGCGGACCTTGGCCTCCTGCGTCTCCGCGAAGAGCCGGCGGACGTGGTCGAACACCCCGGTGTAGGTGGCCGGGTTGGAGCGCGGGGTGCGGCCGATCGGCGACTGGTCGACGTGCACCACCTTGTCCACCTGGTCGGTGCCGGTGATCCGGGTGTGCCGGCCGGGCACGCTGCGGGCGCCGTTCAGCTCCCGGGCGAGGTGGGTGTACAGGATGTCGTTGACCAGCGTCGACTTGCCGGAGCCGGAGACACCGGTGATCGCCGTGAAGGTGCCGAGCGGGAAGCCGACCGTGACGTCCTTGAGGTTGTGCTCGCGGGCGCCGTGGACGGTCAGCTGGCGCTTCTTGTCCCGCTCGCGGCGGGAGCCCGGGATCGGGATGGACCGCTTGCCGGAGAGGTACTGGCCGGTCAGCGACTCCTTGTTGGTGAGCAGCTGCTTCAGCGAGCCGGAGTGCACCACCTTGCCGCCGTGCTCGCCGGCGCCCGGGCCGATGTCGACCACCCAGTCCGCGGTCTTGATGGTGTCCTCGTCGTGCTCCACGACGATCAGGGTGTTGCCGATGTCGCGCAGCCGCACCAGCGTCTCGATCAGTCGGTGGTTGTCCCGCTGGTGCAGGCCGATGGACGGCTCGTCCAGCACGTACAGCACGCCGACCAGGCCGGAGCCGATCTGGGTGGCCAGCCGGATGCGCTGGGCCTCGCCGCCGGACAGGGTGCCGGCCGCGCGGTCCAGCGAGAGGTAGTCCAGGCCGACGTCGACCAGGAAGCGCAGCCGCTCGTTGACCTCCTTGAGGACCCGCTCGGCGATCTGCTTGTCCCGGGCGTTCAGCTTCATCGCGCCCAGGAACTCGGAGCAGTCGCTGATCGACATCGAGGAGACGTCGGCGATCGACTTGTCCTGGACGGTGACCGCGAGCACCACCGGCTTGAGCCTGGTGCCCCGGCACGTCGGGCAGGGCACCTCGCGCATGTAGCCCTCGAAGCGCTCGCGGCTGCTGTCGCTCTCCGCCTCGGTGTGCCGGCGCTGGATGAAGGGGATCGCGCCCTCGAAGCCGGTGCTGTACGAGCGCTCCCGGCCGAAGCGGTTGCGGTAGCGGACCTGCACCTGGTGCTTGTGCCCGTGCAGCAGCGCCTTCTTGGCCCGGGCGGGCAGCCCGGCCCAGGGGATGTCGGTGCGGAAGCCGAGCTCCTCGGCCAGCGCGTCGATCAGTCGCTGGAAGTACTCCTTGGCGTGCCCGGCCGACCACGGGTGGATCGCGCCCTCGTCGAGCGAGCGCTCGACGTCCGGCACGACCAGCTCCGGGTCGACCTCCATCCGGTTGCCCAGGCCCGAGCAGTCCGGGCAGGCGCCGAAGGGCGAGTTGAAGGAGAACGAGCGCGGCTCCAGCTCCTCGAACGACACGTCGTCGTACGGGCAGTAGAGGTGCTCGGAGTACATCCGCTCGCGCTCCGGGTCGTCCTCGGGGAGGTCGACGAAGTCGAGGACGACCATGCCGCCGGACAGCCGCAGGGCCGTCTCCACCGAGTCGGTGAGCCGCCGCTTGGCGCTGTCCTTGACGGTCAGGCGGTCGATCACCACCTCGATGGTGTGCTTCTCCTGCTTCTTGAGCTTCGGCGGCTCGGCGAGCTGGATCGTCTCGCCGTCGACGCGGGCGCGGGAGTAGCCCTTGGACTGGAGGTCGGCGAAGAGGTCGACGAACTCGCCCTTGCGCTCGCGCACCACCGGGCTCAGCACCTGGAAGCGGGTGCCCTCGGCGAGCTCCAGCACCTTGTCGACGATCGCCTGCGGCGACTGCTTGGCGATGGGGCGGCCGCAGTGCGGACAGTGCGGCTTGCCGATCCGGGCGAACAGCAGGCGCAGGTAGTCGTAGACCTCGGTGATGGTGCCGACGGTCGAACGGGGGTTGCGGTTGGTGGACTTCTGGTCGATCGAGACGGCCGGGGAGAGGCCCTCGATGAAGTCCACGTCGGGCTTGTCCATCTGCCCGAGGAACTGACGTGCGTAGGAGGACAGCGACTCGACGTAGCGGCGCTGGCCCTCGGCGAAGATCGTGTCGAAGGCGAGCGAGGACTTGCCGGAGCCGGAGAGGCCCGTGAAGACGATGAGGGAGTCGCGGGGCAGGTCGAGCGAGACGTTCTTGAGGTTGTGCTCGCGAGCACCGCGGACGATGAGGCGGTCGGCCACTGCTTCTGGCGCCTTTCTCCGGGGCGAGACGGCTTGCGGTGAGTATCGGTACTTCTTCCAGGATGCGGCAGCCAGCCTATAGCTCAGACGTTCGAATCTCGACTCTGTCCAGCGGGGACCACCCGAACGAGTGAGGGCCGCCTCGGGACGGTCCGCACCCGGACCGAAATACCCCCTGCTCAGGGCCCCGGTTCGGCGGTAGCGTCACCTGGTCAACGAGCGAAGCCCCGCAGGGGCAACGCGCCGTCTCGTCACAGAAGGCAGATTCGATGACCGACCCGCAGTCGACCGACCCGCAGTCCGCCGCCGCCTCCGCCACCCGGCACCTGGCCCAGGTCGAGGAGAGCACCCGGCACCTGCTGCACACCGCGGCCGAACTGAAGCCCGAGGCCCTCGCCGAGCCCTCCGCGCTGCCCGGCTGGACCCGCGGCCACGTGCTGGCCCACCTCGCCCGCAACGCCGACTCCCTGGTCAACCTGCTGAACGGCGCCCGCACCGGCACCGACATCCCCCAGTACGCCAGCCACCAGGCCCGCGACGAGGGCATCGAGCGCGACGCGCCGCGGCCGCTGGAGGTCCAGCTCGCCGACCTGCGCGACTCCCACGCCGGCTTCGCCGAGGCCGCCGCGCTGCTGGGCCCCGAGGCCTGGGCCGCCGAGGTCAGGCACCGCTTCGGCTACGTCTTCCCGGCCTGCGACATCCCGGCCAAGCGCGTGGTGGAGCTGGAGTACCACCACGTCGACCTGGACGCCGGGTACACCCCCGCGCACTGGCCGGAGCCGTTCGCCGTCGCCCAGTTCCGCAAGCTCGCCGAGGGGCTGGCCGAGGAGGCCGGCCTGCCGGCCGTCGAGCTGGTCTCGGACGACACCGGGGACCGCGCCGTGATCGGCACCGGCGAGGTGTCCCTGACCGTCGAGGGCCCGGTCCGCGCGCTGACCGCCTGGCTCTCCGGCCGCTCCGCCGGGGACGGCCTGCACCGCACCCCCGACACCGCCCTCCCCCAGCTTCCCCCGATGGGCTGACGGCGCGAGGATGATCCCAGGAGCCACTGCAGAGGGAGCGAACGGATGACGTACCACGGAGCGGTCAAGGTCGGCGGAGCGCCGGACGTGCGGGAACTGGCCCACCTGATCATCACCAAGGTGGCCGTCGGCCCGTACGACAACAACGCCTACCTGCTGCGCTGCCGGGCCACCGACGAGCAGCTCCTGATCGACGCGGCCGCCGACGCGCCGGTGCTGCTGGAGACCGTCGGGGACGACCTCGAGACGGTGGTCACCACCCACCGGCACCACGACCACTGGGGCGCACTGGCCGAGGTCGTCGCCACCACCGGCGCCCGCACCGCCGCCGGCGAGCACGACGCCGAGGGCATCGACGTCCCCACCGAGCTGCTGCTCGCCGACGGCGACACGCTGCGGGTCGGCGAGGTCGGACTGACCGTCCGGCACCTGGTCGGCCACACCCCGGGCGCCATCGTGCTGATCTACGACGACCCCCAGGGCCACCCGCACGTCTTCACCGGCGACTGCCTCTTCCCTGGCGGCGTGGGCAACACCTGGGGGGATCCGGAGGCCTTCCGGACCCTCTACCGGGACGTCACCGAGAAGATCTTCGACGTCCTGCCGGACGAGGCCTGGGTCTACCCCGGCCACGGCAACGACACCACCCTCGGCGCCGAGCGCCCGCACCTGGAGGAGTGGCGCGAGCGCGGCTGGTAGCCCGCCCCGCCGAACGCCCCGCCGGACGACCGGGGCCCCCGCGACCGGAAGCGGTCGCGGGGGCCCCGGTGTGCACCTGGCGGATCAGGCGTCGAGCTTCTCGTGCTCCTCGCGCTCGGCCTTCCTCGTGGCCCGGAGGCTGGTGAAGGTGGTGACCGCCAGGACCAGCACGATGAAGCCCAGGGCGAACGGGATGCCGATCTCCGGGGCCCACGTCGCGCCGGCCTCGTGGGCGGCGTGCAGCACCAGCTTCACGCCGATGAAACCGAGGATCACCGACAGGCCGTACGACAGGTGGACCAGCTTCTTCAGCAGGCCGCCGATCAGGAAGTACAGCTGGCGCAGCCCCATCAGGGCGAAGGCGTTGGCGGTGAAGACGATGTACGGGTCCTGGGTCAGGCCGAAGATCGCCGGGATCGAGTCCAGCGCGAACAGCACGTCGGTGGTGCCGATCGCCAGCATGACGATCAGCATCGGGGTGATCAGCCGGCGGCCGTTCTCCAGGACGAACAGCTTGGTGCCGCGGTAGTCGTCGGTGGCCGGGAAGCGCCGCGTGATCGACTTGAGGACGCGGTTCTCCTCGAACTCCTCCTCGCCCTCCTCCTCGGCGCGGGCCTCCTTGATCAGCTTCCAGGCCGTCCAGATCAGGAAGCCGCCGAAGATGAAGAACACCCAGGAGAACTCGGAGACCAGCGCGGCGCCGCCGGCGATGAACACCGCCCGGAGCACCAGCGCGATGATCACACCGAACATCAGTACGCGCTGCTGGTAGATCCTGGGCACCGCGAACTTGCCCATGATCAGGATGAACACGAAGAGGTTGTCGACACTGAGCGACTTCTCGGTGATGTAGCCGGCGAAGAACTCACCGGCGGGCTCCCCGCCGGAGTGCCACCAGAGGAAGCCACCGAAGAGCACCGCCAGGGCGACCCAGACGGCCGTCCAGATCCCGGCCTCCTTGATCGAGACCTCGTGCGGCTTGCGCCCTCCGATGAAGAAGTCGGCCACGACCAGTGCGATCAGCACCAGGATCGTGGAAACCCACATGGTTACGGAAACGTCCACTACTGCTCCTCCGGCAGGTAGGCGAGACAGTCATCGTCACTGCCGGAGGTCTCTTCCGCCCATCGGGCCAGCGCCCCGGGGTGCCGCGACGGGCACCCGTGATGACGGGGTCGGCTGTCGAGGAATACTCCCCTCCGCTGCCAACGAGAGTAACAGGACAGCCAAGGAAAGGTAAAGAAGGTAAAGAACGCGCAGCCCGGCTACAGGAACGGCTCGATCGCCGGCAGCAGGTCCTGGAAGGTGCGCCCCTTGGCCGGCGCGCCGATCGCCTGCATCTCCCAGCCGCCGTTGCCGTCCCGGACCACCTTGGCCATGATCTGCCCGGTGTGCGGCCCGCCGCCCGCCAGCTCGTAGCGGGCCAGCTCCAGCCCGGTGGTCTCGTCCACCAGCCGGCAGTGCGCCCGCTGCACCTCGGCGAAGGTCTGCCCGGTGTACGAGCTCACCGTGAACACCACCTGGGTGATGTTGACCGGCACGTGCACCAGGTCGACCAGGATCGCCTCGTCGTCCTCGGCCCCCGAGCCGCCCTCCAGGTTGTCGCCGGTGTGCCGGACGGAGCCGTCGTTGCTCTCCAGGTGCGAGAAGAACACCACGTCGGACGGGGTCTTCTCGGCGTACAGCAGCGCCGAGGCGTCCAGGTCGATCTTCCGGGTGCGGCTGCCGAACAGCCCGCGCTTGGGGGCCGCCTGCCAGCCCAGGGCCATCCGCACCACGGTCAGGGTGCCGCCCTGCCCCTTCTGGAGGCTGACCTTCTGGCCCTTGGCCAGGTTCACCGACACGACGTTGTCCTCTCTGCCGGCCGCGCGGTCACACCCACGCGGCTCCACGGTGGAACACCCCGTCGCCGTCCCCCGGCTGAGGCCCCCTCTGCGTACGGCCCGCGATCCCGTCCCGCGGGCACGGTGCCGCAGGCCAGCCTAGGGCCTGCGGCACCCCGCCCTTCCCCGGGTTTCCCCGTTTGTGGCAAGGCTGAGACACCTGTGGTCTTGACCGGTGCCATTCCGGCCAAGACCGTTCGCCGCGCGGAGGCTCCCCTCCGACGTACCTACGCCACACCGGCCTCGCGCATCTGCCGCAGTTCCCTCTTCAGCTCCTTGACCTCGTCGCGCAGCCGGGCCGCGACCTCGAACTGGAGGTCGGCGGCGGCCGTGTGCATCCGGTCGGTCATCTCCTGGATCAGGTCCGCCAGCTCGGCGGCCGGCAGGGACTTGCCCGGCTTGCGCTCCGCGCCCAGCGCCGGCACCGGGGCCTTGCCCTTGCCCTGGTTGCGGTAGCCGGTGGAGAGCAGCTCGTCGGTGTCGACGTCCTCGCGGGCGAGGGTGTCCAGGATGTCGCCGATCTTCTTGCGCAGCGGCTGCGGGTCGATCCCGTGCTTCTTGTTGTAGGCCTGCTGCACGGCCCGGCGGCGGTTGGTCTCGTCGATGGCCTTCTCCATCGCGGGGGTGATCTTGTCCGCGTACATGTGGACCTGGCCGGAGACGTTGCGGGCCGCGCGGCCGATCGTCTGGATCAGCGAGGTGCCGGAGCGCAGGAAGCCCTCCTTGTCCGCGTCCAGGATCGCCACCAGCGACACCTCGGGCAGGTCCAGGCCCTCGCGCAGCAGGTTGATGCCGACCAGCACGTCGAACCGGCCCGCCCGCAGTTCGCGCAGCAGCTCCACCCGGCGCAGGGTGTCCACGTCGCTGTGCAGGTACCGGACCCGGATGTCCAGGCCGAGCATGTAGTCGGTGAGGTCCTCGGCCATCTTCTTGGTCAGCGTGGTGACCAGGACGCGCTCGTCCCGCTCGACCCGCTTGCGGACCTCGTGCACCAGGTCGTCGATCTGGCCCTCGGTCGGCTTGACGATCACCTCGGGGTCGATCAGGCCGGTCGGGCGGATGATCTGCTCGACCTGGCCGTCGCCGCGCGACAGCTCGTACGGGCCCGGCGTCGCCGAGAGGTAGACGGTCTGGCCGATCCGCTCCAGGAACTCCTCCCACTTCAGCGGGCGGTTGTCCATCGCGGAGGGCAGCCGGAAGCCGTGCTCGACCAGGGTGCGCTTGCGCGAGGCGTCGCCCTCGTACATCGCGCCGATCTGCGGGACGGTGACGTGCGACTCGTCGATGACCAGGAGGAAGTCCTCCGGGAAGTAGTCGAGCAGGGTGTTCGGCGGGGAGCCGGGCTCGCGGCCGTCGAAGTGCATCGAGTAGTTCTCGACGCCCGAGCAGGTGCCGATCTGGCGCAGCATCTCGATGTCGTAGGTGGTGCGCATCCGCAGCCGCTGGGCCTCCAACAGCTTGCCCTGCTTCTCCAGCTTGGCGAGGGTCCGCGTCAGCTCCGCCTCGATGCCGTTGACCGCCCGCTCCATCCGCTCGGGGCCGGCCACGTAGTGCGAGGCGGGGAAGACGTAGACCGAGTCGTCCTGGCTGATGATCTCGCCGGTGAGCGGGTGCAGGGTGTACAGCGCCTCGATCTCGTCGCCGAACATCTCGATCCGGACGGCCAGCTCCTCGTAGACCGGGAAGATCTCGATGGTGTCCCCGCGGACCCGGAAGGTGCCGCGGGTGAAGGCCACGTCGTTGCGGGCGTACTGGATGTCGACGAAGCGGCGCAGCAGGTCGTCCCGGTCGATCTCCTGGCCGACCTTCAGCCGCACCATGCGGTCCACGTACTCCTGCGGGGTGCCGAGGCCGTAGATGCAGGAGACCGAGGCGACCACGACGACGTCCCGGCGGGTGAGCAGCGAGTTGGTCGCCGAGTGGCGCAGCCGCTCGACCTCCTCGTTGATCGAGGAGTCCTTCTCGATGTAGGTGTCCGTCTGCGGGACGTACGCCTCGGGCTGGTAGTAGTCGTAGTACGAGACGAAGTACTCGACCGCGTTGTTCGGCAGCAACTCGCGGAACTCGTTGGCCAGCTGGGCGGCCAGCGTCTTGTTCGGCGCCATCACCAGGGTGGGCCGCTGGAGCTTCTCGATCATCCAGGCCGTGGTGGCCGACTTGCCGGTGCCGGTGGCACCGAGCAGCACGACGTCCTTCTCCCCTCCCCTGATCCGCCGCTCCAGCTCGGCGATCGCCGCCGGCTGGTCGCCGTTCGGCTGGAAGGGGCTGACGACCTCGAAGGGCGCCACGGACCGCTCAATACTCGTGATGGGACGCACCACTCAACGGTACGACCCACCACCGACAAGCGGGGTCCTACCCGGCGCTGTCCCGGGCGAGGGCGACCAGGCGGGAGATGGCGCGCAGGTACTTCTTGCGGTAGCCGCCGCGCAGCATCTCCTCCGGGAAGACCTGGTCGAAGGGCAGGCCGGAGGCGGTGATCGGCAGCTCGCGGTCGTACATCCGGTCGGCCAGCACGACCAGGCGCAGCGCGGTGGACTGGTCGTCGACCTGCTTGACGCCGCGCAGGCAGACCGCGGTGACGTCGTCCAGCAGCGCGCCGTAGCGGCTGGGGTGGACGGCGGAGAGGTGGGCGAGCAGGGTGTCGAAGTCGTCCAGCGAGGCGCCGGGGGTGCGGGCCGCGGCGGCCGCGACGGCCTCGTCGGTGTACGGCGGCGGGGCGTCCGGCAGGCCGCGGTGGCGGTAGTCCTGGCCGTCGATCCGCATCGGGCGGAAGTGCGCGGACAGGCCCTGGATCTCGCGCAGGAAGTCGGCGGCGGCGAAGCGGCCCTCGCCGAGCTTCTCCGGCAGGGTGTTCGAGGTGGCGCACAGCTTCACGCCGTTGTCGACCAGCCGGCCGAGCAGGGTGGAGACCAGCACGGTGTCGCCCGGGTCGTCCAGCTCGAACTCGTCGATGCAGAGCAGGGTGTGGCCGGAGAGGGTCCGCACGGCCTGCTGGAAACCGAGCGCGCCGACCAGGTTGGTCAGCTCGACGAAGGTGCCGAAGGCCTTGGGGCCGGGGGCGGCGTGCCAGAGCGAGGCGAGCAGGTGGGTCTTGCCGACACCGTAGCCGCCGTCGAGGTAGACCCCGGCCGGGCCGGTGGGCGCGGGGGCGGAGCGGCGGAACCAGCTGCGCTTGGGCGCGGAACCGTTTCCTCCACCGAGGGTGGCCGCGAACTGCTCCAGGACCTGGACGGCCTCGTACTGGCTCGGCTGGGTCGGGTCCGGGATGTACGTCCCGAAGCTCACGTCGGCGAACCGGGGCGGCGGGACCATCTCGGCGACCAGCCGCTCGGCGGGCACCACGGGACGGCGGTCGGTGAGCGCGATCGGGGAGCCGGACACGGGTGCGGCGGTTATCGGCTCGGGCGCGGTTGCGGAGTGGGAGGCTGCGGGCACATCAGTAGAGGGTACGCCTGCCGGGTGAGCCGTCCGAACGACGCACGGGTCCGGACGCGGGGCCCGCGGCCCCCGGCCGGCGCCGGGGCCGCGGTGGAAGACTGAGGACATGCAACAGTTGATCAGCCCGCTGGACGGGCGGCTCGAGGATCCGGCCGCACTGGAATCGCTCGCCGCCGTGTACGCGTACCCCGAACAGGTGAATCAGGGGCGCCCCTGGCTGCGCGCCAACATGGTGTCCGGCCTGGACGGCGGGGCCAGGCTGGACGGGCTCTCCGAGGGCCTCTCCGGCGACGCCGACAAGCGGATCTTCGGGGTGCTGCGGGCGCTGTCGGACGTGGTACTGGTGGGCGCGGAGACGGTCCGCGCCGAGGGCTACCGGCCGGCCAGGGCGCGCAAGGAGTTCGCGGCGGCCCGGGCGGCGGCCGGGCAGGCGCCCGCCCCGGTGATCGCCGTGGTGAGCCGCTCGCTGCAGCTGGACCTGACGGCTCCGCTGTTCACCGAACCGCTGGTCAGGACGGTGGTGATCACCACCGAGGACGCCTCCGAGGAGCGCCGCCGGGCGGTCGCCGAGGTGGCCGACCTGGTGCTCGCCGGCACCGGCGCGGTGGACCTGCGGGCGGGCGTGGCGGCCCTGGCCGCGCGGGGCTGGACCCGCCTGCTGACCGAGGGCGGCCCGCGCCTGCTGGGGCAGCTCGCGGCGGACGGCCTGCTGGACGAGCTGTGCCTGTCGCTGGCCCCGCTGCTCACCGGCGGCGACGCGCCGCGCATCCTCCACGATGCGCAAATGCCGGACGTGCAGCGGATGCGGCTGGTCTCATTGATCGAGCAGAAAGGTTTCCTCTTCACCCGCTACCTGCGTCGCCCGGGTTCGGATGACCCCGTGACCCCCTGATCGTGAGCCCGTTATGCGATGCCGGGGCCCGGGGGCCGGCCACTGGAAGGGACTCACGTGTTCAAGACGGTACTGATGATCGAAAAGGCTCTCTCGGACGCGGACGTGGAACTCGTCACCACGCTCCACGGCGAGGAGGAGGTGTCCTTCGTCGTCCTGATGCAGCCGCGCGGCAAGCAGGACGAACTGCTGCGGGCGCTCGACGACGTCGCCCTCGGCCACCTCGACAAGGTGGTGCACGAGCACGACGAGTCCGAGAGCGGCCCGACGGTGGCCACCGAGTCGCTGGAGCACAGCCTGCGCCACCTGCGCACGGCCGGGGCCGCGGCGGTGGGCGAGCTGGTGGAGGAGAAGCCGCTGGCGCGGCTGCGCGCGGTCGTCGAGGAGCAGCGGGCGGACGAGGTGGTGGTGCTCACCTCGCCGCACTTCGTCGAGGAGTTCTTCCACCGCGACTGGGCCTCCCAGGCCCGGCACAAGGTGGGGGTCCCGGTGCTCAGGCTGTTCGCCAGCGACTCCTAGCCCCGCCCGGTGGTGGTGCAGAATCGTCCTTGCGGTCCGCCCGCGAGGACGATTCCGTCTTCCCGTCCCGTCCGCCCGACCTGTCTGCCCCCGCCCGTACGGAGCCACGCTTTGAACGACGCCGCCCACGACCTGCACGCCCCGCACTTCATCGGCATCGGCGGCGCCGGGATGTCCGGCCTGGCGAAGATCCTCGCCGTGCGCGGGGCCGGCGTCTCCGGCAGCGACTCCAAGGAGTCCGAGACCGTCCTCGCGCTGCGCGCCCTCGGCGCCACCGTGCACGTCGGCCACGCCGCCGAGCACGTCCCGGACGGCACCAGCAGCGTGGTCGTCTCCAGCGCGATCCGCGCCGACAACCCCGAGCTGGTCGCCGCCCACGAGCGCGGCATCCCGGTGGTGCACCGCTCCGACGCGCTGGCCGCGCTGATGGGCGGCCGCCGGGCGCTGGCGGTGGCCGGCACCCACGGCAAGACCACCACCACCAGCATGCTCGCCGTCGCCCTCGGAGAGCTGGGCCTGGACCCGTCCTACGCGATCGGCGGCGACCTCGACGCCCCCGGCTCCAACGCCCACCACGGCACCGGCGAGATCTTCGTCGCCGAGGCGGACGAGAGCGACCGCAGCTTCCACAAGTACGCGCCCGAGGTGGCGATCGTGCTCAACGTGGAGCTGGACCACCACGCCAACTACGCCTCGATCGAGGAGATCTACGAGTCCTTCGAGACCTTCGTCGGCCGGATCGTCCCCGGCGGCACCCTGGTGGTCTCGGCCGACCACGACGGCGCCCGCGAGCTCACCTCCCGGGTGGCCGGCCGCGAGGGCCTGAACGTGGTGACGGTCGGCTCCGCCGAGGACGCCGACCTGCGGGTGCTCTCGGTGGTCGCCCACGGCATGACCAGCGAGGTCACCGTGCTGCTGGACGGCGCCGAGCTGTCCTTCACCGTCTCGGTGCCCGGCCGGCACTACGCCCACAACGCGGTGGCCGCGCTGGCCGCCGGCGTCGCGCTGGGCGTCCCGGCCGCCGACCTGGCCAAGGCGCTCGGCGCCTACACCGGCGTGCGCCGCCGCCTCCAGCTCAAGGGCGAGGCCGGCGGGGTCCAGGTGATCGACTCCTACGCCCACCACCCCACCGAGATGACCGCCGACCTGGAGGCGATCCGGGAGGGCCTGACCGGTGGCGGCCGGGTGCTGGTGGTCTTCCAGCCGCACCTGTTCAGCCGCACCCAGCAGCTCTCCGAGGAGATGGGCCGGGCCCTGGCGCTGGCCGACGCCTCGGTGGTGCTGGACATCTACCCGGCCCGCGAGGACCCGATCCCCGGCGTGACCAGCGAGCTGATCATCGACGCGGCCCGCCGGGCTGGCGCCGAGGTCACCGCCGAGCACTCCTTCGCCGCCGCCCCCGCCCTGCTGGCCGGCCTCGCCCGCCCGGGCGACCTGCTGCTCACCATGGGCGCGGGGGACGTCACCAACCTCGGCCCGGCCATCCTTGACCATATCGAGGGAGGCCTGACGCACCTCGCGAACGTTGCATCCAACGTCTGACCCACGTCCGTCCGACGTACGCCGCGACCGGGAGCCGTGAGATGAGCTACGAGATCGAGAAGACCGAGGCCGAGTGGCGCGCCCAGCTCAGCCCCGAGGAGTACCACGTGCTCCGCGAGGCGGGCACCGAGCGCCCGTTCACCGGTGAGTACACCGACACCAAGACGGTCGGTGTCTACAGCTGCCGGGCCTGCGGGTCCGAGCTGTTCAGCTCCGAGACCAAGTTCGACAGCCACTGCGGCTGGCCGTCCTACTACGCGCCGCTGGCCGGGGACCGGGTCCAGTACATCGAGGACACCTCGCTCGGCATGCGCCGGGTCGAGGTGCGCTGCGCCAAGTGCGGCGGGCACCTCGGGCACGTCTTCGAGGGCGAGGGCTACGGCACGCCGACCGACCAGCGCTACTGCATCAACAGCGTCTCGCTGACGCTGAAGCCGGCCGAGTAGCGGCGTACGCGAGGGCCCGGGCACCCCGAGGGTGTCCGGGCCCTCGCGCTACCCCTCGACCGGCTGGAAGCGGACCGGCAGGTGCGTCAGCGCCCGGTGGAACGGGCCCGGGCGCCAGAGCAGGTCCTCGGCGGGCGTGGCCAGTTCGAGGTCGCTGAGGCGGCTGCCCAGCTGCTCGATCGCGGTGATCGCGATCAGCAGGGCCGGGTCCCGGGCCGGACAGGCGTGCGGGCCGGCCGCCCAGGCCAGGTGGGCGCTCCCGCCGCTGCGCGGCCCGCTGTCCTCGGCGGGCGGCGCGGCCTGGGAGTTGGCGGCCGCGTACGAGACCAGCACCAGGGAGCCCGCCTCGATCTCGCGGCCGTGGAAGGTGATGTCGTACCGCGGGTAGTGGGCCGAGAAGTTGGCCATCGGCGGCGCGTGCCAGAGCACCTCGTCGATCGCCTGGTGGGCGGTCATCGCGCCGCCGAACAGCGAGCCGGCGTAGCGGGCGTCGGTGAGCAGGCGCAGCAGGGCGTTGCCGATCAGGTTGGTGGTCGGCTCGTGTCCGGCGATCAGGGTCAGGGTGATCTGCCGGATCACCTCGTCGTCGTCCAGCCCGACCGGGTGGGTGACGTACCAGGAGGTGAGGTCGTGCCGGGGGCGCTCTCGGCGCTCGGCGACCATCGCGGTGACCACCGCGAGGAGCTTCCCGTACGCGGCGCCCGCCTGTTCGGTGGACTCGATCAGCCCGGTGATCGCGGCCACCATCTCGGCGTGCTGCGCCTCGGGCACGCCGAACCAGGTGGTCAGCGCGAAGGCGGGCAACTGACGGGCGTACTCGGCGATCAGGTCGGCCCGCCCGACGGCGGCGAAGCGGTCGATCAGCCGGTGCGCGGTCTCGGCGACCTGGCGCTGGAGCCGGTGCGGTTCGAACAGCGCGAGGGCGTCGGTGATCACCGTCCGGTAGCGCGCGTGCGTCTCGCCGTCGCTGAACAGCGCGGTCGGGCGGTAGCCGAGCATCGGCATCAGCGGGGAGTCCGGCGGCAGGTTGTGCTGCCAGACCCGGGAGTCCTTGGAGAAGGTGTCGGTGTCGCGCAGCAGGTCCAGCGCGGCCTGGTAGTCGGTGACCAGCAGGGCCTCCACGCCGGGGGCGATCTCCACCGGGGCGACCGCACCGTGCCGCCGCAGCCGCTCGTAGACCGGCTGGGGATCGGCGGCGAAGTCCGGGCCGTGGATCGGGGTCGGGCGGGACTCGGCGGTCACGGCTGCTCCGGTGTGACGGGGGCGGCGGGCGCCGCGGGCAGGGAGTCCAGGACGTGCTCGGCCAGCGCGATCAGCGCGTCCAGGCTGCTGTCGCGGTCCCGGGCGTCGCAGAGCAGCAGCGGGGTGGCGGCGTGCAGGTCCAGGTGGGTGCGCAGCACGTCGACCGGGTGGTCCGGCGCGTCCGGGAAGCGGTTGACGGCGACGGCGTACGGCAGGCCCTGCTCCTCGACCATGTCCATGATCTCGAAGGAGTCGGCCAGCCGTCGGGTGTCGGCGAGCACCAGGGCGCCCAGGGCGCCGCGGGCGATGTCCCGCCAGAGCGGGAAGAAGCGGCGCTGGCCGGGGGTGCCGAACATGTAGAGCACGACGTTGCCGGGCAGGGTGAGCCGGCCGAAGTCGACGGCGACGGTGGTGGTGACCTTCTCGGGCACGCCGGCCAGGTCGTCCACCGGACGGCCGGTCTCGGTCATCGCCTCCTCGGTGTGCAGGGTGGCGATCTCGGAGAGGGTGCGGATGAGGGTGGTCTTGCCGACCCCGAACGGGCCGGCCACCACCAGTTTCATCAGTGTCTGGTCCTGGTCGGGCAGGTAGCCCACCCGGCTCTGGTCTTCCGGGCCCGGCCGGCCGGCCGGGTCACCGGAGCGCACGGAGTCCAACGAGGAGCCTCTCGACGATGGAGCGGTCGGTCTGCTGGGCGCGCGGGATCGGCGCGCGGGCGCGCAGGCAGCCCGCCTCGACCAGGTCGGCCGCGAGGAAGACGGTGGCGCTGACCGGCAGCCTCAGGTGTGCGGCGGCCTCCACCACGGTGAGCGCGCCGGGGCGCAGCAGTTCCCACAGCCGGCGGTGTTCGGGGTCGAGCGCGTTCGGCGGGTCGGCGCGGTCGGCGAACAGCACGGTCAGCCGCTCGAAGCCCTTGGTGCCGGGGCGGCTGCGGCCGCCGGTGGCCAGGTAGGCGGGCACCATCCGCCTGCGGGGGGTGGCGGTCATGACCGCTCGTCGTCGTCCTGCCGCCGGGTCGGGCTCGCGAGCGCGCGACCGAGGGCGGCGACCTGCAGCTGCATCTGGTAGGCCACGTTGCCGAGTTGGGCTTCCGGCGAGGTGAAGACGGCGAGCGAGGTGTTCTCCCCGGCGGGCACCACGACGGCGTAGCCGAGGTCGGACTCCACCACGGTCTGGGCCAGCCTGGGCCGCTCGACGTCGGTGAACGCGGCGGTGAAGGCACGGGCGGCGGCGTGCACGGTGGCGGTCATTGCGGCGACCCGCTCGGCCGAGGCCCGCTCCAGGCCGTCCGAGGCGCCCTCGACCAGGCCGTCCCCGGTGGCGATGACCGCGTGCAGCACCCCCGGCAGCTCCAGCAGCGGGGTCAGCACCCACGAGATCTCGTCGGTGGTGGTCGGGCTGGGCGTGCTGCTCACTGCTCTGCTCCTTCTAAGGTCGGACCGGCGCTCCGGGCGCCGGGGTCGTGGTCGGCGGCGGTGTCGCCGGAAGTGCCGGTGCTGCCGGTGCTGCCGGTGCTGCCGGTGCTGCCGGTGGCGCCCGTACGCGTGCCGGTCGCGCCGGTGGTGCTGCCGGTGTTCGTCGTGCCGGTGGTGCTGTCGCTGTGTCCGGGAGCGGCCGGGCGGGGTGCGGCGCCGGCGGCCTCCTCGCGTGCGGCCCGGGCCACGGCGGCCCGGCCGGAGTCGGTGCCCCGCTGCAGCGCCTGCCAGTGGGCGGCGGCCCGCTCGGGGGTGCGGTCGGCCAGGGGGGCGGGGGCGGGCCCGGCTGCGGCGGCCGGGCGCTCCGCGGCCAGCGGACGGCGGCGGCGCCGGGTCGGCAGGCCGGTGCCGTCGTCGACCGCGGGTGCCTCGGCCACGGGGGCCTCGACCACGGCCACGGGGGCGTCCACCGCGGGCGCACCGGCCGTCGGCTCGTCGCCTTCCGGGCCGTCCGCGACCGGGTCGGGCACCACCCGGATCGCGGGGACCGGGTGCGGGCCCGGCCGGTTGTGGCGGTCGGCGAGCCGCGGGCCGTCCTGCTCGTCCGCGTCGCGCATCGGCGGCACGGCCGCGACGGTGGGCGCCGGCGCCGGGCCGGGCCGCAGCGGCAGCGGGGTGAGCACCGACAGCTGCCGCTCGTCGTCCACGACGGTCACCAGCGCGGCCGGGATGCGCAGGATGGTCCGCATGCCGCCGTAGGGCGAGGGCTCGATGTGGCAGGAGAAGCCGTACTGGCGGGCCAGCTTGCCGATCACCGCGAAGCCGGTCTTGGGCGGGTTGCCGAGCTCGGTGAGCAGCATGTCGGGCGGGCCGGCCAGCAGTCGGCGGGCGCGGCGCAGCTGGTCCTCGTCCATGCCGATGCCGCTGTCGTCGATGATCACCAGCGCGCCGCGGCCGCCCTGCTGGACGGTGACCGGGACGTCGGTCTCCGGGTGGGAGTAGGCGGTGGCGTTGGCGAGCAGTTCGGCGATGCTGACGGCGATCGGCTCGGCGGCCCGGGCGACCACGGCGAGGTGCTGCTCGCGCAGGTGGTTGGCGACCTTGATCCGGGCGTACCCGGGCACCCGGGAGAGTGCGCCGACGACCACCTCGGCGAGCGGCGAGTCGGTGCGGGCCAGGCCCGGCCAGGCCTCGCAGAGCACCGCGACGGTCTGGATCCGGCGCAGCGCGACCTCGTTGCGGAAGTCGACCTCCAGCAGCCGGGGGTCGTCGTTCTCGTGCTGGAGCTGCTGGACCAGGCTCTGGATCTGGTACAGCAGGGTCTGGATCCGGGAGGTGGCGCCGCGCATGGCGGCACGGGCGGCGGCGTCCACCCGTTCGCGCTCGTCGGCGAGGGCGGCGAGGGCTGCGTCCAGGACGGCCTGCAGCGCCCGGACCGCCTCGGGGCCGACGGCCTGCGGGTCCAGCGGGCCGACCAGCGGGGCGTTGGCGTGGGTGAGCCGTACGGCGGTGGCGGCGACCCGCTCCTGGGCGAGGTGGCCGATCTCGGCGAGCAGCGCGGCGCCCCGCGCCTCGGCGGCGGCGAGCGCTTGCTCGGCCCGCTCTGCGCGGGCGGTCGCGGCGTCGCCCTGCTGCACGGCCTCCCGGACGTCGGCCTGTGCCTGCCGGGCCGTCTCCTGCGCCTCGCGGACGCTGTCCTCGGCGGCCCGGGTGCGCTCCCGCTCCCGCCGGGCCTCCTCGGCGGAGTGCCGGGCGGCCTCCTGCGCGTCGCGCTGCTGCTGCTCGGCGCGGGCAAGCCTGCCCTCGGCGGCCCGGGTGCGCTCCTCGCCCCGGCCGAGCGCGGCCTCGGCGGCCGTCGCCCTGGCGAGGGCCCGGGCCCGGCCGCGGGCGAGCACGGCCGCGGCCACGGCGGCGACCAGCGCCAGGACGATCAGCGCGATCAGCGTCATCGAAGTCCTCGGGAGTGCTTGCGGGGTGGACCGGGTGGTGCGGCAGGGCCGGGGAGGCGGGGCCGGGCGGGGTCAGTTCCGGACGGTGCGCGGGCGCGGGGCGCGGGCGGAGTCCTCGGCCAGTTCCCGGGCCACCATGGCGACCTGGCCCAGGGCCTCCAGGGCGCCGGGGGCCGCCGAGCCGTCCAGGTGCCGGTACTCGGCCGCCATGGTGAGCACCAGCCGCTCGGGCAGGCCGAGTTCGGGGTAGCGCTGCTCGGCGATCACCCGCCGGGCGGCGTCGAGGGCGGGTATCCCGGCGGCGTGCAGGGCGTGGGCGCGCTCGCGGACGTAGGCGAGGTAGCCGATGTGCTCCCGGACGCCGTCGCGGTCGAGCACCGGGCCGTGGCCGGGCACGAAGATCTCCGCGCCGGTGGCGAGGGCCTGCTCGCAGGCGGCGATGACGTTCTCCAGCGGTCCGGCCCAGTGCGAGGGGTGGTCGCCGGGCTGCTCGGGGGTCGAGGAGAAGATCACGTCGCCGGTGAACACCGCGCGCTGGTGCGGGAGGTGGACCAGCAGGTCGCCGCCGGTGTGGGCGGCGGGCAGGCTGGTGATCCGCACCGGGTAGCGGCCGACGGTCAGTTCCAGCTCGCCGGTGAAGACGGTGTCGGGGCGCACCGGCTCGGTGTCGGACCAGTCGAACCGCCCGAAGTGCTCCTTCAGGTAGCCGCCGAGCGGCGAGTCCGGGTCGCTGTTGGCGACCAGGGCGTGCTGCTGCTTCGGGGTGGGTTCCCAGTGGATGTGCTCCAGCGCCTCGCGGGTGGCGATCACCTCGGCGTCCGGCAGTACCCCGGCGCCCCACAGGTGGTCTCCGTTGGCGTGGGTGACGACCACCCGGTCGATCCCGACCCCGTCCGGCAGCAGCCGTCGGCTCGCGGCGAGGAACTCCCCGGCCATCGAAGGGTCGTACGGCGTGTCGATCCAGAGCGCGGTGGTCTCCGAGGCCAGCAGCCCGCAGTTGGCCAGGCCCCAGCCCCGCTTCGGCGGGAGCCACACGTACAGGTCCTCGGCAATCGCGCTCACGTTCGCACGGCTGATCGTCATGTGCGCGATTATGCCCATGCAGTGACAGGAATGGAGCAAAACTATTACAGTTCAAGCCACTTCACGCCCGAAGAGGAATGGTCTGTCCCGTTTCGCCTCACGTGGTCTGGACCATATCTGGCCGAAGTGCCCCCGCTCCGGTTCCGGAGCGTCAGATCCCCTGCTCCGAGGGCTGCTTCGGCTGCTCCAGCTGCTTGGTCCCCTTGCGCTCCCCCGCGCAGCGCTCGTAGCCCAGCCACGCGTTGATCGCCAGCATCGGCGCGTTGGTCGTGTCGTTGCTGGTGTACGCGTGCCGCAGGCCGGCCGCGGCGGCGAGCCGCAGGGACTCCAGCTTGGCCAGCTTGGTCAGCCCCCGGCCGCGGAACTCCCGGCGGCAGGCGGTGAACGCGGACCAGTAGCGGCCCAGCCCGTCGGTCTGCGCCATGCTGAACGCGGCCGGGCGGCCGTCCACCACGGCGACCACGCTCAGGGCGAGGTCCCGGTCCGGCCGGGTCCAGTCGTTGCGCAGCCAGTCCTCGTACTCGTAGGCGTCCATCGGCACTTCGCTGCCGGGCTCGTCCAGGATGGCGTCCGCCTCGACCAGGAACACAGGGTGCGGGTCGGCCGCCCAGTCGGCGGCCGGGCGCAGCTCGACACCGGCGGGCCGGACGGGCGCCGCCGGCAGCGGCAGCGCCAGGTCCCGTCCGGCGAACTGCATGGTGCGTCCGAGCCGGTAGCCCCGGGCGGTGGCGAAGGCCAGCGAGGCGGGCTCGTCGTCCAGCCAGGTGTGCAGCTCCGTCACCCCGTGCCCGGTCAGGTGCCGTTCGGCCGCGGCCAGCAGCCCGGTGGCCGCGCCGTGCCGCCGGAACTCGGGCAGCACACTGCCGTTGGCGTAGCCGACACCCTGGACCGTCGTCCCGAGCACCACCCCGCAGCGCACCGCGCCGACCACCCGGCCGTCCAGCTCGGCGACGAAGGTGCGGAAGTGCTCCTCGGGGCTCGGCTGGGCGTTCAGCCAGATCAGGGTCTCGGCGGAGAGCACCAGGTGCTCGCGCCCGGCCCGGTGGGCCGCGGCCACGGCCTCGGCGTCCTCGGGGCGGAAGTCACGGATCGTCATGTGTGCGTTCGAAGAAGTCATGGATTCCCACGCTAGCCGCGCCCTGCCGTCCGGCGCCCGCGATTTTCCCGCCGGCCGGGCACCTCGACCGAGGGGCCGGCCCGGACCCGGGACCGGAGTCCCGACCCCCCGGGGCGGCATGCTCAAATAATGCTCTGAGAAGACCGGGTGAGGCTTGGCAGCCACCCCGCCCGGGGACATTCTCAGCAGCACGGCCGCGCGGTTCCGGCGACGACGCCCGCACCGGTCGACGGCCCTTCCGACCCGGCCTCCCACCCGGCCCTCCGAAGGGGGCGAACGATGACCTCCCCTGCCCTGGACCTGCCCGCCTCCCCCACCTCGACCCCGGCAACCGCGCCCCGAGCGACCGCGGGCCCGGAAACCCCGCCCCGCCTGGGCATCGGCCTCGGCTGGCGCAGCGAGATCGACACCGTGGTCGAACGCCAACCCGGCCTGGACTGGGTCGAGGTGGTCGCCGAGAACGTCTGCCCCGACCACCTGCCCGAATCCCTGACCGTCCTGCGCGGACGCGGCGTCACCGTCGTCCCGCACGGCGTCGGCCTCGGTCTCGGCGGCGCCGACCTGCCCGACCCCGGCCGCCTCGACCGGCTCGCCGGGGTCGCGCTGGCGCTCGGCTCCCCGCTGGTCACCGAGCACCTCGCGTTCGTCCGGGCCGGCGGCCTGGAGGCCGGCCACCTGCTGCCCGTCCCCCGCACCCGGGACTCGCTGCGGGTGATCGCCGAGAACGTCCGGATCGCCCAGGACCGGCTTCCGGTGCCGCTCGCCCTGGAGAACGTCGCCGCCCAGCTCGCCTGGCCGGACGACGAGTTCACCGAGGGCCAGTTCCTCGCCGAGCTGGTCGAGCGCACCGGCGTCCGACTGCTGGTGGACGTCGCCAACCTGCACACCAACCGGGTCAACCTCGGCATCGACCCGGCCGCCGAACTCGACCGCCTGCCGCTGGAGGCGCTCGCCTACGTCCACGTCGCGGGCGGCACCCTGGTCGACGGCGTCTGGCACGACACCCACGCCCACCCCGTCACCGCACCGGTGCTGGAGGTGCTGGCCGAACTCTGCGCCCGGGTCGCCCCGCCCGGGGTCCTGCTGGAGCGGGACGCCGACTTCCCGCCGCCCAGCGAACTCTCCGGTGAGCTGGACGCCATCCGCCGGGTGCTGGAGGGGAGCGCCCGGCGATGACCGACACCACGACACCGGAGCACGAAGGCCGGACCGCCCCGGCGCGGGAGGACACCGACCGGACCGCCGCCGACCAGGACCTCGCCGCCGCCCGGCGGCGCCTGGCCCGGCGCCAGGAGGAGCTGCTGGCCGCCCTGGTGGCCGGCGGCCCCGTCCCGCCCGGCTTCGACCGGCAGCAGGTCCGCGCCCAGTCGGCCGGCCTGGCCGCCAAGCGGCGGTCCACCACCGCCAAGGTGGCCCCGGAGCTGCCCCGTGCGCTCGGGGAGCAGTACGGACCGCGCTTCCTCGACTACGCCCGCTCCCACCCGCAGACCGGCGGCTACCGCGCCGACGCCCGGGCCTTCGCCCAGTGGGTGCTCACCGACGGCGGCCCGCTCGCCGCCGAACGGCGCCGGGCCCTGGAGCAGTGGCTCCACCCGGCCCCCGTACGGCCGCCGGGCCCGCTCGCGCGCCTGCGCCGGGCACTGCACCGACGGCGGCCGACGGCCTCCGCGACTCCCTGACGAACCATCATCATCCCGGGGGAACCATCCATGTGGCACAACAGCTACTTCATCGTCCCAGCCCTCCTGCTGGCGGCCGCCGCCCTGTACGCCGCCCGGACCCGCCAGCGGATCGGCCGGGTCCGGTACGCCAAGGGCCTGCCCGGCCGCGGCCTGCCGCTGCTCGACGCCGCGTTCCTGTCCGGCGGACCGGGGCGGGTGGTCGACACCGCCGTGGTCCGGATGCACATGAGCGAGCAGGCCGTGATCAGCCGCTCCGGCCTGGTCACGCTCACCGGCGCCAAGCCGTACGACGCCGTGGACAAGGCCGTCCACGACGCCGTCGGCCCGACCGGGAGCCGCGGACTCGGCGAGCTGCGCCACACCGTGATGCGCTCCGCCGCCGTCCAGGAGATCGGCGACCGGCTCGCCGACTGCGGCCTGCTGCGCCACCCCGAGCGGCTGCGGCGCGCCCGCACCGCCCGCCGGCTGCTCTGGCTCGCGCTGCTCGTCGTGGCCGCCTCCGCGGTGGCCTCCCTGCTGCTCGACGACGGCGCCGCCGGGCACCAGCGCCCGAACCTCTGGACTCCGGGCCTCCTGCTGCTCGGCGGCTTCACCACCCTGCTCGCCACCCGGCCGGTCAAGGGCCGGATCACCCCGGCCGGACAGCGCCAGCTCTCCCTGATGGGGGGCACGCCGTGGACGCCCCACTCCGGGATGCCGGCACGGCTGGCCGGCGGCGCGCTGCTGGGCGCACTGGCACTCGGCGGACTGGCCGCCGCCGGGCTGGACGACCAGGAGCTGGAGGCCGCGATGCTGGCCGCGGCGGCCGAGGAGGAGGCCGTGCGGCAGGCGGTCTCCGCGAACGCCTCCGGGGCGTCCTCGTCCTCGTCCTCGACGTCGACCTCCTCGTGCTCCTCGGGGTCCGACGGCGGCTCCGCCTCCTGGTGCGGGTCCTCCGACTCCGGCTCCTCCGACTCCGGCTCCTCCGGTTCCAGCTGCGGTTCGTCCAGCTGCGGCTCCTCGTCCTCGTCCAGCTGCAGCTCCGGTTCGTCCGGCTGCGGCTCGTCGTCCTCGTCCAGCTGCGGGTCCAGCTGCGGCGGCGGCTGCGGCTCATGACGCCCCGGACGCGGGTGCGCGGGCAGGCCCCGGGGCACTGCCGGACGTCACAGTTCGGTATCGCGGGCCGGGAAGCGTTCCGCCCGCCGTCGACACAGGCATAGAACAAGCCCATGTGGTTGCTGTTCCTCATTCCGGCCTGTGTCGCGGCGGTCCTGTCCTGCCTCCGACTGGTCCGGATGACCGCCACCGCCGACGCCCTCGCCGACCGGAACGGCCTGCGGCCCCCCGAAGCCGTCGGCATCGGCCTGTACGAGACCGCCTACCTGGCCGGCGGCCCGGACCGGGTCGTCGAACTCGCCCTCGTCCTGATGGCCGGCCGCGGACGGCTGCACCTGGCGCACACCGGCTGGACCACGGTGGTCGACCCCAAGGGCCGCAGCCGCCTGGAGCGGGCGGTGATCGCCACCGTCGGCCGCGAGGGCCAGTGCCGGACCGACGAGCTGCGCCGGGCGATGGCCGAGCACCCCACCGTGCTGGAGATCGGCGCCCGGCTCGCCCTGGCGGGCCTGGCCACCCCGGCTCCGGTGCAGCGCGACACCGTGGCGGTGATCCGGCAGGTCCGGCACGCGATGCTGCTCACCCTGATGCTGCTGGCCGCCTCGCTGGCCCTCGGCGGCTTCACCGGCGGCGACACCCTCGCCCCGCTCGCCTGGTTCTCGCTGCCGCTGGTGCTCACCTCCGGCACCCTGCTGATGGCGCGGGTCGACGTCTACCCGTACACCCGATGGGCCTCCCCGATCGGCCAGGAGGTTCTGCGCGAGGTCCGTCCGGCCCGCCAGCGCGGCCTGGCCGACGACGAGGAGCGCGAGCTGCTCACCGCCGTCGCCATGAACGGCCCGGCCGTCCTGCCCGACGCCCGGCTCCGCGCCGCCCTGCGCCCGCACCGGACCTGAACCCGCACCCCGGCGGAAAAGCGGCTGCGCCAACCCCTGTGACCAGGGCAGACTTCCGCCCATGGACAACCGGGACCGCGCCGTACTCGACCGCGCCCGGGCCGAGGGGCGGCCGGTCCGGCTGCGCCGCACGCTCCCCGGCGCCGACCGGCTGGAGGGCTTCGTCCTCGGCACCGGCCCGGTCTGGACCCTGCTCGCCAACTGCGTCGACCACCGCCTCGACGGCTGGACCGCCGTCCCCACCCGCACGCTGCGCAAGGTCCGCGACCGGGGCGGCCCGGAGTCCCTGACCGTGCGCGCGCTGCGCGGCCGCGGCCTGTGGCCGGTCCCCGTGCCCGGCACCGAACTGCCGCTGGACGACCTGTCCGGCCTGATCGCCACCGCCTCGGCGGAGTACGACCTGATCGCCCTGCACGCCGAGGTCCTCGATCCGGACGTCTGCCGGGTCGGTACGGTCACCGAGCTGCGCCCCCGCTCGCTCCGGCTGCACGAGGTCGATCCGGAGGCCCGCTGGTACCCGAAGCCGGTCGAGTACCGTGTCCGCGACGTCACCCGGGGTCGACCTCGGCACCCACTACGTGGACGTGCTGCGCGAGTTCGCCGGGCCACGCCCGTGACAGGCCGAAGGCCGGCCCCCCGCAGGGAACCGGCCTCCGGGAAGCGCGTCGGACCGCTCAGACCAGGCCGTTCAGCAGCTCGCTCACCGGCTTGCGGCGGCCGGTGAAGAACGGCACCTCCTCGCGGACGTGCAGCCGGGCCCGGGAGGGGCGCAGGTCGCGCATCAGGTCGACGATCCGGTGCAGCTCGTCCGCCTCGAAGGCGAGCAGCCACTCGTAGTCGCCGAGCGCGAACGAGGCCACCGTGTTGGCCCGCACGTCGGGGTAGCCGCGGGCCATCTGGCCGTGCTCGGCGAGCATCGCGCGCCGCTCGGCGTCCGGCAGCAGGTACCACTCGTAGGAGCGGACGAACGGGTACACGCAGACGTAGTCGCGCGGGCGCTCGTCGGCCAGGAACGCCGGGATGTGCGACTTGTTGAACTCGGCGGGGCGGTGCAGCGCCATGTTCGACCAGACCGGCTCCAGCAGCCGGCCGAGGCCGGTGCGGCGGAAGCGGTTGTACGCCTCCTGGAGGTCGTCCGAGTCGGCGGCGTGCCACCAGACCAGGATGTCGGCGTCCGCGCGCAGACCGGAGACGTCGTACGTGCCGCGCACGGTCACGTCCTTGGCGGCCAGCTGGGCGAACAGCTCGTCCACCTCGGCGGCCAGCGCGGTGCGGTCCTCGGGCAGGGCGCCCTTGAGCTTGAACACCGACCACATGGTGTAGCGGATGACCTGGTTCAGGTCGCGCGCCTTCTTCTTCTCGGGCTGCTGCTCCGGCTCCCGCTCAACACTCTCAGTCATGCGTCCATTGTCCTCTCCGTGGAACCTGCCCCGGTCTCCGGGGTCAACAGTCTGTCGACGAGCGCCGCGGCGGCGGCCGCCGATCCGATGCACGCCGGAATGCCCACCCCGTCGTACGCGGCGCCGCACAGCGCCAGCGCGCCCACCCGCCCCGCCGCGGCCCGCATCCGGGCCACCCGGTCCAGATGCCCCACCGGGTACTGCGGCAGCCCGGCCGAGAAGCGGGACACGAAGGTGTCGTACGGCCGGGCGGTCAGCCCGATCGCCTCCTCCAGGTCCGCCAGCGACCGCGCCACCAGCTCCTCGTCCGGCAGCCCCAGCGCCTCGTCCTCGCGGTACCGGCCCAGCGAGGTGCGCAGCAGGAACGCGTCCGGCGCGGAGCGCTCCAGCCACCCCCACTTGTTGGAGGAGAAGGTCGACGCCTTGATCCGGCGCCCGTCCACCGGCGGCACCAGGAAGCCGCTGCCGCTCGGCGGTTCGGCCAGGTCGGCGCGGCGGAAGGCCAGGGTCACCAGGGCCATGCCCGCGTACTCGACGGCGTCCAGCTCGGTGGCGGCCGCCGGGGCGTCCTCGCGCAGCAGCCGGGCCGCGGCGGGGGCCGGGACGGCCAGCACCACGGCGTCCGCGTGCAGCACCTCGCCGCCGGTCACCACCCGCCAGCCGTCGGGGGTGCGGCGCAGCTCGTCCACCGGGGCGTCGGTGCGCAGGTCCACGCCCGCCTCGACGCAGGCCGCGGCGACCGCGCCGGGCAGCGTGCCGAGGCCGCCGCGCAGGCCCTGGAACACCGGGGTGCCGACCACCTTCGGCCGGGAGGCCAGCTCGTGCACCCCGTCGACCAGCGAGCCGCCACCGCGGGCGATCGACAGCAGCTGCGGTACGGCGGCGCGCAGCGAGATCTCGTCGGCGCGGCCGGCGTAGACGCCGCCGAGCAGCGGCTCGACCAGCCGGTCCACCACCTCCTGGCCCAGCCGGTCGGCGACGTAGCGGCCGATCGCGACGTCCTCGCCGACCTCGCCGGGCCGCTCGTGCCGGGCCCGCTCCAGCCCCTCGTCGGTCAGCACCCCGGAGGCGGCCAGCGCCTCCAGGTCACCGGGGACGCCCATCACCTGCCCACCGGGCAGCGGACGCAGCGCGCCGCGGGTCCAGATCGCGGCCTTCGCGGTGGTCGGCGGCTCCAGTTCCCCGCCGAGCCCGACCGCCCGCGCCAGCTCCACCGCCTCCGGCCGCCGGGCCAGCACCGATTCGGCCCCGAGGTCCACCCGGACCCCGCCGACCTCCCCGCCCCACAGCTTCCCGCCGACCCGCCCGGACGCCTCCAGCAGCGTCACCCGCGCCCTCGCCGGCCCCCCGGCGGCCCCGCTCAGGAACGCGGCCGCGGCCAGCCCCGCGATCCCACCACCGACGACGACGACCCGTGCTTGCGACATGCTCCGCAGTCTCGCAGGTCTTTACGCGGATGCCTCAATCCGCTGCCCGCCCGAGGTCGATCGCGATCGGGAACGGCACCGGGCGTTCGAGTCTGCCGCGGAAGATCCCGGCGGGCGCGTACGAAGCGGTCGCCTGGTCCGGTTCGTGGACGTGCACGGCCGACCGACCGTCGCCTTCCTCCTCGACGATCCGGTAGTGCGGGATGCCCGCCTCGGCGTACCAGTCCTCGGCGCGCGGCGGGTACATCCGTTCCGGAAGCTCGCCCATGGGGTCAAAGCATCGGAAATGCCGTGTCCCGTAGGCTGATTCGCATGGAACCGATCATGGTGAGTGCGTGTCTGGCCGGGATTCCCTGCCGGTACGACGGGCGGGCGAAGACCTCCGAGGGCGCCGTGCGCCTGGTCGAGGAGGGGCGGGCCGTGGTGGTGTGCCCGGAGGGGGCGGGCGGGTTGCCGACGCCGCGGCCGCCGGCGGAGATCGTGGGCGGGGACGGCGCGGACGTGCTGGACGGGCGGGCCCGGGTGGTGGACGCGACCGGGGCGGACTGCACCGCGGAGTTCCTGGCCGGA
This sequence comes from Kitasatospora sp. NPDC032121, assembly GCF_055580145.1. NCBI lineage: Bacteria > Bacillati > Actinomycetota > Actinomycetes > Kitasatosporales > Streptomycetaceae > Kitasatospora > Kitasatospora sp. NPDC032121. Next base: position 134,226 of record NZ_JBVILX010000008.1, on the reverse strand, counting down.
GCCCGGGCGGCGCTGGCCGCCGCCGAGGAGGCGGGGGCCCGGCGGGCGGTGCTGATGGCGCGCAGCCCGTCCTGCGGCTGCGGGCAGGTGTACGACGGGACGTTCACCGGGGAGCTGCGCCCCGGTGACGGCGTGACGGCGGCGCTGCTGCGCCGGGCCGGGATCGAGGTCACGGCCGGGTAGCGGGCCTCCGGCCCCGGAGGCCCGCCACCGGGAGGTCAGCGGGCGCTGGCCTCGTGGACGAAGGCGACGAGGCGGCTGAGCGCGTCCGGGTCCATGGACGGCAGCACGCCGTGGCCGAGGTTGAAGATGTGGCCGCTGGTGCCGAGCGCCTGGGCGGCGTGCAGCACCTCGCGGGCCTTGGTCTCCACGACCTTGGTGGGCGCGAACAGCACGGCCGGGTCGAGGTTGCCCTGGAGGCCCTTGCCCTGGCCGACTCGCTCGGCGGCGACGTTCAGCGGCACCCGCCAGTCGACGCCCACGATGTCGGCGCCGGCCTGGCCCATCAGGCCGAGCAGTTCGCCGGTGCCGACGCCGAAGTGGATCCGCGGCACGCCGTACTCGGCGACGGCGTCGAAGACCTTGGCGCTGGACGGCATCACCGAGCGGCGGTAGTCGTCCGGCGCGAGCGCGCCGACCCAGGAGTCGAACAGCTGGACCGCCGAGGCGCCGGCCTCGATCTGCACCTTGAGGAAGGCCGAGGTGATGTCGGCGAGCCGGTCCACCAGGGCGGCCCACAGCTCGGGCTGCCCGTACATCATGGCCTTGGTGTTCTCGTGGTTCTTGGACGGGCCGCCCTCGATCAGGTAGCTGGCCAGCGTGTACGGCGCTCCGGCGAAGCCGATCAGCGGGGTCCCGCCGAGTTCGTCCACCAGCAGGCCGACGGCCTCGGTGATGTAGGGGACGTCGTCCGGCTCCAGCGGGCGCAGCCGCTTCAGGTCCTCGAAGGTGCGGATCGGGTCGGCGATGACCGGGCCGATGCCGGGCTTGATGTCGACGTCGATGCCGACGGCCTTGAGCGGCACCACGATGTCGCTGAAGAAGATCGCCGCGTCCACCTTGTGCCGGCGCACCGGCTGGAGGGTGATCTCCTTGACCAGCTCGGGCCGCATGCAGGACTCCAGCATGGGGATGCCCTCGCGGACCTTCAGGTACTCGGGCAGCGAGCGGCCGGCCTGGCGCATGAACCACACCGGGGTGTGCGGCACGGGCTCGTGCCGGCAGGCGCGCAGGAACGCGGAGTCGTACGCGGCGCCGCGGCGCCCGGGGGTGCTCGGGCCGTCGTGGGTGGCCGCCGTGGTGTCTGCCGTAGTCTCGCTCACGCGTCAAATCTTCGCACGCGTGCGGCGCCCGGTTCCCCGGTCGGTCTCGTCGGTTCCTCCAAGATCTGTCCGGGTTTGCCGTTCCGGCACGCCGCTGGGAGAGAAGTTGCGGCGATAACCCTGTTCTTCGACCTAGTCTTCGGGACATGGCAGCGGTCGGAGGGCACCCCGCGCAGGGTGGCGGAGCAGGTGGCGGAGCGGGTCGCGAGGGGGCGCCGAGCGAGTTCAGGGCGGCGGTGGCGGCCCTGGACGGGGCCCGGCTGCGACCCGAGGTGCAGCTCTCCCCCGCGCCGGCGCCGCGCCGGCTGGCCCCGTACTCCTTCGCGGTGACCGCCTCGGTCGAGGTTGACGGCGAGGAGCTGGCGGACGGCCGACTGGTGCTGCTGTACGACCCGGCCGGGCAGGAGGCCTGGAACGGGGAGTTCCGGGTGGTCACGATGACCCGGGCCGAGCTGGAGCCGGAGATGGCCGGCGACCCGATGCTCTCCGAGGTCGGCTGGGCCTGGCTGCTGGACGCCCTGCAGGCGCACGGAGCCGGTTACGCGGAGCCGTCCGGCACGGTGACCCTGGCGTCCTCCCAGTACTTCGGCGCTCTGGCGGACCGCCCCTCCTCGACCGAGGTCGAGATCCGGGCCTCCTGGACGCCGGCCGACGGCCGCTTCGAGCGGCACCTGGCGGCCTGGGGCGACCTGCTGTGCATCAGCGCCGGCCTGCCGCCGGCCGCCCCCTCCCCGCAGGGGCCCGCCGAGGTTCCTTCACTCGGTGGGGTGGTCCCGATGCCCGCCCGGCGACGCCCCCGGTCGCACTGACGGGTGGTGCGGGGCTCCGACGCCGCTCCGGGGCCGGACGCCACCCCCAGGGCTGACGGAGTGTGACTTCGGACCCGCTCTGCGTCAATTCACCGGTCGATACCGACCGATCGGCATCGAATCTGATCGATTTTGTGCGAATCGCGGGCATGTCGCATCAATCGTTTGCGCGATTTGTCCGTATTGTTACTCACTAGATCGTGATCTTTCGCTAAAGCCGGGCGCGGTTGCTGCCGAAGCAGACTGTGACCCTTTCCGAACGCGGAACACTCCGACCGCCCCCATCGGGGTTCCGTCCGCCACTCCCCGCAGGAGGCCTGGTGTCGGTCCTTCTTGAGCACCCCGCAAACGTGGTCGCCTACCGGCCGACCAAGCCCACCGCCATGGTGGTCATCGCCGATCCCCGCGTCCGTAACACCGTCACCCGCCACCTGTGGGCACTCGGCGTCCGGGACGTGATCGAGGTGTCGTCGATCGCCGAGGCCCGCCCCAGGGTCTCCACACCACGCGACATCTGCGTCGCCGACGTGCACCTTCCCGACGGCTCCGGACTGACCATCCTCGCCGAGACCCGCGCCGCGGGCTGGCCCAACGGCCTGGCGCTGTCCGCCGCCGACGACATCGGCGCGGTCCGCAGCGCGCTGGCCGGCGGCGTCAAGGGCTACGTGGTGACCGGTACCCGGACGAACGTCGCGATGCCCGGCCGCCCGGGCCTGCCGCTCGGTGCCGCCGGGCTGGCCGGCCGGATGCGCCGCCCCGGGATGCCGGGCATGCCTGGCTCGGGCGGTGCTCCGGGCGCCCCCGGAGCACCGGGTGCGCCGGGCGCGCCGGGCGCACAGCAGGCCGCCTACCGCGAGCTCTCCGGCCGCGAGGTCGAGGTGCTGCGGCTGGTCGCCGAGGGGCAGTCCAACAAGGCGATCGGCGTGGCGATGGGCCTGTCGGCGCTCACCGTCAAGAGCCACCTCGCCCGGATCGCCCGGAAGCTGGGCACCGGCGACCGCGCCGGCATGGTCGCGGTCGCGCTGCGCACCGGCATCATCCACTGAGCCGAGCGCTCCGGACCGCTGCGGGGGGGGGGGGGGGGGGGGGGCTTTCCCGTTCCTCCGCCGGGGTTTTCCCCCCTTCTCCTGTTGTTTCTCCTTCCCCCTTCCCCCAGGGTGGGTGGACCACACCCCCCC
>NZ_JBVILX010000008.1:95762-130907 GCF_055580145.1 Kitasatospora sp. NPDC032121 | reverse complement strand
CAAAACACCACAGCCCCACCCACCCACCCCCCCCCCCCCCCCCCCCCCCCCCCCCCTCCCCCCCCCCCCCCCCCCCCCCCCCCCCCGCCGAGCTGTCTCCCCTTCGGCCGCTGGTGCGCCGCCGTCCCGGTGCCCGCGGCGCGTGGACACCACCCCGCGGCGTGTGGACCCCGCCCCGCGGGCGGGCGGTCCCGGCCCCGGCAGCGCCCCGGGCGCGGTCCGGGCACGACCCGCGCACCGGCCCGTTCGCCGACCCGATCACCGGCCCGGCCGCCCTCCCGGGTGAGCGGGCGATCAACAGTCTGACCAGTCCGACAACACTCCCGGCCGCGAGGACCGTCGTACCCTTGGGGGGTGACCGACGCCGTAGCAGCCATCCCAGAAGAAGCAGCCCCGGTCCCGCTCCTCGAACCGAGGGAGGGGATCCCGCCCGTGGTGGCGGACGAGCACACGCTGGCCGACATCGTCGCCGCCTTCGCCTCGGGCACCGGACCGGTGGCCATCGACGCCGAACGGGCCTCCGGCTACCGCTACGGGCAGCGCGCCTACCTCATTCAGCTGCGCCGCGAGGGTTCCGGCTCCGCCCTGATCGACCCGATCGCCTGCCCGGACCTCAGCGCGCTCGGCCGGGCCGTCGAGGACGCCGAGTGGGTCGTCCACGCGGCCAGCCAGGACCTGCCCTGCCTGTCCGAGGTCGGCATGAGACCCCGGCGCCTGTTCGACACCGAGCTGGCCGGGCGGATCGCCGGCTTCCCCCGGGTCGGCCTCGGGCCGATGACCGAGAACATCCTCGGACTGAGCCTGGCCAAGGAGCACTCCGCGGTCGACTGGTCCACCCGCCCGCTGCCCGAGCCGTGGCTGCGCTACGCCGCTCTGGACGTCGAGGTGCTGGTCGAGCTGCGCGACGCACTCGAACGGGAGCTGGACGCCCAGGGCAAGCTCGGCTGGGCGATGGAGGAGTTCGCCTCGATCGCCGCCGCGCCCCGCCCGGCCCCGCGCACCGACCCGTGGCGCCGCACCTCGCAGCTGCACAAGATCCGCCGCCGCCGTCAGCTGGCCGTGGTGCGCGAGCTGTGGCTGGTCCGCGACCGGATGGCCCAGGAGCGCGACGTCTCTCCCGGCCGGGTGCTGGCGGACGCCGCGATCGTCAACGCCGCGCTGGCCATGCCGCTGACCATCGCCTCACTGCAGGCCGTCCAGGGCTTCGGCCCCCGGGTGCACCGGCGCCAGCTGGAGCAGTGGCTGGCGGCCGTGCAGCGCGGCCGGGAGATCCCGGAGAACCTGCTGCCGCCGGCCACCGCTCCGCACGACGGACCGCCGCCGCCGCGGGCCTGGGCCGAGAAGGACCCGGTGGCCGCCGCCCGGCTCACCGGCGCGCGCGGCGCGATCGCCGAGCTGGCCGAGCGGTACCACGTGCCGGCCGAGAACCTGATCACCCCGGACCTGGTCCGGCGGGTCTCCTGGCAGCCGCCGGCCGAGCCGGGCCCGGAGCACGTGGCCGCCGCGCTGCGCGGGCTCGGCGCCCGGCAGTGGCAGGTGGACCTGGTGGCGCCGGCGGTGGCCGCCGCGTTCGCCGCTGCCGCGGCCGCGACCCAGGGCTGATCGGGGCGCGGGCCGATCCGCGACTCGATCCGGCCACCGGTGGAAGGGGATGTCGTCCGTACGGGCGACATCCCCTTCGTCGTACCCCGGACGGACGCTCCTGGTCGGACGGGTCGGGGAACGTGTCGGGGGACACATGGTCAGATCCCTCCGAGGGGCCTGGGCAGGTTGGTTACCGGCGGGTAGCATGACCGTGATGCGGCGCCGCTCGGGTCTTCGACGGCGGCAGCCTGCCCACCTCGAAATGTTGGTCCCTGGGAGGAGAGCCCCCGTGCCTCGTACCGCGAGGGACGTCGTCTTCGTCGATGGCGTCCGCACCCCGTTCGGCAAGGCCGGCCCGAAGGGCATCTACCACGAGACGCGCGCCGACGACCTGGTCGTCAAGTGCATCCGGGAGCTCGTGCGCCGTAACCCGAACCTGCCCGTCGAGCGCATCGACGAGGTCGCCGTCGCGGCCACCACGCAGATCGGCGACCAGGGTCTGACCATCGGGCGCACCGCCGCCCTGCTGGCCGGCCTGCCGAAGTCCGTCCCGGGCTACGCGATCGACCGCATGTGCGCCGGCGCGCTGACCGCCGTGACCACCACCGCCGGCGGCATCGCCTTCGGCGCGTACGACGTGGTCGTGGCCGGCGGCGTCGAGCACATGGGCCGCCACCCGATGGGCGAGGGCGTCGACCCGAACCCGCGCTTCGTCTCCGAGAAGCTGGTCGACGAGTCCGCCCTGTTCATGGGCATGACCGCGGAGAACCTGCACGACCGCTTCCCGCACCTGACCAAGGAGCGCTGCGACGCCTACGCCGTGCGCTCCCAGGAGAAGGCCGCCAAGGCGTACGCCAACGGCGACATCCAGCCCGACCTGGTGCCGATCACGATCCGCAACACCAACCCCGAGGTCGGCGAGACCGGCTGGGGCCTGGCCACCGTGGACGAGCCGATGCGCCCGGGCACCACGATGGAGAACCTGGCGGGCCTCAAGACCCCGTTCCGCCCGCACGGCAACATCACCGCCGGCAACTCGGCCGGTCTGAACGACGGCGCCACCGCCTCGCTGCTGGCCGCCGAGGACGTCGCCGAGGAGCTCGGCCTCCCGGTCAAGATGCGCCTGGTCTCCTTCGCCTTCGCGGGCGTCGAGCCCGAGGTCATGGGTGTCGGCCCGGTGCCGGCCACCGAGAAGGCGCTGGCCAAGGCCGGTCTGACCATCGACGACATCCAGGCCTTCGAGGTCAACGAGGCCTTCGCCGTCCAGGTCCTGGCCTTCCTGGACCACTTCGGCATCGCGGACGACGACGAGCGGGTCAACCCGTACGGCGGTGCGATCGCCTTCGGCCACCCGCTGGCCTCCTCCGGCGTGCGCCTGATGAACCAGCTGGCCCGCCGCTTCGAGCAGCGCCCGGACGTCCGCTACGGCCTGACCACGATGTGCATCGGCTTCGGCATGGGCGGCACCATCATCTGGGAGAACCCCCACTGGAGCGGAGAGACCCGGAACACCGAGCTCGAGGGTGGTAAGTGACCATGGCCGACACCACTGAGCTGCTCACCCGCGGCGCCGAGCTCTTCCCGGGCGAGGTCGTCACGACCGCGCACGTCCGCCACCTCGACCTGCCGCTGCAGGCCGGCAAGCTGGCCCTGATCACCCTCGACAACGGCTTCGACCACACCAAGCCGACCACCTTCGGCCCGGGCTCGCTGCTCAAGCTGAACGCGGCGCTGGACCAGGTCGAGGCCGAGGCCGCCGAGGGCAAGATCGTCGGTGCCGCGATCACCGGCAAGCCGTTCATCTTCGCGGTCGGCGCCGACCTCAAGGGCGTCGAGCTGCTCAAGGAGCACGCGGACGCGCTGGCCATCGGCAAGGGCGGCCACGACGTCTTCAAGCGGATCGCCTCGCTGCCCGTCCCCACCTTCGCCTTCTACAACGGCGCGGCGATGGGCGGCGGCGTCGAGGTCGGCCTGCACTGCGACTACCGCACGGTGTCGGCGGGCGTCCCGGCCTTCTCGCTGCCCGAGGTCTTCCTCGGCCTCGTCCCCGGCTGGGGCGGCTGCACCATCCTGCCGAACCTGGTGGGTGCCGGTAAGGCCGTCAAGGTCATCATCGAGAACTCGATGAACCAGAACAAGCAGCTCAAGGGCAAGGACGTGTTCGAGCTGGGGATCGCCGACGCGATCTTCGAGCCGGCCGACTTCCTGGAGCAGTCGCTGCTCTGGGCCGCCAAGGTCGTCAAGGGCGACGTCGTCGTCGAGCGCGAGGCGATCGACCGCGGCAAGGCCTGGGACGACGCCGTCCTCTGGGGCCGCATGGTCGCCGACGGCAAGGTGCACGGCGCCGCCCCGGCCGCCTACAAGGCGCTGGACATCATCGCCGCCGCCAAGGACTTCGACCTGGCGGACAAGGCGAGCCTGCAGGCCGGCTTCGACGCCGAGGACGCGGCCCTGGCCGACCTCATCATGAGCGGCGAGCTGCGCAGCGGCATCTACGCCTTCAACCTGGTGCAGCGCCGGGCCAAGCGCCCGGTCGGCGCGCCGGACAAGTCGCTGGCCCGCCCGGTCACCAAGGTCGGCGTCGTCGGTGCCGGTCTGATGGCCTCGCAGCTGGCGCTGCTGTTCGCCCGCCGTCTGGAGGTGCCGGTGGTCCTCACCGACATCGACCAGGAGCGCGTCGACAAGGGCGTCGGCTACGTCCACGCCGAGATCGACAAGCTGCTCGGCAAGGGCCGGATCAGCCCGGACAAGGCCAACCGCCTCAAGGGCCTGGTCTCCGGCTCGCTGGACAAGGCCGCCGCCTTCGGCGACGCGGACTTCGTCATCGAGGCCGTGTTCGAGGAGATGGGCGTCAAGCAGACCGTCTTCGCGGACCTGGAGAAGGTCGTCTCGCCGACCTGCGTGCTGGCGACCAACACCTCCTCGCTGTCGGTCACCGAGATGGCCTCGAAGCTGCAGCACCCCGAGCGGGTCGTCGGCTTCCACTTCTTCAACCCCGTCGCGATCCTGCCGCTGCTGGAGATCGTCCGCGGCGACAGCACCGACGACGCCTCGCTGGCCACCGCCTTCGCGGTGTCCAAGAAGCTGAAGAAGACCTCGGTCCTGTGCAAGGACCGCCCGGCGTTCGTGGTGAACCGGATCCTGACCCGCTTCATGGGCGAGATCCAGAACATCATCGACGAGGGCACCCCGATCGCCGACGTCGAGAAGGCCGTCGAGCCGCTCGGCCTGCCGATGTCCCCGATCGTGCTGCTGGAGCTGGTCGGCCCGGCCATCGCCCTGCACGTTTCGGAGACCCTGCACGGCGCCTTCCCGGAGCGGTTCACCGTCTCCGAGAACCTCGCCAAGGTGGTCAAGGCCGGCAAGCGCGGCTTCTACACCTGGACGGACGGCCAGCAGGTCCTCGACCCCGAGGTGCTGGAGCTGCTGTCCTTCGGCGACTCGGTGCTCACCGAGGAGCAGGTCCGCGCCCGTGCCCTGGAGGCCGTGGCGCAGGAGATCGGCCTGATGCTGGAGGAGGGTGTCGTCGCCGAGGCGCAGGACATCGACCTCTGCATGATCACCGGTGCCGGCTGGCCCTTCCACCTGGGCGGGATCACCCCGTACCTGGACCGTGAGGGCATCTCCGAGCGGGTGAACGGCAAGCCGTTCCTCGCCGTCGGTGTGGCCTCGGTGCCCGCCTAAGGAAGGCCCGCACCCGGAACACGGAGGAGCCCCGGTGACCCATTGGTCACCGGGGCTCCTCCGTGTGTACGGGGTTCCCGTCCGATGTGCTGTGCACGGAGTTGTCGGGCGTTCACTCCGTGTACAGGGGCCTCGGGGGTCCTGGTGGTCTCTGCGCTCTCGGCGCTCTCGGTGCCCTCAGTGCTTGAGGCGGTAGACCACGGTGTCGGCGAAGACGCCGACCATCTCGTAGTGGGTGTCCAGCAGGTTCTCGATCCTGGGGACCATGACCGGCTGGTACGGGGCGATGCCGGAGTCGTCGACCACGACCTCGGGCAGGCCGTTGGCGAGCTCCTTGTCGAAGGTCTGCCAGGCGTTGGAGACGCTGAACTGTTCGCCGACGTTCTGGTTGCCGTCCTTGCCGCCGCTGTAGTTGGTCAGGAAGCCGGCGGTCAGGTAGCGGCTGGCGGGCTTGCGGTCGGCCAGCCAGTAGAGCTCGGGGTGCATGCCCCAGACCAGCACGGTGTCCTTGGGGGTGGTCTGGGCGGCGACGGCGGTGGCCACCTCGGTGGTGCGGTTGAGCCGCTCCCCCGGCCAGGCCAGTGCCAGGCACCAGAACACCGTGGCGGCGGCCGTGGTGTACAGCAGGACGGGCTTCCAGCGGATCGCCGAGGTGGCGACCGCCCCGGTGCCGAGCAGGACCAGCGGCGGCATCAGCTGGAGGTAGTAGTGGCCGAAGAAGTGGAAGCCCACGCTGACCGCGACGACCGAGGAGAGCAGCCAGACCCACAGGTCGGTGGTCGAGCCGTGCTCCTCGCCGGCCACCGGCAGCGGGCGGTGGCGGTACTTGAGCCAGAGCCGTCGCCCGACCGGGAGCAGGAAGCCCAGGCCGGCCGCGGCCAGGATGGCCGAGTTGCCGAACGCCCGGCCGAGCATCTGGAGCCAGGCGCCGCCGAAGGAGGCGTAGTCGCCGCTGCCGGTGACCACCCAGAACAGGAAGCCCTTGGGCTTGGTGAGGATCACCGCGACCAGCGCTATCGGCAGGGTGAAACCGAACCCGATCTTGAACAGCGCGGGCGGCCAGCGCACCCCGCGCCGACGGGCGTCCTGGAACAGCATCCAGAGCACCGGCAGCAGCACCGCGCCGCCGGTCTGCTTGGTCAGTGAGCACAGGGCGACGGCGATGCCCGCGGCCAGCCAGCGGCGCCGTTCGGCGTACCGGAAGGCGGCCACCATGGCGGGCAGCATGAAGACCTCGAAGGTCGCCGCCTGGGTGTCCTCCGGGGAGAGCCCGATGGAGACCAGCAGGTAGAGCAGCCCGGCCCCGGCCCCGGCCCGGTTGCCCCAGCGGCCGCGGGCGATCGAGGCCAGCAGGATCGCGGTGACCAGGTGGGCCACCACCGCCAGGGTGCGCAGCGGCCAGAGCGAGGCGGAGCCGAAGACCGCGAAGCAGGCCTGGTAGAGCCAGGGCAGCAGCGGCGGCTTGCGGTCGACCACGGTGTCGTACAGCACCCCGCCGTCCGCCAGCATCCGGGCCTGGGTGGCCAGGAAGCCCTCGTCCGGGCTCCAGACGGGACGGGCGAAGGAGGGGATGTGGGTGAGCAGGGCGACCAACGCGAGAACCGGCACCAGCCTGGTCCAGTACCCGGTCAGCACACGGGTACGGACGCGCTCGGGCAGGCGCTCGGCCAGTCCGGTGAGGCGGAGGCGGGTGGGGGTCGACACGGGTGACAACCTACCGGGCGGGACCGGCGCCGGTGGCGCCGGTCCCGCCTTTCGGTGCGATTGTCAGCTTGTCTTACGACGAACTGTTACGGAGTTACGACAAACGGTCGTCGGTGGAACGGGGAGCGGTCCACGGGGACCGCCGCCCCGGTCAGGCCTTGACCGGTGCGGCGTCCAGCTTGGCGACCAGCGCGGTCACCTTCCGGGCGATGTCCGGGGCGTTCAGGCCGATCTCGGCCAGGATCTCGGCCCGGCTGGCGTGGTCCAGGAACTCCTGCGGGATGCCGAAGTCGCGCACCGGCAGGTCCACGTCCGCGTCCCGCAGCGCCTGCGCCACGGCCGCGCCGACGCCGCCCACCCGGCCGTTGTCCTCGATGGTGACGACCACCCGGTGCTCGGCGGCCAGGCCCGGCAGGGCCGGGTCCACCGGCTTGACCCAGCGCGGGTCCACCACGGTGGCGGTGATGCCCTGGGCGGCCAGCAGGTCGGCGACCTCCAGGCTGGTGAGGGCCATCGCACCGACCGAGACGATCAGCACATCGGCGCGGTGGGCGCCGGAGGGCTCCTCGGCGGCGCGTAGCACGTCCATGCCGCCGACCCGGCCGACCGCGGGGACGGCCGGGCCGACCGTGCCCTTGGAGTAGCGGACCACGGTCGGGGCGTCCTTGACCTCGACGGCCTCGCGCAGCTGGGCGCGGACCTGGTCGGCGTCGCGCGGGGCGGCCAGCCGCAGGGTCGGGATGATCTGCAGCATCGACATGTCCCACATGCCGTTGTGCGAGGCGCCGTCGTCACCGGTGACGCCGGCCCGGTCCAGGACGAAGGTGACGCCCAGCTTGTGCAGGGCGACGTCCATCAGGACCTGGTCGAAGGCCCGGTTCAGGAAGGTCGCGTAGACCGCGAACACCGGGTGCAGGCCGTTGGTGGCCAGGCCGGCCGCGCTGGTGACGGCGTGCTGCTCGGCGATGCCGACGTCGAAGATGCGGTCCGGGAAGGCCTCGGCGAACGGGGCCAGGCCCACCGGGTGGAGCATGGCGGCGGTGATGCCGACGATGTCCTCGCGCTCGTGGCCGAGCGCGACCATCTCCTCCGCGAAGACCGAGGTCCAGCTCTGCCCGCCGCCGCTCTGGATCGGCAGGCCGGTCTCCGGGTGGATCTTGCCGACCGCGTGGAAGCGGTCCTCGTCGTTGTTCTCGGCGGCGTGGTAGCCGCGGCCCTTCTCGGTGAGGCAGTGCACGATCACCGGGCCGCCGAAGCCGCGCGCCTTGGTCAGCGCGGACTCCAGGGCGGTCAGGTCGTGGCCGTCGATCGGGCCGATGTACTTGAGGCCGAGGTCCTCGAACATGCCCTGCGGGGCGATGAAGTCCTTGAGGCCCTTCTTGGCACCGTGCAGCGTCTCGAACAGCTGCTGGCCGACCACCGGGGTGCGCTGGAGCGCCTCCTTGCCCCAGGACAGGAAGCGCTCGTAGCCCTGGGTGGTGCGCAGGGTGGCGAGGTGGTTGGCCAGGCCGCCGATGGTCGGCGAGTACGAGCGCTCGTTGTCGTTGACGACGATGACCAGCGGACGGTCCTTGGCGTCGGCGATGTTGTTGAGCGCCTCCCAGGCCATGCCGCCGGTGAGCGCGCCGTCGCCGATCACGGCGACGACCGGGTCGTTCTTGCCCAGCAGCTGGTTGGCCTTGGCCAGGCCGTCGGCGTACGACAGGACGGTGGAGGCGTGCGAGTTCTCGATCACGTCGTGCTCGGACTCGGCGCGGGACGGGTAGCCGGACAGGCCGCCCTTCATCCGCAGCCGGGAGAAGTCCTGGCGGCCGGTGAGCAGCTTGTGGACGTAGCTCTGGTGACCGGTGTCGAAGAGGATGCGGTCACGCGGTGAGTCGAAGACCCGGTGCAGCGCGATGGTGAGCTCCACCACGCCGAGGTTGGGGCCGAGGTGGCCGCCCGTCTTGGAGACCTCGGTCACCAGGAAGGTCCGGATCTCCTGGGCCAGTGCGGCCAGCTGTCCGGGCGTGAGCCGGTCGAGATCGCGCGGTCCCCGAATGCGGGTCAGCAGGGCCACCCGTTCCTCCTCGTTCAGTGTTCGCGGACCACGGACGGTCCGACGGGCGTCGCTGCCCGGTCCGGTGGCACGCCGACGGTCCCGGCCGGTGCCGACCGGTCGAGTCTAATGTCCGCCTGCCGAACACCGAGCGGCGCGCCCGGTACCACTGTTCGGTCGTGCCGTTCCGGGAGGTCGGGCAGGGGAGGCGGGTCATCTCGGATTGACGCACGCGCGTTCGAGCATGCTTATGCGGTCGGGCCGGCCGCTCGGAAGTCGGACCGTCCGGGATCGACCGTTCGGAGCCGACCCTTCAGAGACGACTGTTCGAGGCTGACCGTTCAGGATCGGCCGTTCGGAGCCGACCGCTCGGGACGGCCCCGGCCGGCGGCCTCACGCGCGGCCGAGCGCGCCGGACTCCCCCATCTCGCTCATCACCAGGGCCAGCGCGCCGAGCACCTCGGCCCGGCCGCCGAGGGTGCCGGGGACGACCGAGAGCTGACGGGCGGCGCTCGGGATCGCGTAGCGGGCCACCGAGTCCCGGATCGGGCCGAGCACCAGTTCGCCGGCCTCGGCGAGGTCGCCGCCGAGGATGACCCGGCGGGGGTTGAGCAGGTTGCACAGGGTGGCGACGCCGGTGCCGATCTGCCGGCCCGCGTCGGCGATCACCCGGCGGCAGCCGAGGTCGCCCTGCTGGGCCAGCTCGACCACGCGGGGCAGGCTGAGGTCAGGGCCGAGGGTGGAGACCAGCAGCGAGAGCAGGTAGCGGGAGCCGACGAAGGTCTCCAGGCAGCCGCGGTTGCCGCAGCGGCAGACCGGCCCGGCCTCGTCCAGGGTGATGTGCCCGATCTCGCCCGCGGTGCCGCCCGGCCCCCGGTAGATCTGGCCGTTCACCACCAGCCCGGCGCCGACACCGCTGGCGACCTTGATGTAGGCGAGGTCGCTCAGCCCGCGCCCGGCGCCCCAGACCAGCTCGCCGAGCGCACCCAGGTTGGCGTCGTTGTCCACGTGCACCGGCATGCCGAGCCGCTCGGCCAGCTCCCGGCCCGGGGCGATGCCCGTCCAGCCGGGCAGGATCGCGGTGGAGCCGAGCGCACCCGTCTCCACGTCGATCGGTCCTGGCACGCCGAGGCCGACGCCGATCACCTTGTCGGAGCGGAACCCGGCCTGCGCCAGCAGCCGCTCGACCATCGCCTCGGCGCGGTCGAAGCCCTGCTGGGCGGAGACGTCCACGTCGATCGGGGCGCTCTCCTCGGCCAGCACCCGGTGGGCCAGGTTGCCGACCGCGACGCGCAGGTGGGTGTGGCCGAAGTCGATGCCGACCACGATGCCGGCGTCCCCGCTCAGCGAGACGCTGCGGGCGCGGCGGCCGCCGGAGGAGGTGTCGGCGACCACGACGGTGCCGCTCTCCTTCAACTCCCGCACGATGTTGGAGACGGTGGCCGCGGACAGGCCGGTGCCGCGGGCGATCTCGGCCTGGGTCAGCGACCCGGCCATCCGCACCGCGCGGAGCACCCGTTCCAGGTTCGCCCGGTGCAGCGACGACTGCGAGCCCGGTGTGTCCGTCGACATGATCCACCCTCCCAGGGCGGGGACCCCTCCGCCGGGTGTCCCCTTCAACTCCTGAAGGGTACGGCCCGGGGGCCGGGCCGGGGATCCCGGCCGGAAGGGACGGGAGCGGAAGGGAGCGCGGAGGGCGGCGGGCCGGCGCGGGCCGGGACACCGGGCGCCGGCGTGGGGGCGCGGTGATCGGCGGGTGAAGGTGTTGCACGGCCTGGACCTGCGGGTACGGGGAACCGCGGTCCTGGCGGCGGCCGAAATGCGCACACCACTAGCATGGTGCCCAATTCTCACCGTCCCACCGGAGCCGTGGCCGGCGCCGACAGGGGACGCTTCCAGACATGACGGGGAATCAGATGGCAGGGGATCACCCTACGCCGGGGGCAGGCGAAACGCCCGCCAGCGGTCCGCAGGACAACCGGGGCGTCTCGTTCGGACGCCCGCCGGGCGGCGGTGTGGATCCGGCCGCCGTCGCGGACCAGATGACGCAGCTCGACGGCGCGGCCGTCCCCGGCCCGGCCGCGCCCGCGGGCCCGCCGCCCGCCCAGCCACCGGCACCGCCCGCACAGCCGCCGGCCCAGCCGCCCGCGCAACCGCCCGTCGGCAGCCCGGAGTACGCGGCGTACGCGCCGACCGCGACCGGCTTCCCCACCCAGGCCCCGCCGCCGCCCGGCGCCGCACCGGTCGGCCCGTACGACCCGGTCCCCGGCGCGTACGGCGCCCCGGACTCCGGGCAGGCGTACAACGCGGGCGGCTACAACTACCAGCAGCAGCCCGGCTACAGCTACCCCGTCGCACCCGTCGCGCCCAAGCAGCGCAACCCCGTGCTGCTGTGGGGCGGGATCATCGGCGGCGTGCTGGCGATCTCGATCGTGATCGCCCTGGTCGTCCTGCTCAAGGACCCCAAGCACGACCCCGACCCGACCCCGGGCCCGGTCGCCGGCGACAACGGCGGCACCGGCGACGGCGGCACCGGCGACGGCGGGACCAGCAGCGGTCCCACCCCCGCCCCCAAGGGCGGCACCTTCAACGTCGCCTGGAGCGCCCCCAAGCCGGCCGGCGCTGACGGCTCGCCCCAGATGCTCGGCGTCTGGGGCACCGACAAGCTCGCCGTGCGCGTCGACGGTTCCGGCATCAAGGCCTACAACCTGGGCGACGGCAAGGAGGCGTGGACCATCCCCGTCCCGAGCGGCAGCAAGGAGCTGTGCACCGCCTCGTACGCCCCCAACTCCAAGGGCGTCGCCGCCGTCTCCTTCAACACCGGTGACAGCGACTGCTCCACCGTCGGCGCCGTCGACCTGGCCCAGGGCAAGCTGCTCTGGAGCGTCAAGGTCTCGGCCGACCGGATGTCCTCGCCGACCCTCAGCGTCACCGAGAACGTCGTCGCCGTCGGCGGCAACGCGGTCGGTGCCCTGAACATCGCCAACGGCCAGCCGGCCTGGCAGTACCAGCCGCGCGACAAGGACTGCGTCCTGCGCGGCAAGGCGGCCGGCGCCCAGATCGCGGTCAGCGACCGCTGCTACGGCACCAGCGGCCCGAAGTCGCAGCTGGTCATCGTCAACGCCGAGACCGGCAAGCCGGCCAGCGCCCCGGTCACCCTCACCGGCAACATCGAGCAGGTCGACTCGGTCATCCAGGACAAGCCGCTGGTGCTGCTGATGTCCAGCGGCCCGCAGGGCGACTACATCCTGCCGTTCGACAAGGACAACAAGCCGGGCAACCAGATGTCCGTCAAGGAGCCCGGCGCGGACAGCCTGCGGCTCTCCGGCCAGGACGAGGCCGTCACCCACAACGTGGTCAGCGGCACCACGCTGTACGTCCAGGTCAGCGGCAGCAAGGCCGGCATCAACGCCTACGACCTGACCACCGGCAAGCGGCTGTGGTCGGCCAACTCCGGCTCGGCCAGCAACGACATGCGCCTGGTCGCCGGGACGGACAAGGACGGCAAGGTCCGCGCGATCGTCGACCAGGGCTACAACAAGCCGGCCCGACTGGTGACGCTCTCGCCGACCGACGGTTCGATGACCGACCTCGGCACCATGACCATGCCGAGCAGCATGAACATCGGCAGCAGCAGCAACGAGTACGTGCTCTCGGCGGACGGCGCCTCGGTCTACGCCTTCCGCCGCCTCAGCTCCAGCGACGGTCCGCTGACCAAGTGGAAGAAGTGACGCCGGGGTGACCCCGGGGGCATGACCCCACGTCGTGACCGACCCGGGCGGGGCGGGAACGGGCTGACCGCCCGGGCCCGCCCCGCCGTGATTTTCCGGCCGCCCCGTACGTTGGACGTGCGAGGATTCGGACCATCAGTCTGACAAAGGAGTGCAGCGAGTGCCCGGCACAAACCTGACCCGTGAGGAGGCCCGCACCCGGGCCGACCTCCTCCACGTGGACGCGTACGACATCGAGCTCGACCTCGGTTCGGCCCGCGAGGGCGGCACCTTCCGGTCCACCACCGTGGTCCGGTTCACCGCCACCACCCCCGGCGCGGAGACCTTCATCGACCTCGTCGCCCCGAGCGTCGAGGAGATCACCCTCAACGGCGTGCGGCTCGACCCGGCGAGCTTCGCCGACAGCCGGATCCCGCTGCCGGGCCTGGCGGCCGAGAACGAGCTGCGGGTCGTCGCGAACTGCGAGTACACCAACACCGGTGAGGGCCTGCACCGGTTCGTCGACCCGGTCGACGGCGAGACCTACCTGTACACCCAGTTCGAGGTGCCGGACGCCCGCCGGGTCTTCGCCAACTTCGAGCAGCCCGACCTGAAGGCCGCGTTCGCGTTCACCGTGACCGCGCCCGCGGGCTGGGTCGTGGTCTCCAACTCGCCGACCCCGGAGCCGGTCGGCGAGGGCGACACCCGGGTCTGGACCTTCGAGCCCACCGGCCGGATCTCCAGCTACATCACCGCGCTCGTCGCCGGCCCGTACGTCGGGGTCTTCGACACCTACGAGAACGGCGAGCAGAAGGTGCCGCTGGGCGTCTACTGCCGGCCCTCGCTGCGCGAGTTCCTGGACCCGGAGGCCGTCTTCGAGGTCACCAAGCAGGGCTTCGACTACTTCCAGGAGAAGTTCGACTTCCCGTACCCGTTCGCCAAGTACGACCAGCTCTTCGTCCCGGAGTTCAACGCCGGCGCGATGGAGAACGCGGGCGCCGTCACCCTGCGCGACCAGTACGTGTTCCGCTCCAAGGTCACCGACGCCGCGTACGAGGCCCGCGCCGCGACGATCCTGCACGAGCTCGCCCACATGTGGTTCGGCGACCTCGTCACCATGGAGTGGTGGAACGATCTCTGGCTCAACGAGTCCTTCGCGACCTACGCCGAGGCGGTCTGCCAGGCCGAGGCCCCCGGCTCCAGGTGGCCGCACTCCTGGACCACGTTCGCCAACCAGATGAAGACCTGGGCGTACCGGCAGGACCAGCTGCCGTCCACCCACCCGATCATGGCGGACATCAACGACCTGGAGGACGTCCAGGTCAACTTCGACGGCATCACCTACGCCAAGGGCGCCTCGGTGCTCAAGCAGCTGGTGGCGTACGTCGGCCAGGACGCGTTCTTCCAGGGCGTGCAGGCGTACTTCAAGCGCCACGCCTGGGGCAACACCCGGCTCAGTGACCTGCTCGGCGCCCTGGAGGAGGCCAGCGGCCGCGACCTCAAGGCCTGGTCCAAGGCCTGGCTGGAGACCGCCGGCATCAACGTGCTGCGGCCCGCCGTCACCGTCAACACCGACGGCGAGATCGAGTCCTTCGCGGTGCTCCAGGAGGCCCCCGCGCTGCCCGCCGGCGCCAAGGGCGAGGCCGTGCTGCGCCCGCACCGCATCGCGATCGGCCTGTACGAGCTGAACGGCGACGCGCTGGTGCGCACCGACCGGATCGAGCTGGACGTCGACGGCCCGCGCACCGAGGTGCCCGAGCTGGTCGGCCGCCACCGCCCGGCCGTCGTGCTGCTGAACGACGACGACCTCTCGTACGCCAAGATCCGGCTGGACGAGGACTCGATGGCCGTCGTCACCGAGCACCTCGGCGGCTTCGCCGACTCGCTGCCGCGCGCGCTGTGCTGGGCCTCCGCCTGGGACATGACCCGCGACGGCGAGCTGGCCGCCCGCGACTACCTGTCGCTGGCACTGTCCGGCATCGGCCGCGAGAGCGACATCGGCGTGGTGCAGTCCGTGCACCGCCAGGTCAAGCTCGCCCTCGACGCCTACACCGACCCGCAGTGGCGTGAGCAGGGCCTCGAGCGCTGGGCCGCCGCCGCGGAGGAGCACCTGCGCGCCGCCGAGCCCGGCAGCGACCACCAGCTGGCCTGGGCCCGCGCCCTCGCCTCGGTCGCCCGTACGGACGGTCAGCTGGACCTGCTCGCCGGGCTGCTGGACGGCACCGTCGAGGTCAAGGGCCTCGCGGTGGACACCGAGCTGCGCTGGACGCTGCTGGTGCGCCTCGCGGCCACCGGGCGGGCCGACGAGGCCGCCATCGCCGCCGAGCTGGAGCGGGACAACACCGCGGCCGGCCAGGAGCACGCGGCCACCTGCCGCGCCGCCCGGCCGACCGCCGAGGCCAAGGCGCAGGCCTGGGCGTCGGTGGTGGAGTCCGACAAGCTGACGAACTATGTGCAGGAAGCGGTCATCGCGGGCTTCCAGCAGTCCGACCAGCGCGAGCTGCTCGCGCCGTACGCGGCGAAGTACTTCGCGGCGGTGAAGGGCATCTGGGAGACCCGAAGCCACGAGATCTCGCAGCAGATCATCGTCGGGCTGTACCCGGCCCTGGAGGTCACGCAGGAGACGCTGGACGCGACCGACGCGTGGCTGGCCTCGGCCGAGCCGGCGCCGGCCCTGCGACGCCAGGTCGTCGAGGCGCGGGCGGGCGTCGAGCGCGCGCTCAAGGCCCAGGCGGTCGACCGTGCGGCGGGGGCCCGCTGACGGTGCGCGGATAGCCCGAAGGGGCGCCGGACGGGATCGTCCGGCGCCCCTTCGGGGTTGGTGCGGGTCCTGGGTGGACGCGTGCTTCCGTGGCGGTCGCGGGCTTCCGTGGCGAACGCGGGCTCAGGTGGCCGGCGCCCGCCTCCACGCGGCGTTACTTCTTCTTGCCCTTGCCGTACGGCAGGCCGGCCAGACCGGCGATCACCGCGAAGGCGACGAGCGGGAGGAACACGAACAGGCCGAGGGTCTCGCCGACGCTCAGGCCGGAACCGGGGTCGTCACCGTCGTCCCGGGCGAAGGCCATGGCGGGCGACGACAGCAGCATCATCAGCGTGACCGTTGCGCTAACCGCGCCGGCTCGCAAAGCGTTCCTCTTGTCCACGTTTCCAACTTACTCGCTGCTTATGGGAGGGCGCGCGTCGGGGTCCGCCTGGCAGAGTCGGGCAGGGCGAGGAGCCGCGCGAGCAGGCCGGCGGCGGGGGCGGTGGCGAGGCGTTCGAGGGTGACCGGGTCGCCGGCGCCGTCGGCGACCGGGAGACGCCAGTTCGGATACTGGTCCCAGGTGCCGGGCAGGTTCTGCGGGCGCGGGTCGCCGACCAGGTCCGGCAGCCAGACCCCGATCAGCTCCGCCGGGGTGGCCCGCAGGAAGCGGTACAGCACCGGCATCGACAGCGGCTCGTCCGGGCCGATCAGCCCCAGCCGGACCAGTTCGGCCCGCCAGTCCGCCAGCTCCGCCGCCGCCCGCTCCTGCTCCTCCCCCAGCGGCCTGGCCAGCAGGCCCAGCCGGTGCCGCAGCTCGACGTGCTCGCCGGAGAGCCGGGCCGCGGTGCTCGGCAGGTCGTGGGTGGTGAGGGTGGCCAGGCAGCCCGGCCGCCAGCGGTCCGGGTCCAGGATCGCGCCGTCGGCCTGCCAGTCCCGCTCGAACCAGAGCACCGAGGTGCCGAGCACCCCGCGCGCCGCCAGCTCCTCCCGCACACCCGGCTCCACCGTGCCGAGGTCCTCGCCGATCACCGCCGTACCGGCCCGGTGCGCCTCCAGCGCCAGCACGCCGAGCATCGCCTCCGCGTCGTAGCGCACGTACACGCCCTCGGTCGGCGGGTGGCCGTTCGGCACCCACCAGAGCCGGAACAGGCCCATCACATGGTCGATCCGCACCGCCCCGGCGTGTCGGGCGGTGGCCCGCAGCAGCTCCGCGAACGGGGCGTAGCCGGCCTCGGCGAGCGCGTCCGGGCGCCACGGCGGCAGGCCCCAGTCCTGGCCATGGGCGTTGAAGGCGTCCGGCGGGGCGCCGACCGAGATGCCGCCGGCCAGCACGTCCTGCAGCGCCCAGGCGTCCGCGCCGTCCGGGTGGACGCCGACGGCCAGGTCGTGGATCAGCCCGACCGGCATGCCCGCCTCGCGGGCCGCGCGCTGGGCGTGGGCGAGCTGCTGGTCGACCTGCCAGGCGAGCCAGCGGTGGAACTCGACCCGCGCCCCGAGCTCCTTCTCCGCCCGCTCCACCTGTGGGCCGTCCGGGTGACGCAGGCCCTTCGGCCAGTGGTGCCACACCGGGCCGTGCTCCTCGGCCAGGGCGTTCCACAGCGCGTGCCGGCGCAGCCACTCCCCCTCGCGGTGCCGGTACGCCTCGTACTCGGCCTGCCGCCCGGGCCCGCGCGGTACCCGGTGCAGCATTTCCAGGGCCTCGCGCTTGAGCCGCCAGACGGCGTCCCGGTCGATCAGGGCGTCGTGGCCGAGGACCTCCTCGCGCAGCCGGGCGGCGCGGCGGGTCAGCTCCTCGGCGTGGTCGCGCTGGTCGCCGACCAGGTAGGCGTACTCGGGGACGGCCTCGATCCGCAGGTGCACCGGGTCGGCGAAGCGGCGCGAGGACGGGCGGTACGGGGAGGGGTCGGAGGGGGTGCCGGGAAGGGCCTGGTGCAGCGGATTGATCTGCACGAAGCCCGCGCCGAGCCCTGCCCCCGCCCACCGGGCCAGCTCGACGAGGTCGCCGAGGTCGCCCATGCCCCAGGAGCGCTCGGACAGCACGGAGTACAGCTGGGCGAGGAACCCCCAGCCGCGGCACGGGAGTTGCGGCAGCCGCTCGGGGGCGACGATCAGCGCGGCCCGGGCGGTCCCCGTGGTGCTCTCCGCCGTGAGCACGTGGCGGCCCAGCGGGAGGTCCCCCGGCACCCAGTGCGAGTGCCCGCGCGGCAGCTCCCAACTCCCGCCGTCCTCCAGCTCCACGAGCAGCCGGGCATCCGCCGGCAGGTCCAGCGCGGTGCGCCGTCCCTGCCGCACCACCACGCACGGCGGCAGCAACCGGCCCCGCTGCTCGGCCCGGTGACGCTCCAGCGCCTCCCCCACCTCCTGCGGCGACCCGGCCGCCACCCCCATCGCCCCCAGCACCGCCACCAGCGTCCGCGCCCCCACCGCCTGCCCGCCCGGCCCCGGGTAGCGGGTGTCCACCCCGTACGCCTGCGCCAGCGCCACCAGTTCGGCGGGCGGCGGCGGGGCATCCTGCGCCGGTACCTGCTCGGCTCCGTCACTGTCGTGGTAAGCGGCCACTCGCGGCTCCTGCGATGTCTCGGCAACGCCCGGTCGGAACAGCCACAGTCCTACCCGCGTGACGCCACGATCACCCAGCGCGACACGACGGTGCCGGGGCGGATCGGCCAGGGGCGGCTCAGCAGGACTTGAGGGCTCTGGCGCGGAACTTGTCGGGCTTCACCCGGGTCGTGCCGACGCCCTTGATGGTGAGGACCTCGTCACCCTTGAGCTTGTCCAGGTCGGCGAGCGTGAAGTCCATGACGATGTCCGCGGCGCCGAGGAGGTAGGTCCGGTCGCGGCTCAGGGCGGTGAGGCCGGTGGCGGTGGCGCTCCAGCCGGGGGGTGTGACGAAGAGCGGGAAGCGGTCCGTCCGGTCCTCCCAGGAGCCGGGGGTGATCGTCCACTCCTCCCGCAGGTCGGTGCGGGTGGTCGCGACTGTCACCGACCCCACCTGGCCCCATGAACAGAGCGGGGCGAGGACGGCGAAGCCGTCGCCGTCCCGCTGGAGGCCGGCGGTCGGCTCGGGCGACGGGGAGCACCCCGTGGCCGTGAGCAGGCCGACCGCGATCAGGGCCGGCGGCCATCGGCGCGCCGGTGGTCGGACCATCCGCTGTCCCCTCCCCCGGGCACGGTTGACGCTGCGCCACACCCTGACGCCGATTCTGCTGGGCGCGGCCGGTCCGCGCCAGGGGTCGGACCCGATCTCCACAAGGGGATAAAACAGAACAAAGCCGGCATAGCCGTCGACGGCGTTGACACCCGGGTTGGCCAGCTGGTGGGGTTGCCGGAGATGTGGTCGTGGCCTGGCGAGGAGGCTCCTGTGCAAGCCCGAGTGTCCGTTGCGGCCGGGCGGCGGCTGCGGTCGCAGTTGGAGCAGAGTCCCGCGTTGCGGGACGTCGTGCAGCACCCCGCGGCGGTGGCGGCGCGGCGGGCGACGGCGCGGACGTGCCGTCAGTTGGCGCCGCGTACGGCGGACCGGCTGATCGCCGACCTCAAGGGGACGGAGCCGCTGCTGGCGTCCGTGCGGGAGGAGCGGGCCGAACGGGCCGAACGGGCCGAGCTCGCCGCCGGGCGGCCGGGGCGGCGGACGATGCAGATAGCCGCCGGGGTCGCGGCCGCGGCGGTGGTCGGCGGGCTGCTGGCCGGCTCGGTGCCGTCGACGGCGTACGCGGCGCCCGCCGCGGCTTCGGCGCCGGACGTGGTGAGTGCCGCGCCGCAGACGCCGC
Organism: Kitasatospora sp. NPDC032121; assembly: GCF_055580145.1. Classification (NCBI taxonomy): domain Bacteria; kingdom Bacillati; phylum Actinomycetota; class Actinomycetes; order Kitasatosporales; family Streptomycetaceae; genus Kitasatospora; species Kitasatospora sp. NPDC032121. Next base: position 111,677 of record NZ_JBVILX010000008.1, on the reverse strand, counting down.
TGGGCAGCGTGACCGACCCGAAGGTGTTCCCGAAGCCGCAGCAGCAGACGGTGGCGGGCCGGCCCGTCACGGTGCCGGCGGCCGTGACGCTGGTGACCGCTCCCAAGGTGGACCAGGGCGCGGTGCGGGCCGTCCACGAGGTGCTGGAGGTCGCCGGGGCGACCGAGGTGACGCCGCAGCCGGACGGCGGGACGCCGGCCGCCGGCACGCTGGTGGTGTACGTCGGCGGGCCCGCCGAGGGCGCCGGCGGCGAGACCGGCCGGGTGCTGCGGCAGTTGGCGGTCGCGGCGGGCGGCAAGGAGGACGCCGCGCCCTCGACCGCGGGCATGCCGGCCGGCGGGTACGTGCTGTCGGCCGGTCAGCTGCCCGCCCAGGGCGGCGGGACGTACGGCGCCGTGGTGCTGTCCGGCGTGGACGCCACCGGCACCTTCTACGCCGCGCAGAGCCTGCGTCAGCTGCTCGCCGCCGTACCGGCCGGGCAGGGGCAGGCGTCGGGTGCGGCCGGGCTCGGACTGCCCGGGATCACGCTGCGGGACTGGCCGACCGGCGCGCCGGTGCGCGGCACCGCCGAGGCCTTCTACGGCACCCCGTGGACCGCCCGGCAGCGGCTGGAGCAGGTCGACTTCCTGGGCCGCTCCAAGCAGAACTTCTACCTCTACGCGCCCGGTGACGACCCGTACCGGCTCTCCCGCTGGCGCAACGCCTACCCCGCAGCCCAGGCCGAGGAGCTGCGCGAGCTGGGCTTCCGGGCGCGGCAGAACCACGTCACGCTCGGCTACGCGATCGACCCGGGGCAGTCCCTCTGCTTCAGCTCCGGCAAGGACGTGGACGCGCTGGTGAACAAGCTGGACGGGCTGCGGGGGCTCGGCTTCACCGCCTTCCAGCTGCAGTTCCTGGACGTCAGCTACGACGAGTGGCACTGCGGCGACGACCGCGACGAGTACGGCACCGGGCCCGCCGCGGCCGCCAAGGCCCAGGCCGAGCTGGTGAAGAAGGTGCAGGACCGGCTGGTGGCGCGGAACCCGGGCCTGGCGCCGCTGTCCGTCGTCCCCACCGAGTACCACCAGCAGGGCTCCACCCCGTACCGCAAGGCGCTGGCGGCGGCGCTGCCGGAGGGCGTCCAGGTGGCGTGGAGCGGGGCCGGGGTGATCCCGGAGAAGATCACCGGCGCCCAGGCCTCGGACACCGCCGGGCTGTACGGGCACCCGCTGCTCACCATGGACAACTACCCGGTCAACGACGCCACCCCGGACCGGCTCTTCCTCGGCGCCTACGCCGGGCGCGACCCGGAGGTGGCCACCCGCTCGGCGGCGCTGCTGACCGGCGCGATGCAGCAGCCGGTGGCGTCCCGGATCGCCCTCTCGACGGCCGGCGACTTCGCCTGGAACCCGGCCGGGTACAAGCCGGAGGAGTCCTGGCAGGCCGCCGTGCGCTCGCTGGCCGGGCCGACCGGCGCCGCCCCGACGCCCGCCGGGACGGCGCTGTCGGCGGTCACCGCGCTGGCCGGGAACAGCACTTCGTCCCCGCTGTCCAAGCAGGAGTCCGGCTATCTGACGCCGCTGCTGGACCGCTTCTGGGCGGCCGCCGAGCCCACCTCGGGCGCCACCCCCGACGTCGCCCGCCTGGTCGAGGCCGCCGCCCCGCTGCGGGAGGCCTTCGCCACCATGGCCACCGCCCAGCAGACCCTGGCCGGCACCCCGGCCACCGCCCAGCTGGCCGGCGAGGCCGCGCCCTGGCTGGGCCCGCTGCGCGACTACGGGCTGGCCGGGCAGGCCGCCCTGGACATGCTGCTGGCGCAGCGCGGCGGCGACGGCACCGCGGCCTGGAAGGCCAGGGTCGAGCTCAACCGGCTGCGCGAGCAGCTGGACCGGGCCCCGGCCACCGTCGGCACCGGGGTGCTCGGCCCGTTCCTGGACCGCGCCGTGCGCGCCGCCGACAACTGGGCGGGCGTGGGCGGCGGCGCGCTCACCCCGACCACCACCATGGGCACCGCGCAGGACCACCTGCCCGCGCTGATGACCGACGGCGTGGCCGACACCTTCTACTGGAGCTCCGCTCCCCCGCAGCCCGGCGACGCGGTCGGCCTGGACCTCGGCGCGGGCCGCCCGGTCAGCGGCGTGACCGTACTGATGGGCGGCTGGGGCAACGGCCCGGACGCCCGCACCGCCGAGGACGACTACATCCGCGACGGCGTGCTGGAGTACACGACCGGCGAGGGCGGCTGGAAGCAGCTCGCCGCGGTCAGGAACCAGAAGACGGTCAGCACCCAGCTCCCGCCGGGCACCGTGGTACGGGCGGTGCGGCTGCGGGCCACCGCCGCGCAGAAGACCGCCGTCGCGGTGCGCGAGTTCACCGTCACCTCCCCGGACGAGTCCCCGGCCAGCGTCAGCGGCGGTCCCGACGCGGCGCCCGGCTCCTCCGCCGCCGCCGTGCTGGACGGCAACCCGGACACCGCGTACCGGGCCGCCAAGGCGCCGACGGCACTCGACGAGCCGCTCGTCGTCGAGCTCGGCGCGGCCCGTCCGCTGGACCGGCTCACCGTGCTGACCGACCCGGCCGTGCACGCCACCGCCACCCTCGCGGTGCGCAGGGCCGACGGCACCTGGGCCGACCTCGGCACCGTGCAGCCCGGCTACAACGAGCTGTCGGCCGGCGGGCTGGCCGCCGACGCGTTCCGGCTGACCTGGCGGCCCGGCGGCGACCCTCCGGTGGTCAACCAGGTGATCCCGTGGTACGCGGACGCCCCGGCGGCCCGGCTCAGCCTCGCCGACCCGGCCCTGGACGTGGTCACCGGCGCCGCGGCCCCGGTGACGACCCGGGCCACCGTCGAGGCCGGCCGCCCCGAGGGCACCACCGGCGAGCTGCGCACCGAGGTGCCGGCCGCCGCCAAGGGCCTGACCGTGACCCCGGCCGGCCCGGTGAGCGTGCCGCGCGGTGGCCGGGTCGGCGTGCCGCTGCTGGTGAGCGCCGCCGCGGACACGCCGTCCGGGACGTACCAGGTGCCGGTGCAGTTCGTGGCCGGCGGCACCACCGTCCGGCAGGTCCTCCAGGTGCACGTGGTGCCGCCCACCGGCGGTCCTGACCTGGCGCCCGGCGCCAAGGCCACCTCCTCGGGCGACGAGACGGCGGCCTTCCCGGCCTCGGCGGTCAACGACGGCGATCCGAAGACCCGCTGGTCCTCGCCGGCCAAGGACGACGCCTGGGTGCGGCTGGAGCTGCCGCAGCCGACCAGGCTGGGCGCGGCGGTGCTGCACTGGCAGGCCGCGTACGCCGCCTCGTACCGGATCCAGGTCTCGACGGACGGGAACACCTGGACGAACGCGGCGACGGTGGACAACGGCAGGGGCGGCGACGAGACGGTCCGCTTCGACGCGCCCGGGGTCCGGTACGTCCGGGTGCAGGGCGTGGCGCGGGCGACCAAGTACGGCTACTCGCTGTTCGGCATCGAGCTGTACGCCGTGACCCCGCCGGCCGCGCCGCAGCCCCCGGCCGGCGGCCAGCCCGCCCAGCCCGGCGGCGTGCCGGGCGCCCCTGCGGCGCCTCCCGCGACGGCGCAGAAGCCGTAGCCGCAGCCCGTGGCCGTAGCCCGTGGCCATGGCCCGCAGCCCGCAGGCCGTGGCCGTGGCCGTGGCGTGGCGCAGCGTGGCCGGGCAGGGAGCCGGGCCGGGGCCCGGAGAACGCGGCGGGCCGCCGGCTCCCCTGTGCGGGGGGCTCGGCGGCCCATGAGGCGCGTACCGACGGTGTGACGGGCGGGCCCTTGTGGAGCTGCGGTCAGGCGGAGAGCGGTTCGGGCTGCTCGCCGCGGCGGACGGGGGCTGGGTGGGCGGGGTGCGCCCGGCCGAGCGGGACGGGGTGGACCGGCTGCTCGGTATGGTCGTGGTGCTCGTACTCGCCCCACTGCGGGGCGCGCAGCTGGTCGCCGCCGCCGTAGGGCTCCAGGTAGGGCCGCCACCGCGGGTCCTTGATCCCGGTGCCGATGATGCGCCAGGCCAGGCCGCTGGGCGGCGCGGGTGGTCGCTTCATCCGCCAGCCGAGCTCGGTGAGGTGGCGGTCGGCCTTGGTGTGGTTGCAGCGGCGGCAGGCCGCCACCACGTTGTCCCACCGGTGCTGGCCACCGCGGCTGCGCGGGATGACGTGGTCGACGCTGGTGGCGGCGGCCCCGCAGTAGACGCAGCGGCCGTGGTCGCGGGCGAACAGCGCCCGGCGGGTGAGCGGGACGGGCCCGCAGAACGGGACCCGGACGAAGCGGGTCAGTCGGACGACGGACGGCGCCGGAAGGGCGCTGGTGGCGCTGTGCAGAGTGACTCCCGAGTCCTCCAGGCTGACCGCCTTGTGGTTGAGGACCAGGATGAGTGCGCGGCGCATCGATACGACGCCGAGTGGCTCGTAGGACGCGTTGAGGACCAGGACATGCGGCACGGATGCCTCCTTGGACGCCTGCGGCGCGTGGCTCGCGCCGGGACGAGCGGTTGGACCGCGCCACGCGTGCGCGATCTCCCCCAGTGTCGCCTTACGCCTTTGTACGGCGCCACCACTCCTGTGTAACGGACCTGACTTGAACTCCGGGTGTGGTCTCTGTCATAGCCGGTATGCCCGGGGGAAGGTCGGGTTGCACCCGGGTGGCGGTGCGGTGCGCCCCGGTGACCCTGCCGGTGGCCCTCCGGGGGCACGGTTCGGCCGTCCGGAGCAGTGCCCCGACTGCCCCGGGCGGCCCAGTGGTGCTGGTGCGCGGGGAGCGTACGGGGGCGTTGACGGGGCGTTCGGAACGCTCCGTACGCCCTCGGGCACGCTCGTGGGAGGTTCCCGGCGCGTCAGGGCGGGCAGACGGCGGCGGATAGGCTAATGCTCTCGGTCCGCGGGCCGCTCGTCGGCGGTGCGGGCCGGACACGCACCCCCGTCAGGAAGGCCCGCACGTGTTCAGCTCCGGTGCAACCGGTCCGTCCGACGCGTCCTCGACGCTCTCCACCCCGACGCCGGCCCCGAGCCCCACCGCGCAGCTGCCCGAGCTCGACCTGCGGATACCGACCAGCGCGCAGGAGGTCTCGGACACCACCCGGCAGGCCGCCAGCTGGTTCGACACCCACTGGCAGGGCTGGCTCGCAGCGGGGCTGCGGATCGTCTTCATCATCCTGCTGGCCCTGGTGCTGCGGGCCGTGGTGCGCAAGCTCATCACCCAGCTGATCGGGCGGATGGCGCGCTCCTCGGAGAACCAGGAGGAGAGCCGGCTGGGCGGGCTGCTGGCCAACACCGGGGTGGTGAACACGGAGCGGCGCCAGCAGCGCTCGGAGGCGATCGGCTCGGTGCTGCGCAGCGTGGCCTCCTTCACCATCCTGGGCACGGCGGCGCTGATGGTGCTCTCCGCGCTGGGGGTGAACCTGGCGCCGCTGCTGGCGAGCGCCGGTGTGGCCGGTGTGGCGATCGGTTTCGGCGCCCGCAACCTGGTCACCGACTTCCTCTCCGGGGTCTTCATGATCATGGAGGACCAGTACGGCGTCGGCGACGAGATCGACACCGGGGTGGCCACCGGCACGGTGCTGGAGGTCGGCCTGCGGGTGACCAAGCTGCGCGGCGCCAACGGCGAGATCTGGTACATCCGCAACGGCGAGGTGAAGCGGATCGCCAACATGAGCCAGGGCTGGGCGACCGCCTCGGTGGACGTGCAGGTCGGGTACAAGGAGGACCTGGTCCGGGTCGAGGACCTGATCCTGGCGACGGCCGAGGGGATGGCCAAGGAGGCCCCGTACGACGAGCTGATCTGGGCGCCGGTGTCGATCCTGGGCGTGGAGTCGGTCGCCTCCGACTCGGTGGTGGTGCGGATCGAGGCCCGGACCGCCCCGGGCAAGGCGGCGGCCGTCTCCCGGGCGCTGCGCCAGCGGCTGAAGGTGGCGTTCGACCAGGCCGGGATCAAGGTCAAGGAGGAGGTCCCGGCAGCGGCGGCCGGGGCGACCGGCGTGGTGATCGCACCCTCGCCGGTGCCGGCCGCCGAGCAGACCGCGCCGTCCGCGCTGGCCGACCCGGGCTCGCCGCGCTACCGGGCGACCGAGCCGATCCCGGCGGCGAAGGGGGCTGACGACCCCTCGAAGCCGTAGCGGTCCCACGCCACGGACCCGTCCACGAGGCCCCGCTCCCACCCGAGCACGGTGGGGGCGGGGCCTCGCGCTATCCGGTAACGCTTCGGCATCCTCCGCTCCGCCGACCATTGACACCCCGCTGACACGGCCCTTACGGTCCTTCCCAAGCGACTGGAAAGTTTCCTAACAGTTCTTCACGTCTCTTCCAGGCCCCTCCCCGCCCTTCCCCGACCGTTCTCCCGACCGTTCTCCCGACCAGCCGAACGAGGAGGATTCAGGCATGACCAAGAGCACCGCCAAGGCCCCCCTCGCCGGCACCCCCAGCCTGCTGCGCGCCATCAACGACCGCGCCGCCCTCGAACTGCTGCTGGAGAACGGGCCGCTGTCGCGCACCCAGATCGGCGCCCTCACCGGGCTGTCCAAGCCCACCGCCTCGCAGCTGCTGGCCCGGCTGGAGGCGGCCGGGCTGGTCCTGCCGGTGGGCACCACGGCGGGCGGCCCGGGGCCCAACGCCCGGCTGTACCAGGTGAATCCGGCCGCCGGGTACGTCGCCGGACTGGACGTCACCAACAGTGAGATCCGGGTCGCGGTCGCCGACATCACCGGCACCACGCTGGCCGAGCACACGGTGCCGACCAAGGGGATCCCGGCGGCCGGGACCGTCCCGGCGGTCGCCGCCGCCGTCGCCGAGGCCGTGCGGGCCGCGGGGATTCCCGAGGGCGCGCTGCGCACCGCGGCGATCGGGGTCGGCGGCGCCCCCGACCCGGTCACCGGCAAGCTGCGCTACGCCTCCCACCTGCCGGGCTGGCACTCGCCGCGGCTGGTCGAGGAGCTGACCGGGGCGATCGGCGCGCCGGTGTCGATCGAGAACGACGTGAACCTGGCCGCCGTCGCCGAGCAGTCCTCGGGCGCCGCGGCCGGCTTCGAGGACTTCGTCCTGCTCTGGGCCGGGGCGGGGGTCGGCGCGGCGATCGTGATCGCCGGGCGGCTGCACCGCGGCTTCACCGGCGGCGCCGGGGAGGTCGGCTACATGCCGCTGCCCGACTCGCCGGTCGAGTGGGACGCCCGCCGCCGCAAGTTCGGCGGGTTCCAGGCCCTGGTCGGCGCACCGGCCGTGCGGGCCCTGGCCCGTGAGCACGGGCTCGGCGCGGCCACCGCGCAGGAGTCCGTCGCCAGGGCGCTGGCCACCCCCGGCGCCGGCGACGCCTTCCTCGCCGAGCTGGCCGGGCGGCTCGCCGTCGGGCTGGCGGTGATCGTCGCCGTCGTCGACCCCCAGCTGGTGGTCCTCTCCGGCGTGGTGCCGAGCGCGGGCGGCGAGCGGCTGCGCGCGCTGGTCGAGGACGAGCTGGCCCGGATCTCCATCGCCCGGCCGGAGGTTCGCAGCAGCGGCCTGCCCGGTTCCCCGGTGCTGCTCGGCGCCCTGCAACGTGCCCTGTCCGACGCCCGCGAGGCGGTCTTCTCCACCCACTGACCACCCACTGACGCAGCCACTGACGCACCCCACTGACGCTCCCCCTGTCACCTCGCCACCTGCACCCACCTCTCCCTACCCCCGAACGCGGGACCCGAGGCAACGAGGCCTGCCCGCGCACCCCCAGGAGGATCCCGAAGTGCACGCCACCACGTCCCGCAGAGGCCGTCGCACCATCGCCGCCGTCGCCGGCAGCGCCGTCCTGGCCCTGCTCGCCTCCGCCTGCACCGGTTCCAGCGACGCGGGCGGCAACGACGACTCGGCCAGCGGCAAGGACGTCACCATCACCTTCTGGCACGGCTGGAGCCAGGAGAACGAGGTCAAGGCGATCAACGACAACATCGCCGCGTTCGAGAAGACCCACCCGAACATCCACGTCAAGGCGGTGGACAGCCTCGCGGACGACAAGGTCAACCAGGCCCTGCGGGCGGGCGGCGCGGACGCGCCGGACGTGGTGTCCTCCTTCACCACCAACAACGTCGGCATGTTCTGCTCGACCAAGGCCTTCACGGACCTCAAGCCGCTGCTCCAGAAGAGCGGCATCGACCCGGCCAAGACCTTCCCGGCGACGATGCTCGACTACACCCAGTTCCAGGGCAACCAGTGCTCGCTGCCGCTGCTCGGCGACGCCTACGGCCTGTACTACAACAAGAAGGCCTTCGCCGCCGCCGGCATCGCCAACCCGCCGAAGACCTTCAGCGAGTTCGCCGCCGACGCCGCCCTGCTGACCGCCCCCGACGGCGACTCGTACAAGCAGCTGGGCTTCATGCCGCTGTACCACGGCTACGAGTCCACCACCGAGCACTACCTCGGCCAGTACGGCGCGAGCTACTTCGGCCCCGACGGCAAGTCGAACATCGCCACCGACCCGAAGGTCGCCGCGATGCTCACGTGGCAGAAGGGCATGGTCGACCAGCTCGGCGGCTACGCCAAGATGGAGAAGTACCGCGCCACCTTCGGCGAGGAGTTCAGCGCCAAGAACCCCTTCAACACCGGCCAGGTCGCGATGATCCTGGACGGCGAGTGGCGCACCGCCTCGCTCGCCAAGGACAAGCCCGACTTCGAGTGGGCCACCGCCCCCTTCCCCGTCCCGGACGACCAGGCCGACACCTACGGCCGCGGCTACCAGACCGGCACCATCGTCGGCATCGCCAGCACCAGCAAGAAGCAGACCGCCGCCTGGGAGTTCGTCAAGTACCTGACCACGGACACCGACGCGGTGGTGAACTTCGCCAACGCGATCCACAACGTGCCGAGCACCTTCGCCGCGCTCGACTCGCCGAAGCTGGTCAGCGACGCGAACTTCAAGACCTTCCTGGACGTCGCCAAGAACACCCACTCCAGCACCACCCCGCCCGCTGTCAACGGCGGCTCCTACATCACCACCCTGCAGAACCTCGGTTACGACTACGAGTCCGGCAAGCAGGGCGACCTCGCCGCGGGCCTGGCCGCCACGGCCAAGCAGATCGACACCGACATCGCCCAGGCCAAGTAAGGGCCGGGAACGGTCCACGGAGCTCCCATGTCACTCGCGTTCGGCACCCGCAAGGGCAACGGCGACCAGGCCGACGCGGGACCGACCGGCCCGGCGGCGCCCTCCTCGCAGCACCTGCTGCGTCGGAAGCGCCGCCGGGCGGCGGCCCGCACCCTCGCCTTCCTCTCCCCCTGGCTGATCGGGTTCAGCGTCTTCTTCGTCTACCCGCTGGTCTCCACCGTCTACTTCTCCTTCACCTCCTACAACGGCTTCGGCACCCCGACCTTCAGCGGCCTGAAGAACTGGGACTACGTCTTCAACCACCTGCCGACCTTCTGGCAGGGCCTGCGCAACACCCTGTGGCTGGTCGTCGTGATGGTGAGCCTGCGGGTCGCCTTCGGCCTGGGCATCGGGATGCTCATCACCAAGGTGAAGACCGGCGCCGGCTTCTTCCGCACCGCGTTCTACCTGCCGTACCTGGCCCCGCCGGTGGCCGCGACCGTCGCCTTCGCCTTCCTGTTCAACCCCGGCACCGGCCCGGTCAACCACCTGCTGGGCGAGCTCGGCCTGCCGCAGCCCGGCTGGTTCGCCTCCGAGGACTGGTCCAAGCCCGCGCTCACCCTGCTCGCCATGTGGGGCGTCGGCGACCTGATGGTCATCTTCATGGCCTCGTTGCTGGACGTCCCCCGGGAGCAGTACGAGGCGGCCGAGCTGGACGGCGCCGGCCCCTTCCAGCGGTTCCGGTACGTCACCCTGCCGAACATCTCGCCGATCATCATGTTCGCGGTGGTCACCGGGGTGATCCAGACCATGCAGTACTACACCCAGGCGATCGTCGCCGGGAAGGTCGCCAGCGGCATCGCGGGGGGCTCCGGCCAGCAGTTCGAGCCCGGCTACCCCGGCGGCTCCACCTGGACCCTGCCGCAGATGGTCTACAAGCTCGGCTTCCAGACCTACAACTACGGCGCGGCCTGCGTCGTCGCCGTGGTGCTGTTCGCCATCTCGATGGCCGTCACCTCGATCCTGCTCCGCCGCCGCTCCGGCTTCATGGCGAGCGACGACTAGCGGCCCGGGAGGACCCGATCATGACCCTTGGCACCACACTCACCAAGGGGCCGGCCACGGCCGTCCCCCACCGGTCCGGCGGCCCCGCCGCCCGGGCCGCCCGTCGCCGCGCGTTCCTCAACTGGGTGGCCGTGCACACGGTGGCGATCGCCGCCGCGCTGTTCTTCCTGCTGCCCTTCGTGTTCGTCTTCCTCACCTCGGTGATGTCGGACGGGCAGGCGCTCACCACCGACTACTGGCCGACCGACTGGAACTGGGGCAACTACGGCAAGGTCTGGGACACGCCCGGCTTCCTCACCTGGTGGCGCAACACCCTGCTGTACGCCGGTCTCGGCACCCTGCTGACCGTGGTCTCCAGCCTCCCGGTGGCCTACGCCCTCGCCAAGTTCCGCTTCCGCGGCCGCAACCTGGCGCTGATGGCGGTCATCGCGATGATGATGCTGCCCCCGCAGGTCACCGTCATCCCGATGTTCCTGTTCTGGTCCAAGCAGATGGGCATGGACGGCTCGCTGTGGCCGCTGATCATCCCGATGGCCTTCGGCGACGCGTTCTCCATCTTCCTGCTGCGCCAGTTCCTGATGACCATCCCCAAGGAGTACCTCGAGGCCGCCCGGGTGGACGGCTGCGGTGACCTGCGCACCCTGCTGCGGGTGGTCCTGCCGATGGCCAAGCCGGCCATCGCGGCGGTCGCGCTGTTCCAGTTCTTCTACTGCTGGAACGACTACTTCGGCCCGCAGATCTACGCCAGCAACAACCACCAGGCCTGGACCCTCAGTTACGGACTGGAGTCCTTCAAGGCCGCGCACCACACCAACTGGAACCTCACCATGGCCGCCACCCTGCTGGTGATGGCGCCGGTGATCGTCCTCTTCTTCTTCGCTCAGAAGGCCTTCATCGAAGGCGTGACACTGACAGGGGTCAAGGGCTGATGTCCGCACTGAAGTTGGCAATCGTCGGCGGGGGTTCGACGTACACCCCGGAGCTGATCGACGGCTTCGCCCGGCTGCGCGACTCCCTGCCGATCGGGGAGCTGGTGCTGATCGACCCGGCCGCCGAGCGCCTGGAGCTGATCGGCGGCCTCGCCCGGCGGATCTTCGCGAAGCAGGGGCACTCCGCCGTCGTCACCGTCACCACGGACCTGGCCGCGGGCGTCGCCGGCGCCGACGCCGTACTGCTCCAGCTGCGCGTCGGCGGGCAGGCGGCGCGCAACCAGGACGAGACCTGGCCGCTGGAGTGCGGCTGCGTCGGGCAGGAGACCACCGGCGCCGGCGGGCTCGCCAAGGCGCTGCGCACCGTCCCGGTGGTGCTGGACATCGCCGAGCAGGTGCGCCGGACCAACCCGGACGCCTGGATCGTGGACTTCACCAACCCGGTCGGCATCGTCACCCGCGCCCTGCAGACCGCCGGCCACAAGGCCGTCGGGCTGTGCAACGTCGCGATCGGCTTCCAGCGCAAGTTCGCCGGGCACCTGGGTGTGGACCCGGAGCTGGTCCGGCTCGACCACGTCGGGCTCAACCACCTGACCTGGGAGCGCGGGGTGACCCTGCTGGACGCCCCGGGCGCCGCGGGCGGGCGCGAGGTGCTCCCCGAGCTGCTGGCCTCGCACGGCAAGGAGATCGCCGAGGACCTCCACCTGCCGCAGGCCGTGATCGAGCGGCTCGGCGTGGTGCCGTCCTACTACCTGCGGTACTTCTACCAGCACGACGCGGTGGTGGCGGAGCTGAAGGAGCAGGGCTCGCGGGCCGCGCAGGTGGCCGAGATCGAGCGGCAGTTGCTGGAGCTGTACGCCGACCCGGCCCTGGACACCAAGCCCGAGCTGCTCGGCAAGCGCGGCGGCGCCTTCTACTCGGAGGCCGCCGTCCAGCTGATCGCCGCGCTGCTCGGCACCGGCGGCGGGACCTCCGTGCAGGTGGTGAACACCCGCAACGACGGCGTGCTGCCCTTCCTGCCGGACGACGCCGTGATCGAGGTCCCGGCGGAGGTCGACGCGCGGGGCGTGCGCCCGCTGCCGCAGCGGACCGTCGAGCCGCTGTACGCCGGCCTGATCGCCGCCGTCACCTCGTACGAGCACCTCGCCCTGGACGCCGCCCTGCGCGGCGGCCGCGACCGGGTCTTCGACGCCCTGCTCGCCCACCCGCTGGTCGGCCAGATCGAACTCGCCGACCAGCTCACGGACCGGCTGCTCGCCCACAACCGCGAGCACCTCGCCTGGGCCTGACCTGCGCCCGCCGGCTGCCCGCCCGCCGGCCCGAGAAGGCCGCGGGCGGGCGCCGCGAGGAGACCGTCCACCCCCGGCCGGGGATCCTTCGGCCGGGCTCCCCGGCCGCGACCACGGCCGGGCACCCGGCCGACGACCACGGCCCGGGCCACGTACGAGCCGCGGGGACCTGATGACCCACCAGCCCGAACCACTCCTGCCCGGCGTCCTCGCCATCGACGCGGGGAACTCCAAGACCGACGTCGCCCTGATCGGCGCGGACGGCAGCGTCCTCGGCACCGCCCGCGGCGGCGGCTTCGCGCCGCAGAAGATCGGCGGCGCCGCGGCGGTCGCCGGCCTCGCCCCGCTGGTCGAGCAGGCCGCCGCCGCGGCCGGCCACCCGGCCTGGAGCGGCGTGCTCACCAGCCACGTCAGCGCCTGCCTGGCCAACGCCGACCTGCCGGTCGAGGAGGAGGCCCTGCGCGTGGCACTGGAGTCCCACCCCTGGGGGGCCAGCAACACCGTCGCCAACGACACCTTCGGCCTGCTGCGGGCCGGCACCGACGGCCCGCTCGGAGTCGCGGTGGTCTGCGGCGCCGGGATCAACTGCGTCGGCCTGCTGCCGGACGGCCGCACCGCCCGCTTCCCCGCCCTCGGCGAGCTCACCGGCGACTGGGGCGGCGGCTCCGGGCTCGCCGTCGCCAGCATGTGGCACGCCGTCCGCGCGGAGGACGGGCGCGGCGGCCCGACCGGGCTCGCCCGGGCCATCGCCGAGCACTTCGGCCTGCCCAGCGCCGGCGCCGTCGCCGAGGCCGTCCACCTCGGGCACCTGCCGAACGCCCGGCTGCACGAGATCGCCCGGGTGCTGTTCGCCGTCGCGGGCGAGGGCGACGAGGTGGCACTGAAGCTGATCGACCGCCAGGCTGACGAGATCGTCCGGCTCGCGGTGGTGGCGCTCCGGCGCCTGCAGCTGCTGGACACCCCGGCCCCGGTGGTGCTGGGCGGCGGCGTGCTCGCCTCCCGGCAGCCGCTGCTGCTGGACAACCTGACCGCCCGGCTCGCCGAGGCCGCGCCGCTGGCCGAGCCGCGGGTCGTCGTCGCCCCGCCGGTGCTGGGCGCGGCGCTGCTCGGCCTGGACCACCTGGCGGCGGGCGCCGAGGCGCAGGCCCGAGTGCGGGAGGCGTACGAGGCGGGTCGGCCGGTCGCGGCCTGACACTCGCTCAACAGCTTCCCTCCTCCGCCGGATCCGCACATCCGACGGAGGAGGGAACCGCGGTCCCGGCCCCGGGCGTGTCAGGTGATTACCGACCACCGCCACCGCCCGGGGAGACTGGTGCCATGGCCACGCCCCGCATGCTCCTCGCCGCCGCCCTGCTGGTCTGCGGCACCGCCGCCGCCCTCACCGGCTGCACGCCCGCCGACTCCGGTTCCACGGTGGCCGCCGCCTCCGCCGCCGCGAAGGCCGACGAGGGCGCGGACGACCTGCTGGACGAGGACGACGGGTTCCTCTTCGAGGACGACGAGGAGGCCTACTCGCCCGCGGCCGGCCCGGTCGGGGGCGCCTCCTCCGCCTCCTCCGCCTCCGCCGCTTCTCCCGACGGGGCCGCCGATGAGGCCTCCGGTGGGGCCTCCGCGGCTTCCTCCGCCGTGGCCGAGTGCGCAGTGCCCACCGAACGCCCCGGCCACCAGGTCCTGCTCGTCGTCGCCGCCGGCCCGGCCGAACTCACCGCCGGCCCGGCCCGCTTCAGCTGCGCCTCCGCCCGCTACGAGCCCGCCGGCAGCCCCGTCCACTACGGCTTCGCGGCGGCGGGCGTGACGGCGACCCTCGTCGACGGCCCGCACGACGCCCCGCACGACGGCCGGCCCGACGCCCCGGCCGCGGCCGTCCCCCTCGACGAGCTGATCGCCCACCTCGACGACTGCCTCGCCGAGCGCGAGCCGGCCGAACCGTACGGCTGCCACGGCAACGCCTACGACGTGGTGCTGGACTCCCACGGCCGGATCATGCGGATCGGCGAGGTCGGGGGCCCCTCGGGCGCGCCCTGACGGCGCTCCGCCGGCCCATACGGTGTAGAGCCGTCTCTCAACTGTTGGCATTCCGCTGTGCTACGCGCATCGACCGGGCGGCAGCTGGGGGCTTTTGACGTTCGATACGTTCCCGAGGGCCTTCCTTGGGGTTGGTCTTACCTTCTCCGTCGTTGACCCGGTTTCGGCGGCGGTGCTTTGCTTCCGGCCGTCGGCAGTGACCGGCCTCCGATCCCCACGCCACTGACGGTCCTTGGCGGACCGTCGGCTCGTCGGCCTGCCGCCGTCGCTCCTCCCACGTCGTCCCCCCACAGTGCCGCCGCGCCGCACCCGGGCGCGGTCGGCACCAGAGAGGAACCCTCACGATGGGCATCTCCCCCAACTCCCGCCGGATGCGGCTGCGGGCCCTGACCGGGCTCAGCGCCCTCGCGCTGGCCGCCGCCGGCTTCGCCGCCGCCCCGGCCGCCCAGGCCGCCCAGGACGACCGCCCGGCCGGCGAGTTCGCCGGGCAGCCGCACCCCTACCGGCACGGCGCGCACCCGACCAAGGAGGCCGGCAACTCGGCCAAGCCGGCGGCCGCCAACCTCCGCTACGGCGGCGGCGTGGACGGCATCGGCGTCACCACCGGCGCGCCGAAGGTCTACCTGATCTTCTGGGGCTCCCAGTGGGGCACCCAGGGCACCGACTCCGCCGGCTACACGACGCTGTCGGGCGACCCGAAGGGCGAGGCCGTCCGGGCGCAGCAGCTGTTCAAGGGCCTCGGCACCAACAGCGAGACCTGGTCCGGCGTCATGACCCAGTACTGCGAGGGCGTCGCCGCGGGCGCGACCAGCTGCCCGACCGGCTCCACCCACGTCGGCTACCCGACCGGCGGCGCGCTGGCCGGCGTCTGGGTCGACGAGTCCGCCGCCGCGCCGAGCCAGGCCAGCGGCTTCCAGCTGGCCTCCGAGGCCGTGAAGGCCGCCGGGCACTTCGGCAACACCACCCCCGCCTCCAACCGCAACGCGCAGTACGTGGTGCTGTCGCCGACCGGCACCCACCCGGACGGCTTCAACACCCCGAACGGCGGCTTCTGCGCCTGGCACGACTACAACGGCGACACCACCCTGTCCGGCGGCGCCGCCCCCTCCCCGTACGGTGACGTGGCGTTCACCAACGACCCGTACGTGACCGACATGGGCACCTCCTGCGGCCAGAACTACGTCAACAGCGGCAGCGCGGGCACCCTGGACGGCGTGACCATCGTGTACGGCCACGAGTACTCGGAGACCATCACCGACCAGAACCCGGCGGGCGGCTGGACCGACTCGACCGGCTACGAGAACGCCGACAAGTGCTCCTGGAACGGCGTCGGCGGGACGGGCGGCGCGCAGAACGTGACGTTCGCGACGGGCTCCTTCGCCATGCAGGGCACCTGGTCGAACGGCGTCAGCGGGTGCCAGGTCTCGCACGCGATCGTGCACTGACGGCGCTGAGATCCTGAGCGCCTGAGATCCTGAGAGCCGGAGCGCCGGAGGGGGGGGGGGGGGGGGGGGGGGGGGGGGGGGGGGGGGGGGGGGGGGGGGGGGGGGGGGAGGGGTTTCCCCCCTCAGATGGACCAGGCAAACAACTA
>NZ_JBVILX010000008.1:0-95752 GCF_055580145.1 Kitasatospora sp. NPDC032121 | reverse complement strand
ACTGCGCCTCCCGGGTCCCCCCCCCCCTCCGCCCCCCCCCCCCCCCCCCCCATCCCCCCCCCCCCCCCCCCCCCCCCCCCCCCCCCCCCCCCCCCCCCCCCCCCCCCGCTCCCGTCACGGCGCTCCCGTCACGGCGCTTCCCATCACGGGGCGACCAGGCCGAACTCGTAGGCCTGGATGACCAGATGGACCCGGTCGCGGGCGCCGAGCTTGGTGAACAGCCGGGCGACGTGGGCCTTGGCGGTGGCCACGCTGATGGTG
The DNA here is from genome assembly GCF_055580145.1 of Kitasatospora sp. NPDC032121. Classification (NCBI taxonomy): domain Bacteria; kingdom Bacillati; phylum Actinomycetota; class Actinomycetes; order Kitasatosporales; family Streptomycetaceae; genus Kitasatospora; species Kitasatospora sp. NPDC032121. The sequence goes on along the minus strand of NZ_JBVILX010000008.1, from coordinate 95,491 downwards.
AGCTCCGCGGCGATCTCGGCGTTGGACCGGCCCCGGCCGACCAGGGTGAGCACCTCGCGCTCGCGCTCGGTGACGGCCTCGGCGACGGGCCTGCGGGGCCGGGCCGGGCCCTGCGGGCGGGCGGCGAACTCGCCGATCAGCCGGCGGGTGATGCCGGGGGCCAGCAGGGCGTCCCCGGCGGCGACCACCCGGATGCCGTCCAGGATGGTCTCCAGGGAGAGGTCCTTGACCAGGAAGCCGCTCGCCCCGGCGCGCAGCGCGCCGTACACGTAGTCGTCGTCGTCGAAGGTGGTGAGGACGAGGACGTGGGTGGGCAGATCCGGATCGGCGGTGATCCGGCGGGTGGCCTCGATGCCGTCCGTACCCGGCATCCGGATGTCCATGACGGCGACGTCGGGGCGCAGCCGGGCCACCAGGTCGACGGCCTCGGCACCGTCGCCGGCCTCGCCGACCACCTCCAGGTCGGGGGCGTCGGCGATCAGCACCCGCAGGCCGGTGCGGATGAGCGGCTGGTCGTCGGCCAGGACGACGCGGATCACGGCGCCACCTCCAGGGCGGTCTCGGCGGGCGTCCCGCCGGGGGTTTCGGCGGGGACGTGCTCGGGGAGCGGCAGTCGGGCGGCGACCAGGAAACCGCCCCCGGAGCGCGGGCCGGCGCTGAACTCGCCGTGCAGCAGGGCGACCCGCTCGCGCATGCCGGCCAGGCCGTAGCCGCTGCCGGGCGCCGTGGTGGGCACCCCGGCGCCCTGGTCGACGACGGTGACGGCGAGTTCCCGGGATCCGTACTCGACGGTGACGTGGCAGTCGCGGGTGCCGGCGTGCTTGACCACGTTGGTGACCGCCTCCTGGACGATCCGGTAGGCGGCCAGGTCCACCTCGGGCGGCAGGGTACGGGCCGCGCCGCGCCGGGTGAGCGCCACCCGCACCCCGGCGCCCGCCGCCCTCGCCACCAGCCGGTCCAACTCGCCCAGCCCGGGCGCGACTTCGAGTGGGGCGGGCTCCCCCTCGCCCTCCCGCAGGGCGCCGAGCATCCGGCGCAGCCCGGCCAGGGTCTCCCGGCTCGTGGCCTCGATCGCGGTGAGCGCGTTGCGGGTCTCGGCGGGCTGGGTGTCCATGACCCGGCTGCCCATGCCGGCCTGGATCGCGATGATGCCGATGTTGTGGGCCACCATGTCGTGCAACTCGCGGGCGATCCGCAGCCGTTCGGCGGTGATGGCCTGCTCGGCGGCCCGGCCGCGCAGCGCCTCGGTGTGGGCGCGGCCCTGGTGCACGGTGTTGCCGACCAGCCAGGCGATCAGCGCGGTCGCGGCGAAGCCCGCGTAGGCGAGCGGGTTGACGGGGTAGTCCTCGACGGCGCCCCAGGCCAGCAGTCCGGCGAGGGTGGCGAGCGGCAGGGCCAGGGCGCTCAGCGAGACCCGCCGGGAGCGGGTGGCCGCGCAGTAGCCGACCACCGAGTCGGCGATCAGGAACTGGAGCGGCCCGGTCTCCGGGACGCCCCACATCCCGAGCGCGAAGACGGCACCCGCGAGCGCCACCGCGATGGCCAGCAGCGGCAGCCGGACCAGCAGCGCCGCGACCAGGGTGGTGACCACCGCGGTGACCACCAGCGGCATGTCCTCGGGGTTGCCGTGGTAGTCGAACAGGTGGCGCAGCTCGTCCTCGCGCGTGAAGAACCGGAACACCACCAGGGACGTCCACAGCGCGCCCACCCACACGCCCGCGGGCAGGCGCCTGAGCAGCGGCGGACGGTGTTCGGTGATCATGACGCGATGGTAGCGGCGGGCCGGGAGACGGCACATCGACCCGGGGGCGTAATCCCCGGGGCCAGTGCGGTGGCCCGCGGTTGTGGCCCGCGGCCCGATGCCCGGGGCGGGGCGCGGGCGGCAGCGTTGTCGCCGTGATCGAGATCGAGCGACTGACCAAGCGGTACGGCGCCACCACGGCCGTCGACCGGCTGACCTTCACCGTGCGACCGGGCACGGTGACCGGCTTCCTCGGCCCCAACGGCGCCGGCAAGTCCACCACCCTGCGGATGATCCTGGGCCTCAACACCCCCACCGCGGGCACCGTCACCGTGGCCGGGGTGCCCTTCGCCGGCCGGCCCCGCGGCCTGCGGCACGTCGGCGCCCTGCTGGACGCGGGCGACGTGCACGGCGGACGCAGCGCCCGGGCGCACCTGTCGGCGCTGGCCAGGAGCAACCGCATCCCGCTCGGGCGGGTGGACGAGGTGCTGGCCGAGGTCGGCCTCGGCAAGGCCGCCGGGCGGCGGATCGGCGGCTACTCGCTGGGCATGAAGCAGCGCCTGGGCATCGCCGGCGCACTGCTCGGCGACCCGCCGGTGCTGCTGTTCGACGAGCCGCTGAACGGGCTGGACCCGGAGGGCGTGCTCTGGGTGCGCGGGCTCTTCCGGCGGCTCGCGGACGAGGGGCGCACGGTGTTCGTCTCCAGCCACATGATGGCGGAGATGGAACACACCGCGGACCGGCTGGTGGTGATCGGCCGCGGCCGCCTCATCGCGGACGAGGGCCTGGCGGAGTTCTCGGCCCGCGACGCGGTCTCCTCGGTGACCGTACGGGCACCCGAACTCCCCTCGCTGGCCGAGGCGTTGCGCGCCGAGGGAGCGGAAGTACGGCTGGCGGAGCCGCAGTTCGGGATCGTCACGGGGATGCCGGCCGCGCGGATCGGCGAACTCGCGCTGCGGCACGGCGTGGTGCTGCACGAACTGGCCGCCCGGACGTCGTCGCTGGAGTCGGCGTTCATGTCCCTGACCGCCGACAGTGTCGAGTACCCGGCTGGAGACGCCCGATGAGCACCACGACCCTTGGCCGCACCGCCGGTTCCATCGCGGACCCGGCACCGCGCTTCCTCGACCTGCTCGCCGCCGAGTGGATCAAGCTGCGCTCGCTGCGCTCCACGTACTGGGTGCTGGCGCTGGCCTCGCTGGTGGCGATCGCGGTCGACGTGAACGCCGTCCACACCGACCTGACGTACATCGACCACCCGCCGCCGCGGATGCCCGGCCAGCCGCCGTACACGTACGACCCGCTGTTCCACGGCCTCGGCGGCATCGCGAGCGACCTGATGGCGCTCGCGGCCGGCAGCCTCGGGGCGATCACCGTGTTCGGCGAGTACACCACCGGCCTGATCCGCACCACCTTCGCCGCCGTGCCGGACCGGCGTGCCGTGATCGCGGCCAAGGTGCTGCTGATCGGCGGGATCACCGCGCTCGCCGGGCTGGTGGTCTCGACGGTGTCCTTCTTCACCGTCAACGCGATGCTCGCCTCCCGGCACGTCGGCCTCTCCATCACCGACGACGGCTGTCTGCGGGCCGTGCTCGGATTCGCGGCGATCGTGCCGGTCTGCGCGCTGATCGGGATGGCGCTGGGCGCGCTGCTGCGGCACGCCACCGCCTCGATCGTCTCGCTGGTGCTGGTGCTGTTCATCCTGCCGATGCTGTTCGGCGGGGACCGCTACCGGTGGCTGAAGGAGATCGGCACCCACCTGCCGACGGCCACCGTGCAGCGGCTCACCATCAACCCCGCCTCCACGACCACGATGGGGAAGTACGCGCCGAGCGTGCTGGACTCGTGGATCACCATGGGGGCGTGGGGCGTGGCCGCGGTGGTGGTGACGGTGGTCGTCGTGCGGCGCCGGGACGTGTGAATCCGTCTCCTCGGCCCGGGCGGGGCGGTCGCGCTCAGCCCAGGCCGAGCCGCCGCGCGGTCGCGGCGGGCAGCCGGTACGGGCGCTCGGGCGGCAGCAGCCGCTGCGCCTTCGCCGCCTGCCCACCGTGGACCAGCGCGGCGATCCGCCGCACCTGCGGGGTGAGGTCGGTGAGCCCGACGACCCACTCCTCGGCGTAGGCGCGGATCAGCCCGCGGCCGATGCCCACCTGGATGCTGTAGTGGTTCAGCGCCGCCCCGCGCAGCGACCGCTCCGGGTCCCACTGCACGTGGACCCCGGCGCGGGCCACCTCGTCCGGGTGCGCGGTGGTCAGGACGGCGCGGGCGAGCGCCTCCTCCCAGCCCTCCCGGGTGATCCGGACCGCCAGCACCCTGGTCTGGCCGGGCTTCTGCGCCCAGTTGCTGCGGTGCATCAGCCAGCGGAACGAGGGCTTGATCCACGTCATCCGGTGGAAGCCGAACGGCGCCACGAACCGGCCCGCCGCCAGTGCCGCGTCGGCGACGGCCGGCGGGTAGGCCTGGTAGAGCACGATCGTCCGCTCGTCGTAGTCGGCGCGGATCTCCCGCAGCACGGCCATCCCCGGCACCCCCTTCGCCTCGCCGGCCCCTCCCCGAGCACGCTGCCAGCGCGGGGCGGGGCGGCGCAACGGGATTACGGGGCGGCACGGGGCGCGCTCCCGCCGGCCTACGGCTCGGCACGCAGCGGCGGGCCTTCGGCTCAGGCGGCGGCCGCCTTGGCGCGGAAGGCGCCGAGGGTGGCGGCCGGGACGCCGCAGCCGGGGAGGAAGGACGCGGCGCCGCCGTGGTGGGTGCGGACGCGGTCGATGAACACCGACATGGCCTCGGCCGGGGCCTCCAGGAGGGGCGCGGGGATGGTGAGGTTGCGGCCCTGGGAGTCGGTGACGCGGGAGCTGGTGTGGTTGTTGAGGGCGGTGCGGTGGCGCTCGGCGAGGCCGGCGAAGATCTGCGGGAGGGCGTCGGCGGTGCGGGTGTAGTCCGCGACGATGTGCTCGGCGGGGACGTCGAGGAGGTCCAGAAGCAGGGCGGTCAGCAGTCCGGTGCGGTCCTTGCCGGCGGCACAGTGCAGCAGGACGGCGCCGGGGCGGACGGTGGCGTCGACGGCGGCGGCCACCGCGTCGGGCGCGGACTCGGCCAGCAGGACGTAGAAGTCGCCCAGGTCGGCGGCCGTGGCCATGGTGCTCATCCGCGCGGTGAGGGCGTCGGTGGCGGGGTTCACCGGGGCGGCGACGACGGCTATGCCGGCGGCCTCGGCGGCGGCCCAGTCGGCGGGGTCGGTCTCCCGCGGGTCCCGCAGGTCCACGATGGTGCGGATGTCGCAGCCGCGCAGCTGGGTGACGGTGGCCTCGTCGGCGGCCGGGAACGGCTGGGCGGAGCGGTACAGCACACCGGGACGGACCCGCCGGCCCTCGGGGTCGCCGAGGGTGGCGGCGTCGCGGAAGTTGACCAGGGACATGCGGGGCCTTTCGGTGGGGCCGCACCCGGGACTGGACGGGGCTCCGGAGACGGGGGCCCCGGAGGCGGGGCACGGCGGCGACGTCTGGATGTCTAACCCCTCCGGGGGCCGCCCGGCAAGCCCGGACCGGTGCATCCCTCCATCCCACCCTCGTCGGCGGGCCAGGGCGACCCGGCGCCGTACGGGCGGCGCGGATCGGCGGCGGATCGGCGGGGGTGGCGCGCGCACCGGCCGTCCCGTCCGCGACCGCTCGACCGGGCCGTCCGGGGCTGTTCGCCCGGGCCGCCCACGACCGCTCGCGCGGGCCGCCGCAGCCGTCCCGACCTGGGGCGTCCCTGATAAATTCAGCGCCGAAACACCAGGCCGTACGGGGGATGGCAGGACACGGTGATCGAGGCTAACGACCACGACATACCCACCGAGCTGGCCGAGGTCTACCTCGTCCTGCTCGCCGACGTCTCCAGAACCGGCCGGCTGCTGCGCCGCGAGGAGCTGGAGCGCCTGCGCAAGCTGGGCGAGCACTGCGCGGAGGCCGGGTACGGGCTGCGTGAGGTGGTCGCGCACTGCCTGGCCGCGGCCCGGCGGGCCTGGCAGACCCTGCCAGGGACGACCGGCGCGAGCAGCGTCACCGAGCTGCGCCGGATGGGCGACGCGGTGCTCGGCGCCACCGACGCCGCGCTGGCCGCGCTGGGCGAGGGCCACGAGCGGGCGCAGCGCCTGGCCGTCCGCCAGGAGGAGGCGGCGCGGCGGGAGTTCATCGACGACCTCCTGTTCGGCCGCAGTGACCTCGGACTGCTCGCGGAGCGCGCGGAGCGCTTCGGGCTGCGGCTGGCGGGCGCGTACACGGTGGCCGTCGCGGTGGGCGACGAGCCGTTCGCGGACGTGCATCCGCTGGTGCACCGGGTCGAGCGGGAGCTGAGCGGGCGGTTCGGCGAGCGGGACGTGCTGCTGGCCAGCAAGGACGGCCGGCTGATCTGCATCGCCCCCGACGCCGAGCGGGCCGTGCTGGAGGCCTTCGCCGAGCTGGCGCTGCGCCCCGGGCCGGGCTACCAGCCGGTGCGCCGGGTGGCCACCGGCCGCCGGCACTCGGGGCCCAGCGGGGTGCCGCGCAGCTACGAGGAGGCGCTGGACGCACTGGACTACGCGCACCGGCTGGACCTGCCGGCCCGGCAGCTGCGGGCCGAGGAACTGCTGGTCTTCCCGGTGCTGATGCGAGACCGGGCCGCCATGGCCGACCTGGTGCGCACCGTGCTCGGCCCGCTGACCGAGGCGCGTGGCGGCGCCCGGCCGCTGCTGGACACCATCGTGGTGCATGCGGAGGCGGCGTACGTGAACGCGGAGGCGGCCCGCCGACTGGGCCTGAGCGTGCGCACCCTGGGCTACCGGCTGGAGCGGATCAAGGCGCTCACCGGGTACGACCCGGCGGACGCGCTCCAGCGCTTCACCCTGGAGACGGCGGCCATGGGGGCGCGGCTGCTGAACTGGCCGGAACGATCGCTGTAGTTCCGGTGCGTTCCGGCCACTGCGGCTGTAGTACCGCTCACTACGCTTGTGGTCCCGCCGCCCTGCGGGGCCGCCACCGCGACCCGCCGCGCCAAACCCGCGGGGCCCCGTTGCGGCTGTCCGACGGTCGTCCTGTTGCCCGGTTGTTGCAGTGTCACGCGGGCCGCGCGTACCAGGGTGTCAAGAGGGCGTAAAGATTGCCGGATCCTGGCAATGTGCGGCCGCGCCCGGCACTGCCATGATCTCCCCGGCGCCGAAGCGCGGTGCCGTCGGAAGGGCGGGGGAGGGTGGCCGGGATGGGGGGATTCTTCGCGGCCGCGCTGGCCTTTCCGACGGCGCTGTTCAGCTTCGCGCTGGTGGTGGTGGTCGGGTACTGGCTGCTGATGCTGTTCGGGGGCCTGGTGCCCGGCGCCGTGCACGGGGGGCACGGCGGCGGGCACCACGTGGACGTCGGGCACGCGGGGCACCACCTGGGTGCCGCGCACGGGGGACACGCCGGACACGTCGCGGACGCCGGTCACGGGGGACACGGTCACGGTGGGCACGGTGCCGGGGGGCACGATGCCGACGGGGGATCCGACCGGAGCGGCTCCGGCCACCACGCGGGCGTGCTGGCCGCGCTGGGGCTGGGCGGGGTGCCCGTGACGGTGGCGGTGTCGCTGCTGGTCGCGCTCGCCTGGTTCGTCAGCCTGGCCGGCACCGTCCTCACCTCGGGGGCACCGGCGCGCGGCGGCGTGTTCGCCGTCGCGCTGGTCGCCTCCTGGGCGGGCACCAGGGCGCTCGTCCGGCCGCTGTCGCGGCTGTTCCCGCAGGACCGGCCGCTCACCCGGGGGGACTTCGTCGGCCGGGTCTGCGTGATCCGGACCGGCCGGGTGACGGCCGACTTCGGGCAGGCCGAGGTCACCGCGGAGGACGGCTCCACCGCGACCGTCCAGGTCCGTACGGCGGAGCCCGAACCGGCTCTGACGGCCGGGCGGACCGCCCTGATCTTCGACTACGACGCCGAGGGCGAGCACTTCCTGGTGGCGCCCTTCGATCCGCCGTCCGTCACCTGACGCCCCACCGGTTCACCGACGCTCGCCTTCACCGTTCACCCCCGCCTTCATCGCACCTCTCTTCTCTCTTCGCTTCTTCTCTTCGCACCAACTCGCCATCTCGTCAAAGGACTCCGTGATGGACACCATCGCCGTGGGTTTCGGCGTGCTCGTCGCCGTCGTGCTGCTCATCCTGCTCGCCATGCTGCTGTTCGTGGGCCGCCTGTTCCAGAAGGTCGAGCAGGGCAAGGCACTGATCGTCTCCCGGACGAAGAAGGTGGACGTGACCTTCACCGGCGCGATCGTCCTCCCGGTGCTCCACAAGGCCGAGTTGATGGACATCACCGCCAAGACGGTGGAGATCCACCGGGCCGGCCGGGACGGCCTGATCTGCCGCGACAACATCCGCGCGGACATCCGGATCTCGTTCTTCGTCCGGGTCAACAAGACCGTCGAGGACGTCATCAAGGTCGCGCAGTCGATCGGCACCGCCCGGGCCAGCGACCCGCAGGCGATCCAGGAGTTCTTCGCGGTCAAGTTCGCCGAGGCGCTCAAGACCGTCGGCAAGCAGCTGGACTTCACCGACCTGTACACCCACCGGCACGAGTTCCGGGACCAGATCATCGCGGTCATCGGCACCGACCTCAACGGCTACACCCTCGAGGACGCGGCCATCGACCACCTGGAACAGACCCCGATGAGCCAGCTGGACGCCGACAACATCCTGGACGCCCAGGGCATCCGCAAGATCACCGAACTGACCGCGATCGAGCACGTGCGCACCAACGAGTACCAGCGCAACGAGCAGAAGGAGATCACCCGGCAGAACGTGGACGCCCGGGAGGCCGTCCTGGAGCTGGAGCGCCGGCAGGCCGACGCCGAGATCCGCCAGCGCCGCGAGATCGAGACCCTGCGGGCCAAGGAGGACGCGGTGATCGCCCGGGTGCAGGAGGAGGAGCGGCTCAACGCCCAGACCGCCTTCCTGCGCACCGAGGAACTGCTCGGAGTGCAGCGGGAGAACCAGGCCCGCGAGGTCGCGGTGGCGCAGAAGAACCGCGAGCGGGTGATCGCGGTGGAGAACGAGCGGATCGAGAAGGACCGTCTGCTGGAGGTCGTCGGCCGCGAGCGGGAGACCGAACTGGCCACGATCGCCAAGGCGAAGGAGGTCGAGTCCGCCAAGCGCGAGGTCGCCGACGTGGTCCGCGAGCGGGTCGCGGTGGACCGCACCGTCGCCGAGCAGGAGGAGGCCGTCAAGACCCTGCGCGCCACCGAGGAGGCCGAGCGCGTCCGCAAGGCCGTGGTGATCCAGGCCGAGGCCGAGGCGCAGGAGAAGCTCGTCAAGGACATCAAGGCCGCCGAGGCCGCCGAGCAGGCCGCCGCGCACAAGGCCCGCGAGGCGCTGGTGATGGCCGAGGCCCGGCAGCAGGCCGCCGAGCTGGACGCGGCCGCCAAGATCCGGATGGCCGAGGGCGTCCGGGCGGAGGCCGCCGCCGAGGGGCTGGCCCGGGTCCAGGTCCGCGAGCAGGAGGCCGCGGCGGTGGAGAAGGTCGGCCGCGCCGAGGCCGCCGTCCAGGCCGAGAAGGCGAAGGCCGCCGCGCTGGAGATCGGCGGGAAGCTGAAGGCCGAGGCCGAGGGCCTGACCGAGAAGGCCGCGGCGATGGCCAAGCTGGACGAGGCCTCGCGCGGGCACGAGGAGTACCGCCTGCGGCTGGCCGCCGAGAAGGACGTCCGGCTGGCCGGGCTGGACGCCCAGCGGCAGATCGCCGAGGCCCAGGCGGCGCTGGTCGCGGCCGGGCTGGAGAAGGCGAAGATCGACATCGTCGGCGGGGACTCGGTGTTCTTCGACCGGCTGGTGCAGTCGGTGACGGCAGGCAAGAGCGTGGACGCCTTCGTCGGCCACTCGCAGACCGCGCAGACCCTGGCCGGCCCCTGGCTGGACGGGCGGGCGAGCTTCACCGAGGACCTCACCCGGGTGCTCTCCTCGGTCTCCACGGCGGACGTGCAGAACCTGACGGTGTCCGCCCTGCTGATGAAGCTGATCGGCTCCGGGGCCGGCGACCAGGCCGGTCAGCTGCGCCAACTGCTCGACTCGGCACGGAAGCTGGGCGTCGCGGAGACCCCGATCGGGGCACTGGCCGGCGGCCTCGCCGCGGCCAACGGCTCCAAGTGACCGGCCGAGCGGCCACGTCAGCCGACCCACCCGAGCCGGGCGGCTCACCCGGGCCGACCGTTTCGCCCGAGCCGACCGACTCACCCAATTCCGACCGACTCACCTGACTCAACCCGCTTCAACCGAGGAACGTGACCGTGACCGTGGACGCCCTCGACGCCCGGCTCGACACCGGCACCTACGAGGTCCTGCGCGACCGGCTCGCCCGAGCCGCCGCCGAACTCGCCGACCGGGCCCAGGCGTTGAACGCCCGCCGGGTCGCCGAGTTCGGCGGCGGGGAGCTGCGGCTGGTCGGCACCGGGCGGCTCACCACCGCCCGGGCCTGCCTGCCGCAGGACCTCACCGCCGCCGGCGGGCAGCTGCTGCTCGGCACCCGCCCGGCCCAACCCGCCGACGGCGACGAGGACTTCACCGACGTCCTCGGCCTGCACCACCCCGACCTCTCCCCCGCGCCCGCCGAGGGCTCCCTGCTGGACGACCCCCGGCTGCGCCAGGACCTCGCCGACCTGCGCCGCTACTTCCGCGACGCCCGGCTGGAGCGGCTGCGCCCGGTGGACGGCCGGCTGCTCGCCGTCTTCCGCACCGGCCCGGCCGCCACCGACGTCCGGGTGCTGCGCTGGCGCCTGGACGGCGACCTCGCCGACGGCGCCCGGCCGTCCTACCTGGACGGGCGCGGCGAACGCGACCACACCCCAGCCGACGGCCGGCAGCTGCCCTGGACCGCGCTCACCCGGGACGACCAGCTGCCCGCCGGCCCGGGCCGCCCGCCCCGCGCCGACCTGGCCGGCGAGCTGCTGGTCGGCGTCGACGGCGGCCGACTGAGCATCACCACCCCGGACGGCCGGGAGCTGCACCGCGAGCCGCTCGCCGAGGCCCTCCAGACCCTCGCCGACGCCCGGATCGCCCACGCCCGGATCGGCACCCTGCTGCTGGTGCGCGTGCGCCCGTACCAGGAGGAGACCGAGCGGCACCTGGTGGTCCACCTGCCCACCGGCACCGTCACCCGGATCGACGCGCTCGGCCAGGCCTGCCTTCGGCTGCCCGCCGACCAGGGCGTCGCCTTCCCCGGCGGCTGCCACCTGGTGGACGGCACCGTGCGCACCTTCGACCAGCCGGTCGACGGCCTGGTGTACGAGCGCACCGTCGTGTCGCCCAACGGCGAGGACGTGCTGTACGAGTTCCGTTCCCCCGTCGACGGCCGCGCCCTGCTCCAGCCGTACAACAGCGTCCGCCAGGAGGCCGCCGCCCCGCTGCCCTGCCAGGGCTACGCGCTGCTCGCCGACGGCACCCTGATCGCCCTGCGCCCGGCCGAGGACGGGCCGAGCCGGCTGCACGCCGTCCAGCTCTGGCAGACCCCGTTCACCAGCGAGCGCTTCGCCGCCGAACAGCCCTCCGGCAGCGGCCCGTTGGCCCGGATCGGCAACGCCGACCTGGTCCGCGGCCTGGCCGACTGCCTGGCCCTGGCCCGGCTGGCCGCGGCCGGCGCCGACACCCCGGCCGGCCACCAGGCCGTCCTCGCCGCCTGCACCCGCACCGCCGACCGGCACCACTGGCTCGGCCAGAGCGGCCTCGGCGACCTCGCCGCGCCGCTCGCCGAGATCCGCGACACCGCCCGGCAGGTCGTCGCCGAGTACGAGGCCGTCGCCCAGCTCACCGCGCACGCCGCCCGGCGGACGGACGAGGCCGCCGAGCACGTCGAGGGCCTGCTGCGCACCGCCCGCGGCGAGACACTGGCCGACGCCGCCGAGTGGGTCGACCGGCTGGCCGCTCTGCGCCGCGCCCAGGGGCGCGTCGAGGCGCTGCGCGAGCTGCCGCGCGCCGACGTCCAGCGGATCGACGCGCTCGCCGCGCACCTCGCCGAGGGCCTGGCCGAGGCCGCCGACCGCGCCGTCGTCCAGCTCGCCGAACCGACCGCCTTCGAGCCGCACCGGCGTCGGGCCGGCGAACTCGCCGAGCGCTGCTCCGCCATCGCCACCGCCGCCGAGGCCGAGCCGCTGGGGCTCGAACTCGGCTCCCAGAGCGAGGCGCTGCAGACCGTCTCGGAGCTGGTCGGCACCCTCGACCTGGCCGACGCCACCACCCGCACCGCGATCCTCGACCGGCTCGCCGACGTCCTCGGCCTGCTCAACCGGGCCCGGTCCGTGCTGACCGTGCGCCGCCGCGAGCTGCGCACCCGCGAGGCCGCCGCCGAGTTCGCCGCCGAGACCGCCCTGCTCGGCCAGGCCACCACCGCCGCGCTCGCCGCCGCCGACACCCCCGAGGCCTGCGACGATCAGCTCGGTCGACTGCTGCTGCGGATCGAGCAGTTGGAGACCCGCTTCGCCGACGCCGACCCGGCCCTCGGCGAGCAGCTCACCGCCCGGCGCACCGAGATCCACGACGCACTCACCGCCCGCCGCCAGCACCTGCTGGAGGAGCGGGCCCGGCGCGCCGACCGGCTGGCCGCCTCCGCCGAACGCATCCTCGACACCCTGTACCGCCGACTGGCCGCACTGGACTCCGCCGAGGAGATCGAGGCGGCCCTCGCCGCCGACCCGACGGCCGTCAAACTCCGCGACCTCGCAGGGCAGTTGACCGCACTCGGCGACCGGGTCCGGGCCGAGGAGCTGACCGGCCGGCTGCGCGCCGCCCGCGGCCGCGCCCACCGGGCCCTGCGCGACCGCGCCGAACTCGCCGGAGACGGCCCCGGCACCCTGCGACTGGGCCGGCACCTGTTCGCCGTCACCACCCAGCGGCCCGAACTCGCCCTGGTGCCCTGGCGCGGACGCCCCGCCTTCACCCTCACCGGCACCGACTACCGCTCCCCCGTCACCGACCCGGCCTTCGCCGCCACCGAGCGGTACTGGAACCGCCCGCTGCCCTCGGAGACCCCGCGGCTGTACCGCGCCGAGTACCTCGCGGCGAGCCTGCTGTCGGCCGCCGAGGCCGGGCCGCCGCCCGCGGAAGGCGACCTGCTGGAGTACGTCCGGCGGGCCGCCGAGCAACGCCCGGACGAGGGCTACCAGCGCGGCGTGCACGACCACGACGCCGCACTGCTGCTCCGCGCCCTGCTGCGGCTCGACGCCGAGGCCGGACTGCTGCGCCACCCGGCGGCCGCCCGGGCGGCCGCGCAGCTGTACTGGGCACACGGCACCGACGAACGGCAGCGGCTGCTCTGGCACACCCGGGCCCGCTCGCTGGGCCTCGCCCGGGACGCCTTCGGCGGCGCCCCGGCGGCGGCCGCGCTGGACGCGCTGGCTTCACTCGCCGACGAACTCACCGCCGCCGTCGCCGACTTCGTCCCGGGAGCGGAGCCCGCCGGGCCCTACCTGGTGGCCGAACTGGCCGCCGCCGCACCCAGCTTCGCCCACTCGGCGGGCGCCGCCGCACTGCTCGACAAGTTCCGCGCCACCCCCGAGTCGGCCGGCCTCACCGAGGCACTGGCCGCACTGCCCGAGGAGCCCGCACTGTTGCCCGTGCGGCGCCAACTCGCCACCGCTTGGCTGGAGTCCGGATCCGCCGACGCAGATCCGGCCGACCTCGCCGAGGCCGCCGCCGCGCTGCTCTGCCCGTCCCTGCCGCGCCGGCCCGCCGAGGGGGCCGTGAGCGCCCGGGTCACCGGGCTGCTCGGCGACCACCCGCGAGTCACGGGCGGGGCACTCGACCTGCGCCTGGACGAACTACTCGCCCGGGTGGAGGAGTTCGAGCAGGTCGAGATGCCCGGTTACCGGGCCTACCAGCGGCTGCGCGGCGACCTGCTGGCCGCCGAACACGCCCGGCTCCGGCTCGACCAGTACCGGCCCGCCCCGCTCAACGGCTTCGTCCGCAACCGGCTCATCGACCAGGTGTACCTGCCGCTGGTCGGCGACAACCTCGCCAAGCAGCTCGGCACCGCCGAGTCCGGCGGGCCGGTCGACCGCAGCGGCCTGCTGCTGCTGGTCTCCCCGCCCGGCTACGGCAAGACCACCCTGGTCGAGTACCTCGCCGAGCGGCTCGGCCTGCTGCTGGTCTCCGTCAGCGGCCCCGCGCTCGGCCACCGGGTCACCTCGCTGGACCCGGCCGAGGCCCCCGACGCCACCTCCCGGCGCGAGCTCGAGAAGCTCAACTTCGCCCTGCACGCGGGCGACAACGTGCTGCTCTACCTGGACGACGTCCAGCACACCTCGCCCGAGTTCCTCCAGCGCTTCATCCCGCTGTGCGACGCCCAGCGCCGGATCGACGGCGTCTGGGACGGCGAGGCCCGCGAGTGGGACCTGCGCGGCAAGCGCTTCGCCGTGGTCATGGCCGCCAACCCGTACACCGAGTCCGGCCGCCTCTTCCGGCTGCCCGACATGCTCGCCAACCGCGCCGACGTGTGGAACCTGGGCGATGCCGTCGCCGGACGCGAGGACCTCTTCGCGCTCAGCTTCGTCGAGAACGCCCTGCCCGCCAACCCCCACCTCGCCCCGCTCGCCACCGCCGAGCGCGCCGACCTGGACACCCTGCTCGCCCGCGCCTGCGGCCTGCCCGGCGGCACCCTGGCCGGCGCCTGGCCCGCCGCCGAGGCCGAGCGGATGACCGCCGTCCTGGCCGGCCTGCTCCACCTGCGCTCCACCGTCCTGGCCGTCAACCGCGCCTACCTCGCCTCCGCCGCCCAGGACGACCGCACCCGCACCGAGCCCCCCTTCCTCCTCCAGGGTTCCTACCGCAACATGGCCAAGCTCGCCCAACGCCTCGACCCCGCCCTCACCCGCCCCGAACTCGACGCCCTCCTCACCGACCACTACCGCGCCGAGGCCCAGCCCCTGGGTGCCGACGCCGAGGCCCAACTCCTCAAGCTGGCCGAGCTCCGTGGCGTCCTCACCGAGGAACAGGAGGCCCGCTGGGCGGAGCTGAAGCGCTCCTGGCGATCACGTACGGACACGGAGGCCATCCCCAAGTTCGAGCCATAGGTCGGGGCTTGGCGCTTCGCGCTCGGACGGTCGAGGCGATCTGGCCGATCTTTCGCGAGCCATCTTCATCACATGACCACATGATTCCCTCCATCGGGGAGTCAGCCCCTGTCGTCGGGTAGCGAGGCCGCTGGGCGGGTAGCCAGGTGCCATGGGTGCTGAGGGGCTCGATCTGGCCGGGCTGCGCAGGGTGTACGGGCGGGCGGGGAGTCGGTGGTTCTACACCCGGGTGGCGCGCAACGCGCGGCACTGGGGGTGGACGGAACCGGGGCAGTCGAAGTGGCGGCTGTGGCGGGCACAGCGGCAGTTGCAGGACGTGCTGGGGCGCAAGCTGGCGCTGCCCGCGGGGGCGCGGGCGCTGGACGCCGGGTGCGGGGCCGGGGTGGTGGCGCGGGCGATGGCGGTGCGGTTCGGGCTGGAGGTGACCGGGGTCGACGTCCTGGACTTCCACCTCGCCGAGGCCCGCCGGCTCAGCGCGCGGGCGCGGATGGACGGGCGGACGGCGTTCCGCTTCGGGGACTTCCACCGACTCCCGTTCGGCGACGGGGAGTTCGACGGCGCGTACTCGATGGAGACGCTGGTCCACTCCTACGACCCGTCCCGGGCGCTGGCCGAGCTCCACCGGGTGCTGCGCCCGGGCGGCCGGCTGGTGCTGCTCGGCCCGATGAGCACCGGTCCGCTGGAGGAACTGGAGCCTGCGGCACGGGCGTTGATCGAGCCTTTCCTGGACGCGATGACGATGACCGGCGCCAGGATCTACCACGCCGGCAGCCTCCCCCGGCTGCTCGCCGGGGCCGGGTTCGAGGTCGAGGAGGCACTGGACGCGACGCCGTACTACCTGCCGACCTCGGAGGCGGTGCACGCGTACTTCCGGCTGCCGTGGGAGCTGGTGCGGCGCTTCGGCGAGCCCGCCAAGTGGATCAATCTCCGCTCCACGGTGGAGATGTACGCCGTGCGCGAGCACGTCGCCTGGTACGTTCACACGGCCGTCAAGCCATCGAGGTGAACTCCCCATGGCCGAGCACGCCGCCCCCTCGCCGTACCCCACCGGCTGGTTCTGCGTCGGCCGGGCCCGGGACCTGCCGCCCGGGCGGGTCCGCACCATCCGGCTGATGGGCGGGGACGTGGTGCCGCACCGGACCCGCCGGGGAGCGGTGCGCGCGGTCGGCCCGCACTGCCCCTCACCTGGGCGCGCACTTCGGGGCGGGCGGTACCTGGCGCAGCCCCGGCTCGTGCCCGGGGAGCGTTCGATCGGGCTGTTCCGCCGCTGGGCGCGGCAGTTCTATCCGGGGTTCCACCCCGAGCCCGCCGCCGGGTTCCGCTCCGAACTCCAGGGCGAGCCCCAGGCCGGGCCTTCGAGCGGTCTGCGGCCCGAGCCGGACACCGCCGACTGCGCCCCGGCCGGGGCGGCCAGCGACTCCCAGACCGGATCGGGCAGTCCGGGGACGGCTCGCCCCTCGGCCTGCCAGCGCCGGGCCAGCTCGGCGTAGATGGGTGCCTCCGGCGCGTCGGGTGGGCCGGGCACCTCCGGCGCCTGCGACACCTGCGGCGCTTCCGGCGGCCGGTCCGGGGCGCCGCGCAGGATCGTTTCTTCACCCGGTTGCCACTCCGGCCCCGGCAGCCGCCCAAAACCACTCACGCCCACCCAACGCCCCCGGCCGCACCGGGACACGGTCCCGTCAACCCGGCGCGACACAGGTCAACCCCCTGCGGGGGGGCGGCCGGGTGCGCAGGAAGTCGGCCCACCCGACTTCCTGCGCACGTCACGCCGCCCCGGCACCGCCCGATCCCGGCACCGCCTGATCCCGGCACCCCGGCCAGAACCGGCAGTCCCCCGGCACCCGCAGCAGGCCGCCGGCAGTCCCCCGGCCCCCGGCAGGCCCCGCTACCGCCGCCGCCCCGCCGCCAGCAGCTCGGGGACGGTGGCGAGCTTCACCCGGGGCCGCCCCTCGCTCTCGCCCCGCTCGCGTTCCGCACGGTCCACCGCCCGCAGCTCCCGCAGCCCGACCGCGTCCGGCCGCCGGCGGCGCACCAGCCGTTCGAAGTCCCTGCGGTCGGCCTCCGGGACGGGCAGCGCGCGGGCGGTCGCGTCGTCCAGCAGCGCGTCCACCGTCTCCCGCGCACAGGCCCGGTTGGCGCCGATCCCGCCGGACGGCCCGCGCTTGGCCCAGCCCACCACGTACGTCCCCGGCAGCGGCCGCCCGGTGGCCGGGTCGACCACCCGCCCGGCCCGGTGGGCGACCGTCCCGGCCCGCTCGTCGAACGGCAGCCCGGGCAGCGGGACTGCCCGGTGCCCGATGGAGCGCACCACCAGCCCGGCCCGCAGCACGTCCCGCTCCCCGGTGCCCTCGACCCGGCCGTCCGCCGCCAGGGTGGTCCGCTCGACGGTCAGGGCCTCGACCCGCCCGTCCCCGGACAGCTCGACCGGCGCCGACAGGAACCGCAGCACGATCCGCCGCCCCGGCGCGGGCTCCGCGGCCCCGTCGTACGGCACCAGCGGCAGCCCGGCGAGCAGCGCAGCGCCCGAGCCCGAGCCCGGCACACCCGCACCCGCACCCGGCTCCACCCCCGCCGTCTCGATCGCC
The DNA here is from genome assembly GCF_055580145.1 of Kitasatospora sp. NPDC032121. Lineage (NCBI taxonomy): Bacteria > Bacillati > Actinomycetota > Actinomycetes > Kitasatosporales > Streptomycetaceae > Kitasatospora > Kitasatospora sp. NPDC032121. Next base: position 78,133 of record NZ_JBVILX010000008.1, on the reverse strand, counting down.
GCCCGCACCTGCGGGTCGTCCGCCACCACCACCTCGACGCCCGGCAGCTGCCGCAGCGCCAGGAACTCCGCCCTGGTCCACGCCGCCTGCTCCGGACCGCGCCGGGCGAGCAGCACGACCTCCCTGACCCTGCCGCGGCGCAGCGCGGCCAGCGCGTGGTCGGCGATGTCGGTGGCCGCGAGCCGGTCGGGGTCGGTGAGCAGGATGCGGGCGATGTCCACCGCGACGTTGCCGTTGCCGACCACCACCACCCGCTCGGCCGTCGACAGCTCCACCGCCTCGGCGGGCACGGTCGGTTCGGCGTTGTACCAGCCGACGAAGGTGGTCGCGGGCAGGCTGCCCGGCAGGTCCTCGCCGGGGATGCCGAGCCGGCGGTCGGCGGCCGCGCCGACCGCGTACACCACCGCGTGGTGGTGCGCGGCGAGCTCCTGGTGGCTGACGTCCGTGCCGATCTCCACGTTGAGGTGCATCCGCAGCCGCGGGTCGTGGAAGACGCTCGCGAAGCTCTCCACGATCCGCTTGGTGGACTGGTGGTCGGGGGCGACGCCGTGCCGCAGCAGACCGCCGGTGACGGGCAGCCGGTCGATCATGGTGATCTCGGCGCTGGTGCTGCGCAGCAGTTCCTGCGCGGTGTACCCGGCGGACGGGCCGGTGCCGACGACGGCGATCCGCAGCGTGCCGAGCCCGCCCGGCAGGCTGCGCGGGAAGCTGGGCGCGCCCCAGGCGTGGTCGCTGGGGTGGTCGCGGAACCAGTCGCGGTTGAGGTCGCCGAACACGGTGTCGGGGCCGCGCAGCCGGTCGACCGGGAACACCGCGTCCACCGGGCAGGCGTCCGCGCAGGCGCCGCAGTCGATGCACGCCCGCGGGTCGATGTAGAGCATGTCGGTGGTGCCGAACTCCGGCTCGTCCGGGGTCGGGTGGATGCAGTTGACCGGGCAGACGGACACGCACGAGGCGTCGTTGCAGCAGGTCTGGGTGATCGCGTAGGCCATGGCCGGGGTGGGGTCCTCGCTGTGTCCGATGGGCGGGAAACGATCCGGTGGAAGCGCTCTGACTGTGCGTCAGAGCATGTGCACCCGGCGGTAGACGGCCGCCGCGCGGCTGGTGAGCAGCCCGGTCTCGGCGAGGAAGGCCATCAGGTGCCGGGAGCTGGTGCGCATCATCGCCTTGCGGTGCTCGTTGGCCCGCACCTCGGCGAGTGCCCGCGGGACGTCGAGCCCGGCGGCCTTGTACACGCCCGGGTGGACCATGCTGGTGACGATGACGTACGCGCCCACGGCTATACCGGTGGCCGAGGTGCGCCGGCGGGCGGGGCTCGCGTGGCGCATCCGCTCGCGGATCTCCTGCCGGGCGAACTTCATGTGCCGGGACTCCTCGACCACGTGGATCCGGGAGGTGCCGCGGACGATCTCCAGGACGTTCTCGCCGCGCATCCAGTCGCGCTGCATGACGTCGAGCACCTCTTCGGCCACCAGGATGCCGCCGTAGGCGAGTTCGCCCTTGGCGAGCGCCTTGAAGGCGCGTCCGGCCTGGGCGATCAGCTTGTGCGGGCGGTAGGCGGGGACGCCCATCTTCTCGCAGGCCCGGGCGAACATGATCGAGTGGCGGCACTCGTCGGCGATCTCGGTGAGCGCGAACTGGAACTCGGCGCTGGCGGGGTTCTTGAGGTACTGGTCGCGCAGCACCATCTGCTGGAGGATCATCTCGAACCAGATGCCGGTGTTCATGATCGAGCAGACCTCGTGCCGGGTGAGCGTGACCCGCTGCCGCTCGGTCATCTCGTCCCACAGCCGGGTGCCGTAGAGGGTGCTCCACTCCGGATTGAGGCCGTAGTGCTCGTCCGGGAGGGGGGCGTCCCAGTCGATCTCGGCCGAGGGGTCGAAGGAGAGGGTGGCGGCCGACTCCAGCAGCCGCTTCGAGACGTCGTCGTCGGCCGTGGTGTGGCCGTGCCCCGCGTGCCAGCTGAGCGCCATGGCTGCCTCCAGGTGCCTGTTCCGCCGCGGGCTCCCGCTCACCCGCTTATTAGACGGACAGTACAATAAGAGCCGGGCGCCGAGAACCCCCCGTGCGGCAACGACCCGGCGCGCGGGCGCGGCTCACGCCCCCTGCACGCACTGCCCGCCCCCAGCCGGTCCACCCTCACCCCTCCCCACGGCACGACGAAGGGCGGGCCCTCCCCACGGCCCCGCCCTCGGCCGTACGCCTGTCCGCTACCCGCCGATCGCCTGCCGCAGCGCCTCCGCCGCCTCGGCGGCCGCTTCCCGGAAGCGCCCGCCGAGGCCGAGGTAGTTGACGTACCCGTGGATGAGGTCCGACTGCCGGCTCAGCCGCACCGCGACCCCGGCCTCCGCCAGCGCCCGCGCGTACGCCTCACCCTCGTCGCGCAGCGGGTCGAAGCCCGCGGTGCCGATGTACGCGGGCGGCAGCCCGGTCAGGTCCTCGGCGAGCAGCGGCGACAGCCGCGGGTCGGTGCGGTCGGCGGGCGCGGGCGCGTACCGGTCGGCGAACCAGTCCATGTCCGTGCTGGTCAGGAAGAACCCGTCGGCGAACAGCCCGCGCGAGGGGCGCCGGGTCGAGACGTCGGTCGCCGGGTACAGCAGCAGCTGGAACGCCGGCGCGGGGCCGCCCCGCCGGACGGCCCGCTGGGCGACGACGGCGGCCAGGTTGCCGCCCGCGCTGTCCCCGCCGACCGCGATCCGCTCCGGGTCCGCGCCCAGGTCGGCCGCCTTGGCGCAGGCATAGTCGAACGCGGCCACCGCGTCCTCGGCCGCCGCCGGGAAAACGTGCTCGGGCGCCAGCCGGTACTCCACCGACAGCACCCGCACCCGCGCCCGCCGGGCGAGGTAGCGGGCGACGTGGTCGTGGCTGGCCCGACTGCCGATCACCCAGCCCCCGCCGTGCAGGAAGACCAGCAGGCCGGAGCCCGCCGCCAGCCCGTCCGGGGTGTACAGCGTCGCGGCCGACTCTCCGTGCTCCTGCGGGATGCCGACGCCCCGCCCGGCCACCGTACGATCCGTCGGCCCGCCCACCAGGTGCCGCGAGTGCTCCATCGCGGCCCGCGATGCCCCGACGCCGCCCGCTGCCACCAGGGACACCCCGGACAGCCGCTGGAGCTTCAGCATCACCTGCGCGTCCGGCGCGAGCCGCTGCCCGTCGCGCACCACCGGCTTGCCCGCGATCGCCCGCCGCAGCCCTTCCGGCAGGGCGTACAGGGCCCGGACGGCGGCGGCCTGGATCCGAACGGCGGGTGGGATCGTCATCTCTTCTGCCTCCTGAGGGCGGCCCGGGAACCGGGGCCAGGGCGGTGTCGGGGCGGTCCCACCGGGACCGGGAGCCCATGATGGGCCCCGCCCACCGGACTTGGAAGCCTCCCGCACACGACCCTCGCGCCTCGGCTCGCGACAGCCGCCGTCTCGCCCGGGCCGCTTCCGTTCCCCCGCCGTCAGGAGTTACGCCGGTCCTGTGCGTCGAAGGACGCCAGCGAGCGCGTGCCGGGTTCCAGGGCCTGACGCAGCGCGGCCAGCGTCTCGGCCTCCAACCCGCCCACGGCATCGGCGAGTTCGTCGGCCACGTCCGCCGCGATCTCCTCCGCCACCGCCTCCACGGCCGCGCGCGGGCCCAGTTTGCTGACGGCGGCCGCCGCGCGGGTGGGGGTGAGCAGGGCGGAGGCCTGGACGAGGAGCCAGGCGGGGACGCCGGCCGCACCCTCGGGCGGGGGGAGGTACGGGCGGGCGCCGTCGTAGCGGTCGTCCTCGGCGAAGGCCTGCTGCTTCACCTTCACCAGGGGGCGGGCCGGGCCGGACTCGTGCCACTCGCCGGCCGGCTTGAGGACGTACCCCTCGGCGAGGTTGTCGGGCAGCTCGGGCAGGCCGAACAGGGCGGGCACCCGGGTGGGGTAGCGCACCGGGAGGTCGTGCAGGGCGTTCAGGGGTCCGTGCCCGAGCAGGGGCACGCAGGTGAGTCGGCGGCCAGCGCGGCCGTGCGCAGGGTGCGGTCGGCGATCCACCAACGGCCTTCGGGTGTCTCGACGGTGGCGTCGAACGGCAGCCAGCGCAGGCCGGGGGCGTACCAGACGCCGGTCTGGACCGGGTCGACGCCGGGGGCGACGGGCACCTCGGGGTGCGGGTAGCGGCCGCCGGCCAGTTCGCCGTAGATCGTCACCACGGCGTCGGGGCCGCCGGTTCCGCGCACCGCGGCGGCGAACCGGGCTGCCGCGACGGAGAGTTCGGGCCAGATCCGGCTCACGCCGAAGAAGCCGTCCAGCCCCTCGTCATCCAGCAGTTCGCGCCGCTTCGCGGCCCGCACCGAGCCGCCTTCGCAGACCACGGCGAAGTGCGCCCCGTGCACCTTCTCCGCCGCGGTCCACTCCCGGCTGCCGGGCCCGCCGGAGCGGCCGCGGGCCGGGATTTTGGGGTAGGGCCGCAGCTCGGGCCCGTCGGACACCGTCTCGAACACCGTCTCGGACACGACCGAATCCTCGCCGCCCGGCCCGCCGGCTGGCAACCGGGATTCGGGGACTCCGGCTTTCGGACTCTCGGGCTTTCGGGCTCTCGGGCTCTCGGGCTCTCGGGCTCTCGGGCTCTCGGGGTCAGACCGCCTCGCCGCCGACCGCCCCGACCGTTGATCATCTCATCGGCGCGGATTCGGCACGGATTCGCCATGGATGACGGACCCCGCCCCGTTTCAGCAGCGCGCCCAGAGCCCGGCCAGGTGCGCGTGCAGGACCTCCTCCGCCTCCGCCACCGTCCGGTGCCCGACCAGGACGTGCGCGGTGAGCCCGTCGGCCAGGGCGAGCAGCGTCCGGGCCTCGGTCCGCGCGACCACCGCCGCGCCCGCCGCCTCCCCGCCCAGCGCCGACCCGCCGACCACCGCCGCACCGGCGGCCTCGGCGACCAGCCGCACCATCAGTTCCTCCAGCGCCGCGTAGCTGCTCCGCAGGGTCGCCGCCAGTGCCGGGTTGACGGCGGCTCCGGCGACGAAGGCGAGCCAGATCCTGGCCTCGGCCCGGTGTTCCTCCCGCAGCAGCGCCACCTCACCGGCCACCAGCCCGAGTTCGCTGGCCGCCGACTGCGCCGGGCCGGCCGTGAGCCGGCCGCGCACCCGCTCGGCGACCCGCTCGCCGACATGGGTGAGCGCGAACAGGAGCATCTCCTCCTTGGTGCGGAAGCAGCGCTGGACGGCCCCCATCGAGACCTCCGCCCGGGTGGCGACGTCCCGCAGGCTGACGCCCTCCAGCCCGTGCTCGTCCACCAGCAGGCAGACGGCCTCGGCGATCCGCCGGCGCCGGTCCTCGTGGTCCACCTGCTTGGGCATCTCCGGTCTCCTCCGCACGTCATCCGGTCTCGGACTTATTCCGATGCAAGCGTATCGGTTCCCGGGCTAGAGTGTGCGGCAACCGATGCGACCGCATCGGAACGTCGAAAGTCGCGAAAGTCGGAGGAGCACCCCCATGCCCCTGTGGAGCAGGCCCGCCACCGAACTCGCCGCCGCCGTGCGCACGGGCGAGGCGTCGGCACTGGACGTGGTGGACAGCCACCTGGCCCGGATCGCCGAGGTCAACCCCGACCTGAACGCCGTCACCCAGCTCCTCGCCGACCGGGCCCGCGAGGCCGCCCGGGACACCGACCGCCGCCGGGCCGCGGGCGAGGAACTGGGCCCGCTCGCGGGCGTGCCGTTCACCGTGAAGGAGTGCACCCCGATCGCCGGCGTGCCCACCACCTTCGGCGTCCCGCACTTCCGCGACCACGTCGCCACCACCGACGCCGTCCCGGTCGCCCGGCTGCGCGCGGCGGGGGCGATCCCGATCGGCCACAGCAACATGCCGACCCTGATCGTCGCCGGGATGCACACCCGCAGCGAGCTGTACGGCGACACCCGCAACCCGTGGGACGCGAGCCGCACCCCCGGCGGCTCCAGCGGCGGGGACGGCGTGGCCGTCGCCGCCGGGATGGCCCCACTCGGGCTCGGCAACGACTCCGGCGGCTCGGTCCGCGTCCCGGCCTCGTTCTGCGGCGTCGCCGCCCTCCAGCCGACCCTCGGCCGCTTCCCCACCGACCAGCGCCTGATCGGGCCGGACGACCCCGGCCCGGCTTCCCAGGTCCTGGTCACCGACGGCCCGTTGGCCCGTACGGTCGCCGACCTGCGGCTCGCCTACGAGACGCTGGCGGGCACCGACGTCCGCGACCCGCGCGCCGTGCCCGTCCCGCTGTACGGAGAGCCGCTCGACGGCCCGATCAGGGTCGCCGTCGTCACCGACCCGGGCGGCCGCGGCGTCCACCCCGCCGTCCGCCGCGCCGTCGAGACCGCCGCCGACGCACTGCGCGACGCCGGGTACGACGTCCGGGAGATCCCCGACGTCCCGAGGCTGGACGAGGCGTACGAGACCTACCACCGCCTCCCCGTCAGCGAGTTCGCGCCGACCTGGCCCGCCGTCCGGCAGCTGCTGGGCGAGGGCGGCGACCGCTACATCGAGCTGACGATGCGCAGCGCCCCGCCCGCGGACGTCGCCGGCCTGGTCCGGCTGATGAGCGCCCGGATGGGCATCCGCCGCTCCTGGGCGGAGTTCCTGCACGAGTACCCGCTGCTGCTGGGCCCGGTGTTCACCGAGCCGCCGGTCGAGCCCGGCCTGGAGTCGCGGGACCAGGCGGGCCGTGACCGGGTCGCCTCGGCGATGCGGCTCTGCTCGGTGACCAGCCTCGTCGGTGTCCCGGCCGTCGCCGTCCCCACCGGCCTCGACGCGGACGGCCTGCCGACCGGCGTCCAGCTCATCGGCCGGGCCTTCCGGGAGGACCTCTGCCTGGCCGCCGCCCAGGCCGTCGAGGACCGCCTCGGCACCCTCACCCCGATCGACCCGCGGCCGTGAACCCCGCCGGGGGCCGGTCAGGCCCCCGGCAGGCCCGGCACCACCAGCCCGCTCTCGTACGCGATGACCACGGCGTGGGTCCGGTTCTGCGCGCCGAGCTTGCTCAGCACGTTCCCCACGTGCGTCTTGACCGTCTCCTGGCTCACCGCGAGCGCCTGCGCGATCTCCGGGTTGGACAGTCCGGTCGCCATCAGCCGCAGTACCCCCTCCTCCCGCCCGGTCAGCCCCGCCCGGGGCAGCGCCTCGGCCGAGTCCAGGGGCCGGGGTGCGACCATCCGGCGCAGCGCGGCGGGAAACAGCACCGCCTCCCCGGCCGCCACCACCCGCACCGCTTCGGCGATCTGCGGGACGGGCAGCCGCTTGAGCACGAAGCCGCAGGCTCCGGCGCTCAGCGCGGCGGTGACGTAGCCATCGTTCTCGAAGGTGGTGATCACCACGACCTTGGGAGGGCCGCCCTGCTCCCCCGACGGGCCGCGCTCGCTCACCGGGCCGTGCTCCCTCAGCAGTTCGCGGGTCGCCTCGATCCCGTTGCGGCGCGGCATCCGCACGTCCATCAGCACCACGTCGGGCCGCAACAGCCTTGCCCGCTCGACCACTTCGACCCCGTCGGCGGCCGTTCCGACCACCGTGACGCCCGGCTGGGCACCCAACAGGGTGCCCAGCCCGCTGCGGGTGACGGGGTCGTCGTCGGCGATCAGGAGGGTGACGTCGGGCGTACCCGGATCGGCACCGCTCACGCCGCTCACGCCGACCACCGCATCGGCAGCCGGACCGCCAGCCGCCACTGCCCCTCCCCGTACGGCCCGGCCTCGAACTCGCCGTGCAGCAGCCGCACCCGCTCGGCCAGGCCGGGAAGCCCGTGCCCCGAGGTCGGGAAGCCGCCCGCCTCGGCCCCCGCCGCACCGGCCCCGCCGCCAGGACCGCCGCCCGTCCCGTTGACCACGCTCAGCTCCAGCTCCTCCGGCCCCGCCGCCACCCGCAGCTCGATCGGCCCGCCCGCGCCGTGCCGCAGCGCGTTGGTCAGCCCCTCCTGGACGATCCGGTAGGCGGCCCGGGAGAGCGTGCCCTGCACCTGCGCCAGGTCCCCGGAGGTCCGCGGCACCACGACCGCGCCCGCGTGCCGCAGCCGGTCGACCAGTTCGGACAGATCGGCGAGGGTGCGGGTCGGCGCGGTGCCCGACTGCTCCTCGCGCAGCGCGCCCAGCACGTAGTCGAGGTCCTCCAGCGCGGCCCGGGTGGACTCCTCGATGCTGCGCATGGCGGCCCTGGCCGCGGCCGGGTCGGCGTCCAGCACCTCGCCCGCGACGGCCGCCTGGATGGTGGCGGCGGTCAGGGTGTGCCCGATCGAGTCGTGCAACTCGTGTGCCAGCCGGTTGCGTTCGGCCAGCAGCCGCTCCCGCTCGGCGGCCATCGCGAGCCGCTCGGCCGGCGAGGGCCCGAGCAGTCGCGGCGCCAGCCACCGCAGTGCGCCCGACACCCCCGCGAACAGGGCGGCCGCCAGGGCCAGGCAGAGCACCGCGACGATCCAGGCCCAGACGCCCGTCAGCTCCGTGGCCCAGCCGAAGAGGCTCACCCGCGCCTCGCCCGCCGCCCAGCGGCCGGGCAGCGTCACGCCCATCACCAGCAGCGTGCTGCCGCCGACCAGCACCGTCCACCCCAGCAGCACGTGCGCCACCACGAACGCCGGCGTCCGCCACCGCTCCGCCGCGGCCCCCTTCACCGGGTCGGGCACCGCGACGCCCAGCAGCCGCCGCGCCCCCGCCGCCAGCACCCGGCGCACCACCCGCGGCAGCCCGGCCACCCCGAGCAGCACCACCCACACCGGCAGCGCCACCCAGGCCGCCTCCGGCCGGCCGTCCAGCCCCAGCGTCAGTGCGAGCGCGAGCATCGCGACCGGCAGCCCGGCCAGCGCCCCGACCACCGCGAACAGCACACCCTTGTACGTCGACCCGCGCAGCAGCAGCCGCAGTCCCTTGATCATGTGCGCCAGTATCACCGGCCTTCCGGCCCCGCTCCTCCCCCGATCGAGGGAGGATCTCAACCGCCACCGTCATCGTCACCACCACCGCCCCGCGAAGCTCACGGGCACCCCGCCCGACGCCCGGCCGACCACCAGTCCACGACCCGCCCGACGCCCGACCGACCACCCGCCCGCCCTCCGGGCCGCCCGGCCCGCCGGCCTCGAATCCCCGCCCGGGGAACGCCAGTTCCGTCTGTTCGTCACCGCCCGCTCTCTGGTAGTTGTTTCACCACGCACGGACGCAGGCCCGTGACGCAGGCCCGCAGCGGTGCCCCAGGCACCGCAGGGAGGACGCACATGGGCACGACCACTCGGGACCAGGTCCTGGCTGTCGAACAGCGCGCGGTGGACCACGCCTACCGCTGCTACGCCGCACGGCTCGGTGAGTTGAGCGGATCGTCGACGGCCGAGGCATCGGCGAGTGGTAAGGACGGGATCGCCAACCGGGCGGAGGCGGAGGCCAGGGCCGCGGAGTACGACGGGCTCAACGACGAAGCCCTGGTCTTCGCCCGGGTCGACGCCCCGGAAGACCCCGGCGGGAAGCCCCGTCCCTGGTACATCGGGCGCCGGGGCGTACGGGACGACGCGCGCGATCCGGTGGTGGTGCTCTGGACGAGTCCGCTGGCGAAGCGGTGGACGGAGGCCCTGCCCGAGTCTCCGGGCGAGGTCTCCCTGCGACGCCGGCTGCGGTGCGTGCGGCACATCGTCAAGGACTACTTCGACGAGATCGCCCCGTCGGCCTCCGCACCGATGCCCGACGCGCTCCCCGCACCCGCCCCCGAGGCGGTCGCCGAAGCGTCCCCCGAGGCGGCCACCGAGCCCCGTCCCGTGCCCCGGCCGACCCCTCGACCCACGCCCCGCCCCACTCCCCGGCCGGTCCCCCGGCAGGCCACCGAGCACCGCGGCCGGAGCGGCCCCCACCCCGCGGCGAAGGACCCGGCCGACGCCCCCGCCCCGCCCCGTCCGGAACGCCGCCCGGAACTCCGGCCGGACGACTTCCTGTTGCGCGAACTCCAGCGCTCGCGCAACGGCCGGATGCGGGACATCGTCGAGACCATCCGGCGCGACCAGATGGCCCTGGTCACCGGCTCTCCCTCGGACATCCTGGTCATCCAGGGCGGTCCCGGCACCGGCAAGTCCGCCGTCGGCCTCCACCGGGTGACCTGGCTCGTCGACAACGCCCACTTCAAGGCCCAGGACATCCTGGTCATCGGCCCCCACCAGCGGTTCCTCGACTACGTCGGCCAGGTCCTCCCCACCCTCGGCACCCGGGACGTCAACGCCGTCCAGCTGAACCGCCTGTGGGACGGCGAGGCGCTCGGCACGGACACCCCGCGGGCCAGGACGGTGAAGTCGGACGAGCGGATGGCGGCCGTCCTGCGGCGGCGCGTCGAGCGCGAGTACCGTCCCGAGGCGCTGGACGACCTCACCGAAGCCCCCTCCTTCGAGGGCGACGAGCCCACGGTCGTCGTGACCGCCGGCAGCACGACGCTGCGCGTGCCGCGGTCCGAGGTCCTCGCCCTGCTCGCCCGGGCCAACACCGGCGACGGCCCCTACCGGGAGCGCCGCGACCGCTTCCGGGGCCTGCTCGTGGACCGTCTGCTGAAGGAGCTCTCGGACGTCGCGCCGCGGCGCAGGCAGGCCGACTCGGTCCGCCGCGACCTGGAGCGCAACCGCCGGGTCGAGCGACTCGTGGACCGCGTCTGGCCGTCCCCGGGCGCCCGGGAGGCACTGCGCACCCTCTACGACTCGCCCGACCTCCTGGCCGCCTGCGCCGACGGCATCCTCGACGCGGACGAGCAGGCGGTGCTGCTCAGGGCCCGCGCCGCCACCGCCGGTGCCGAACCCTGGACCCTCGACGATCAGGTCTGCCTCGAAGAGCTCCGGATGCTCATCAGCGGGGAGACCCCGAGGCGTTACGGGCACATCGTGATCGACGAGGCCCAGGACCTGACGCCCATGCAGGCCCGCACCCTGCGGCGGCGCTGCGCCGTCAACGGCTCCATGACCGTCCTGGGCGACCTCGCGCAGGCGACCGGACCGCACATCCCGGCGACCTGGGAGCAGCTCGGCGCGATCCTCTCCGACAACGGCGACTGGCGCATCGCCCGGCTCGACACCAGCTACCGCGTTCCCGTCGAGATCATGCGGTTCGTCGCGCCCCTCGCGCAGGCGGTCGCACCGACGCTGGAGTCTCCCCAGGCCGTCCGCTCGGTGGGCCCGGACGCGGTGCGGACGGTGGCGACCGACCCGTGGCGGCTGCTCGACGACACCGTCGCCCAGGTGGCCCGCCTGGTGGGCACCGACGACGGGCACACCCCCCGTTCCGTGGCCGTCATCGTCCCCGACGACTCGAACTGGCTCGACGAGATCGACCGTCGGCTCAACCGGAGCGGCGCTCCGGCCGACGGCACGGGCGACGGCACTGGCGACGGCACGGGCCACGGCACGGGCGGTGCCGTGGCAGACGGCACGGGCGGCACCGGGGGCCGAGAGTCGGTGTCCGTCCTGGCCGCCGCCCAGGCCAAGGGCATGGAGTACGACCACGTCCTGGTCGTCGAGCCGGCCACCATCGCCGATCGCGGTCCGGCCGGGCTGCGGCAGCTGTACGTGGCCCTGACCCGCAGCACCCAGAGCCTCACCGTGCTCCACACCGCTCCGCTGCCGGAGGCGCTCACCGCCCCCGGCCCGACCGCACCCCAGACCGATCCGCAGGCCGATCTCCAGGCCGCACCCCAGGCCGCACCTCAGGCCGATCCACAGCAGGCCGATCCGACGAGCAAGGCCACCGGCCCCCTCCCCCGGATCGGCGCGGACGTCAGGATCGAGGTCGTCGGCCGCGCTCCCGGGGGCCGCTACCGGGTCAAGCCCGTCTCCCCCGGGATCGACCGGCCCGTCGTCCTCACCGTCCGGCACGGCTCGGTGCCGCCGCGGCTGGGCGAGAAGCTGGACTGCTGGGTGTTCGCGAACGAGACCACCCAGACCGTCCTCACCGCCGACCAGCGGGGCCGGTCGCCGGTCTCCGAACGAATGGCGGGGCGCTACGTCGCGGCGCTGGACGTGCTCGGCGAGCTGGTCGGGAGGGACGGGAACGTCCCGGACGCCCGCGTCCACCTCTCCGAGCTGCAGGGCATGGCCAACCGCGTGCTGCGGCGGGACCAGGCCGACTGGGTCGACGTGTTCCACCTGCTCGGCTCCCCCGACCGGGACGCGCTGGGCGCTCTGCGCGACCTCGCCGCGACGACCAACCGCGCGCTGAAGGAGGGCGCCCTGGACCTCGCCCGCCTCCGGACGGAGCTGACGGCGTCGGGCTGGACGGAGCGCCTGGCCGCAGCCCGCGAGAGGCTCCGGGCCCGCTTCGCCCCCGCCACCTCGGCCTCAACCACCCCCACCGAGACCGCCCCCGCCGAGACCGGCCCCACCGAGACCAGCCTCACCCAACCCGCCCCCACCGACGCGGACACGCCCCCCGCCGCCCCGCGCCACCCCGAGCAGGAGGACGACAGCCCGATGGTCCCCGCGGTCAGCACCCCCGCCGCACCCGCCCCGGCCACGAAGGAGGGATTCCTCCGCATGCTGGAGGCGTCCGCCGAGGCCGACCGCAGATGCAAGAAGCACGAGGCGGTCCGGCACGCGCTGAAGTCGGCCCTGCTCTGGGCCGACTTCCAGCCGACCGACTCGCCGGTCGTCGACGTCGGCTGCGTCACGGGGCAGGGCCTCTTCCTCTACGAGGCGCTCGGCGCCGGCTATTCCTCCTACCCGGACCTGCGCTCGGGCGCGACCCGGCTGCTGGAGATCAACCACACCCTGCCCATGGCCGCCACCGCCCTCTACCTGGTGCTCGCCGAAGCGCCCACCGAGGACTGGTCGGCCGACACCGTCCGCGACGTCTTCGGCGTCCACGTCATCTGGCGCCGCCCGGACGGCGGTTGGGGCGGCCGGGACACGGACACCGCCCTGGGCACGCCGGGGGCGTAGCCTCGGCCCGCGCGCCGCGGCGGCTCCGACACCGGGCCGAGCTCGTCGCGCAGCATGGTGCGCCGGGGGTGTCCAGCGCGAGGGCGAAGAGCCGCAGGGCCTCCCGGTCGTCGTCGGTGCACAGGGCGGCCGAGGCCTCCAGCAGCATGGCGTGCCGGGAGGACACGGCGCCCAGCCCGGCCCCGCGCATGGCCCGGACGTGCGCGGCGGCCTCCTCGCGCCGGTCGCAGCGGACGCCGGCCTCCACGAGGTGCGCGGCCACCCACAGCGCGTGGGGGACGTCGGAGACCAGGGTGCCGGCGGGGCCCCGGTCGGGTGAGCCCGGCGGCCGGTGAGATCCGCGGATCGACCGGACGCCTCCGTGGTGTTCGGCGAGCGGCGTGCTCCGCCCGAACGACCTTGCCCACAGATCGCCCGATCGGCCGTTTTCGCAGGTCAGCACGGTGTGTCTGACAGGCCGTGAGGTCTGTTCGGATGGCGGCGTCGCTTGCGGGCGGTCGCGGCCCATGGCTGTCTGGTTCCGGCGGGGCCGACCGGTCGCCGCCGCTTCTAAATCTCGAACTCCACGGAGAGAACCATCATGCGTGCTGTCAAGCGTGTCCTTGCCGTCGCCGCCCTCACCACCCCGCTCGTGATCGGCTGCGCCGGCCTCGCCTCGGCCACCGAAGGCCTGGACGCGTCCTTCGGTCAGGGCTTCTTCACCGCCAACCAGAACGGCGCCGGCTTCGGCGCCAACCAGTCCACCGTCAGCCCGGACGGCCTCTCCCACGCCACCGCCTGGACCTACGCCGACAACGAGGGCATCAGCGGCTCGTACACCGGCGCGGGCGCCGTGTGGAACAAGGAGTGACGAACCCCGCACCGCCGGAGTCGTGAGGCCCTCACAGCTCCGGAGCGGTTGGACGGCCGGTCGACCAGGAGGTCGGCCGGCCGTTCCCGTGAAGGCACCGCGGGTCGCGGTGGAAGGGCACCACATGGCGCGGGTCGGCAAGGCCGCGGAACCGGCGCGGCGGGCGTGGACGACGAACCGGCCACTGGCCGGCACGGCCGTCCTGACGGCCCTCATGCTCGCCATCGCCCCGGTGGGCCCGATCACGGCCCCTCGGTCGACCACGGGGCGCCCGCCTGGGCATGGCGGTGAGCGCCCTGGGCATGGCCGTCGCGTTCCTGATGACGATGCTGACGACCGTGGCCGCACTGCTCGCGCTCGCGGCCGCCACCGGCACGGCCGTCCTCGTCGTCCTCCGCCGGACCGGTCGGACCCGTCGGACCGGTCGGGCCGGTCGGGCCGGTCGGGCCGCGCGCGCCGTCCGGAGAGCCGCTGAGGGTCTGCCGAGGGTCCGCTGAGGGCGGCTCACTCCTCTCCGGCCGGTCGCGCGGACTGGACGGGGTACGGGAAGCCGGCCGCGCCACGGCCCGGTTCGACGGCGGCGCGGAGGCCGCCGTACGCGGGCAACTCGTAGAAGCACCAGGCAACTTGACTGCAGTTGACCGCGCTCTCGACGGGCGGTTCGATCAGCGGCCGCGGCTGCCTGATGTGCTCCAGCAGGCCCTGGTAGTCCACCTCGGTGCACGCGCACACCGCGTGGCCGCGGGGGCGGCCGAGCCGCCTGGGGACGGACGGTGCGCCCGCCGCGGGGATCACGGCGGCGCTCGCGAGCGCCGCCGCGGTCAGGGAGACGGCCGCCCGGCCCCGCATGGACCACGGCACGGCGGCCCCCTTCCGATTCCTCGGCGAGCAGCGGCCTCGCCGGTCGGAAGGGGAATCCCACCCCGGAGGGGACGGGTAAACAGCGGCCGGGAAAGTCGTACCTTACGAAACCGGCCTCGGGGAGCGGGAGTTGGAACCCGTGAGGGGGCGGCCGGTCGATCCGAAGATCGACCGGCCGTTCACCGGAAGTCGTCCTCAGGCCGATTCGACCTTGAAGCTCCTCTTGTTCCGGAAGATCTTGGCAGTGTTCGGCGGGACCGGGTCCCCGTTGCCGAGACTGTCCATGCAGTTTGAAGAGTTGTAGACGCGGATGACCCGGTTCGTCTCGTTGGTGATGCGGAAGCTGTCCCCTTGGACATCGAAGGCCTGACACGATCCGTCGGCGGGGTCGTGGTACACGATGGGGTTGCCGGCGAGTGTCTCGATGACCACGTTGCCGGTCGCCGCCGAAGCCGGGGACACGGTGGCGATCGACAGCGCCGCGGTTCCGACGAGCAGCGCGAGTGCGGAGGAGAGGTTCCTCTTCATGGTTCTTGTCTCCAGGTGAGGTTCGGGTCGGCGAGGTCGGCCGACCGTGGCGTTGACGACGGCTTCCCCCACCCTCGGCACGTCGCCCGCCCAGAACACTACGTTGCGTCGCACTCCGGAGACTTGGCGTGATCGACCGCTCGCGTGACCGGCCCCTCAGGAAAAGACCCGCGAGGCCCCCTCGGCGACGGCGGAAAACAAAACGGCCGGTCGATCCGAAGATCGACCGGCCGTTTGCTGTGCGCGAGGGGGGAGTTGAACCCCCACGCCCTTTCGGGCACTGGAACCTGAATCCAGCGCGTCTGCCTATTCCGCCACCCGCGCATCTGGGTGATGAGGAAAACTATAGACCATCCGGAAGGGTGCCTCTGACCACCCCCCGGCGAACGGACGGGGCCGCCCCGGGGTGGGGGCGGCCGCCGCCCGGTCGCGCTACGGGGCCGGGGCCCGGAGATGGCGGATGAGGTAGCCGAGCCAGGCCTGTTCGAAGGCCTGCGCGAGCTGCGACGCGGGGGCGAACAGGTCGAAGGCGTGGTAGGCGCCGGGGTACAGGTGGAGTTCGACCGGGACGCCGTGGGCACGCAGGCGCGTGGCGTAGTCCAGGTCCTCGTCGCGGAAGCAGTCGAGTTCGCCGACCGCGATGAAGGCCGGCGGCAGTCCGCCGAGGTCTTCCGCGCGGGCGGGGGCGGCGTACGGGCAGACGTCGCCGGTTCCGGCTCGCTCACCCAGGACCGCCCGCCAGGCCAGGAGATTGGCGGAGCGGTCCCAGATGCCGATGTCGGTGATCTCGTGGCTCGACGCGGTCCGGTTCCGGTCGTCGAGCATGGGGTACATCAGCGCCTGGAAGAGCGGCGCCCGGCCGCCGCGGTCGCGGACCAGCAGGGCGGTGGCCGCCGCGATCCCTCCGCCGCCGCTCTGGCCGGCGATCCCGATCCGGGCGCCGTCCAGACCCAGGGCCCCCGCCTCACGGACGAGCCACCGGTGGGCGACGTACCCGTCCTCGGCGGCGCCGGGCGCGGGGGTCTCGGGAGCCAGCCGGTAGTCGACGGCGGCGACGGCGCATCCGACCCGCGCGCACAGCCGCTTGAGCCAGGGGTCGTCCTGGGCGGCGAAGCCGAGCACCTGCCCGCCGCCGTGGAACCAGAGCAGCACCGGCAGCGGCCCGCTCGCGGTCGCGGGCCTCAGCAGACGGATCGGCACGTCGGGGCCACCGTCCGGCCGCGCCGCGCGGTGTTCCTCCACGGTGACCGACGGGTCGTCGGGGGCGTCGGCGGCGCTCGCCTCGGCGAAGGCGCGGAGCGTCTCGCGCGTGGCGGCGATGTCGGTCAGGTCGAACACGCCGTTGGGGGTCATCGGAACGCCGTCGAGGGCCCGGCCGAGTTCCGGGTCGATCCGCAGGCGGGGAACGGACGTCCTCGTGTCCGCTGCCATGGCCGCTCAGGCCCCGAACTCGTCGATGACGACCACGCCGGTAGGCCCGTACGTCTCCAGGGCCTCCAGCACCGAGCCCGCCTCGTGGAGGCCGACGGTACGGGTGACGATCCGGCCGGGGTGGAGGCGTCCGGCTTCGATCATGTTGAGCATCGTGCCGAACCGCTGGCCCTGCATGCCGAAGGCGCCCAGGAACTCCAGTTCCTTGACCATCATCACGTCGACCGGCAGGGCGACGTCCCCCCGCTCCGCGCCGGTGGTGTGCCCGAGTTGGAGGTGGCGGCCGCGCGTGCGCAGCGAGAGCACGGAGTTCCGACAGGCCTCGGCGATCCCGACGGCGTCCACGGACACGTGGGCGCCACCCCCGGTGAGGGCCTTCACCGCCTCCGCCGGCTCGTCCGTGGCCGCGTTGACGGTGTGGACGGCTCCCAGGGCGCGCGCGGCCGAGAGCTTCTCGCCGTCGATGTCGACCGCGATGACGTTGGCGCCGGTCGCCGCGGCGATCTCCACCGCGGACAGTCCCATGCCGCCGCCCGCCCCGTACACCGCGACCCACTCCCCGCCGCGGACCCCGGCCTGGTCGACGATGCCGTGGAAGGCGGTCATGTAGCGGCAGGCGAGGGCGGCGACGTCGACGAAGCCGACGGACTCCGGCACCCGGACGAGGTTCACGTCGGCGAAGCGGACCATGACGTACTCCGCGAAGGCACCCCAGTAGGAGACCCCGGGCACGAGCGAGTCCACGTGCTCGCACACGTGCTGGTTGCCACTGCGGCACATCTCGCAGGAGCCCTCACCGGGGTTCATCGGGAAGATGACGCGGTCGCCCTCCCGCCAGCCCCGGACGTCCCGGCCGACCTCCACGACGGTGCCGGCGAACTCGTGGCCGAGGACGAACGGCGGCTCGACCCGCGGCCCTCCCGTCCAGAACTCCCCCGCCCACAGCGCCCAGTCGGTGCGGCAGATGCCGTTGGCCCCGACGCGCACGATCGCGCCGTCCGGAGGGCACTCGGGGTCGGGCACCTCGCGGATGGCGAGGGGCTTGTGGAGTTCTTCGATGACTGCGGCGCGCATGGACGCCACCTCCTCAGGGATTGTCCACCTGTTCAAGCGGTGGACTTGGACGCTATGTGCTCGCCACACACCGCGTCAACCGCCTAAAGTGGTGGACATGAGCGATGGGGACGGCCGACGAGAAGGGCGCCAGCGCGCCAAGACCGACTTCCGGTTCGACGACGCGCGACTGTGCTTCGCCTTCGCCGGCACGCTGGCCGACCGCGGCAAGGAGGTGCGGGTCGAACGGCTGGCCCGACCGGAGGACCTGAGCCGCTGGTGCGTGGAGAGCGGCTGCACGACGGCCGCGCCGGCCTGCAGCGAGGCCGACCTGGACGGCGCCAGGCGACTCCGCGAGGCGGTCCAGCGGATCGGCCTCACCCTGGCGGAGGGAACGACGCCCGCGCCCGGGGACGTCGACCTCGTCAACCGCGCTGCCGCCGCGCCGACTTCGGCGCCCGTGCTCTCACCCGACGCGGCCACCGTCCGCTGGCACGGGGACGACATCGCGGCCGTGCTCTCCATGGTCGCGCGGGACCTGATCGAACTCTGCGGATCCGACCAACGGACGCGCGTCCGCATCTGCGGGAACCCGGCGTGCGGAACACCGTTCGTCGACACCTCCCGTGCGGGGGCACGGCGTTGGTGCTCGATGAAGACCTGCGGCGCCCTGGTGAAGAAGCGGGCCTACCGGGCGAGGAACCAGGCGACCACTGAGGGCGAAGAGGAGGCCGCGTCTATCCGATAAGCGCACACACACGCTGCGCCGCCGGTACGGCGGCACAGCAAAGGAAGTTGGTCAACGTCGTCGGGGCCGGAGCACCGGCGGGTGCCCCGCCCCGAGGGCGTTGAGGGGGTGGATCAGCCTTCGAGCGGCAGGCGGCCGGCGCGGACGGCCTCGACGAAGGCGCTCCAGGAGGAACCGGGGAAGACGAGGACCGGGCCCTGCGGGTCCTTGGAGTCACGCACCGGAACGAGGCCGGGGAATCCGGGGGCTACCTCGATGCAGTTGCCGCCGTCGCTGTTGCTGTAGCTGCTCTTCCGCCAGGCGGCCACGGCGAGCTCGTTGCTCATCATCTTTGAAACCCTCCAGCGCATCGGCGATCAGCCTAAGCGAGTCATCCTCTGACGGGCATTCGGCTCGAAGCTGATCATAGCGACGCTGGTGTTTGGCCACGGTGTCGAAGGCGTCGATCAGATGACCTCGATCGAGGCTCTCCGAGTAGACCAGCCGCTGCCCGTCCGGCAGCTCCAGCAACACCATAGCCGTCTTGATGTCAGTCCGCCGGTGCGCGAAGGGCGCCACCTGAATGATGACGTTCGGGAGCCGAGCGACCATCAGCAAGTGCTCCATCTGGCAGCGCATTACGCCGGGTCCACCGATGACGGTACGGATGGCACTCTCATCGAGCACGACGAGCAGCAGTGGCCCATCAGGCGCCAAAAAGCGGCTCTGTCGACTGAGCCGAGCCCTGACCTGCTCCTCGATCTCTTTCGGGTTACCGACCGCGTCGCCAGCGGCAAAGAGTGCATGCGCATACTGCCTGCACTGCAACAGCCCGTGCATCACAGAGTCCTGGTACGCGCGCACCCCGATCGCGATGGCCTCCTGGTCCACGTACTCCTCGAACCAGTCCGGGTGATCGATCGCCACATTCCAGTCGACCCGCCCGTACAGCCGCATCAGCAGGTCACCGGCGTCCAGCAGCTGCCCGATCTCCACGACCTCGTCGAGAGGCGGCTTGCGCCGCCCGCCCTCGGTCCGCGAGACCACCGTCCGGTCGAGGTGGAGCAGCTTGCCCAACTCCTCCTGGGTGTAGCCCGCCTGCTCTCGCGCGTAGCGGATCTCCTCGCCGAACATGATCGCGGAGCTCGCCGTCGGTCCGCGCTGCTTTCGCCGTGTCATCACCACTCCCGCCTGTGCGTCACGTGCTCAACACGTGGATTTGGACGCAACCGTACCCCCGCAGGCCGATCATTGACACCGGAAAGCGATCATCTGCGTGCGCAGCGTGAACTTCGCGCCCCACTCGCACGCCCCTCCGCCCCCTTCGAGGTGCCCCATGCTCACTGCCCGTCGCCCCCGCATGTTCGTCGCGCGCCTCGACTCGCGCACCGAGTCCGCGCCCCTCGCGCGCTACCTGCTCCGGGCGTACCTCTCCGGGCTCCCCTCGGGCGAACGGTACGGCGACACCGCCGAGTTGCTGCTGGGTGAACTGTTCGCCAACGCCGTCCAGCACTCGGACGCCCCCGACGACGGGCACATCGAAGTCCGCTTCTCGCTCGTTAACTCCCGCCTGAGGATTGAAGTCCACGACGCCGGCTCCACCCACCCCGCCCTCCACGCCCCCACCCCCGACAACGAACACGGCCGCGGACTCTTCCTCGTCAACGAGCTCGCCGAACGCTGGGGCAGCGCCTCCCACCCCGGCGGCGTCGGCAAGTTCGTCTGGGTCCTCGTCGCTCCCGTCCCCACCCCCGTCCTCGTCACCGTCTGAAAGCCCGAACCCCCATGAATCTCGCCACCCTCGCCCGCCACACCCTCTCCCGTGGCGCCACCCCCGCCGCCACCTACGCCCTCATCGCCCGCCTCGGCCACCAACCCCTGACCTGTGCCCGCGCGGTCTGCCTGGCTCTCGACATCCCCCACGCCGAAGCCACCCGCCGCCTCGACGACTGCTACGACGCCCTCCTCGCCGACCCCCGCCCCGACTCCGAGGGCGACACCGGCGAACTCCTCGAAGCCCTCGGAGTCTTCGACGTCCCCAAGAGCCTCGACACCACCGAACTCGCCGTCGTCGACCTCTTCCTGGCCGCCATCGAGGCCCTGGGAGGAATCCGCCCGGGCCACCAGCACGGTCTCCAGCGCTGGTTCACCACCGGCAACCTCACGGCGGCCTACCTCTCCCTCACCGCCACCCACCCCCTGCCCCGCACCGGCGACCCGGCCCAGTACTGGAGCACCCTCACCAGCGCCGGCGAACTCCTCACCGCCACCCCCGACCCGGACCCCCGCCTCAAGCTCGCCCTCACCCACTGCCGCACCCAAGCCGCCACCCACCCCTGAACCCCCACCGCCTCCCCCAGCACCCAGCGGACACCGAATGCGCCGGACCCCACGCGCCCCGCGCAGGAAGTCGGCCCAGCCGACTTCCTGCGCGCGTCACTTCCATCCGGAAGCCGAGCAGCTGCCCTGCCGGCTTCCCGGGCGTGTGACTACCTGGGGCGGGACCCGCTGTACAGGTCCATGTAGAACACGTACTGCATCAGTTGCTGCAAGGTGTAGAACGTGCGCTCGAAGCCCGCCTGGCCCTGGCCGACCGTGATGGGAGGGACGCCCGCGTTGTTCATGACGCGGTACACCCAGTTCGACAGCGCGCCCCAGTTCGTCTCCAGGTTGACGTTCTCCACACCGATCTGGGTGTTGCCGTGGTCGCGGATGTTGCCGCGGATGTTGTCGAAGATCCGACCGAAGCGCGCCGCCTCCGAGGTGGCCTGGATCATCATGATGATGGAATCACCCAGCGTGGCCCAGTTGCTGCCGGTGCTCTGGAGGAGGTGGATGTTGTGCACCTGCTGCAGGGCGTTCTGGAGCGCGGGTCCGGTGATCCGCTGGTTCTGCCTGTTGCCGCCACCGGGGAGGTTGTTGTAGTTGCCGGTGAAGGGAAGGGTGTTCGCATTGACGCCCAGGGTCCGGTTGAACCGGGCCCTCTCCGGTGCCGCCGGATTGTCCTCCCTGAAGACCCAGTGCGTGCCGCCGACCTGGTAGAAGCCGGCCACGTACAGGTTGTGCGGCCAGATGTAGATCGCGCCCTGGTAGACGCCGTTCCGGTTGATGCTGATCTGGATGAGCTGGTCGTTGTCCGCCACGACGGTCTCGTCCAGGTCGGTCCTGAACCAGTCGTGACTGCTGAGCTCATGGAGCCGGCGGATCACCTCGTAGTACCGAGCGTGTGCCGAATCGCCGCCGCCTCCCAGGTCACTGATGTCCCAGTCGATGTTGGTGAGACGGTTGTTCGTGTCGGCGTGCGCCGCGGGCGACGTCATGCCCGTGAGCCCGACCGCCAGAGCGAGGGCGATCATCACGCCGACCAGGCGGCGGAGCGCCCGCGCCGGTGCGCTGAGTTCGTTTGTCGTTAGCATGCAGGAATTCCTCGATGGTGATGAGACGAGTCGTCAGCGCGCCTCACCTGCCGACGGTTTCCACACGCGGCCGGCATTCGTGACGCACTGCCAGCAGGCTAGGTAGCCGTGCGTTTTCCGGATGTACCGTCAGGGACCAGGCGCTTGATCACCAGTGCACACTCACCGGCCTACCGCCGCCCGGGGCGCGTACAGCCCTAGCCGCGCCGGGTGAACACCCAAGCGAGCAGGCTGGTCACGGTGGCACCACCCGCGGCCGCGGCCATGCCCCGGACGAAGTGCAGGGCGACGGTGCGCCGCACGACCCGCCACCGGCGGCGCCGCCGCCCTGCCTTGCCGGCCCGACCCTGCTCACTAAACCTGGCGAACATCGCGCCTCTCCTCCCCAAGGACGGCCGCGCCTCACGGCCCGTCTCATCAACCCTGGAGGCGGACAGCGACGGCGCCACGCCGTACCGATGAGACCGGATGAAGCCGTAAGTCGGCTGCCGTGAACCGACGTTCACCTGACAGCGACGCACCTTCGGTCCATGATGAACTGACAGCAGCGGATAGAATCTGACAGCCCATCGAGGTGCAGCCCTGTGGCGGGAATCGTCATTCCGACCAACGAGAAACTTCCGCCCGGGCCACGAAGGGACCTGGTCGAGGCCCTGCACGGGCTGTACCGGGGCGCCGGCAAGCCCAGCCTCCGCGACATCTCCGACGGCATCAAGCGCCGCGACGACCTGCCGACGACGGTGAGCCACGACACCGCGAGCCAGCTGCTGAACGGAGTGACCGTCCCCTCCTGGGCGAGGGTGGAGTCCATGGTGCGCTACCTGGCCGAGGCCGCCGTCGGACGGCAGAAGCCGGACCCCGAGGGCGAGGTCGAGCGCTTCCACCGGCTCTGGCTCGCCGCCGACGACGACGCGGAGCCGGACGCACCGGCACAACCGTCCACGACGGACGAGGCGCTGAGGGCGGATCTCCGGTCCGCCGAGCTGGAGCGGCGAATCGCGGCCCTCTACCGCCTGGAACGGCTGGCCTGGCGGGCCTCACCGGAGGAGCGGAGAACCTCCGCCGAGTGGTGGCGGTCGGTACTGACCGACTTCATCCGGGAGGCGTGTCCGCGCGCGGTGCCGTCGGGTCCGGCACGTACTCCACCCGAGGATGTCCAATTGGCGATCCTGACTCTGGGGCGCCTTCCTGGCATGTACCTCGTCAGTGGTTTCGCCCTGGCGGGGCTTGATCTCCGGAACCTGGTCTGGGACGGAGCCTGGCTCTGGGACGCCGACCTGAGCGGAAGCCTGCTGTCGGACGGTTCCCTGCAGTTCACGCAGCTCGTGGGCGTCCAACTCATGGAGGCGACACTCACCAACGTTGATCTGGACTTCGCCGATCTCACCATGGCCAACCTCATCCGATGCGATCTTTCCGGTACGACCATGACAGAAGCCAACATCTCGGAAGCGGACCTGTCTCACGCCGTCCTCTCGGGAGCGAACCTGAAAGGCACCTCAGCCCACCGCACCACGCTGGCGAGGTGCATGGCCGAACGCGCCTCATTCAGCCAAGCAGACCTGCGTGAAGCCGGCTTCGACGGAGCCGTACTGACAAGCTGCCAGTTCGACGAGGCCAATCTCATCGGCGCGGACTTCACCAACGCGAGGCTGAGCGGCGTCTCCTTCTCCGGCGCCGACCTCTCCAACGCGCGATTCACCAAGGACGGCCTGGAACAGGCACAACTGACGCGGTCCCAGCGCGCCTCCGTCGAGGTCGTACCAGACTCGGACTGGTCGGCCGACGTCGGCTACGCCCCTCCCGCGTGGTACGTCCAGAGCGATTAGCGCTCAAGGCGCCAGCAGGTGTCCGAAGGTCTCCCGACCGGTGCGCTCCGCCTCCGACCGGCCCCGGAGCGGAAAGCAGCAGTCCGCCGCTCCCGGTGCCCCGGCATCGCGAACCGGCCCGGGGCACGAAGTCTGCCGCCACCCGCCGACAGGACCCGCCTCGCCGGTCATCCCGCCTACAGCGCGGCCCGGTACGCCTCCAGCCGGTCCGCCAGTTCCTCCGGGTGGCCGAGCATCGGGAGGTGGTCGCCGGGCATCTCGTCGGGCCGGAAGCCGAGGCGCTCCTCGACGTGGCGCCGCAGGAACGCGGGCGGGAAGAAGCGGTCGCCGGTGGCCAGCAGGAACCTGGTCGGCACGTCCGGCCAGGCCGCCAGCGGCCACGGTGTCCCGAACGGCGTCGTCGACTGCCGTCGCTGGTGCTCCGTGAGGAGTTCCTCGGCCAGGGCGGCCGGGGTGTCGTGCAGGAACAGGGCGCGCTCGTCCTCCTCCGCGCCCTCCGGCACGCCCCGGCCGCGGTCGGATTCGCGGCGGGCCGGCCCGTAGCCGGTGTTCTCCCACCAGGCGCCCGGTGTCTCCCCGGGCGCCGGCACCTGGGCCTGGAGCATGACCAGCAGGTCCACCGGCACCCGCGCGCACACCAGCGGTCCGGTGAACCCGCCGAACGAGTGGGCGACGACCACGAGTCCGCCCGTCCGGTCGCCGATCGCCGCGACCACCGCGTCCGCGTACTCGGCGAGCCCGGCCGCGTCGTCGTCACACGGCAGCTCCGGCGCGAGCACCTCGTGGCCGCGCCCGCGCAACTCGGCGGCCAGCGGCTCCCAGCACCAGGAATCGGCGGCCGCGCCATGGATCAGAACGTACGTCGTCACGGATCACTCCCGCCCGGAACGGATCACTTCCGCATCGCACCCGAGCCTACCGTCCGATCCGCCCCCGAACGGCCGGTCGGCACCCGCATACTCATCCCAACGACCATTCGCCGACCGCCCGTTGGGGGAAGCCCTTGTTCCGCGACACCCGCCCGCGCGGCATCCGCGTACCGACCCACCGCGAGACCGCCGAGGCGTGGGGCGAGCAGATCGCCGCGCTCCGCGGCGCTCCGCCCGGGTGGTCCTTCCTGCTGGGGCGGCTCTCCTCCGACGGCTACCTCTGCCACCTGGACCTCAACTACCACTTGGACGGCGAGCCCGTCGCCGTCGTCCAGACCTCGCGCCCCGTCCCGGACGGCCACCGGGTGGGCTCCCTCACCACCCCGCGGTCCCAACTCTCCACCTTCCTGGCCAACTCGGACCGCCTCGACCCGCGCACCCACCTCGCCCCGCTCGACGGCCCGCCCACCCCGGGAGAGATCCTGCTCCACGGCGTCCCCGTCCCGGTCGAGGTCCACCACAGCCACGGCTGCCGCAGCGCCCTGCTCCCCCGGCTCCCCTCTCAGCAGGGCTACGTGATCGTCACCGCCACCGCCGAACACTGGGCCGCCGCCACCGACCTCGCCCTGCGGCCCCCGGCGGCGTTCTGAACGGGGCAGCGGGGCGACGCACCGAACTCCCGGGCGATTCACTCGAACAGAGGAAGAAGCGGCGCCAAGTCTGAGCTGATCAACCGTCACGAATGCGCTGACAGCGCTATGTTCACGCCAATTGCCCGCAGGGCGTCCCCGACCCGGCGGCACGGATGGGGTTAGCCTGTGGCCATGGTTGCAAACTACAAGGAAGAAGTAGCCATGCCCGACGCGGAGTTCGTCAGCGGCCCCGCGCTGATCCTCCAGTCCCTCACCTCCGACCCCGATCGGCGGGCCGTCGTCGCCGCCGACGGCACCGAGACCACCGCCGGCGACTTCGCCGCCGCCACCTACCGCCTCGCCCACGAGCTGATCGCCCGGGGCGCCGCCCTCGGCACCACCGTGACCCTGCTGACGGGCAACACCCCCGAGGCCCTCAGTGCCCGGTACGCGGCGGGCCTCGCGGGCGCCCGGGTGGTGAACCTGTACGACGGCATGAGCACCCCCGTCCTGGCCGAGATCACCGCGAGCGTCGACACCGCCGTGCTGCTCGTGGACGCCGAACGGTACGCCGAGGCCCCCGACTTGCTCCCGCTGATCGACGTGCCGACCGTCCTCACCCTGGGCCCGGGGCCGCTCGACGGCCGCACCCCGGTCATCGGCGAAGACGTGATCGCCGCCTCCGCCCACCGCCCGGCCGAGCCCCCGGACGTCCGGATCGGACCGGAGGACGACCTCAGCATCCGCCACACCGGCGGCACCACCGGCATCCCGAAGGGCATCCTCAGCCTGCACGGGCCCTACCGCCGCATCTTCGACGACCCGGTCGTCAGCACCGACGGCCCGCCCCGCCTCCTCGCCGCCACCCCGCTGGCCCACCTCGGCGGGGTCCTCGCCGACCTGGCCCTCCAGCACGGCGGCACGGTGGTCCTCCAGCGCTCCTTCGATCCCGGCGCGGTCCTGGCCGCCATCGAGCGCGAACGCATCACCGACTTCTGGGTGCTGCCGCCGCTGCTCCACCAACTCCTCGACCACCCGGCGATCGGCCGCACCGACCTGTCCAGCCTGCGGCAGATCCTGTACGGGGGCAGCGCCGCCTCACCGACCCGGATCCGCGAGGCGCTCAAGGTCTTCGGGCCGGTCCTGGTGGGCATGTACGGGATGTCGGAGGCGCAGCTGATCTCCGTGCTCATGCCGCAGGAGCACGAGCGGATCGGCCAGGGCGGCCGGGTCCCGGTCGGCCGGCCCGTCCCGGGCGTCGAGGTGGCGATCCGCTCGCTCGACGGCACCGACCTGCCGGCCGGCGAGCACGGCGAGATCCACATTCGCTCCGACGTCGTCATGGCCGGGTACTGGAAGCGGCCGGACCTCACCGCCGCGGTGCTGCGGGACGGCTGGCTGGACACCGGCGACATCGGCTACTTCGACCAGGACGGCTACCTCTACCTCTCCGACCGGGTCAAGGACCTGATCATCGTGGTCGGCGGGCACGTCTACCCCTCCGAGGTGGAGGAGCTCCTGCTCACCCACCCGACGGTCGCCCGCTGCGCGGTCTTCGGGGTCCGCGACGCCCAGGAGGCGGAGCACGTCCACGTCGCCGTCGTCCCCGCGCCGGGGCAGCGGCCGCGGCTGGACGAGCTCCGTGCCTTCGTCACGGAGCGAAAGGGGCGGATCTTCGCCCCCGAGGTGCTGCACGTCGTCGACGAGATCCCGCTGACGCCCGTCGGCAAGCCGGACAAGAAGCGCCTGCGCGCGGCCGCCACGGGCTGACGGCGCCCACCGGGCCCACGGCCCACGGCTTCACCCCATGGTGGGGTTTGGCTCAACGGACCACGGCCCCCGTGCCGAGAAGCCAACGGGGTGGCGGCGCTGAGGGCCGCCACCCCGCCCCGCCGGGCCCCGCCCTTCCCTGCCCCTCCCCCGCTCTACCCGGCCTCGCCGGGCCCCGCGAAAATGACTCCCCGGCCACCTGTTCGCATGCCTATGATCACCCCCATGACCAGCAGAGATGTGGGGAAACGCATGCCGCAGCAGACCATCGACCGCCACGGCCGGACGGTGGTGCTCGAGGAGATCACGGAGGAGAACTGGCGCGACGTCGCCGACGTGGCGCCCGCCGACGACCAGCGCCGGTACGTGGCCGCACTCGCCGCGCGCTACCTCCTGCTCTCCCAGCGCGGCGGTGTCTGGACGTCCCTCGGCGTCCGCGCCGGCGAGGACATCGTGGGCCACGTCATGTGGGCGTACGACGACGAGGACGGCACCCACTGGATCGGCGGCATGGTGGTGTCCGAGGCCGAACAGGGCCGAGGCGTGGGCCGCGCCACCATGCACGCCGTGATCGAGCGCCTGTCGGCGCTGCCGGAGTGCCGGGAGATCCGCCTCTCCTACCACCCGGACAACACCTCCGCCGGACACCTCTACACCTCGCTCGGCTTCCGGCCGACCGGGGACCACGAGGACGAGGAGATCGTCGTGGCGCTCCCCGTCGGCGCGGCGGTCACGGCCTGACCCCATAGACCTCAGCCCTCCTCCCGCCCCCGGAAGGCCCGCCGGTACTCCCTCGGCGCCACACCCACCCTGGCCGTGAAGACCGGCCGCAGCGAGACCGCCGAGGCGAAGCCGCAGTGGGTGGCGACGGCGTCGACGGGCAGGTCGGTCTCCTCCAACAGGCGCTGGGCGGCCAGGACGCGCTGGTCGAGGAGCCAGCGCATCGGGGCGGCTCCGGTGGCGGCGGTGAACCGGCGCGCGAAGGTGCGTTCGGACATCAGGGCGGCGCCGGCCATCCGGCGCACCGTCCAGGGGGCGTCGAGGGAGGTCAGCACCTCCGCCCGGAGCCGGGCCAGCGGGTCGTCACCGGCAGCGGCGTCCGGGACCGGGGAGGGGATGAACTGGGCCTGGCCACCCGCCCGGAACGGCGCGGTGACCATGGCGCGGGCGATCGCGGCGGCGGCCTGCTGGCCGTGGGCGGTGCGGACGAGGTGCAGGCAGAGGTCGATGCCCGCCGCGACGCCCGCCGAGGTCCACAGGCCGTCGCCGCCGGTGAAGAGCACCTCCGGCCGGACCGTCACCGCCGGGAAGCGGCGGGCGAGTTCGGGGGCGAGCGCCCAGTGGGTGGTGGCCTCGCGGCCGTCCAGCAGGCCGGCCTCGGCGAGGACGAAGGCGCCCGCGCAGAGCGAGGCGATCGGGACGCCGGCGGCTCGGACAGCCCGCAGGGCGTCCAGGATCTCCGGGCTCCGCCGGACGGCCGGGTCCTCGACGCCCGGCACCACCACCAGGTCGCAGTCGGCCAGCGCCGCGGGCCCGCGGTCGGGGACCCGCTCCAGCCCGCCGTCCAGCCGCACCCGGGCGCCCTCCGGCCCGCAGACCAGCAGGTCGAAGGCGGGCAGGCCGGGCCGGGAGGTCCCGTTCGCCCACACCTCGCCGACCACCGCGTAGTCGAAGGCCCGGACACCGTCGAAGATCAGACACCCCACCGTTCGCATGGCAGGAACCTATGGCACGGGAACCCGTGGCAGGAATCCATCGATGGGTGGCTTCTCCGCCCATCACGTGTCCCCGGCGGCCCCGACCACCATGGTCGGCATGACCAACACCGACGCCTTCGACGCCCCGCTCACCCTCGACCCGGACGCCGTCCTGCTGCTCGTCGACGTCCAGAAGGGCTTCGAGGACGCCTCCTTCTGGGGCCCGCGCGACAACCCACGGGCCGAGCAGCGGATGGCCGAACTGATCGCCGCCTGGCAGGCCACCGGCCGGCCGATCGTCACCGTCCAGCACGCCTCGAAGGCGGGCCCGCTCGCCGAGGGCACCCCGGGGTACGAGCTGAAGGACTTCGTCGCCGGCGTCACCCCCGCCCTGCACGTCACCAAGACCGTCAACAGCGCCTTCTACGGCACCCCGGACCTGCACGCCTGGCTCCAGGAGCGCGGCGCCCGGCAGGTGGTCGTCGCCGGGATCATCACCAACGTGTGCTGCGAGACCACCACCCGGATGGCCGGCAACCTCGGCTACGACGCGATCTTCCCCACCGACGCCATGCACTCCTTCGACATGACCGGCCCCGACGGCACCACCGTCCCCGCCGCCGAGCTCGCCCGCGCCACCGCGACGACCCTGCACGCCAACCGCTTCGCCAAGGTGGTCACGACCAGGGACGTCACCGAAGCCGCCACGGCCTGAACAGCGGCTCGTACGCGGCGCCCTCCTCCGCCGCGTCGAGGCGCCCTCCTCCGCCGCGTCCAGCGGCACGTACGAGGCCCCGAGGCCCGGCGCGTGCTCCCGCAGCCGCGCCAGGGCCTCGGCCGGGGAGGGGACGTCCAGCCCGAGCGCGGCCGCCGTGTCCCGCTCGGCGCACAGCCCGGGCCCGTCCTCCGGGTACTCCTCGGCCGCCGCCTCGCTCTCCTCGACCGTCAGCCGCCGGCAGTCCCGCCACCACGGCACCGCCGGCGGCAGCCGGGCCGGCTCCGGCGCCCCGGCGGCCGGCAGGGCCGCACCGCCGGGGCGATTCGCCGGGCCGCCCCACCGGGGCGATTCGCCGGAAGGGAGTTGATCTCCCCGCCGCCGCCGTTGTTGGGTGGCTCCTGCTGCCCTGCCCCCGGCGACGAAGGACCGTGACACGTGGACGAGAAGGTGGACGACCGAACCGCCCGGGCCGCGCTCTTCGAGGAGCACCGCCCGCACCTGCGCGCCGTCGCGTACCGGATGCTCGGCTCGGTCGGCGAGGCCGAGGACGCCCTCCAGGACGCGTGGCTGCGCTACGACCGCACCGACACCGCCGACGTGGCCAACCTCGGCGGCTGGCTGACCACGGTGGTCTCGCGGGTCTGCCTGAACCTGCTGCGCACCCGCGCCCAGCGCCGCGAGGAGCCGCTGGAGCCCACAGGCCCTGGCGGCGAGCCCGGGCCGCCGCGCATCCCGGACCCGCTGCTGCGGCGCGAGGGCGTGGTGGACCCGGAGCAGGAGGTGGTGCTCGCGGACTCGGTCGGGCTGGCGCTGATGGTGGTGATGGAGTCGCTGTCACCGGCCGAGCGGGTCGCCTTCGTGCTGCACGACCTGTTCGCGGTGCCGTTCGAGGAGATCGCCCCGCTGATCGAGAAGACCGCCGCCGCCACCCGCCAGCTGGCCAGCCGGGCCCGCCGCAAGGTGCGGGGGCAGGCGCCCGCTCCCGACCCGGACCTCGGCCGGCAGCGCGCGGCCGTGGACGCGTTCTTCGCCGCCGCCCGCAACGGCGACCTGGACGCGCTGGTCGCCGTGCTCGACCCGGACGTGGTGCTGCGCTCGGACGGCGGCACGGTGCTGGCCCGGCACACGGTGGTGCTCTCGGGCGCCGGCACGGTGGCCGGCCAGGCCGTCCTGTGGGGCACGCTGTCGCCGTTCGCCCGCCCGGCGCTGGTCAACGGCACCGCGGGCGCGGTGGTCATCGGCGACAACGGCCGGGCGCTGTCGATCATGGCGTTCACGGTGGTGGACGGCGCGATCGTCGCGATCGACGTGCTCAACGACCCGGAGCGGCTGGCGGCGCTGGACCTCTCGGACTTCCGGGACGCCTGACCGGGCGGCGGGGGTGGGAGGGCGGCCGCCCCCGCTCAGCGCCCGCGCGGCCGCGCGGCACGCACCCCCTGAGGAGGCGTCACCAGCCCTGCGCGACCACCCAGTCGGCCAGCTTCCGGGCGCAGTCGTCCACCGACTCCTTCCAGCTGTGCCCCGCGCCGTCCCCGGCCTCGTCACTGACGTGCTTGACCAGCCGCACGGGAACGCCGGCCCGGTGCGCGACGGTGGCGACGGCGTAACCCTCCATGTCCACCAGGTCGGCGTGCTCGGCGAGCCGGTCGCGGGCGTCCGGGTCGGAGACGAAGAGGTCGCCGGTGGCCAGCACCGGGCCGTCGCCCTTGCCGATCACCAGCGGTGCGCCGTACTCACGCCCGGTGAGCGCGTGCAGGGTGGCGGTGTCCAGGTCGTGCTGGATCACCTGGACCACGTGGTGGATGCCCTCCCAACCGGGACGCAGCGCACCGGCCGTGCCCAGGTTGATCACCTCGGAGGGCTTCTCGCCCTGCGCGAGGACGGTGGCCAGCGCGACGGCGGCGTTGACCTTCCCGATCCCGGTGAGCAGCACGGGCAGGCGGTCGTCCAGGTGGGCGGCCTCCTCGCGCACGGCGACGACGAGCAGCGGGCGGTCGGGCGA
This sequence comes from Kitasatospora sp. NPDC032121, assembly GCF_055580145.1. Taxonomy (NCBI): domain Bacteria; kingdom Bacillati; phylum Actinomycetota; class Actinomycetes; order Kitasatosporales; family Streptomycetaceae; genus Kitasatospora; species Kitasatospora sp. NPDC032121. The sequence goes on along the minus strand of NZ_JBVILX010000008.1, from coordinate 46,890 downwards.
GATCGTTCCAAGCAGTCGCATACTTCCATCGTACGGAGCGGGGGGATGCCGCACCCGGGAGCGCACTCCCCCACCCGGCCCCCGCACCCGACCCCGCGCTCCGCCCGTCGGGGAACCACGGAGGGCACGGCCGGCGTCGGACGGTTCGCCGCCTCCCGGGGCGACCGGCACGAGCGACACGACCGGCACGACCGGTACTGGCGGTACGGACACTGGCGGTACGAGCGGCACCGGCGATACGAACCGCCCCGGGGAACGTGCACGACCTGCTCAAGATCGGCGTAAGTCGGGTGTGGTCGCGGGGAGTCACGGCCATACTGCTGCCATCGGTCGGGCCCCGGGGACGGGCCCGGCCCCAGGGGAGGATGAGGCGGGTGGCAACACCAGTGGGCAGCGGCGCGTCCGGCGCCGCGTTCCCGGCACGGCCGAACCAGCCGCCGGGTACGGCGGTGGCGACGGCCGCACCGGTGGCGACGGCCGGGTCGGGGGCCCCTGCCGTCCCCGGAGCGGCCGCGCCCGCGCGGCCCGGCGGCGCTCCCCCGGCGCCCGGATCCGGCGGTGCGCCGGTGAAGCGCCCCGCGACGGCCGTCGCCACCGGTGTGCGCGCCCGGCTCGCCCAGGCCACCCGCACGCCCCCCGGCCGGCTGCGGCTGGCCGGTGTGGTGCTCGCGGTGCTCACCGTGGCCTTCGGGGGGCTCACCGCCTGGCAGTTGGAGACCAGGGCGCAGGCCGCCGACCGGGTGGTCTCGTACAGCCAGCCGCTCAGCCGGGACGCCGCCGAGATCCACCGCAGCCTGGCCGACGCCGCCACCACCGCGGCGAGCGGCTTCCTGCTGGCCGGCGCCGAGCCCGACGAGGTCCGCAGCCGCTACGAGCAGGACGTCGCCACCGCCGCCAAGCTGATCGCCGAGGCCGCCGCCCGGACCACGGCGACCTCCCCCGCCCAGGGCTCGCTCGCCCGACTGAACCAGCAACTCCCCGTGTACACCGGCCTGGTGGAGACGGCGCGGGCCGACAACCGGCAGGGCATCCCGCTCGGCGGCGGCTACCTGCGGTACGCCTCCGAGCAGATGCAGACGGTGCTGCTGCCGACCGCCGCCGAACTGGCCGCCGCCGAGAACCAGGAGCTGGCCGACGACTACGCCGCCGCCGAGGCTGTGCCGTGGGCGGCGTACGGCCTGGCGCTGGTCACCCTGGCGGCACTGGCCTGGGTGCAGTCGACGCTGTTCCGCCGCACCAACCGGGTGTTCAACATCGGACTGCTGGGCGCCACCGCCGCCGTACTGGCCGGCGCCCTGTGGCTGACCGTCACCGGGCTGGCCACCGACTCGGCCCTCCACCGCAGCAGCCGCGAGGGCGCGAACCCGCTGCAGGCGCTCAACTCCGCCCGGGCGGACGTGCTGACGGCCCGGCTGGCGGAGAACCTGCACTTCGTCGCCCGCGGCTCGACCACCAGGTACGCCGACCAGTGGGCGAAGGCCGCCGAGAACCTGGCCGGCGCCGAGAAGACTCCACCGGGCCGGTACAGCGGCTCCCTCGCGGATGCCTTCCACAAGGCGCCGGAGGCCGCCCAGCCGAGCATCCAGGAGGCAAGGAAGCAGTTCGACGAGTGGCGCCGACGACACGACGAGGCCCGGACGCTGGAGGTCGGCAACGCCGACTACCAGGGCGCCCTGGAGGCCACCGTGACGGCCAAGGGCGACGCGGCCACCGCCGACGCCGCCTTCAAAGCCACCGACAGGGCGCTCGCCCAGGCCGCCGACATCGAGCAGGACCGCTTCACGAAGGCCGCCGAGGGCACCGGCGGGGACCTGCGTGCCGCCGGCGTCGCCGCCGCGCTGCTCGGCCTGCTGGCCGCGGCCGCCGCGCTGCGGGGCCTGGGCCGACGACTGGCCGAGTACCGGTAACGGGCAAGGGGGAGACCGACCGATGCGCAACAGGACCTTCCGGAGAACCACCAGGCCCGCCGCCGCGCTGGCCCTGCTGGCGGCCGGCGCGGCCGTGCTCGCCGGGGGCGGCCCGGTCGGCGCCGCACCCGCGGCCGCGACCGCCGCGCCACTGGCCGTACAGCAGGAGCAGACACCGGACGACGGCTGCGACGTCTACCGGAGCGTGCCGCCGAGCACCGAGGACGGCCCCGCCGTCAAGGCCATCAAGGCCAAGCGCAGCCTGGTGATCGGCGTGGACCAGAACAGCTACCGCTGGGGCGCCCGCAACCCGAACACCGGGCAGATCGAGGGCTTCGACATCGACCTCGCCCGGGCGATCGGCGCGGCCGTCATGGGCGACCCGGAGAAGGTGGTGCTCAAGCCGGTGGCCACGGCCGACCGGATAGACGCCATCAAGAAGGGCCGGGTCGACCTGATCGTCCGCACCATGACGATCAACTGCAAGCGGATGGAGGACGTCGCCTTCTCCAAGCCGTACTTCAACATCAGCCAGCGGGTCCTGGTGCCGAAGTCGTCGCCGGCGAAGAACATCGACGACGCGGTCAAGGACAGGGCGGTCTGCGCCGCCGACGGCTCCACCGCGCTGAACATCGTCAAGGAGAAGAAGACCGCCCGGCAGATCGTCACGGTGGAGAACCAGCTGGACTGCCTGGTCCTGATGCAGCTCGGCAAGGTCGACGCCACCGTGACCGACAACGGCCTGGCGGCCGGCCAGGCCGCGCAGGACCAGACCGTGCGGATCGTGGACGGCGAGGCGCAGCCGGAGGTGATCGGCGTCGCCATGCTGAAGGACAGCACCGACCTGACCGCCCGGGTCAACCAGGTCCTGGCCGACTACTACGCGCGCGGCGACTGGGCCCGTTCGTACGAGCACTGGCTCAAGCCGTACATGCTCAACGAGGCCGATCACTATTGGCCCGGCTCGCACTGAGGCGGCGTCCGGCCGGCCCGGCGGCGACGCGCGGGGCCGGCCCGCGGCGACGCGGAGGACGGCGCGGGGCGACGCGGAGGACGGCGCGGGGCGACGCGGAGGACGGCGCGGGGCGACGCGGAGGACGGCGCGGGGCGACGCGGAGGACGGCGCGGGGGAGGTAGCGCGCGCGCCGTCAGGGGGGCGTTGACGGTGCCTTGACGCCCCGCGCCCGCTCCGCCGCAACGGCCACCGGTTAGGGTTCGGGGCGATCACCACGGGGAGACCGGTGGGTGGACACGGGGGTTGTCGTGGGACCGCACGTCAGGCACGTCGGGATCGCACGCGAGGAAGGAAGGACACCGCGGTGGCGGCATCGGCTGGCCCGGCACTGAGCCGGGAGGAGGTCGACCGCGCGCTCGCCCGCCTCGGCGCGGAGCGGGACGCGGTCGAGTCGGCGCTGCTCGCCCTCCAGGACCACCCGGGCCTGCGGCTGCTGGACGGCGCCGAGCTGTCCGGGCGCACCCTGGAGCGCTGGTCCGTCGCCGGCAAGGGCCTGCCGCTGCTCTGGGCGCTGTTCGACCGCTACTCCGAGGCGCTGGCCTCGGCCCGTGCCGTCCGGGCCCGCAAGGCCAAGCCCGGCGCGCCCGAACTGGCCGAGCTGAGCGAGCTGCTGACCGGCGACGCGGTGACCGTCCCCGGCGGGGTGGTGCCGGACGGCCCGCAGGTGCTCGGTGCGCCCGCCAAGCTGGTCGAGCGGATCAGCCTGGACGCGCTGATGGTCCGGATGAACTCCTGGTACGCCACCGTGCTGGAGGTGGTCAGCGCCGCCGACGCGGTCTGGTCGGCGCTGCCGGCCCGGATCGACCTGCTGCTGGCCGAGCTCCAGCGGGTACGCACCCTGGCCGCCTCGCTCGGCGTGCGCACCGGCGGCCACCCGCTGGGCGACGACCTGGCCGGGATCGAGCAGGACCTCACCGCACTGCGCACCGAGGTGCACGCGGACCCGCTGGCGCTGTGGCGCCCGGCCCGGGTGCCCGCCCAGCGCGGCACCGTCCCGGAGGGCTCGGCCTTCGCCGGCCCGGTCGGGGTGGTGGACACCGAGCGGTTCGACCGGGCCGGGCGGGCGCTGGACGGCGTCCGGCTGGAGCTGGAGGACCTGCTGCGGCTGCGCGACGAGGCCGAGGAGCGCCTCCAGGGCGTCGGCGACCTGCTCCAGCGGGCCGACGCCACCCTGGCCGAGGCCCGCCGGGCGCGCGGCGAGGTGCTGGCGAAGATAGCGTCCAGCGACGTCCCGGCGGTGCCGGGCCCCGCCTCGGCGCTGCGCGAGCGGATCGTCGCCGCGCTTGACCTGCGCCAGGCCGGGCAGTGGGGCCGGCTGGCGCCGCTGCTGGACGCGCTGGAGGACGCCGCCGCCAAGGAGCTGGGCCGGGCCCGGCAGTCGCTCACCGAGGTGACCCAGCCGCTGGCCGTCCGGGCCGAGCTGCGCGGCCGGCTGGACGCCTACAAGGCGATGGCGGCCCGGCTGCGGGTCGCCGAGGACCCGGAAGTGGTCGAACGGTACGAGAAGGCGCGCTGGCTGCTCTGGAGCGCGCCCTGCGACCTGCGGGCGGCGGCCGCCGCGGTGGCCCGGTTCCAGCAGTCGCTGCGCCCGGCCCACGCCGAGGCCGAGCCCGGGCGGGCTCAGGAGGCGACCGGCCCGGCGCCGGGCGCCTCGCAGGTGCAGGACGGACAGGCTCAGGACGGACAGGCTCAGGGGGGCTGAGGTTGATGGGCGGGACGTGCGAACGGCCGGAGTGCTCCGGCAGCGGCAGGATCGACGCCGACGGCTACTGCGACGAGTGCGGGCTCGCCCCGGCGGGCGGGACCACCTCGGCGCCCACGGCCGGGACCACCGCGCCACCCACGACCGGGGCGGCCGCGCCCGCCGGGCCCGACTCGCCCTGCCCGCGCGACTGCTCCGGCACCATCGACCCGGACGGCTACTGCGACGAGTGCGGCCTGACCCCGCCCGCCGACGACACCGGCGTCACCCAGCCCTACGTCCCCTCCGCCCGGGTCTCCGGCGGCTCCGGGCACACCGGCTCGGGGCACACCGGCTCCGCCCGTTCGCCGTCGGCCCGCACCGGCTCGGCGCGCTCGATGTCCGGCCGCTCCCGCTCGCACCGCTCGACCCGTACCGGCAGCGGCCGCTCGCTCTCGGTCCGCTCCACCCGGGGCAGCGCCTCCGCGGGCACCCGCAACCGGCTGGGCGCCGGCCTGGTCACCGTGCCGACCGTCGAGGCGGCCGACCCGTCCCGGGCCGTCCTGGCCGACGCCGAGGTGCCCGAGCGCAAGCGGTTCTGCTCCAGGTGCGACGCCCCGGTGGGCCGGGAGAAGAACGGCCGCCCGGGCCGCCCCGACGGCTTCTGCACCAAGTGCGGCACGCCGTACTCGTTCACGCCCAAGCTGCGCCGCGGCGACCTGGTCGGCGGGCAGTACGAGGTGGTGGGCTGCCTGGCGCACGGCGGGCTCGGCTGGATCTACCTGGCGGTGGACCGGCGGGTCAACGACAAGTGGGTGGTGCTCAAGGGCCTGCTGGACACCGGGGACGAGGACGCGCTCGCGGTGGCCGTCGCCGAGCGGCGCTTCCTGGCCGAGGTGGACCACCCGAACATCGTCCGGATCATCAACTTCGCCGAGCACCCGGACCTGCGCACCGGCGCCACCGACGGCTACATCGTGATGGAGTACGTCGGCGGGAAGTCGCTCAAGGACATCGCCAACGAGCGCCGCACCCCGGACGGCCGGCGCGAGCCGCTGCCGGTCGAGCAGGCGATCGCGTACGCGCTGGAGGCGCTGCCGGCCCTGGGCTACCTGCACGGCCGGGGTCTGGTCTACTGCGACTTCAAGATCGACAACGTGATCCAGAGCGGCGACGCGCTCAAGATCATAGACATGGGCGCGGTCCGCCGGCTCGACGACGACGGCCCGATCTACGGCACCATCGGCTACCAGGCCCCGGAGATCGCCACCGACGGCCCCTCGGCCGCCTCCGACCTGTACACCGTGGCCCGCACCCTCGCGGTGCTCACCTTCGACTTCCAGGGCTACAGCAGCACCTACCGCTACTCGCTGCCCGGCCCCGAGCAGGTCGAGATCTTCGCCCGGTACGAGTCGTACTACCGCTTCCTGGTCCGCGCCACCGACCCGGACCCGGCCCGCCGCTTCGCCTCCGCCGAGGAGATGGCCGACCAGCTCACCGGCGTGCTGCGGGAGGTGCTGGCCCTCCAGGACGACCGGCCCAGGCCCGCGCCCTCCACCCTGTTCGGCCCCGAACTGCGCGTCGTGGACACCGAGTTGGTGCTTCCCACCGAGCAGGCAGGGAAGCTCGCGGTGGCCCCGCTGGACCCGGCCGCCGCCGCCCTCGCGCTGCCCGTCCCGCGGGTCGACCCGGGCGACCCCAACGCCGGCTTCCTGGCCGTCCTGGTCACCCCCGACCCCGAGGAGACGCTCGCCGCGCTGGCCGCCGCACCCACCGTCTCGGTCGAGAGCCGGCTGCGCGAGCTGCGCGCCCTGCTCGAACTCGGCCGCCACGAGGACGCCGCGAGCCGGCTCGCCGAGCTGGAGCGGGACCAGCCGGACGACTGGCGGGTGGTCTGGTACCGCGGCCTGACCGCGCTGGTCGGCGGCGGGGACTCCCGCGCCCGGGCCGAAGGGCGCGCCGGTACCGAGAGCGACGAGCGAGGGAGCCAGGCGGGAGCGTCGGCGCCAGGCCAGGAGCGCCCCGAGGCGAACGGGCGAGTCGCAGCCGCCGCGGAGGCCTTCGACGCGGTCTACGACGCCTTCCCTGGCGAGGCCGCGCCCAAGCTGGCCCTCGCCATCTGCGCCGAACTGCTCGGCGACGGCGGCGACGCGGCCGAGTTCTACCGGCTGGTGTGGGCCACCGACCACGCCTACCTGAGCGCCGCCTTCGGGCTGGCCCGGGTCCGGCTGGCCGAGGGGGACCGGACCGGCGCGGTCCGCGTCCTGGAGACCGTCCCGGCCACCTCCAGCCAGTACACCGCCGCCCGGATCGCCGCCGTCCGGGCCCGGCTGCGCGAGCGCCGGCCCACCGACGACCTGGCCGCCGACCTCGACGCGAGCTCCGCGCAGCTGACCGCGCTGCGGCTGGACGACCGCCGCCGCGAGGAGCTCGCCGTCGAGGTGCTCGACGCCGCCCTCGGCTGGGTCGGCGCCGAGGCGGCCGCCGGCCGGCGGGCCACCGGACTGGTGGTCCTGGGACGTCCCGCACAGGAGCGGGAACTGCGCTTCGCCCTGGAGCAGTCCTACCGGGTACTCGCCCGGTTGGCCGACCGGGCCGAGAACAGGATCGAGATGGTGGAGCGGGCCAACCGTGCCCGTCCCAGGACGTGGGTGTAGCAGATGCCGCAGCAGACCGAGTGCCCGAGCTGTTCGGAGCCGATGGAGCCGGAGGACGCCTACTGCGGCTCCTGCGGGACGGGCCGGGACGGCCGGGCGGCCCCCGGCTCGATGCCGGCGAGCTGGGCCGCCGCACGCGGCGAGGCCGTACCGTCGCCGCGCGGACCGGTCTGCGTGCACTGCGGGCAGCCGCAGGTCGCCCCGGACGGCTACTGCGAGGGCTGCGGCAGCGCCCAGCCGCGCCCGCGCGACCACATGGAGAAGGCCCTCGGGGGCGTCGCCGGGGTCAGCGACCGCGGCGTGCGCCACCACCGCAACGAGGACTCCTTCACCGTCGCCGCGACCTCGCTGCCCGGCGGCGAGCCGGTCGTGGTCGCCGTGGTGTGTGACGGCGTCTCCTCCTCCGACCGCCCCGACGAGGCCTCGGAGACCGCCGTCGACGCCGCCTCCGAGTCGCTGCTGACCGCCCTGGAGGCCGGCCGGGACCCGAACCAGGCGATGCGCCAGGCCATCGCCGACGCCGCGCAGGCCGTCGCCGACCTCGCCACCGACGGCGCCGGCCCCACCCGGCCCGACCTCAACGCGCCCGCCTGCACCTACGTCAGCGCGATAGCCGCCGGCGGCCGGGTCACCATCGGGTGGGTCGGCGACACCCGGGCGTACTGGATCCCGGACGACCGCGCCGCCGCGGAGCCGTTCCGGCTCACCCAGGACGACTCCTGGGCGGCCCGGATGGTCGAGGCCGGGCTGATGAGCGAGGCCGAGGCCTACTCCGACCCCCGCGCGCACGCGATCACCGGCTGGCTCGGCGCCGACGCCGAGGAGGTCGTGCCGCACACCCTCGACTTCACCCCGCACGTCCCCGGCGTGGTGCTGATCTGCACCGACGGCCTGTGGAACTACGCCGAGGCGGCCACCGACCTGGCGTACTACGTGCGCCCGGACGCCCGCACCGAGCCGCTCGCCACGGCGCAGACCCTGGTGAAGTTCGCGGTCGCGGCCGGCGGCCACGACAACATCACCGTCGCCGTGCTGCCGATCGACCCGCCGGCCGCCGCCGAGGACGCCGACCAGACCCCGACCGCGCTGGACCTGCCGGTGATCGCTCCGCGACCGGCCCCGGCGGCGGACGGCGGGGACGACGAGGACCACGACCCGACCCTGCCGGACCTCCCGGTGATCGGTTCCGCCGCGGCCCCGCTGCCCCCGGTCCCGCCCGCGCCCCCGGAGGTCCCCCCGGCGCCGCCCGTCCCGCCGACCGCCCCCGCCGCTCCCGCCCCTCCCGTCGCACCGCCCGTCCCGCCGCAGCCGCCGCACCCACCGACGGCCTGACCGACCACCCGCCGGACGCCCCGGCGCCACGGCCCGCCGGCCCGCCCGGCGGGCCGCCCCACCGTCCTGAGCACGTCCACCCCTCACCCGACGGGAGCCGACCGCCCCATGGCAACACTGGCGAAGCCGAACCTGCCCAGGTTCCACGTGGAGATCTTCCAGAACGAGTACCTGGCCGACGGCGCCCGCGAGGTCAACGCCATCGTCACCGTCACCGCGACCGGCGGCGGCACCTCCGGCGGCCGGCCGCTCGGCTTCGCCGACGCCACCCCGGCGGGCACCGGGACGGCGGCGGCCGTGGTCATCCTGGTGGACTGCTCGGGCTCGATGGACTACCCCAAGACCAAGATCAACGGCGCTCGCGAGGCCACCGCCGCCGCCGTCGACGCGCTGCGCGACGGCACCGCCTTCGCCGTGGTCGCCGGCACCCACGAGGCCCGCGACATCTACCCCGGCGACGGCACCCTCGCGATCGCCTCCGCCACCACCCGCGAGCAGGCCAAGGACTCGCTGCGCCGACTCACCGCGGCCGGCGGCACCGCGATGGGCACCTGGCTGGCCAAGGCCGACAAGCTCTTCCTGACCCGCCGCGACATCGCCATCCGGCACGCCGTCCTGCTCACCGACGGCAACAACGAGCACGAGTCGGCCGAGGACCTGGCCCGCAACATCGAGCGGGTGACCGGCCACTTCACCGCCGACTGCCGCGGCGTGGGCACCGACTGGCGGATCGACGAGCTGCGCCGGATCTCCTCGGCGCTGCTCGGCACCACCGACATCGTCGCCGAGCCCTCCGGCCTGGCCGAGGACTTCCGCTCGATGATGGCCGGCGCGATGGGCAAGCAGGTCGCCGACGTCGCGCTGCGGATCTGGACCCCGGCCAACGCCACGGTCCGGTTCGTCAAGCAGGTCGCCCCCGCGGTCGAGGACCTGACCTCCCGCCGCACCGGGGCCGGCCCCCGGGCCGGCGACTACCCGACCGGCTCCTGGGGCGACGAGAGCCGCGACTACCACGTCTGCGTCGAGGTGCCGGCCGCCGCGGTCGGCAACGAGATGCTGGCCGCCCGGGTCAGCCTGGTGCTGCCCGAGCAGGTCGCCGGCGGCACCCCCGAGGTGCTCACCCAGGGCCTGGTCAAGGCGGTCTGGACGGACGACCTGGCCTCCTCCACCCGGATCAGCCCGCAGGTCGCCCACTACACCGGGCAGGCCGAGCTCGCCTCCTCCATCCAGGAGGGCCTGGAGGCCCACCGGGCCGGGGACGTCGACCGCGCGACCTCCAAGCTGGGCGCCGCCGTCCGGATCGCACACGCGACCGGGAACGAGGGCACCTACAAGCTGCTCCAGAAGGTGGTGGACGTGGTGGACCCGAAGGAGGGTACGGTTCGGTTCCGTAAGAACGTGAGCGAGGCCGACTCGATGACCCTTGAGACCCGGTCGACCAAGACGGTACGTGTGAAGAAGTGACCGCTGAAGACGTGACCGGGCCGGCACCCCGGCGCGACGCCGCACCGCGCCGGCCCGAAACGAGGGGGACCTGATGCCGATCTGCCCGAGGGGCCACGAGTCGCAGGCCGAGGACTGGTGCGACTTCTGCGGCTTCCCGATGACTCCGCCGGCCCCCACCCCGGGGGCGCACGGAGGCTACCCGGGGGCACCCGGGAGCGACCCCGCGCCCGGTGCGCACGCCGGGCACCCGGGGTACGGTGGCGCCTCCTTCGGCGCGCCGCCGCCTCCGCCGCCGATGCCGCCGGGGGCCGTCCCGCCGCCCGGGGCTCCGCTGCCGCCGCCCGGCATGGTGCCCCCGCCGCAGCACGGGGCCGTTCCCCCGCAGGGCGCCGTCCCGCCGCACGGGGCCGTCCCGCCGCAGGCCGGACCGCAGGGCCTCACCGCGGGCCTGGCCGTCTGCCCGATCTGCCGCAGCCCCCAGACCGGACGGTTCTGCGAGGAGTGCGGCTACGACTACGAGCTCTCCACGCCGTCGCGCCGCCAGGTGCCCGGCGCCGGCCACACCCCGCCCGGCCCTGCCCAGCAGCCGCCGCTGAACATCCCGCCGGCCTACGGCGGCACCCCGCCGCAGGCCCCGGCCGGCCACTCCCAGGCCGGTCAGCCACCCCTCGGCCGGCCGCCGTTCGGGCAGCCGCCGCTCGGCCAGGCCCCGTTCGGGCAGCCGCCGGCGGCCCAGCAGGCCGTCGCCCCGCCCGTCCCGCAGCAGCCGCAGGCCCCGGCGCACCCGCACACCTACGGCTACCCGCCCTCCTCGCCCGGCATCGGGCAGGAGGAGCCCGTGCCCGAGGGCGCGTTCCCCGACCCGGCGGTGCGCGAGGACTCCGGCCCGGTGTACGCCCAGCCGGCCGGCCCCGGCCCGAACAACCGCGGCGGCGACTTCGGCACCTCCTTCAACCTCGCCCCGCCGCAGCCCCAGGAGCCCGCCCCGGCCGAGCCGGTGCGCACCAACTGGATCGCCGTGGTCTCGGCCGACCGGGACTACTTCACCGAGATGATGGCCCGCAGCGGCCCCGAGGCGGCCGGCCTGTTCTTCCCGCCGTACTGCCCCGAGCGCCGGATCCCGCTGACCGGCCGCGGCCAGCTGCGGATCGGGCGGCGCAGCCAGCACCGCGGCACCGTCCCGGAGATCGACCTGTCCGTCCCGCCGGAGGACCCGGGCGCCTCGCACCAGCACGCGCTGCTCGCCGAACAGGCGGACGGCAGCTGGGTCCTGGTGGACCAGGACTCGACCAACGGCACCACCATGAACGGCGGCGCGGAGCCGATCGCCCCGCACGTCGCCGTGCCGCTGAACGACGGCGACCGGATCCACATCGGAGCCTGGACCACCATCACCGTGCACCGCGGCTGAAAGGCCGTGAGCTGAAAGTCCGTCCGATCATTTTCCGACGGTCGATCAGCGCCGGTCATCGCCAACTCCGGCCGGGCCGGGCGGAATTCGACATCCGCCCGGCCCGGCTTTGTTTGCACCGCCTTCAAAATGTCCGCAAATTCGCTCGCACAGATGTGCACAGGAGCCTTCACAACCCCTAGGCTCAGGGCACATGACTGCTGCTATATCCGCTGACGGCATCCGCCAGCGGTACGGGGATGTGCAGGCCGTCGACGGGGTGTCCCTCACCGTCGAGGCCGGCGAGTTCTACGGGATCCTGGGCCCCAACGGCGCCGGGAAGACCACCACGATGGAGATCCTGGAGGGCGTCCGGAAACCGGACGAGGGCCGGATCGAGCTGCTGGGCATGGAGCCCTGGCCGCGCAATCCGAAACTGCTGCCGCGAATCGGCGTGCAGTTCCAGGCAACCGCTTTCTTCCGCAAGTTGACGGCCCGGGAAACCATCCGCACCTTCGCGTCGTTCTACGGGGTCGGCCCCAAGCGGGCCGACGCGATGCTGGAGCGGGTCGGCCTCTCGGACAAGGCCGAGACCCTGACCGACCAGATGTCCGGCGGCCAGGCCCAGCGCCTGTCGATCGCCTGCGCACTGGCCCACGACCCGGAACTCGTCTTCCTGGACGAGCCCACCACCGGCCTGGACCCGCAGTCCCGGCGCAACCTCTGGGACCTCCTGCGGGACATCAACGCCGAGGGCCGCACCGTCGTGCTGACCACCCACTACCTGGACGAGGCCGAGGTGCTCTGCGACCGGGTCTCGATTATGGACCACGGCAGGGTCCTGCACACCGGTGCCCCGGCGGCGCTGATCCGTGAGATCGACGACACCGTCCGGATCAGCGTGGCCTCCGGCCAGCTCCCGCTCGACCGGGCCCGGGAGCTGATGACCGCGGCCGGCGCGGACATCGCCAACCTCGAGGACGACACCGTCTCGCTCTCCGTCTCCACCCGCCTTCCGGCCCCGGTGCTCAGCGTCCTCGCCGAGCAGAACGCGCTGCGCGGCCTGGAAGTGCGCGGCGCCACCCTGGAGGACGTGTTCCTCCAGCTGACCGGACGGGAGTTCCGCGCATGACCGCCACCACCCCCACCGAGCCGCAGGCCCCCGCCCGGCGCGGCGGCCCGGCCGCCGGCGAGCGGGAGCGGGTCAGCGCGTTCTGGAGCCTGTCCCGCGCCATGCTGCTCGGGATGAAGCGCGACCGCACCGCGACCTTCTTCATCCTGCTCTTCCCGCTGGTGTTCCTGGTCTTCTTCGGCACCGTGACCAAGGGCTCCGGCAGCCCCCACGCCAAGGTGGCGCAGGTCGGCGCGGTGAAGCTGTTCGACTCCATCCAGGGCGACGAGCGGGCCGGGCTGGACAAGGTCCTCACCATCACGAAGACCGACGACGAGGCCGCCACGCTGGAGAAGGTCCGCAAGGGCGACTACGACGCGCTGATCAAGCAGGGCCCGGACGGCAAGGTCGAGCTGCGCTACACCGCCGCCGACCAGGTCCGCGCCGGCGCGCTGCAGGGCATCCTCAACTCGGTGGTCCAGAACGCCAACCAGGCGGCCACCGGCCAGAAGCCGGCCTTCGTGCTGGACTCCCAGCAGGTCGAGGACAAGTCGCTCAAGCCGATCCAGTTCCTCACCCCCGGCCTGCTCGGCTGGGCCGTCGCCACCGGCGCGGTGTTCGGTGCCGCGCTGACGCTGGTCAACTGGCGCAAGTCCAAGGTGCTGCGCCGGCTGCGGCTGGCCCCGATCAACGCCGGAACCGTGGTCAGCTCCCGGATCCTGGTGTCGCTGCTGACCGCCTTCCTGCAGACCGCCGTCTTCCTGGTGGTCGCGACGAGCTTCTTCGGACTGAAGCTCACCGGCAACTGGTGGCTGGTCATCCCGCTGGTGGCCTGCGCGACGCTCGCCTTCATGTCGATCGGCCTGCTGGCCGGCTCGGTCGCCAAGACCGAGGAGGCGGCCAACGGCATCTCGCAGATCATCGTGCTGCCGATGTCCTTCCTGTCCGGCTCGTTCTTCCCGCTGGACGGGGCCCCGGGCTGGCTGAAGGGCGTCTCCCAGGTCATGCCGCTGCACTACCTGGTCGACTCCGCCCAGTCGGTGCTCACCCGCGGCGGCGGCGTCATGGACGCCCTGCCGACCATGGGCGGCCTGCTGCTCTTCGCGGCGGTGCTGACCGGCATCTCCTGGAAGCTGTTCCGCTGGGAGGACTGACCCTCCCCGGCTGATGTCCGCAGACCTGTCCGCAGACCTGTCCGCGGACACCAGCCGACCGGCGTCCGCTGGTCGACGTCCACCGATCCCGACGGGGTCGTACGCCTTTGGTCCCGGTGTACGACCCCGTCGGCGTCTGCGACCATGGTCGGGTGACAGAGATCCGGCGAGGCACGCTGAGCGAGGAGACCTTCTACGACCAGGTCGGCGGTGAGCCGACCTTCCGACGGCTGGTCCACCGGTTCTACGAGGGCATCGCCCAGGACGAGCTGCTGCGGCCGATGTACCCCGAGGAGGACCTCGGGCCGGCCGAGGAGCGGATGACGCTCTTCCTGATGCAGTACTGGGGCGGCCCGCGCACCTACAGCGAGCAGCGCGGCCACCCGCGGCTGCGGATGCGGCACGTGCCGTTCAAGGTCGACAAGGCCGCGCACGACGCCTGGCTCACCCACATGCGGGCGGCCGTGGCGAGCCTGGAGCTGTCGGCCGAGCACGAGCGGCAGCTGCTCGAGTACCTGACGTACGCCGCCGCCTCGATGATCAACACCCCGGGCTGAACCGGCCCGTCCCCGGGATCCGGCCGGGGGTCGCCATGCTCCGGCGAGCGGTCACCGGATCCGGCCGGGGACACCATGCCCCGGCGGGCCGTCACCGGATCCGGCCGGGGGTCACCGGATCGGGCTCAGCCCCAGCCCCGCGCCCGGCGCGGCCACGGTGCGCACCACCACCGAGCCCGCCGGGGCGCTCAGCCGCAGCCAGCCGCCCGCCCGGTGCACGGTCAGCGGGGCGTCGGGCCGCAGGAAGCCGATCACGTACGCGGCGTGCGGCACCCGCAGCGGCAGCTCGGGCAGCGCGGTGACCGGCCGGGACCAGATCTCGTCGGCCAGCGCGTCCAGCACCGCGCGGGTGCGGTGGTGCGCCGGTACGGCCTCGCTGCGCTCGCGGAACTCCCGCACCCCGGCCATCAGTTCCGGGTACACCTCGGCCACCGGCGGGGCGCCGACCGGCCGCCAGCCGGTGCGCGGCGGCAGCATCCCGGCCCAGGCAGGGCCGGTCACCGGTGCCGGCAGCGCGACGGCGCTCGCGTCGGTGTCCACGCCGTCCAGCAACTGGCCCGCCGAGACGGTCAGGTCCACCGCCTCGTCCAGGCCGCTCAGCCGCACGGTGCGGATCGCCAGCGCACCGCTGCCGCCCAGCGGCAGCCGTCCGAAGACAGCCAGCACGCCGTCCCCCTCACCCGGGCCCACCGCCTGGATCCGGACGGCCGCCGCCCGGTCGAAGCGCAGCAGGCGCAGCAGGAAGGCGGAGAGGTCGACGGCCTCCCCGGTGTCGGTCAGGGCGAGACGGGCGGTGATGGTCACGGTCGTTCAGCTCGAATCGTCAGATGGGGTCAGACGGTGGCGACTGCCGGCTCTTCGTCCATGAAGCGGCCGAGGAACTCCCGCTCCACCGGCGAGATCCGGCGCGGCCGGCCCTCGGCCAGATCGTAGGGGACGACCACGGTGGACGCCCGGACGTACACGATGTCGCCGCCGTCCTCGGCGACGTCCTTGATCTCGTACGAGACGGTCAGCGAGGCGCCGCCGATCCTGGTCACCCAGGTCTCGATGGTGACCGGCTCGGGCCGGTGCACCAGCGGACGCTTGTAGTCGATCTCGTGGCGGGCCACCACCGAGCCGCCCGCGAACTCCCCGGCGCCGGCCGCGGCGGCCTGGGTGAACATGAAGTCGATCCGGGCCTCCTCCAGGTAGCGCAGGAAGACCACGTTGTTGACGTGCCCGAAGGCGTCCATGTCGGACCAGCGCAGCGGGCAGGCGTAGATGTGGCGAGCCACGGAAGTTCTCCTCGGTGTCCGGTCGCCCGCCGGCGCCGTTTCTCGGCGTCGGCCGGCGGTGGCGCAGGGCGTCACGCGACGGGCGGTGGCGACGGGCCGCGGCCCGGCAGGCCGCCCCGGAGGGCAGTCTGCCGGGCCGTTGTGACGGCTGGGTGTCAGCCTCGGGTCAGCTTCTTGTAGGTGGCCCGGTGCGGACGGGCGGCGTCGGCGCCGAGCCGCTCGATCTTGTTCTTCTCGTACGACTCGAAGTTGCCCTCGAACCAGAACCACTTGCTGTCGCCCTCGTAGGCGAGGATGTGGGTGGCCACTCGGTCCAGGAACCAGCGGTCGTGGGAGATGACCACGGCGCAGCCGGGGAACTCCAGCAGGGCGTTCTCCAGCGAGGAGAGCGTCTCGACGTCGAGGTCGTTGGTGGGCTCGTCGAGGAGCAGCAGGTTGCCGCCCTGCTTGAGGGTGAGCGCCAGGTTGAGGCGGTTGCGCTCGCCGCCGGAGAGCACGCCGGCCGGCTTCTGCTGGTCCGGGCCCTTGAAGCCGAAGGCCGACACGTAGGCGCGGGACGGCATCTCGACCTGGCCGACGTTGATCCAGTCCAGACCGTCGGAGACGACCTCCCAGAGGGTCTTCTTCGGGTCGATGTTGGAGCGGGTCTGGTCGACGTAGCTGATCTTGACCGTCTCGCCGACCTTGACCGTGCCGCTGTCCGGGGTCTCCAGGTCCTGGAGCATCTTGAACAGGGTGGTCTTGCCGGCGCCGTTCGGGCCGATGATGCCGACGATGCCGTTGCGCGGCAGGGTGAAGCTCAGGTCGTCGATCAGGACCTTCTCACCGAAGGCCTTGTTGAGGTTCTCGACCTCGATGACGACGTTGCCCAGGCGCGGGCCCGGCGGGATCTGGATCTCCTCGAAGTCCAGCTTCCGCATCTTGTCGGCCTCGGCCGCCATCTCCTCGTAGCGGGCCAGACGGGCCTTGGACTTCGCCTGGCGGCCCTTGGCGTTGGAGCGGACCCACTCCAGCTCCTCCTTGAGGCGCTTGGCGCGCTTGGCGTCCTTCTGCCCCTCGACCTTGAGACGCGACTGCTTGGTCTCCAGGTAGGTGGAGTAGTTGCCCTCGTACGGGTAGGCGCGGCCGCGGTCGAGCTCCAGGATCCACTCGGCGACGTTGTCCAGGAAGTACCGGTCGTGGGTGACGGCCACGACGGTGCCCTTGTACTTCTCCAGGTGCTGCTCCAGCCAGTTCACCGACTCGGCGTCCAGGTGGTTGGTGGGCTCGTCGAGCAGCAGCAGGTCGGGGGCCTCCAGCAGCAGCTTGCAGAGCGCGACGCGGCGCTTCTCACCACCGGAGAGCTTGGTGACCGGCCAGTCGCCGGGCGGGCAGCCCAGGGCGTCCATGGCCTGCTCCAGCTGGGCGTCCAGGTCCCAGGCCTCGGCGTGGTCCAGCTCCTCCTGGAGCTTGCCCATCTCGTCCAGCAGGGCGTCCGAGTAGTCGGTCGCCATCAGCTCGGCGATCTCGTTGAAGCGGTCGAGCTTCCCCTTGATCTCCTTGACGCCGTCCTGGACGTTCTCCAGGACGGTCTTGGACTCGTCGAGCGGCGGCTCCTGCAGCAGCATGCCGACGGTGAAGCCGGGCGAGAGGAAGGCGTCGCCGTTGGAGGGGTGCTCCAGACCGGCCATCATCTTGAGCACGGTGGACTTACCGGCACCGTTGGGGCCCACGACGCCGATCTTCGCTCCGGGGAGGAAGCTGAGCGTCACGTCGTCAAGGATGACCTTGTCTCCGTGAGCCTTGCGCACCTTGCGCATCGTGTAGATGTATTCCGCCACGTGAGATCGCTCCGGCGTCGTCGGGAGTATTCGGCTTGCAGCCTTCCATTGTGCCGCACCCGGCCCGGAGGCCCGAATCGCCCAGGTGACCCCTTGGGGGTATTCGGAGCCCCTCCCCACGCGCCGCGGCCCCGCCGCTCCCGCCCCACCGGCAACACCCCGGCCCGGCCGGGCCCTCCAGGTGCGCCGGCCGGGCCCCGAACGCGGGACGGCCCGGCTCCCCGCAGCGGGTGCGGGGAGCCGGGCCGGTCGCCGCTCTCAGGGCCTCGGGAGGTCAGTGCCTCCCGGCCCACTCGGGCGGTTCAGTCGGTTCCGTCGGTTCGACCGGTTCAGTCGGTTCGACCGGTCCGACCGGTTCAGGCGGTGGTGCGACCGTGGCGGCCGCGGCGGCGCAGGACGAAGACGGCGGCGCCACCGGCCACGACCAGGCCACCGGCGACGGCGGCGAGGATCGGGGTGGAGTCATTGGCGCCGGTCTGGGCCAGGCCACCGGTGCCCGGGGCGGCGCTGGTGGTCGCCGGGGCCGGCTGGCCGGCACCGTTGCTCGGGGTGCCCGACGGGGTCGCGGCGGGGGTGCCCGACGGGGTCGCGGCCGGGGTGGTCGGGGCCGGGGTCGGGGTCACGCCGACCTTGCAGTCCAGGACGCCCGTGAACTGCTTGGTGTAGCCGTTCGGGCCGGTCACGGTGAAGTCGTAGTTGGCCTTCTCCTCGACCTTGACGAGCACGGTCTCGGTCTTGCCCGGCTGGACGGCGACCTGCTGCTTGCCGACCGTGACGGTGGCGGCCTCGTCACCGCTGTTGGTGACGGACACCCGCACGCCGCCGGCGGCGCACTCCTCCTTGGCGGAGCTGTCGATCAGCGCGCCCTTGCCCTGCTTCCAGGTGGCCTTGGCGCCGGCCGCGACGTTCACCTTGGTGGAGCTGGCCAGGATCATGGTCTGGCTGTGGCGGCCCTGCTTGTCCACCTTGCTCATGAAGACCCGGCCGCTGAGCACGTTGGCCTCAGCGGTGGCGCTGATGGCGGCCTTGCCGTCCGGGGTGCCGGCCGGCACGTCCAGGAACAGCGGGGTGTCCTTGCCGATCGGGCCGGCCAGGCTGCCGTTGACCGGCTTGTTGTCCTTGTCCAGCAGCTTGACCTTGTCCGCGGCGTCGCCGGTGACGCTCAGCTTGACCTCGTTCGCGCTGGAGTTCAGCAGGAACGGGCCGAGCTTGCCGCCCGACTTCCCGGAGGCCGAGTCCGGGGAGATCGTCAGCGAGGGCTTCGGCTCGGCCGCGACGCCCTTGTTGGCGTCGCCGACCAGGTAGTCGCGCAGCTTCTTGGCCTTCTCGTTGCGCGGGACGGCGTTCTTGTTGTCCGAGAACTTCCAGATCGCGGCCTGGGTGCCGGCGGCGGCGTCCGCTTCGCTCAGGCTGTCGACCTGGATGGCCGTGGCCAGGGACGCCAGGCCCGCCTGCGGGTACGAGTTGTCCAGGATCCAGCGGATCTTGGGCGCGTTGGCATTGCTGTTGAGGGAGCTCGACGCCCAGTCCGCCTCGTGGTACCTGGCGCCGCTGTCCAGGTAGACCGGGTTGTCGAAGTCGATGCAGTACGTCCGGAGCTTCTCGCCGGCGTCCGTCTTGAGGGTGAACAGACCACCGTCGACGGTCCTGTTCCCGACATCGATCTTCTCGCCGAGCATCTCGTTCAGGACTTCGGCGGTCACGCCCGAGGTCGGAGCACCGGCGCCGGCAGCGGCCGCCGCACCGGCCGCGAACAGGCCTCCGCCCAACGCCAAGCTGGTCGTGAGCATGACAGTGGTTATCCGGGACAGACTCCGCCCCTGCCTCTGGAACATCTGGGATCCCTCCGGGCCGGGCCGCACCGAGTGGGCGGCCCGCCGACTTGCCGTCCCGCGCGTGCCCCCTGTGGCACCGCTACGGGTATGAACCAGACGAATCCTATTGAGCCCCGGAGGCCCCGAAACCCCCATGCGAAATCAGGACGATTCCGTATCTGGATCGTTATCAATCCCCTCAGGTCCCACACAAGCTGACGGCCGACCAGAAACTCGCGTGCAGTTTTCTGTTATCCCGTCGGATTGCGCACGCGGGTACAACGACCGTCTCGATCAACATATTTGTCGACAGGAAGGTCACCGACCCGTCGGATCAGAGCACCCCTCCGGCGTCACCTCCCCGCTCCCTCCCGGGCACCTCTCCCGACTCCCCCGTGGCCGACCGCCGGCCCGCCGGCAGCGCCCGTACGGCGGCTGCCGCCACCGGTGCCGGGGCGGGCGCCGCCCCGTACGGCGCCCCGGAACCCCTGCGCGCCTCCACCGCGCTGACGATCCACTCCGGCACCACCTCGCCCCCGGCCTCCGCGCCGCCCGGCCCGGGGCCGGCCGGCGGCTGCCCGCGCACCCCCGCCGCCCACCGGAACGCCGTGGTACCACGGGTGAGATCGTGTCCGACCGATCGCGCGTCGATCTCGACCCGGCTCCGCTTCACCTCCCCCTCCGTCCACTCGCGCACCCGCAGCCGACCGCTCACCAGCACCGGATCGCCCTTGGCCAGCGAGCCGATCAGATTGACCGCCAGCGCCCGCCAGGCCGTCACCGTCACCCACTGCGTCTCGCCGTCCACCCAGCACTCGCGCTGCCGGTCGTACCTCCGCTCGGTGCAGGCGAGCCGGAAGTTGGCCATCGGCACTCCGCCGCTGGTTTCGCCGTAGCTCACCTCCGTCGCCACATTGCCGATCACCGTCACCTGCGTCTCGCTCACGGCACACCCTCCGCTCTCGCCGATGCACCGTACGGAATCGACCGGTGCGCCTTGAGCGTGCACTTCCGGGGAAATCCCGGCCACCGACTTCCGAAATCCTGTGGATAACTCGCCACTACGGAACTGCTGTCACTCGCAGGGGTGAATTTCAGCCCTCCGCGGCCGCTTCACCCCCGCTTCTTCGCGGCCATGACAACAAACCCGCTGCTCTCCGCCCCGCCGACGCGCCGCCGAACCCGCCCGGGAACACGCGGCGGAACGCGCCCCGCCGGCCGTCCGCGCACGTCATCCGACCGGGGCAAGCGCGATTAAGGCCCCCCACCCGCGCCGTCGGCGGCACATTCTCCGTGCCGAATCCATAACGGGTGAGGAGGCAGCCCCGTAACGACTGCACAACGTCCGGCGCGGAACACTCCCAGACCGCTGCACTCACGGCCTTCACCTGCGATTATCGGACCGCTCCACCGAACCGACACACCAACGGCGGTGTCGTCACACCCGGCCGGGGAACCGGTCACCCTTATCCTGTCCCCGACAGGGCGAGGGCCCACCACCCCACCCCTCCCTCAGGTACGGGGCCGGACAGCGCGCGCCCCGGCGCTCGCCAGCCCGATCCCGGCCACGGTCGCGCCCGCCAGGGCGCCGCCCGTCCCGCCCCCATAGCTCAGCGGATAGAGCACCCGCCTTCTAAGCGGTAGGTCGCAGGTTCGAATCCTGCTGGGGGCACCACTCGGCAATTCCGCAGGCCAACGAGCCGGCGAACACTTTCCGTATCCGTTCCGGGCCACCGCGTAATCCCCCGCGGCGAACAAGCCGCCCACGCATCGCGCAGAACTCGTGACCATGCGTGTGCATGTCGGCGAGCGCCGCGAATACGGAGCCGAAAACGGGGCCAACCGGAACTACCGGAATTCCCGGCGAATCCCCCGCACGTAACGGAACGGAACAGCCCGCCCCGCTCCGCCCACCGGATCCGGCCTACTCCGCCAGCCCGGCCAGATAGGCGTCCAGCAGCTCCGTCTGCCGCTGCGCCGGGAACTCCTCCGGGGCGAACAGCGCCTGCACCACCAGGCCCAGCACGAAGGCCTGCGCCCCCGCCGCGAGCGCCGCCGGATCGGCCTGCGCCGGAAGCTCCCCCAGCCGCTGGGCGTCCGCGACGTGCGCCGTGAGCGCGGTGCGCGAGCGCGCGTAGCGGCCCGCGTGGGCGGCCGCCAGTTCCGGATCGGCCAGGGCGTGGTCCCAGGAGCCGACCCAGATCCGGTTGTCGGCCGCGGCCTCGTCGTCCAGCGGCAGGACGTCCAGCAGCGACGCCCGCACCCGGGCCAGCCCGGACGGCGGCGGGCCGCCGTCCGCCGGCTCGGTGCGCCGCGGCCGGGCCAGCGAGCGCCGGTCCAACTCCTCCAGCGCGTGGCTCAGCAGCGCCCGCTTGTTCGGGAAGTAGTGCGTCAACATCCCGGTGGAGGCGCCCAGTTCGGCGGCCACCGCGCGCAGCGTCAGCCCCTCGAAGCCCCGACTGGAGAGCACGCGCCACACCCCCTCGGACACTTCGGAACGTCGGGCGTCGTGGTCTCCGCGGGCCGGTGTCATAGGGGCTATCGTACATACCAAACGTTTGTTATGAATGATCCAGCCAACCTCGGCACCACCCTGAAAGGCCGCCCCGTGTTTGCCGTACCGCTCACCGAGAACGCCGAACTGCGCCCGCTGGAGCCCTGGCAGGCCCCCGAGTTCCTGACCCACCTGGACCGCGCCCGCGCCCACACCGACCCGTGGATCCCCTGGGCCACCTTCTCGGTCGACCTGGACTCCGCCCGCGCCACCCTCCAGCGCTACGCCGACGGCCTGAACGCCGACCAGAAGCGGATCTACGGCATCTGGCTGGACGGCACGCTGGTCGGCGGCGTGATGTTCGTGAACTTCGACGCCCGGTCCGGCGTCTGCGAGATCGGCGCCTGGACCGAGCCGGCCGGCGAGGGCCACGGGCTGATCACCGCGGCCGTCAGGCAGCTGCTCGACTACGCCTTCGTCACCCGCGGCATGCACCGCGCCGAGTGGTGGTGCTCCTCCGTCAACGCCCGCAGCCGGGCGGTCGCCGAGCGGGTCGGCATGACCCGCGACGGCGTCCTGCGCGAGTGGTTCCCGTACAACGGGGTCCGCTACGACAAGGAGATCTGGTCCATCCTGGCCTCGGAGTGGACCGGCCGGGCCTGAGGAGCCGACCGGGCCCGCAACCGCGACAGCGCGGGGCCCGGTGGACTCCCCCGCCCACCGGGCCCCGCCGCCTCGGCCGCCACCCCCGTCAGGCGGCCGGGGCCTCCTCCGCCGACCGCAGCCGCAGCGCGCACACCAGCGCCAGCGCCAGCACCCCGCCCGCCGACAGGAACACCACGTCCACCGCGTCCGTGAAGCTGCGCACCGCGTGCTCCCGCGCCGCACCGGCCAGCGCGCCCACCGCACCGAGCGAGCGCCCCGGCTCCCCCGCCGCGAAGACCCGGGACAGCACGGTGCCGAACAGCGCCGCGCCGAGCGCGCTGCCGAGGCTCTGGAAGAACCGGATGCCGGTGGTCGCCACCCCCAGCTGGTGCCGGGGCGCGGCCTCCTGCACCACCGTGATCAGCTGGCCGATCAACTGCCCCAGCCCGCAGCCCAGCAGGGCGAGTTCGGCCAGCACCGCCCACAGCCCGGTGTCCGGTCCGCTGAGGCCGAGCAGGGCGAGGGCGAGCGCCGAGCAGCCCGCGCCGACCACCGGGAACGTCCGGGTCGAGTGGCCGCGCCCGCTCAGCCGGCCGGCCACGATCCCGGACGCCGTCATCCCGGCCGCCATCGGGATCAGGTAGAGGCTGGCCGAGGTCGGGGCGACGCCCCGGGCGACCTGCAGGTAGAGCATCACGTAGACGATCGAGCCGATCATGCCCATCCCGACCAGGCCCTGGATCGCGAAGCCCAGCCGCACCGCGCGGATCCGGAACAGCGACAGCGGCAGCACCGGCTCGGCGGCGGCGGCCTGGCGCCACAGGAAGAGGCCGAACGCGCCCAGGGTCGCGGCCGCCAGCCCGAGGATCACCGGGGACGTCCAGGCGTACTCCGTGCCGCCCCACTCGGTGACCAGCAGCAGACCGACCGAGAAGGCCGCAGCGAGGGCCGCGCCGGTGAAGTCCAGGCTCCGGCGGCCGGTCGTCGACGGGACCCTGACCACCAGGGCGACGCCGACCAGGACCAGCAGCCCGAGCGGCAGGTTGAGGTAGAAGATCCACCGCCAGCCCAGGTGGTCGGTGAACAGCGCACCGACCAGCGGCCCGACCGCCATGCCGAGGCCCGCGACGATCCCGCCCACCGCGCCGCCCTTGCCGCCGCGCTCCTCCGGCTCCTTGAACTGGGCGATGACGACCATGGTGACGCTCATCAGCCCGCCGCCGCCGATGCCCTGCACCGCCCGGAAGGCGATCAGCTGGCCCATCGACTGCGCCGCCCCGCAGAGCGCCGAGCCGAGCAGGAAGGTGCCGACCGCCCCGAGCAGCACGCGCTTGGCGCCGTACACGTCGCAGAGCCTGCCGTACAGCGGCAGCAGCGCGGTGGCGGCCAGGGCGAACGCGCTGACCAGCCAGGGCAGCCGGTCGACGCCGTGGACGGGGTCGAGGTCCCGGACGATCGGCACGGTGGCCGCCGACACGATGTTCATGTCGAGCACCGCCAGCACGATCGTGACCAGGCAGAGCAGCATGCCCACCTTGCGCTGGACGGGTGTCATCAGCGCGGCGGCGGCATCGGGCGGCGCGGGTGCGGCGGTGACGGCCATGGTCAAGTCCCCCCAGGGTGTGCGGAGTTCGCGCCGGAACCGGGGTGGTCGGCGCTACGCCCTCACCATGGCAGTCTTTTTGGACTGGGTCAATTCTTCATCCAGACCAATCTTTCTGCCTGGTCAACATTTGAGCCTGGTACAGTCCCCCCATGGCGACCCACCCCGGATTCGACGCCGGCCTCGACCTCGACGCACTCCCCCTGCGGGAGCGCAAGAAGATCCAGACCGGCATCCGGCTCTGGCGCACCGCAGTCGGGCTTTTCGCCGAACGCGGCTTCGACCAGGTCTCGGTGGCCGAGATCGCGGCCGCCGCCGAGGTGTCCAAGATGACCGTCTTCAACTACTTCCCCAGCAAGGAAGACCTGGTCATGAGCCCGATGGAGCAGCACCTCGACGAGCCGGCCCGGGTGGTGCGCGAACGCGCCCCGGGCACCTCCGCCGTGGCGGCGCTGCGCGCGCACTACCTGGCCGCGCTGGAGCGGTTCGACCCCTCCACCGGGCTGAGCGACGACCCGGTCGTGCTCGACGTCGTCCGGGTGATCCACCGGACCCCGGCCCTGCTCCTGCGCGCCACCACCGGCTACGACCACCGGGCGCAGTCCCTGCTGACGACCGAGCTGCTGGCCCAGGACCCGGCCGGCGACGAGCTCACCGCCAGGATCGCCGCCGCCCAACTGCTCGCCGCCCAAATGACCCTGACCGGCGAGAACCAGCGCCGGATGCTGGCCGGCGAGCGCGCCGCGGACGCCCTGCCCGCGGCCCTCGACCAGGCCCGCCGCGTCTTCGCCCTGATCGAACACGGCCTCGGCGACTACGGCTCCGGCGCCGCCTGAGAGAGTTGGCGCACCACGACCGACCGGAGGTGCGCATGGACCAGCCGCTGCTCACGCGGGACCGCTCCGCCCTGCCCGCGCAGGCCGAGGGCGTCAACGCGTACGTCGGCGAGGACGGCGTCGCGGTGCTGGAGTTCGCCCGCCCGCACCGCCGCAACGCGGTGACCCTGGCGATCTGGCAGGCGCTGCCCAAGGTGCTCGAGCAGCTGGCCGGCCACGAGGGCGTGCGCGTCCTGCTGCTCACCGGCGCCGGCAACACCTTCAGCGCGGGCGCGGACATCGCCGAACTCTCCGAGGTGTACGGCGATCCGGACCGCGCGGAGGCCTACCACGCGACCAACGTCGCCGCCGAGGAGGCGCTGGCGGCCTTCCCGCACCCGACCCTCGCCGTGGTGCACGGCGCCTGCGTCGGTGGCGGCTGCCAACTGGCCGTCGCCTGCGACCTGCGCTTCGTCGCCGAGGACGCCCGGCTCGGGATCACCCCGGCCAAGCTCGGCGTGGTCTACTCGGCGGTGCCGACCGTACGGCTGTCCCGGCTGATCGGCCCGGCCCGGGCCAAGTACCTGCTGTTCTCGGGCGAGTTGGTGACCGGCCGGGACGCCCTGCCGCTGGGCCTGGCCGAACGCGTCCTGCCGGACGCCGAACTGGATGCCGCCGCCCTGGACTTCGCCCGGCTGCTGACCCACCGCTCGACCCACACCATCGGCGCGGCCAAGGCCGTCCTGGACGCCCCGCCCGAGCGGGCCGACGAGGTCCTGGCTCCCTGGCTGCTCCGCTCCCGGGAGGGCTCGGACGTCCGCGAGGGCCTGGCCGCCTTCCTGGAGGGCCGCCCCGCCCGCTTCTGAGCCCCGCCGTTCCTGAGTCCCGCCCGCTCCTGAGCCCCGCCTGTTCCTGAGGGCTCGGGCCGCACCCCGCGATCCATACGATCATCCGACCGAGACCCGCCCGCCCCCACACGCCCCCGGAGTACCACCCCGATGACGACCGAGGCCGAGACCGCGCCCGCCCCCACCAGCCGGACGATATGGGCCCGCCGGATCACCGACGGCCTGGAGCCGAAGAACGTGATCCTCGCGCTGCTCCCGCTGCTGGGCGGCCTGCGCTACGGCTGGCCCGGCATCGGCTGGGCGCTGTTCGCCGTCCTGTTCGCCGCCGTCGTCCCGACCCTGATCATCCGCTACGGCATGCGCAGGGGCACCGTGACGGACCGCCACGTCGGTCGGCGGCAGCGCCGGCTGACCGTCTTCCCGCTCATCATGGCCTCGGTGCTGCTCAGCTTCGCGGTGATGATCGCACTGGACGCCCCGACCGACCTGACCGCGCTGGTGCTGGCGATGTTCGCCTCGCTGGTCCCGATCCTGGTGATCACCGCCTGGTGGAAGGTCTCCGTGCACACCGCCGTGGCCACCGGCGCGGTGGTCTGCCTCGCCGTCGCGCTCGGCCCGCTCTGGCTGCTGCTCGGCCCGCTGGTCCCGGTGATCGGCTGGTCCCGGGTGGTGCTGCGGGACCACACCACCGCGCAGACCGTCGTCGGCGCGGTGGTGGGCGCGGTCACCGCCGGGCTCACCTTCTGGCTGGCCCGCTGAGTCAGCGGATCGGCATCCCCGAGATCGCCCGGGCGATCACCAGTCGCTGGATCTCGCTGGTCCCCTCGAAGATCGAGTAGATCGCGCTGTCCCGGTGCATCCGTTCCACCGGGTACTCGCGGGTGAAGCCGTTGCCGCCGAGGATCTGCATCGCCTGCGCGGTCACGTACTTGGCGGTCTCGCCCGCGTACAGCTTGGACATCGAGCCCTCGGCCGCAATGAACGGCTGGTTGTTGACGGCCATCCAGGAGGCCCGCCAGACCAGCAGCCGGGCCGCGTCGATCCGGGTCCGCATGTCGGCGAGCTGGAAGGCCACGCCCTGGTTGTCGATGATCGGCCGGCCGAACTGCTCCCGGGTCTTCGCGTAGTCCAGCGCCACCTCGTACGCGGCCCGGGCGATGCCGATCGCCTGCGCTCCGACGGCCGGGCGGGAGGCCTCGAAGGTGGCCATCGCCGCGTTGCCCCTGCCGCCCGGGCGCTTGACGCCCTCGCGGGCCCGGGCGAGACGCTCGTCCAGCTTCTCCTTGCCGCCGAGCAGGCAGCTGCCGGGCACCCGGACGCCGTCCAGCACCACCTCGGCGGTGTGCGAGGCGCGGATGCCGTGCTTCTTGAACTTCTGGCCCTGGCTCAGCCCCGGGGTGCCCGGCGGGACGACGAAGGAGGCCTGGCCCTTCGCGCCGAGCTCCGGGTCGACGGTGGCGACCACCACGTGGACGGCGGCGATCCCGCCGTTGGTGGCCCAGGTCTTGGCGCCGTCGAGCACCCACTCGTCCTTGGCCTCGTCGTACACCGCCCGGGTGCGCAGCGCCGAGACGTCGGAGCCGGCGTCCGGCTCGGAGGAGCAGAAGGCGGCCACCTTGACGTCCTCGGGGGTGCCGAACATCTGCGGGGTCCAGGTGCCGATCTGCTCGTCGGTGCCGTTGGCCAGCACCGCGACGGCGGCGAGGGTGGTGCCGACGATGGACAGCCCGATGCCCGCGTCGCCCCAGAACAGCTCCTCCATGGCGATCGGGATGCCGACGCCGGAGGGGTCGAAGTACTGCTGGGCGTAGAAGTCCAGCGAGTAGATGCCCAGCTTGGCGGCCTCCTGGATGACCGGCCAGGGGGTCTCCTCGCGCTCGTCCCACTCGGCCGCGGCCGGGCGCATCACGTCGGCGGCGAAGCCGTGCAGCCAGTCGCGTACGGCGAGCTGGTCCGCGCCCGGATCCAGCGAGAACGTGCTGCTCATGGTGCTTGCCTCCGAAGACGTGTGCGGCCGACCGGGGTGTTACCTCGGGTAACATCGTCGGAGTCTGCTACTGATTGGTAACCGGTGTCAACGCCCAGGCAGACCCCGCCGAAACCCGACCCGAGGAGCAGCGCATGTCCCGAGAGCCCCGCCGCGAGCAGTTGCTCAACGCCGCCGACCGGGTCATCCAGCGCGAGGGGCCGGGCGCCAGCATGAACGCCATCGCCGCCGAGGCCGGCATCACCAAACCGATCCTCTACCGCCACTTCGGCGACCGGAACGGCCTGATCAGAGCCCTGACCGAACGCCACACCGGCGGCCTGCTGGCCGCCGTCCGGGCCGCCCTCGCCGAACCGCTGGAGCGCCGCGACCGGGTCGAGCACGTCCTGGACACCTACCTCGCCGGGATCGAGGCCCGCCCCCAGGTCTACCGGCTGCTCACCCACCCCGAGCCGGGCGACCCGAGCGGCGCCGGCAACGCGCTCGCCCCCGCGCTCCGGCAGATCGCCGAGGAGATCACCCGGGCCGTGCAGAGCCAGGTCGACCTCGGCGCCGACCGCGACCTGCTCGCCGAGGCCTGGGGCCGGGGCATCACCGGCATGGTGCTGGCCGCCGGGGACTGGTGGCTGGAGAGCAAGCCCTGCTCGCGCACCCGGATGGTGCAGGCGCTGGCCGACCTGCTCTGGGGCCGGCTGGCCGCCGCCGCGGACCTGCCGACCGCCGTCCTGCCGCCCGCGCCGGAACCGTCCGCCGACTGAACCGTCCGCCGACTGAACCGCCGGCCGGCCGACACGTCCGCCGACCGTGACGCCCGCCGGCCGGAGCACCTGCGAAGCACCGTCCGCCGACTGAACCCTTGTGCGGCACACGACAGTCCGGGCATCATCGGGCCCCACCCCCACCCCCGCCGTGCGAGGTCCCCGATGCGCCTGCGCCGCACCGCCGTCGCCCTGCTGCTCGCCGCCACCGTCGCCCTCACCGCCGTCCCGGCCTCGGCCCACGACGGGCCGCCGGACCGATTCCCCACCGGCACCGCCACCGCCGCCGACGGCCGCACCTCCCTCACCGACGCCCAGGGCCGCCACCTGCGGCTGCGCGGCTTCAACCTCGACAAGTACGCCGAGGCCACCGCGGCCGACCTCGACTCCGTCGCCGCCCAGGGCTTCACCCTGGTCCGGCTGCCGGTCTCCTGGACCAGGCTGGAACCCCGGCGCGGCCACCTCGACACCACCGAGCTGCGCCGCCTCCAGCGGCTCCTCGACCGGGCCGACCGACTCGGCCTGCTGGTCCTGGTCGACTTCCACCAGGACGTCTACGGGCCGAAGTTCGTCGGCGGCAACAACGGCGTCCCCGCCTGGGCCACCCGGGACGACGACCTGCCCTTCACCCCGGACCCGGACGACTGGTTCGCCGGCTACTTCCAGCCCGCCGTCCAGGCCGCCTTCCGGCACCTCTACGACGACCCCGACCTGCGCGCCTGGCAGTCCGACTTCTACACCCGACTCGCCCGCGAACTGCGCGGCCACCGCTCACTGTTGGGCTACGACCTGTTCAACGAGCCGTTCGGCCCGGTGGACGGCGACCCGAGCGACCCGGCCGTGCTGGCCGCCTCCGCCGCCGCCCTGGAGCAGGGCCGGCTCGCCGACATGTACCGCCGCCTGATCGCCGCCGTGCGCCGGTCCGACTCCCGCGCCTGGCTGTTCGTGGAACCCACCGTGCTGGTCGGCCAGGGCGTACCCACCCGGCTGCCCGGCTTCGCCGACCCGCGCCCCGGCGCACCCCGGCTCGGCTACGCGCCGCACTTCTACGACACCGCGGTCGAGGGCGGCGCCGACTGGGATCCGGCCGGCGGCTTCGTCGAGCGGTACACCGCCACGATCACCGACTACCCGGCCGCCCACCGCCTGCCCGTCCTGGTCGGCGAGTGGGGCCCGCCGAACTCCCGCACCCCGGGCAACGCCGAGCTGGTCCGCCGTCAGGTCGCCGCGATGGACGGCTTCGCCGAGGGCTGGACGATGTGGTACTGGTGCCGGGGCGCCGGCGGCTACTGCGCGCTCGACCCGGCCGGGCGCCCCGCCCCCGGCGACGAGCCCGCCTTCGGCCCGTACCCGGTGGCCGTCGCGGGCACGGACGTCCGGACGGCCGCCACCGGCGTGAGCTGGCGCGCCGACGGCACCGGACGCGGCAGCGAACTCCTGCTTCCCCCGGCCGCGTTCCCGCACGGGGCCGCGGTCACCGTCGCCCCGGCCGGCGCCCGGGTCGAGGTCGAGCAGCCGACGGGCGGGCACGCGGGAACCGTACGCATCCGGCTCCCGCACGCCCGCCCGGGCACGACCGTGACGGTCACGCTCACCGCGCGGTGAACCGCCCGGCGAGCCGCCCGACGAGCAACCCGGTGAGCCGCCCGGCGAGCGTCGTGGCCGGGCCGCTCACGCCAGCCCCCGGCGGGCCAGCAGCGGCCCGGTCTCCGGCGCCCGCCCGACCACCGCGCGGAAGGACTCCAGCGGGTCCCGGCTGAACCCGCGCGACAGCAGCTCGCGGCGGAACAGCTCGCCGCTCTCCCGCACCGGGCGGCCGTTGGTCTCGAACCACTGCACGGTGTCCGCGTCCAGCACCTCCGACCAGATGTACGCGTAGTACGCCGCGCTGTAGCCGCTGGCGAAGATGTGCTGGAAGTACGCCGTCCGGTAGCGCGGCGGGATCGCGTCCACCGCGATCCCGGCCGCGGCGAGCGCCCGCGCCTCGAACTCCTCGGCGTCCGCGATCTCCGTGCCCCGCGGCACGGTGTGCCACGCCCAGTCCAGCAGCGTGGCCGCCAGGTACTCCACCGTCCGGAAGCCCTGACCGAAGCCCTCGGCCGCCTTCATCCGCTCGACCAGCTCGGCCGGCAGCGCCTCCCCGGTCGCGTGGTGGCGGGCGTAGTTGGCCAGCACCTCCGGCCGGACCATCCACATCTCGTTGACCTGCGAGGGGAACTCGACGAAGTCCCGGGGCACCGAGGTGCCCCAGAACAGCGGGTAGCGCACGTCCGAGAACAGCCCGTGCAGCGCGTGCCCGAACTCGTGGAACAGCGTGCGCACCTCGTCCCAGTCCATCAGCGCCGGCTCGCCGGGCGCCGGACGCGGGATGTTCAGGTTGTTCAGCACCACCGGCCGCCGCCCGGTCAGCCCGGACTGGGCGACCAGCTCGGACATCCACGCGCCGCCGCGCTTGGACGCCCGGGCGTGGAAGTCGCCGATGAACAGGCCCAGCGGGCTTCCGTCCTCCTCGAACACCTCGAAGACCCTGGCGTCCGGGTGGTGCGCCATCAGGTCCGGCCGCTCGGTGAAGCTCACCCCGTACGCCAGGTTCGCGGCGAAGAACACGCCGTCCCTCAGCACCCGCTCCAGTTCGAAGTACGGGCGCAGCACCGCCGCGTCCACCTGGTAGGAGCTCTGCCGGACCTTCTCCGAGTAGTACGCCCAGTCGTGCGCGGCGGTCTCCCCGATCCCGTCCGCGGCGGCCTCCCTGGCCAGCTCCCCGGCCTCCCGGCGGGCCATCGCCACGGCCGGGCCGACCAGTCGGGACAGCAGCCCGGAGACCGCCTCGACGGTGCCGGCCGTCTCGTCCGCCACCACGTACGAGGCGTGGCTCGGGTGCCCCAGCAGCGCGGCCCGCTCGGCGCGCAACGCGGCCATCCGGATCGCCAGCGGGCCGTTGACGTCGAGGCCCCGGCCGAGCGAGGCGGCCAGCAGCCGCTCGCGCACCGAGCGGTCGGTGAGCTGGGCCAACTCCGCCTGGCCGGAGGTGTTCCGCACGCTCAGCACGTACTTCCCGGGGTGGCCGAGCACGCGGGCGTTCTCCGCGGCGCCGGCGATCGCGCCCTCCGACAGCCCGGCCAGCTCCTCGGCGGAGTCCAGCACCAGCGCAGCGGAGCGGGTGACGGCGTTCACGTTCTGCTGGAACGTGGTGCCGAGCGCGGCGAGTTCGGCGTTCAGCTCGCGCAGCCGGGCCTGCTCGGCCGCGCCCAGGCGGGCTCCGGACCGCACGAAGGCGGTGTACCGGCGCTCCAGCAGGCGCAGCGACTCCGGGTCCAGGCCGAGCCCGGCGCGCTCCTCGTACAGCGCCTCGATCCGGGCGAACAGCGCGAGGTCCAGGTGGATCGCGTCGTGGTGGGCGGCGAGCAGCGGGCTCACCTTCGCCTCCACCTCGTCCAGCACGTCGGTGGTGTCCGAGGAGGACTGGTTGAGGAACACCGCGTCGACCCGGCGCAGCAGCTCCCCGGAGCGTTCCAGGGCCACCAGGGTGTTCTCGAAGGTCGGCAGGCTCCGGTCGGCGGTGATCGCCGCGATCTCGGCCAGCTGCTCGGCCATGCCCCGCTCGTACGCGGGCAGGTAGTGCTCCTCGCGGATCTCGGCGAACGGCGGGAGTTCGTAGACCAGCGGGCTGGCCTGGAAGAACGGGTTCTCGGTCATTTCGCGACCATACGCCGTGTCACCCGCCCCGCTCATACGCTTTACCGCCCGCCGCGGACCGCCGCCCGTGGGCCCTGCCGCACCCGCCCGCCGACCCCCGCCGCACCCGCCTGCCGCCCGTTGTCGGACCCACCCGTTAACGTCGACGGCGCGGACCCGTCGGTCGCGGGCCGCGGCGCGCCCCGCCCGCGGGCTCGCACCCCGTCCCGTCCCCGTCCCCGCACGCCCGACCGCGCGCCGGAGAGGAGCAGCCCCCGTGGCACCCAGGACCGCCCTCGCGCCCGACCCGCACGGCCCCGGCGGCCGGCTCCAGCCGCTGGACGACGCGGGCGCCCCGCTCGGCCCGCCGGAGGCCGTGCGCGACCTCGCCGCCGCCGTCGCCGCCCGGGAGGCCGCCGAGAGTCCGCGCTGGGTCTGGGCCGCGGCCGACTCGGCGTACACCCCGCTGCTGCCGCGCCTGCCCGACCGGCTCGCCCGCTGCCACGACCTCCGGCTGGTCGAGGCACTGCTGCTGGCGCACGAGGGCCGCTTCGGCGCGCCCCGCTCACTCGGCGCGGCCTGGGCCCGGCTGCGCGGCCTGCCCGTCCCCGACGACCTGCCCGAGCCCGGCCTGGCCGACGCGGACGACGGCCAGGACACCCTGTTCGCCCCCGACCGGCTGCAACTGCCGCCCGGCGCCGACCCACTGGCGGCCGTGGTCGCCGTCCACGCCGAACAGCAGCGCCGGATCGCCGCCCTCACCGACCCGGCCGCCCGGCAGCGGTTCCGGCTGCTGGTCGCCGCCGAGTCGGCCGGCGCCCTGGTCGCCGCCGAGATGGCCCACGACGGGCTGCCCTGGCGGGCCGACGTCCACGACCGGCTGCTGACCGAGCTGCTCGGCCCCCGTCCGACCGTCTCCGGCACCCAGCCCAGGCTCCTCGCCGAACTCGCCGTCGAGCTCCACCAGGCCCTCGGCGCCAAGCCGTTCAACCCCGACTCGCACGCCCAGGTGCTGCGCGCCTTCGCCGAGGCGGGCCTCCAGCTCGGCTCCACCCGCTCCTGGGAGCTCAAGGGCGTCGACCACCCGGCCGCGCGGCTGATGGTCCGCTACAAGGAGCTGTCCCGGATCCACGTCGCCCACGGCTGGGCCTGGCAGGACGCCTGGGCCCGCGGCGGCAGGTTCCGGCCCGAGTACGTGGTCGGCGGCGTGGTCTCCGGCCGCTGGGCCAGCCGCGGCGGCGGCGCCCTGCAGATCCCGCGCATCCTGCGCGGCGCCGTGGTCGCCGACCCGGGCTGGCACCTGGTCGTCGCCGACGCCGCCCAGCTGGAGCCACGAGTGCTGGCCGCGCTCTCCCAGGACGCCGGGCTGGCCCGCACCGCCGCCGGCGGCGACCTGTACGAGGCACTCGCCGCCCACGCCTTCCAGGGCGACCGCGAGAAGGCCAAGCTCGGCCTGCTCGGCGCCATGTACGGGCAGACCAGCGGCGACATCGGCCCGCTGCTGAACACCCTGCACCGCCGCTACCCGGCCGCGATGGGCTACGTCGAGGCCGCCGCCCGCACCGGAGAGGACGGCGGCGTGGTCGCCTCCCGGCTCGGCCGGGTCTGCCCGCCGGCCTCCGCGGACTTCCTCGACCTCACCGAGGGCGAGACGGCGGGCGAGGCCGGCGGCCGCACCGCCCGCGCCCGTGGGCGCTTCACCCGCAACTTCGTCATCCAGGCCAGTGCCGCCGACTGGGCGCTCGCCCTGCTCGCGGCGCTGCGCCGCCGACTGAACGGACTGCCGGTGCCCAGCCCGGCGGACCGCCCGCACCTGGTGTTCTTCCAGCACGACGAGGTGATCGTGCACACCCCGGCCAACCTCGCCGACGAGGTGGCCGCCGCCATCGCCGAGGCGGCCGAGGAGGCCCGCCGGCTGGTGTTCGGCGACACCCCGGTGCGTTTCCCGCTCAGCACGGCGGTGGTGGACTGCTACGCCGACGCCAAGTGACCGGAGCTTCCCCCGGGGGCGTCCCGCGGGGGCTCCCTTCGGCCGGAGCTCCCTTCGGCCGGGGCTCCCTTCGGCGCTCCCGTCCGGGCTTCCTCCGGCGCTTCCTTCCGGACTCCCTTCGGCGCTGCCCGGAGCTCAGAGCTTCCGGAAACCGCGCGCGTCCTCGGCCGCCGCGACCACCTCGGCCAGCCCGGCCCCGGTCGAGGCGGTGACGGCGGCGGCCACCGCGCCCTCCACGAACGGCGCGTCGGCCAGCTTCACGCCCGGGCGCGGCTCGTCCTCCAGCACCGTGACGGCGGTGAGCACCGAGCTGCCGAGGTCCGGCAGCACGACCACGCCCGCCCCGGCGTCGGCCCGCGCGATCGCCGCCGCGATCAGGTCGTAGCTGGTGCCGAGTCCGCCGTCCTCGGTGCCGCCCGCGACCACCACCCGCACGCCGTCCGAGGCGAGTTCGCCGAGCAGCTCGCGCAGCCCCTCCGCGAGCCGGGCGCTGTGCGAGACCAGAACAATGCCCACGTTCTCACTCATGCGGCCGACCCTACGGCCGGAACCCGCTGCTCCGGGAGAGTGATCGGAATCCCGCGTGTCGCACCCCGTGCCCACCACCCCCGTCTGGCGTAGCGTCGGGGCGACGGCGTCGACGGCCGTGGCGTCCCCGCCCAGGTCACCCAGGTCACCAAGGGAGCGAAGAACGTTGAAGAAGCTGATCAACACCCCGGAGGGCGTCCTGGAGGACGCGCTGGCCGGAATCGCCGCCGCCCATCCGGAGCTGGCGGTGGACATCCCCAACCGGGTGATCACCAGGGCCGCCCGCCCGGCCACCGCCAAGGTCGCGCTGATCTCCGGCGGCGGCTCCGGCCACGAGCCGCTGCACGGCGGCTTCGTCGGCCCCGGCATGCTCGACGCCGCCTGCCCCGGCGAGGTGTTCACCTCGCCCGTGCCGGACCAGATGCTGGCCGCCGCCAAGGCCGTGGAGACCGGCGCCGGCGTGGTCTTCATCGTGAAGAACTACACCGGCGACGTGATGAACTTCGAGCTCGCCGCCGAACTCGCCGCCGAGGAGGGGCTGGAGGTCCGCACCGTCCTGGTCAACGACGACGTCGCGGTCGAGGACTCCACCTGGACGGCCGGGCGCCGGGGCACCGGCGCGACCGTCCTGGTCGAGAAGACCGCCGGCGCGCTGGCCGAGCGCGGCGCCCCGCTGGACGAGGTGGCCGCCCTGGGCGAGCGGGTCAACGCCGCCTCCCGCTCCTTCGCGATCGCGCTCACCGCGGCCACCGTGCCGGCGGCCGGCAAGCCCGGCTTCGACCTGCCCGAGGACGAGATCGAGGTCGGCGTCGGCATCCACGGCGAGCCCGGCCGCCGGCGCGAGAAGCTCCGCCCGGCCCGCGAACTCGCCGCCGAGGTGGTCGAGACCATCCTGACCGACCACCACCTGACCCCTGGCGACGAGGTGATCGCCCTGCTCAACGGCCTCGGCGGGACCCCGTTGCTGGAGCTGTACGTGGTCTACGGCGAGGTCGCCGCCAGGCTCGCCGAGCGCGGCATCACGGTGGCCCGCAGCCTGGTCGGCAACTACGTCACCAGCCTGGACATGGCCGGCTTCTCGCTCACCCTCACCAAGGCCGACGCCCAGCTGCTCGAACTCTGGGACGCCCCGGTCGACACCCCCGCCCTCAAGCGGGCGTAGGGCGTGTCCGAGCGATTCGCCCCAGCCCCGAGCCACACCGAAGGAGACCCCATGGACTTCGACACCGCCCTGGCCGAGGCCTGGATCCGCGCGATCGCCGCGGCCGTCGAGAAGGAGCGCTCCCGGCTCACCGAGCTGGACTCGGCGATCGGCGACGGCGACCACGGCAGCAACCTCCAGCGCGGCTTCGCCGCCGCCCTGACCGCCCTGGACGGCCTCCGGCCGGCCGGCCCGGGCGCCGTCCTCACCAAAACCGGCACCACGCTCATCTCCAAGGTCGGCGGCGCCTCCGGCCCGCTCTACGGCAAGGCCTTCCGCGCGATGGGCGCCGCCCTGCCCGAGCCGGCCGGCCCGGCCGCGGTCGCCGAGGCCCTGTCGGCCGGCCTGGACGCCGTCCGCCTCCTCGGCAAGGCCGAACCCGGCGACAAGACCATCGTGGACGCCTGGACCCCGGCCGTCGCCGCCTTCCGCGCCGCGGCCGGCGCCGGCCTCCCCGCGGCGGCCGCGGCGGCCGCCGACGCCGCCGAACAGGGCGCCCTCGACACCGTCCCGCTCCGGGCCCGCAAGGGCCGCGCCTCCTACCTCGGCGACCGCAGCATCGGCCACCAGGATCCGGGCGCCACCTCCACCGCCCTCGTCTTCCGCACCCTCGCCGACATCACCGCCACCTGAGCCCCCGCAGGGCCCCCTCGCCCGGTTCCCCGAGCGCGCCCCTCCCGGCCCTCGCTCTCAGGCAGATCCCCGGGACCCTTCCTGCCTGTTTCCCGCGCAGTTCCCCGAGCCCCCCGGCAGGGGCGCGGGGAACTGCGCGGGGCGGAGGCCCCCCACCCGCACCACGCCCCGCCCCGGCCCCCAGGCCCCTGCGGAGCGCCCCTCACCCGTCCATCCGCGCGATCAGCAGCAGCAGGGCGTCGTCCCGCAGCTCCCCGCCCGTGTGCGCCAGCAGGTCCGCGTACACCCGCCCCACCGCCGCCTCCAGCTCCCCCGCCGAGCGCGCGGCTCCCCGCACCAGCGGCCCGACCCGCTCCGCCAGCGGGTAGAACTCCCCGTTCGTCCGGTGCCGCGCCTCGATCACCCCGTCCGTGCAGAGCACCAGCACGTCCTCCGCGCCGAACGGCTGCTCCCAGGTCGTCGGTTCCCCCGCCGCCAGCCGGCCGAGCCCCAGCGGCACCCAGGGGTCGGGCGCGTGCAGCACGTGCGCCCGTCCCTCGCCGTCCACCCGGATCGGCGGCACGTGCCCGTACTGCAGCAGTTCCATCGCCCCCGGCGTCCGGAACTCCGCGAACAGCGCCGTGGTGAACTCCCCGTCCGGCACGTGCCGTTCGACGCTGGCCTCGATCCGCGCGGCGACGCCCCGCAGCCCGGCCTCGTCGTACGCCGCCTCGCGGAACGCGCCCAGCACCACGGCCGCGGTCTGCACCGCCGCCAGCCCCTTGCCCCGGACGTCCCCGACCGCGACCCGGGTGCCGTGCGGGGTCTCCAGCACCGAGTACAGGTCCCCGCCGATCTGTGAGGCGTCCGCCGCCGACACGTACCGCACCGCGAGCCGCAGCGGTCCGACGGTCGGCCCCGGCAGCTGCAGCAGCGCCCGCTGGGCGGCCTCGGCGACGGAGCTGACGGCCGCGAAGGCCGCCGCCCGCCGCATCCGGATCTTGGCGACCCAGGCCGAGAACAGCGTCAGCACGACGTAGCTGACCATCGCCCCGTAGAGGAAGCGGGCGTCGTTGATGTTGTCGACCTCGTCGTGGTGGCTGAGCCCGAACACCGTGACCAGCCCGAGGAAGCAGACCAGGAGCAGTTCGCCGGGTTTCAGGGTCAGCGCCGCGATGGTCGGCACCACGGTCATCAGCGGAGCGAGGTAGCGGTCCTTGCCGGAGAGGAAGTCCGCGAGCCCGACCAGCAGGACGGCGATCAGTGCCGGGGTGGCACGCCGCCAGAACGGCACGTCCTGGAGGTCGGCGGCGAGCAGGGCGCCGCGCTGCCGGTCCGGCGGCAGTCCGGCTGCCGTGGGAGCCGAGGGAGACTGGGCGCGGCGGAGCGGAAACACATACCGAACATAAGGGACGATCACGGGCGAGGCCTACCGGCCCGTCCCCCGCACCGCGGGACATCCCACCCCGCCCCGCCCGGAAATACCCTGGAGGGGTATGCTGTCGGTAGCAGAGTCGTTGTCGGCGCCGCATCCCGGGCAGCACCCGGGCCGCCCTGACCTCCCGGAGGCCTCCATGTCCAGCACCATCACCTACACCGTGTCCGGCATGAGCTGCGGCCACTGCGAGAAGGCGATCAGCGAGGAGGTCTCCGCCCTGGCCGGGGTCACCGAGGTCGCCGCCGACGCCGCGGCCGGAACCGTGACGATCTCCTCCGCCGCCCCGTTGGACGACGAGCAGGTGCGCGCCGCGATCGACGAGGCCGGCTACGAGCTGGTCGGCCGCAGCGCCTGACCCCCCGGCACGGCGGGGGCCTCGAACCGCTCCCGCCGTCCGCCCGACCAAGGAGCTGATCCGCATGAGCACGTCCGCCCCGGACCTCGGGGCCCGGGACCGGGTCGAGCTGTCGATCGGCGGGATGACCTGCGCCTCCTGCGCGGCCCGGATCGAGAAGAAGCTCAACCGGATGGACGGCGTCGAGGCCACCGTCAACTTCGCCACCGAGAAGGCCCGGGTCGACTTCGGCCCCGGCACCACGGTCGAGGAGCTGATCGCCACCGTCGAGCGCACCGGCTACACCGCCGTACTCCCGCCGCCCCCGGCCCCGGCCGCCCCCGAGCCCGGATCCGAGCCCGAGCCCGCCGACCCTCTGCGTGACCGGTTGCTGATCAGCGCCGTCCTCAGCCTCCCGGTCGTCCTGCTGTCGATGGTCCCGGCCCTCCAGTTCACCGACTGGCAGTGGCTGGCCTTCGCCCTCACCGGCCCGGTCGTGGTCTACGGCGGCCTGCCCTTCCACCGCGCCGCCTGGACCAACCTGCGGCACGGCGCCGCCACCATGGACACCCTGGTCTCGCTCGGCACCCTGGCCGCCTTCGGCTGGTCTTGCTGGGCGCTGTTCTGGGGCCACGCCGGCCGGCCCGGGATGCGCCACGAGTTCTCGCCGTCCGTCGGCGACACCGACCCCTCCTCCTCGCTCTACCTGGAGACCGCCGCCGCCGTCACCGTGCTGATCCTGCTCGGCCGCTGGCTGGAGGCCCGTTCCAAGCGCCGGGCCGGCGCCGCCTTGCGCGCCCTGCTCGACCTCGGCGCCAAGGACGTCGCGGTGCTCCGGGCCGGGCGGGAGGTACGGCTGCCGGTGGACCGGCTGACGGTCGGCACCCGCTTCGTGGTCCGCCCCGGCGAGAAGATCGCCACCGACGGCACGGTGGTCGAGGGCGCCTCGGCGGTCGACGCCTCGATGCTGACCGGCGAGTCCGTCCCGGTCGAGGTCACCGTCGGCGACGCCGTCACCGGCGCCACCGTCAACGCGGGCGGCCGACTGGTGGTCGAGGCCACCCGGGTCGGCGCGGACACCCGGCTGGCCCGGATGGCCAAGCTGGTCGAGGAGGCCCAGAACGGCAAGGCCGCCGCCCAGCGGCTGGCCGACCGGATCTCCGCCGTCTTCGTCCCGGTCGTCATCCTGATCGCCCTGGCCACCCTGGTGGTCTGGCTGCTGACCACCGACAGCCCCACCGAGGCCTTCACCGCGGCCGTCGCCGTACTGATCATCGCCTGCCCGTGCGCCCTGGGCCTGGCCACCCCGACCGCGCTGATGGTCGGCACCGGCCGCGGCGCCCAGCTCGGCATCCTGATCAAGGGCCCCGAGGTGCTGGAGACCACCCGCACGGTGGACACCGTCGTCCTGGACAAGACCGGCACCGTCACCACCGGCCGGATGGCCCTGGTCGCGGTGCACACCGCCGAGGGCGTGGACGGGGCCGAGGCGCTGCGCCTGGCCGGCGCCGTCGAGCACGCCTCCGAGCACCCGATCGCCCGGGCGGTCGCCGAGGCCGCCGCCGAGGCCGGCGAACTGCCCGCCGTCGCGGACTTCCGCAACGTGCCCGGCCGGGGCGTGGAGGGGGTCGTGGCGGGCCGCGCGGTCGTCGCCGGGCACGAGGCCCTGCTGGCCGACCGCGCCCTGCACCTGCCGCCCTCCCTGGCCCGCGCCAAGGCCACCGCCGAGGCGGCCGGCCGCACCGTGATCGCGGTCGGCTGGGACGGCGAGGCGCGGGCCGTGCTGGAGGTCGCCGACGCGGTCAAGCCGACCAGCGCCGAGGCCGTCGACAGACTGCGGGCACTGGGCCTGACCCCGGTGCTGCTCACCGGCGACAACCGGGCGGTGGCCGGGGCCGTGGCGGCCGAGGTCGGCATCGCGCCGGAGCACGTGATCGCCGAGGTGCTCCCCGAGGACAAGGTCGCCACCGTCAGGCGGCTGCAGGCCGAGGGCAGGGTCGTGGCGATGGTCGGCGACGGCGTCAACGACGCGGCCGCACTCGCCCAGGCCGACCTGGGCCTGGCGATGGGCACCGGCACCGACGCCGCCATCGAGGCCGGCGACCTCACCCTGGTCCGCGGCGACCTCCGCTCGGCGGCCGACGCGATCCGGCTCTCCCGCCGCACCCTGGGCACCATCAAGGGCAACCTGTTCTGGGCCTTCGGCTACAACGTGGCGGCGATCCCGCTGGCCGCGGCCGGCCTGCTCAGCCCGGTGATCGCCGGGGCGGCGATGGCCTTCTCCTCGGTCTTCGTGGTCACCAACAGCCTGCGGCTGCGCCGCTTCCGGCCCGCCTGAGCCCGGACACCCCCGCCCGGACACCCCCGCGGCCCGGACACCCCGGCCGCACGCGCGAGGGCCCCGGACCGACACCGGTCCGGGGCCCTCTGGCCTGTCCGGGCGCGTCTCAACGCCCCAGCAGCTCGCCGCCGTTGCAGTGCAGGATCTCGCCGGTGATGAACCCGGCCTCGGGCGAGGCCAGGAAGTGCACCGCCGCCGCGACCTCACCGGTCTCGCCGATCCGGCCGAGCAGGGTGCGGGCGGCCCGGCGGGCGACCTCGGCCTCGTCCAGCCGCGGCCCGAAGAACTCGGTGCCCGCGACGGTGCCCGGCGCGACGATGTTGGCGGTGATGCCCGACGTGCCCAACTGGGCGGCCAGGAAGTGGTTCCAGGCGTGCAGCGAGGCCTTCGCCGCGCCGTACGAACCGGCCCCGCGCAGGGCGGCGATGGAGCTGATGGTGACCACACGGCCGGAGCCCGGGGTGAGCCGGTCGCGGACCGACTCGGTGAGCAGCACCACGGTGAGCACGTTGCGCTCGAAGTCGCCGCGCCAGCGCGCCAGCAGGGCGTGCGGGCCGCCGCCGATCACGGTCTCCCGGCTGCCGGCGTTGTTGATCAGGACGTCGATCCGCTCGGGCAGATCGGCGAGCGCGGCCTCGACGGCGTCCGGGTCGGCGAGGTCGCACACCAGCGGGGTGACGTTCGGCCCGAGGTCGGCCGCGGCCTTCTCCAGGACCTCCCGGCGGCGGCCCACGATCACCACGCGGTCGCCGGCCTCGACGAACCGACGCGCGACTTCGTACCCGATTCCCGTGCCACCGCCGGTGACGACGACGTTCCTGGCCATCTGCCCACTCCCTCCCCAGTTCCGCCGTCACGTGGCGAATGGCGCGACGGTCCGTACCGGAATGCCACGATTCCTATCACGCTCGGTTGCCGTGACTGCGGGGAGGGTGACGTCCCGCCCGTGTGAACATGTGGTATGAGCGAGGTACGACGCGCACACGGAGCGTGGCGAGAGGCAGCTCACACCCCCCCGGCGTAACTTCTCGCACCCTGATACGTCTTAGGTTGGTAGTGCGGCAGTTTTCCGATGGGCGGGGACACGCTGAACGGCATCGTGTCCCCGCGCTTCCAGCGGCTGTCGTCGACGGGGCTCCGGCGGGCCCCGGGAACGGTCGTCGGCTCTCGACGGCCTTCGCGCACGACGCCGGGGTTCTGGCGGGCCTGGGACGCTTTGAGCGGCCGTCCCCGGCTGCGGCCGGCCCCGGAGTCGTGCGCCGTACGGTTCCGTCCCCGCGCGGGCCCTCGGGCGCGCCACCGGGACGCGAAGGGGCCCGACCGCTCAGGCAGCGGCCGGGCCCCTTTCAGCTTCCGTGCGGGCCGGTGGTCGGCTCCGCTCCGGTCAGCGGGCGTCCAGCGGGACGTAGTCGCGGATCGCGGTGCCGGTGTAGATCTGGCGCGGGCGGCCGATCCGGCTGGTCGGGTCGTTGATCATCTCGTGCCAGTGGGCGATCCAGCCCGGCAGCCGGCCGAGCGCGAACAGCACGGTGAACATGCTGGTCGGGAAGCCCATGGCGCGGTAGATCAGACCCGTATAGAAGTCCACGTTCGGGTACAGCTTGCGCGAGATGAAGAAGTCGTCCTTGAGGGCGTGCTCCTCCAGCTTGAGCGCGATGTCCAGCAGCTCGTCGTTCTTGCCGAGCTGGCCGAGGACCTCGTGCGCGAGCAGCTTGACCTGGGCGGCGCGCGGGTCGAAGGCCTTGTAGACCCGGTGGCCGAAGCCCATCAGCTTGACGCCGGCTTCCTTGTTCTTCACCTTCGTGATGAAGGCGTCGACGTCGCCGCCGTCCTTCTGGATGCTCTCCAGCATCTCCAGCACGGCCTGGTTGGCGCCGCCGTGCAGCGGGCCCCACAGGGCCGAGATGCCGGCCGAGATCGAGGCGAACAGGTTGGCGTGGCTGGAGCCGACCAGGCGCACGGTGGAGGTCGAGCAGTTCTGCTCGTGGTCCGCGTGCAGGATGAGCAGCTTGTCCAGCGCGTTGACGACGACCGGGTTGAGCTCGTAGTCCTCGGCGGGGACGGCGAAGGTCATCCGCAGGAAGTTCTCGACGTAGCTCAGGTCGTTGCGCGGGTAGACGAAGGGCTGGCCCATCGCCTTCTTGTACGCGTACGCGGCGATCGTCGGCAGCTTGGCGAGCAGGCGCACGGTCGACAGGTGGCGCTGGGCCGCGTCGAACGGGTTGTGGCTCTCCGGGTAGAACGTGGACAGCGCGCCGACCACCGAGGACAGCATGGCCATCGGGTGGGCGTCCCGCGGGAAGCCCTGGAAGAAGCGCTTGACGTCCTCGTGCAGCAGGGTGTGCTGGGTGATCTCGCGGTTGAACTCCGCCAGCTGGTCCGCGTTCGGCAGCTCACCGTTGATCAGGAGGTACGCGGTCTCGATGAAGCCGCCATCGGAGGCGAGCTGCTCGATCGGGTAGCCGCGGTACCGCAGGATGCCGTTGTCGCCGTCCACGAAGGTGATCGCGGACTTGTACGCGGCGGTGTTACCGAAGCCGTTGTCCAGGGTGACCAGGCCGGTCTGCGGGAGCAGCTTCGAGATGTCGAAGCCGGAGTTGCCCGCAGTGCTCTCGACGACGGGGTATTCGTACTCGCCGTCCTGGTACCGCAGTACTACCGAGTTGTCGCTCACGTCTTCCTCACCGACGAAATGAATCCTCTTCCAAGGTGCCCTGACTGTCTCTACCATCCCCCATCCGGAGGACAGTCGCGCACCCGGGGTGGCCCGAAAGGGCCCGCCCCTACAAAACCTGCCGCCGCAGCCGGTACGAACCGGACAAGATCGGCACCACCCTAGGCTCTGCCGTAAATCTCTTCACGTCAAGAGAACATTAGAGGCAACCATCCCGTTGGATAATCATCCAGTTGACAGCCGATGATCGAGCGCGGTGTGCCTCCGACCTGCGCTGACGGCCCGAACGGCCTGTCCGATCGCCTTGCGTGACCCCACCAGCACCACCAGTTTCCTCGCCCTGGTCACAGCGGTGTAGAGCAGGTTCCGCTGGAGCATCGTCCAAGCGGACATGGTGACCGGAATCACCACCACCGGGTACTCGCTGCCCTGCGAGCGGTGGATCGTCACCGCGTACGCGTGGGCCAGCTCGTCCAGTTCGTCGAACTCGTACACCACCTCCTCGTCCTCGTCGGTGAGCACCGTCAGCCGCTGGTCGTCCACGCTGAGGGCGGTCACCACTCCCACTGTGCCGTTGAAGACGCCGTTCCGCCCCTTGTCGTAGTTGTTGCGGATCTGGGTGACCTTGTCCCCCACCCTGAACGTGCGGCCGCCGAAGCGGCGCTCGGCCAGCCCCTCCCGGGCCGGCGTCACCGCCGCCTGGAGCAGGGTGTTCAGGTTCCCCGCGCCGGCCGGGCCGCGGTGCATCGGCGCCAGCACCTGCACGTCCCGGCGCGGGTCGAAGCCGAACTTCTGCGGGATCCGGCGCGCCACCACGTCCACCGTCAGCCCGGCCGCCCGCTCCGCGTCGTCCTCGGCGAACAGGAAGAAGTCCGCCAGTCCGTCCGTCAGCGGCGGCCTGCCCTCGTTGATCCGGTGCGCGTTGGTCACCACGCCGGACTGCTGCGCCTGCCGGAAGATCCTGGTCAGCCGCACCGACGGGATCGGCCCGCCCTCGGCCAGCAGGTCCCGCAGCACCTCCCCGGCACCCACCGAGGGCAACTGGTCCACATCCCCCACGAACAGCAGGTGGGCACCCGGCGGCACCGCCTTGACCAGCTTGTTCGCCAGGATCAGGTCCAGCATCGAGGCCTCGTCGACCACCACCAGGTCCGCGTCCAGCGGCCGGTCCCGGTCGTAGGCGGCGTCCCCGCCGGGCTTCAGCTCCAGCAGCCGGTGCACCGTCG
Source organism: Kitasatospora sp. NPDC032121 (assembly GCF_055580145.1). Taxonomy (NCBI): domain Bacteria; kingdom Bacillati; phylum Actinomycetota; class Actinomycetes; order Kitasatosporales; family Streptomycetaceae; genus Kitasatospora; species Kitasatospora sp. NPDC032121. Next base: position 2,560 of record NZ_JBVILX010000008.1, on the reverse strand, counting down.
AGGCCTCCACCCCGGTCAGCTCCGCCAGCCGCTTCGCCGCCCGGCCGGTCGGCGCCGCCAGCACCACCTTGGCGCGCTTCGCCAGCGCCAGCGTCACGATCGACTTCACCGTGAACGACTTGCCGCAGCCCGGACCGCCCGTCAGCACCGCGACCCGCTCCGTCAACGCCAGCCGCACCGACTGCTCCTGCTCCGGCGCCAGCTCCGCCCCGGTGCGCTTCGCCAGCCAGTCCAACGCCACCGGCCAGTCCACGTTCCCGAACCACGGCATCCGGTCCTCGTCCGAACGCAGCAGCCGCAGCAACTGGTTGGCGAGCGAGATCTCCGCCCGGTGGAACGGCACCAGGTACACCGCGGTGACCGGCTCGCCGCCCTCCCCCGGGACCGCCTCGCGCACCACCCCCTCGGCCGCCACCAGCTCCGCCAGGCAGTCGATCACCAGCCCGACGTCCACCTGGAGCAGCTTCACGCCGTCCGCGATCAGCCGCTCCTCCGGCAGGAAGCAGTGCCCCTGGTCGGTGCTCTGCGACAGCGCGTACTGCAGGCCGGCCTTCACCCGCTCCGGGCTGTCGTGCGGGATGCCCACCGCCTGGGCGATCCGGTCCGCCGTCAGGAAGCCGATGCCCCAGACGTCCGAGGCCAGCCGGTACGGCTCGTTCTTCACCACACCGATCGAGCCGTCGCCGTACTGCTTGTAGATTCGCACAGCCAGCGAGGTGGACACCCCGACCCCCTGCAGGAAGACCATCACCTCCTTGATGGCCTTCTGCTCCTCCCAGGCCGCCGCGATCTTCTTCGTCCGCTTCGGCCCCAGCCCCGGCACCTCGATCAGCCGGCCCGGCTCGTTCTCGATCACCTCCAGGGTGTCCACCCCGAAGCGCTCCACGATCCGCTCGGCGAACCGCGGCCCGATCCCCTTGATCAGCCCCGAGCCCAGGTACCGCTGGATCCCCTGGACGGTCGCGGGCAGCACCGTGGTGTAGTTCTCCACCGTGAACTGCCGCCCGTACTGCGGGTGCGAGCCCCACCGCCCGTGCAGCCGCAGCGACTCGCCGACCTGCGCCCCCAGCAGCGCGCCCACCACCGTCAGCAGGTCGTTCCCGCCCCGGCCGGTGTCCACCCGGGCCACCGTGTAGCCGGTCTCCTCGTTGGCGTAGGTGATCCGCTCCAGCACGCCCTCGACCTGCGCCAACTGGCGCGGCACCTGCTGCCCGGACTGCGACGCCTGCTTGCTCACCGGACCCCCTTCGACCGGTACGGGTGGATCATTCCGCTACGCACCGTACCGCCCTGCCCCGACAGCCCCGGAACCGTCGCTGCCGTGCAGCGCCCCGGCCGAGGTGCCAAGGTGGGAGGAACCGAGGGGGGCCGCCGTCGACCGCGCCCGCCCGGGCCCCGTCCGAGGAGCAGTGCCGCCATGCTCAACACCGACTTCCGCCCCGGTTCCCCGGACTGGCTCGACCTGAGCAGTCCCGACACCCGGGCGTCCGTCGACTTCTACACCGCGCTGTTCGGATGGACCTTCGACTCGGCCGGCCCCGAGGCCGGCGGCTACGGCTTCTTCCAGCTCGACGGCCGGACCGTCGCCGCCCTCGGCCCGGTCGCCGAGGACGGCGCCGCTCCCGGCTGGACGATCTACTTCGCCACCGAGAACGCCGACCACACCACCGCCCTGGTCGAACAGTCCGGCGGCCGCGTCCGGTTCGCCCCCTTCGACGTCTTCTCCGCGGGCCGGATGGCCGGCTACACCGACCCGACCGGCGCGGACTTCGCGGTCTGGCAGCCGCACGACACCCGCGGCCTGGACCTCGTCACCGAGGAGGGCAGCCTCTGCTGGACCGAGTGCTACAGCGTCGACGCCGAACGCGCCAAGTCCTTCTACCGGGCCGTCTTCGAGTGGCAGGAGCAGGACGTCCCGCTCGGCGAGGTGATGTACACCGTCCTCACCCCGGCCGGCGGCGGCACGGACGACGCCCACGGCGGCATCATGCAGCTCGGCCCCGAGCACACCGCGCGCGGCACCACCTCGCACTGGCTCCCCTACTTCGAGGTCCCCAACACCGACGCCAGCCTCGCCATCGCCGCCACCCTCGGCGCGACCGTACGGATCCCGGCCATGGACGTGCACGGCGTCGGCCGGCTGGCCCAGCTGGTCGACCCCCACGGCGCCGTCTTCGCCGTCATCACCAGCGCCAAACCCGGCCACTGACACCAATGGGGTCCCACGACCCTTGAGACGGGCCGTGAAGGGGTGCTACGGGCGTAGACAAGGCTGGGCGGGGGACGCAGTGCGTCCGGTGCCCTGATCGCGGCTGACGCGGCCGTCTGGCGAGTCGATCGAATCCGTCGCTCTGTCGGATCCGTCGAATCCCTCGAATCCCTCGAATCCATAGAGCCCGTCGAGTCCGTCGAGTCCGGTTTCAGATAAATGCGAAAAGCCCCCGATCCGAATGGATCAGGGGCTTTTCAGAAGAATTGTTCGGCGGCGTCCTACTCTCCCACAGGGTCCCCCCTGCAGTACCATCGGCGCTGTGAGGCTTAGCTTCCGGGTTCGGAATGT